>NZ_OY775906.1:40000-682757 GCF_963675065.1 uncultured Draconibacterium sp. | reverse complement strand
ATATTAAAATGAAAAAACCTTACCTTTTATTACTACTTCTCCCACTCGTATTATTTTCATGTTCATCGGGCAAAAAAGCACTGCAACGCGGCGATTATTACCAGGCCATTTCGAAAGCAGTTGAGCGTTTAAAGTCAAACCCAACCAACGATAAAGCTTTAGAAGTATTAGAGGAAGGCTACCCTATGGCCATGGAGTGGTCGCAGGAAGAAATTGATCTGACTTTGACATCTAACGAAGCGTTTAAATGGGAACGTGCCATCTCGATAATGAAGCGTGTAAATGGAATGAGCGACCAGATAAGAAGTACTCCGGCGGCGCGCAAAATATTTCCCAATCCAAAGACATACACTTCGGAATTAAATATGGCCTACGAAAAAGCTGCCGAAGACCGCTACCAGGCCGGATTGCATTTTATAGAACAGGAATCGCGCGAAAGTGCACGAACTGCCTACAGTCATTTTGAAAGAGCTGACCAGTGGATTCCGGGCTATAAAGACACACAGGAGAAAATGGCCATTGCCAAAGAACTGGCAACCGTAAATGTAGTTGTTGAGGCAGTTACAGTGAGAACAAAAACCTACGAACTCAGTTCCGAGTTTTTTTACAACCAGGTGTTTGAATACGTGAATAACCAATTCCCGTCGCATGGTTTTGTAAACTTCTTTTCGCCTAAACAGGCAGAAAACTTTGAGTTAAATCCGGATTTTGTTGTTCGCATGGAATTTTACGATTTTTCGGTGGGTAACCTGGTACGCAGTGAAAAAGAAGAGAGCCTTACCAAAAAGGTAAAAATTCCGCTTACCGATACTACTTTTGTAAATAAAACCTACCATGCAAAACTAAAAACGTATACCGATGAGGTAATTTCGGGAGGTCGCCTGAATTACCGTATTGTAGATTTTCAAAACGATAAGTTGTTGCGCGACAACCTTATTCCCGGCTCTTTTACCTGGGTAAACCAATATGCCATTTTTGCCGGCGACGAAGAAGCTTTAAGCGATGCACAGTATGCACTCACTCAACAAAAAGTTGTTCCCTTGCCTCCACATCAGGATTTGTTTATTGAGTTTACAAGGCCGATATACGAACAATTAACCAACGAACTGAACAGCTTTTTCAGGCGATACCGGTAAGCCGGTAATCAAACAATAAGTGTTGCAAAAGAGAGTTGTTCTTTATAAGATAATCGCAATTAGTAATTTCAATGTTTTCAGAATCTTTTGATAAACTGTTGCTGCTTCTCTCTTCGATAAAAAAAGGGCGCCCTTTATAGGCGCCCCTCAACTTATATTATAACAAATAATTGTTTCTCTAGCGGATTCCAAAACTAATACCTCCATTATAACTTACATAGTTGGCTTTACTAATGGAACCAAACAGGCTGAAAAATGCTAACTTCAATCGAAAGCCTGCATCTATTCCTATGTAATTATCTTTATACTTTAAAGTAATCGGGTCTTCTTCCTCAGTCATGGCATTAACTAATAAATCATCAATGTTCGTAATATTTGAACCCAACTTCGACGGATCCGGAACCGGGTATTTTCCCAAAATATCAAATGTGGTTTTACTGGAGTTACCGGTAACTGAGCCGAAAAATGTAATTACAGCAAGCTTTTTAGAAACGATTACCCCATACTTCATGTTTTTGGTAGCAAATTCTCCTTTTTGATTCGGATCCTGTACATATCCTGCAGGATTTGGAACACCGTAAACCGTATAATCAAAATCAATTCCTGACTCACCACTTATATTCGAATACGCACCAAAAAGGGCAATATCCATTGGTAAATGTTTAATAACCGGCAACGACTCGCGAATATTATGCTTAAAACCCAGCCCCCAAAGACCAGCCTCTGCGTCTTCGTTATCAATCTCAAACTTTACTTTAGGCACATAACGTAATATTACATCGGTATTAGGCAACAAACCGAATGTGGCTTGAATAATCGGAACCGGAACAACGTCAACACCACTACCTCCGGGAGTAGAAAAATATTCGATAGGAATAGTCTGCCCATTGATCTCTGCATCGTAATACAAACTTACCCCCTCGCCACTACCGGCGGCGGTAGATGCTATGCTCTGACCGTTTTGTGCATACACATATTGCAACCCCAGTTCATTTACATCGAAGGTTTTATCCGACCCTGGCACTTTAAACGCACTAACCGAAAAAGCCAGGTCGAATCCCCACAGTTTGTGTGTTTCGGCCGTATAGTACCACGAATTATTCATCCCTACCCCAAGGCCTTTCGCATAAGGTTCTACGTAGGCTTCAATCAACAAATTGGCATCATGCAATCCAAAACGTAACATATCTGCCACATCCGATTGGGCTTTAGAGAATTTAAAGCCTGCCAGCACTATCAATGCAACAAGAAAGATTTTTTTCATAACAATTGATATAGATTAATGAGTTTGTAAATCAATATTTAACCAGATATATGCAAGTAAACAAAAAATTGCTAAACCTAAATACCTGGTTATAGTATAAACACAGAATTTCACTAAATCGTATCAATTTGTCTTCTTTTTTTACCTGAGTTCGACTTAAAAATGATACAAAGCTTTAGTTATAAACGAAAAGTCCTTCTCACGCTATCTTTACATTTTCCTTTATCTTTGAAACCATAAAACCGATCAGTATGAAAGCAGCAGTTCTTACAAAATATAACCAGGTTGAATGGAAAACTATTGAAAAACCGGTCTGCAAACCGAATGAAGTTTTAATAAAAGTAAACTTTGGCTGTATATGCGGCAGCGATCAGCACATTCACACCGGCGAATTCCATCCGCGCACAACACTTCCGCTAATTATGGGACACGAATTTGGCGGAGTTGTTGCCGAAGTGGGCGAAGGAGTTACCGGCTGGGAAGTTGGCTATAAAGTTGCCCCCGACCCTATTATCTGGTGCGGTAAATGCCCCGCTTGTTTAAAAGGCCATTTCCCGGCATGTACCAGCCTAAAACTAATCGGCATTGATATGGACGGCGGTTTTTGCGAATACGTTTCGCTGCCTCCCTCGATGTTATACAAAGTGCCTGCAAATATACCCGACGAACACGTGGCACTGGTTGAAGTTTTAAGTATTGGTTGTCATGCCAAAAACCGCGCAAACGTTCAGGAAAACGACAGCATTGTTATCTGGGGATCGGGCAAAATTGGCCTGTGTATTTTGCAGGCCGTTCGTACCGTTACCGACAATACGGTTTTTATGATTGATATTCTTGATGAACGGTTGGCAATCGGGCCAAAATATTACGACAATGTGATTCCAATAAATGCAAAAAAAGAAGATCCTGTAGAACGCATAAAAAATGAAACCAACGGAAAAGGCGTTGATATAGCTTTTGAAGCGGTTGGGCACCCTGAAGAAATTGAGGATGGTGTAAATCCAATAACAGGTTGCATTCGTTCGATTGTTGGTGGTGGAAAAGTTTGCGTGCTGGGATTGGCAGCCGAACCAACACCGGTTGTATTTCGTGAACTGATCTGGAAAGAAGGAACCATTGTAACTTCGCGCGTTAGCCATGGCGAATTTGCCGAAGCCATTGAACACCTGAAAAACAATCGACTAAAACCGGAAGCACTGATATCAAAAATATTACACGGATCTGAAACCCAAAAAGGATTTGAAATTTTAAAGAAAGATCCGGCTAAAAACATAAAAATATTACTTGATTTCAACGCCGTTTAATTGAAAATATATGAACTAAACAGAAAACTGATATCACACCATAATTTGTATGACAAATTACAAATTATTACTAAATTTGTGCTTTTCGAACTACTATGACAACTACAAATAAATTCAACCAACTAAAAACCCAACTCGAGGGCGATCTTTTTTTTGATAACGTTCAGCGGGTGCTTTATTCAACCGATGCATCGCAGTACAAAGAAATGCCGCTGGCCGTTACCAAGCCTAAAAATAAGGATGATATAAAAAAGATCATCGCCTTTGCACGCGAGAATAATACCAGTATTATTCCCCGTGGGGCAGGTACTTCGCTGGCGGGACAGGTAGTTGGAAACGGAATTGTTGTCGACGTTTCGAAATACATGAATAAGATTGTAGAATTCAACAAAGACCAAAACTATGTGATTGTTGAACCCGGTGTTGTATTGGCAGAATTAAACCTGTTTTTAGTAGAACACGGTATGCAGTTTGGTCCGGAAACATCCACAGCCAACCGCTGTGTTATTGGCGGTATGCTGGGAAATAATTCGTGTGGTCTGCATTCGCTGGTTTATGGTAGTGTGCGCCAGCACGTATTGGAAATTGATACCATTTTGAGCGACGGCTCTGAAACAACATTCAAAGAATTAAGCAAAGAAGAATTCCAGGATAAACTAAATGGAAATCCGAATCAGCAGGAAAAAGCCATTTACTCAAATATTAACGATCTGCTTTCCGATAAACAAAATCGGGATGAGATTCTGAAGAACTTTCCTGACCCCAAATTAACCCGTCGAAATATGGGTTATGCCATCGATGAGTTGATGTATGCCGATCCTTATACCAAAGGTGGAGGTAAATTCAACTTTTGTAAACTTTTGGCAGGTTCTGAAGGAACTTTGGCATTCTCTACCCGGATAAAATTGAATATAATTCCATTGCCGCCAAAATTTAAAGGCTTGGTTTGTGCGCATTTTGAAACGCTGGAAGAATCGTTGCATGCTAATTTAATTGCCTTAAAATACAAACCAACGGCCATCGAATTAATGGACGATCCGGTGATGCAGGCAGCTAAACAAAACATTGAACAGGCCAAAAACCGCTTTTTTGTAAAAGGCGATCCCGGTGCGATGCTGATGATCGAATTTTCGTTCGAAACCGAAAAAGAATTAATCACTACAGCTGCCGCACTCGAAAAGGAATTAAAAGAAGCCGGATTAGGATACCATTATCCGCTGGTAACCGGTGCCGATAAAATAAAACGTGTGTGGTCGTTGCGAACTGCCGGATTGGGATTGCTGGCTAATATTCCGGGCGACAGAAAAGGTGTTCCCGGAATTGAAGATACCGCTGTTCATCCGGAACACCTGCCCGACTACGTGGCTGATATAAAAGTTGTTTTGAAAAAACTGGGATTAGACAGCGTGTTTTATGCCCACATTGCCACTGGTGAAATTCACTTTCGTCCGTTAATCAATTTTAAAGATCCAAAAGATGTTGAGATTTTTGAAACCTTAATGAACGAAGTGGCGGCGCTGGTAAAAAAATACCGTGGCTCGATGAGTGGTGAGCATGGCGATGGAAGAGCACGAGGTAAATTCATTCCGTTTATGTTGGGCGACCAATGCTACGAAATGGTAAAATCGGTGAAAAAAGCCTGGGACCCGGATAACATTTTTAATCCCGAAAAAATCGTAAATACGCCACCCATTACCGAAAGCCTGCGCGTAATTCCCGGCAAAGCTATTCCCGAAACAGATACACACTTTAATTTCTCGAAAAACAAAGGCTTTTTCCGAACCATCGAAAAATGTAACGGTTCGGGCGACTGCCGCAAAAGTGAAGTTATTGGCGGCACCCTCTGCCCTACTTTTATGGCTACCCGCGACGAAGACAAAAGCACCCGCGGACGTGCCAATATCTTGCGCGAATTCCTGTACAACAACGAGAAAAAGAACCTGTTCGACCACCAGGAGATATACGATATTTTAAGTCTCTGCATCTCGTGCAAGGCTTGTAAAAGCGAGTGCCCGAGTAATGTAGATATGGCCAAACTAAAAGCCGAATTCCTGCAAAATTATTACGATTTGCATGGCGTTCCGATGCGTTCGCGATTAATTGGCTACCTGCCGCGTTTAAACAAACTGGCTATGGTTTTCCGACCGATTTCAAACTTTATGATGCGTACTTCCTTGATGAAACGCGCCATCGGATTCTCAACCTTTCGAACTCTTCCGGCGTTGTCGAAAATTACTTTAAACCGCTGGATTGAAAACGGAGTTCCCTTACCGGAACAAGAAACGAAGGGCAAAATTTACCTTTTTAACGATGAGTTTACCAATTACAACGAAAGCGATATTGGAATTAAAGCCATTCTGCTGCTAACCAAACTGGGTTACGAAGTTAAAATTCCGCAAACCAAAGAAAGCGGAAGAACATTCCTGTCGAAAGGGATGGTGCGGACTTCGAAAAAAGTGGCCACCGAAAATATAAACCTGTTAAAAGACATTATCACCGACGAAACACCACTGGTTGGAATTGAGCCTTCGGCCATACTTGCTTTCCGCGATGAATACCCTGAATTGGTTGAAAAAGACCTGCAACCGGCCGCTGAAAAACTGGCAAAAAATGCACTTCTATTTGAAGAATTTATTGCTGCTGAAATTGAAAAAGGCAACATAACAGAAGAAGATTTTACTACTGAAGAACAACATATTCTACTGCACGGACACTGCCAACAAAAAGCCGTAGCTTCAACTGAACCATCGAAAAAAATGTTGTCGCTGCCCAAAAACTATTTTGTGAAAGAAATTCCGTCAGGCTGTTGTGGTATGGCCGGCTCGTTTGGCTACGAAAAGGAACATTACGAGCTTTCAATGCAAATTGGTGAGTTGGTGCTTTTCCCTGCAGTTCGAAAGGCTAAAGAAGATTACATCATTTCGGCTCCGGGAACTTCGTGCCGCCATCATATAAAGGACGGAACAGGTAAATTTGCTTTGCATCCGGTGGAGGTGTTGTATGGAGCATTAAATAACGTGAGTTTGATTGTAAAAAAATAGTAGAAGCCTAATAAGGCATAAGCAATTATGCCTTATTATGTTCATTTAGTAGTATGGGATCTACTTTTACCGTCAAAATTCATTCGAAATTTTGCATTTTCTCGCATTTTCCTCAAAGGTCTACAATACACAACAGCAAAGCGCTTAACGAGTTTTTAACAAATATGCATAAGGATTTACGATCTAATCGTTAAAAACTTTAGAGTAGAATCAAATACCGGCTATTTACAAAAACAATATATTGAACTGATTTTTAGAACATTTCACTCTAATCACTCCGAGTACACAATGTGATCACGAAGGTAATAGTCTTGGGTTTTGGACGCTTCAAAAGACTACTGTTGGAACTAATACTTCTAATCTGGCAGTAACTTCCGATTTTTAATCAACCCCTTTTTAGGTTCAAGATGAGTCGAAATAGCTGGCTCACAAAAGGACAATGTTTTATTGAAAAACACAACAAAAATTAAATCAATGAAAACGAAGGTATTATTGGGAATGTTTTTAATTATGAGCACTCTTTATTGGAGTTGTATCGACGTAGCCCTGATGAACTCAGAAGAAGAAATTGAGCCCATGGAGACAAGTTACGACACAGAAGATTCCTACCTAAAAAGTGTGGCTATAGATGAACAATTTCCGCTACAACTTAAAAATGAAGAACAGGTTGGAACTATGAAAGTAAGCAACAATGCCAACTCATTAATAGTAAAATTTGCAGGTAACTCAAATTATGAAATTGAAGAGATACAATTATGGATAGGCACTGATCCTGGAGAAGTTCCTTCCAACATTAAAAACATGCCAGTCCCGGGTAAGTTTCCGTATAAATCATCCGGCAAAAATGAATACATGTTTGATATTTCGAAAGAAGAAATTGCTTTAGACTACGATTTCGGGGAAGGAAATGATATCTACCTCTTTGCACATGCGGTGGTAATCAACGCAAATACAGGGGCACTGGAATCTGCATGGAGCCAAGGATATTATCTTTCTGATATGCCCGGTTATTCAATTTCCTATTCTATCTATACTCCAGTTGGTGGAAGAGGTTGTTTTTCTCATTTCGCATTTTGTGGCGAAATGATCAATGAAACCTACTATTACGACATAAATAAAGCAAGTGAAAACATTGTTGCTGATAATGGAGAGATAATCGGTACTGCTTCTTATATCGATCAAAATATCAGATTTTACTTCGATCAAAACTGGATGTTTTCTGGTAATACTCCTGAAGTCGTTATAATCGGTTATAAGAAGCCAGGAGACAAAGCTTATGAGGTGTATCGAGGGAATCCATTAGCTCCATATCCCCCAATATATTATTATTATGGACCATTAACGAAATACAAATATTACTCGATTGAACTCAATGTTCAATATTGTACTACCGGAAATTAGCTCAATTATTCCTCTCAACCTTTTATTGTTCTAGATGTTGTACATTATCAAAAATCAGAATAAAATGAACAACTTTTGGAACGAGAGATACAGCGAAACAGAATATGCATACGGAGAAACTCCGAACGAATTTGTGAAACGGGAATTGCCAAATCTTCAACCTGGTAAAGTATTATTTCCGGCAGAAGGAGAAGGACGGAATGCAGTGTTCGCTGCAACATTAGGCTGGAATGTTACAGCTTTTGATCCCAGTAGTGAAGGACAAAGAAAAGCACTTATTCTTGCTGATAAACATAACGTTTCAATCAATTACCTGATAACTGATTATTCAAATGCAAATTTTGAAATAGAGCATTTCGATTGTATCTGTTTGACATATGCCCATATGCCCGGCAATATGCGCAATAAAGTACACCAAAAATTAGCAGCCTATTTAAAACCCGGAGGCACGATTATACTTGAAGGATTTTCTAAAGAGCAAATAAACAGAAATACCGGAGGTCCTAAAGATATTAGCTTCCTTTTTGATGAAAAGGAGTTAAAAAATGACTTTAAAAATTTTAGTTCAATAACAACACATAAAAGTGATCTAGAACTCGATGAAGGCCTTTACCACCGCGGTCTTGCGTCAATTATCAGGCTAAAAGGAATTAAGTAGTAGCTTCTGTTTTTTGCTACTTTTTAAACCTCTTGAGAAAACTCCTTCAAATAAAGTTAAACAATTTGTCCCTGTTAAACGTATAGTATTTACAATCAGAACTTTCTACTGAGCAAATTGCATCGTTTTTTGAAAATATATTTTTACGAACGAACCAAAAGTTTTAATTTTACTTAAAAATAAGAAAGAGGAAGAAAAAAGAGTTTCAATTTTTTGTTTACAAGCAGGTATTTATTTATACTTGCAGTCGATTTCAAAAGAAATCACCCTCCTCGTCAATTGTTCCAAGTATTTTTTCAACAATTATTAATCGAGAAAAGTTATAACAATAGTATAATGTATGATATTTTAGAACTGAACAAGAAACTTGTTCCTGAATTAAAAGAGATCGCTAAAGAGCTCAAAATTAAACGTGTAGAATCCTACAAAAAACAGGATCTTATTTATAAAATTTTAGATACCCAGGCTGTTCTTGAAGCTGAAAACAAAGGCCAAAAGAATTCTCCTAACGATGATAAAGGAGGAGCCGGTAATCGAAAAAAACAATCCGACAGAAACGACATGGATGACGATGAACCACGCCGTTCAAAACGTCCTCGCCAAAGAGTGGAGACTGTAAAACGTGAAAAAGTGGGATCAGGTCCGAGAAAGAAACAAAGCGATAAAATTGACGATAAAGTTCAAACGCGTCAGGACCAGATAAAAGCAATTATAAAAGGTTTTACCAAGGAAAAATCAGCTGCGGAACCAAAGCAACAAAATATTGAAGCGAAGGCCAAGCCTGAGGAAGTAAAAACAGCTCCTCAGCCACAGCCGCAAAATCAACAAACTCAGGAAAAGAAACAAGAGCAGCAGAAACCTGAAGTAAAAGTTCAATTAGCGAAAGAGCAGCCACAACAACAACAACAACAACAACAACGTGGTGGTCAGCAAAGACATTCGCAGAACCAGCAGAATCAACAGAATCAGCCAAGACAAAATACAGGCGGAAAAGACGACCGTCAAAGACCACAAAATAGAAATCAACAACATGGCCAGCAGCAGGGAAATCGCCAAAAACAGCGCCAATTCGAGTTTGAAGGTATTATTAACAATACTGGTGTTTTAGAGATTTTGGCAGATGGTTACGGTTTCTTACGTTCGTCGGATTTCAATTATTTGAACTCGCCCGACGATATTTATGTATCGCAATCGCAGATTAAACTTTTTGGGCTGAAAACCGGTGATACTGTGAAAGGAACAGTTCGCCCGCCGAAAGAAGGTGAAAAATATTTCCCACTGATAAAAGTTCTGGAGATTAACGGACGCAGCCCGGAATTTATTCGCGACCGCGTACCTTTCGATCACCTGACTCCTTTATTTCCTGATGAAAAATTCAACCTTACCGGAAATGGTCACGACAACGTTTCGACACGAGTTGTTGATATGTTTGCGCCAATTGGTAAAGGACAGCGTGGTTTGATTGTTGCCCAGCCAAAAACTGGTAAAACGGTACTGCTGAAGGAAATTGCCAATGCAATTGCAGCCAACCACCCTGAGGTTTACATGATCGTATTATTGATCGACGAACGGCCGGAAGAGGTTACAGATATGGCACGCAGCGTACATGCCGAGGTAATTGCATCAACTTTTGATGAGCCGGCAGACAAACACGTAAAAGTGGCAAACATTGTACTGGAAAAAGCAAAACGTTTAACCGAATGTGGCCACGATGTGGTTATCCTGTTAGACTCGATTACACGTTTGGCCCGTGCATACAATACCGTTCAACCGGCATCCGGGAAAGTACTTTCGGGTGGTGTTGACGCCAATGCGCTGCATAAACCAAAACGTTTCTTCGGTGCTGCACGAAACATTGAAGAAGGTGGTTCATTAACGATTATGGCAACGGCACTTACCGAAACCGGATCGAAAATGGACGAGGTTATTTTTGAAGAGTTTAAAGGTACCGGTAACATGGAACTGCAACTCGACAGAAAATTGTCGAACAAGCGTATTTTCCCTTCTGTGGATATTCCAACATCGAGTACCCGCCGCGAAGACCTTTTATTCTCGAAAGAGGTTCTCGACAAACTGTGGATATTACGCAACTACCTTGGCGATATGAACGCCCTGGAAGCAATGGAGTTTATAAAAACAAGATTAATGCGTACTGCAAGTATCGAAGAATTCCTTGCATCGATGAACGATGGATAGAAAATAAAAACAACTACATAAAAAAAGCAGGTTCGGTTTCGGACCTGCTTTTTTATTGCGTAAAATTCAACAATAAGGATGTCATCTTTTAAAAAGATGACATCCTTATTTCAATCCCTTATTAAAATTAAAGCTATTTGATGGTTGGATTTGTTCCGATCGCAGAATACGGCTTTTAACAGTTTTTGCGCGGTGTTTTGAAACCGGTTCGTAACTTAAATCAATTAAAAACCGGTAAAAGCCATTCTTTTTCAATTTGTTTTTCGATTGCGAAATGGAAACCGGAACCTGTGGAACAATTGATGTAATACCATTTCGGCGGAAACGTTGTAACTTAATGTTCATATCATCCACCAGCTCATCACTCCCATTTTTCATGGCAATGGGCATTCGCGAATGAAAAAGTTCGGGATGGAAATAAACCGGTAAAATTCCGTCTTTATGCGATAGTGAAAACAGGGTTTCAAAATCAATTTCCTGCGGATAAGAAAACAGGCTTACCCCTTCGCTTTTTATAAATCGGGCAGCGGCATCGTTAAAAACATATACATTTTCGTTGGCAATAATGCGGCATTTTGGCGGAATCAGATCCAGTTGAGAAATATGGCTGATCACAAAGTTACGTAATCCGCATTTTACCATTTTGGCAATCAGCTCGCGGTAAAATTGTATGGCATCCTGCTGAATAAACTTAGGCAGTTCGATATATATTTTCTCCCTGAACTTTTGGATAAACGGCACCTCCGGATCAAAGCGGCTCCATGTAATCTTCGAAAAAGCCAAAAACAAACCTTCCATTTCATTCAGGTTCATCTTTTTCAGCCACTCCATCGAGTTGATGCGAAAATAGAATTCTTCCTTTCGGCCACTTTCTTTGCCTTTCAATGCACTCAATATCTTTTGTTTGTGTCCGTATTTTAGCTGCTTAAAATGGGCATTCGAATCATCGAGTTTCGATGGGAATTTAACATCGCTAATCCCCGCCAAATAAACTTCGCTATGTGGTTTTACCTGTTTTCCGCCCGAATGAATTTTGAATAAACCATTCTCGTCAACCACTTCGCGCACTTTCACCGTTTCCTGCTTTTCGGTACCCGGAATATGAAAACGCAAACGGAATCCCGGCTCAATATTCATTTTCGACGACAACCATATATTCTGTCCTTTAATCCGCTCAACTTTACCAAGAAAAACACCTGCAACCGTTTTTTCAGAAATGGCTTCGTTTACATCTTTCCCCATAAAATAGGCGGTTTTCTCGCGTCCAAAATCAAGCGACAAAAGTTCTTTGGCTTTTTCCAATTGATCAGGTTCGTCAAGCACCGTTCGGTAGGCTTGTGCCACACGGTAAGTGTATTCACCCGATTTCATGCGTCCCTCAACTTTTAAGCTCGTCACTCCCATTTTGGCAAATCGGTTAACCAAATCAATTTGCTGGTTATCTTTTAAATTAAAGAGATACTGATACTCATTTTTAGCGGTATAAGTTCGTCGGCAAGGCTGTGTACAAAGTCCGCGATTAGCTCCCCTGCCCCCGGCGTAACTGCTGTAAAGACACATGCCTGAGAAAGAATAACACAGTGCACCATGAATAAATACTTCGGTTTCAACCTTACTTTTTTTGCATATTCTAGTCAGTTCCGGTAGTGTAAGTTCGCGAGCCAAAACTACACGTTCAATCCCCTTTTTATGCGCATAATTCGCGCCGGTTGAATTATGTATACCCATCTGTGTGCTGGCATGCAACACTAAATTTGGGAAGTACATACGCGCAATATAAAAAACGCCCCAATCCTGAATGATCACGCCGTAAACACCAACCTGGTTTAAAAAATTCAGGTAATCGAGTAACTCCGGAATCTCATTGTTTTTGATCACCGTATTTAGGGTAATGTAAACCTGAATGTTCTTCTTTTTAGTTTCATCAAGGATGGTAACCAGTTGCCCGTTGGTAAAATTCTTTGCCCTTCCGCGGGCGTTAAATTGTTTTAATCCCAGGAAAATTGCATCGGCTCCACCACGCAAAGCGGCATAAAACGATTCTGGATTTCCAACAGGTAAAAGAAGTTCCGGTTTTTGCATAATCTATTTTCGCGCAAAATTAGCAATAATAAATTTTAACTATCCCAAATAAATTAGCACTTTTGAAAAGAAGAAAATTAAACAAAATGAAGAAAATAGGTTTGGTTGGAGGAACCGGCTGGGTATCGTCGCAGGAATACTACAAGATTATTAACGAAACCGTCAACAAAAACCAGGGCGGATTAACCTTTCCTGAAATTATTTTGTACTCGGTAAATTACGGCGACATTTATGCCTGCAACCAGCAAAACGATCGCGAAGGAGTATATTCCATTGTAAAAAAAGCCAGCGAAACGGTATGTAATGCCGGCGCCAATTTTATTGCTCTTTGTGCCAACACCCTTCATTTTACCTACGAACAGTTAGAAACTGAAATTGATGTTCCGATTTTGCACATTGCCGATGCAACAGCTGATGCCATAAATGCAAAAGGAATAAAAAAAGTTGGATTGTTGGGAACGCGCGAGACCATGGAACTTGACTTCTATAAAACACGATTAGCCAAGCATAATATTGAGGTTATTGTGCCCGAAAAACAGGAACGAGAATTTATCCACAACTCGATTATGAACGAGCTTTTAAAAGAAATTTTTCTTCCGGAAACAAAAAACGGTTTTCTGGCAATAATGAATAAACTGGCTGAAAAAGGTGCCGAAGGAATGATTTTGGGATGCACCGAAATACCTCTGTTGATCAGTCAGGATGAATTTAAAGAGCCGCTGTTCAGCACACTTGAACTACATGCAAAAGCCATTGCCGAATATGCAACTACAAATAAATAACAACACAATAACTCTTAAATTGTCAACCATGAAAAAATACATGCTGCTGATTTCTTTTCTACTATTCTGTTCTACAGGACTTTTTGCTCAAAGTGTTTATGATTTGCGTAATGCAATTGATTTTTTTGAATCGAACAAGATGCAGCGGGGAGAATTTCGAAGAACACTCTCTGAAAGCGAGATTGAAGGCTCGCCCTATTATATAGATGAATTTACGAAAGGTACTATTTTCACATCCCAGAAAATTCAGTACAACGATGTTCCTTTACGTTATAATATTTATAACGACGAAATGGAATTTCAGACACCCGACGAGCAAATTCTGGCCATAGCAGCACCAGAAATTGTTGAAAAAGCAGTGATAGGAGAAGATACTTTTTCCAACATTCCGTACGAACTTGGCAACAAAGTTAAACGAGCATATTTTATTCTTTTAATCGAAGGTACGCTTAGTTTATATGCGCGCCCTGAAGTGATGTACCAAAAACCTAAAGAAGCCGCTGCGTATAAAGAACCTGAGCCTGCAAAATTTATAAAACGGCCTGATATGTTTTACCTACGTATAAACCAGCAAGCTGCTGTTGAAATTGAATCGAAAAAGGATTTACTGAATTTCTTTAACGATCATCAAAAACAAATTCAGGATTTTATAAAAGAGAATAAAATAAAACCTGCAAAGAAAGACAAGATGATGGAGTTGGTTGAATACTATAATTCGTTGTAGCAGGATACTCGATATTGGGTTCTGGATACTTTTTACTCGCTGCTCATTCCTTCAAACTCTTCCGCTCTTTATTAAATATATCGCAGTTTAATAAATTTGATTTGGAAAGTACTTCTTAAACACATTGATATTCAACAAATCCCCAATTCATTTCGTAAATATTATCGAAAAACAAAAAATATTTCCGTAACGTATGCAACATTGAATTATTGCCATCGTCATTGAATCAGAAAATTGATAGTTTGAATACACTTTATAAAAATATTCATCAGGAGATCATCGATCAGTGCAAGGAAGGAAGCCAGAAGGCACAGTTCCAACTGTACAAGCTTTATTACAAAGCCATGTTCAGCGTAAGCCTGCGGATTGTAAATGATGAGATGGAAGCCGAAGATGTAATGCAGGAAGCCTTTTTAAGTGCATTTAAAAAGATCGAAACTTATAAAGGCGAAGTAAGCTTCGGCGCATGGTTAAAGCGTATTGTTGTAAACCGTTCATTGGATTATTTAAAGAAAAGAAAAGTACAATTTGAGGAGGTAAACGAACGTACCACACAAATTGCCGAAAGCCGGATGGATACACACGAACTGGACGCCAGGGTTTTAAAACAGGCGATACAGGAACTTTCTGACGGCTACCGGATTGTGTTAAGTCTTTACCTGATTGAAGGGTACGACCACGAAGAGATCAGCCAGATTTTGGGCATATCGAATTCAGCTTCGAGAACCCAGCTGCTGAGAGCTAAGAATAAATTAAGAGAGATATTGAGAGGGAAGGAAATATTTTCATACAATTAAAATTATGGAAAAGAAAGATAACATAGAAAAACTGATACTGGATAACATTGAAACGTTAAACGATAACGAACCAATGGAAGGCCACTTTGCACGATTTGAGGCAAAGCTAAACGAGCAACATAAAAAGAAAAAAACAATAAGTCTAAATATTATTTTGAAAGTTGCAGCTGCCATTGTATTTGTATTTTTGGCAACCAACCAGGCGTTTATCTATTTTTCGCCGAACAACCAGGGAATTTTCATTTCTAAAACAGAATCGGCAAGCGTTACTCTGGCATCTATTTCGCCGGAATACCAGGAAGTTGAATATTATTACACCAACTCCATAAACACCGGTATGGAGCAATGGGACAAATGGATAGAAGAAGGTTTGATCTCGGAAGACGAACAAACTATGATGAACAATGAGTTGGCCGAGTTTGAAAAACTTTACCAAAACCTGCAAAAAGATTTAACAGCCAACCCTACAGACGAACGTGTAATAAACGCCATGTTAGAATATTATCAGGCTAAGCTTAGTGTAATCAATATAATCATTACCAAATTAGAAGAAGTACAACTGAAAACACAAGAATTTGAACAGGAAACAACAGCCATATAATACAGAGCAAATTGGCTGGAAGGAATTAGTAGTAAAAATTAAAACCAGAATAAAATGAAGGCATTTAAAAGATTTGCAGCACTGTTTATCATCGGCATTTTAGCCGCCGGAACAACAGTTGTAGCTGAAGAAAAAACAAAAGAGTACCATGAATCATGGTTAAACAATGAGGTTTCATCACTGGAAATCGACAACCGCTTTGGAGAAGTAAAAATTAATAATTCGGCTGGCGACTCGGTAGTCATTCATGTTACCATAACCGTTGATGCACCTAACGAGAACAAGGCTGATGATTTATTGGATATGCTGGAAGTGTATATCCGAAAAACAGGAAGTGCCGTAAAAGCGGTTACCGAAATTGAAAAGAATTTTAAAAGTAACCGACAGTTTAGCATCGATTACGAAGTGAATATTCCTTCTGATAAGGATCTGAAAATCAACAACAAATACGGCAACACCATTGTTGCCCGACTTACCGGAAACGGCGAGTTTAATTGTAAATACGGTAACTTTACCGCTTACGAACTTACTACACCCGAAAGCGGCTCGCTAAGTTTATCACTAGCCTACGGAAACGCAAATATTGGCGAAGTTTCGCACATGGATGTTGATGTAAGTTACTCTCCTCTTGATATTGAAGAAGCGACTTCGTTAAATATCGAATCGAAATACTCGAACATTAGCGTTGAAGAATGTAAGTCGGTAGTAATTGAATCGAAATACGACAAATTTAAATTTGAAGAACTGGAATCGTTGGCAGCAGAAATAAAGTACACCAATATTAAAATTGGAGAATTGGCGAAAAGCCTAAAAGTTGAATCGGGTTACGGAGGCATTAAAGTTGATGAAGTTGGAGCCAACTTCGAATTTATCAACATTACCAACAGCTACGGTCAGATTTCACTGGGACTCGACGATGCCAGTTATTCACTCGATGCCAGCTGCGATTACTGTGGCATTTCATACCCTGAAGATGATTTTACAGGAAACCGTATTAAAGATAACCACAAAAACACGGTTGTTGGGAAAGTTGGTTCAGGAGAAGGTGGAAAAGTTACAGTTGTAAGCCGTTACGGAGATATTGATCTGGACGATTAACACTTAAACGATACAACATATTTTCAAACCGTTGGCAATTTTTGTCAGCGGTTTTTTATGCCTGCATAGTAGCCCAGCTTATACAAATCGAAATACAATAACGAAGGACGAGTACCTTTTAAGTTCTCTTCCAGTTTGTTACGGTACTTTCTGAATAGCCGCCCGATAGCTCGCGATGGAATAAAAAAAGTTATCCGTTTATATTTTCGCAAAAAGTTTAGTTGCCGGTAAAACATTCGGTCGCCATCAAGCAGCTCCTCTCCTATCTTTTTCAAATTCTCGAGCGCCAAACAGCTCTTTTTCAAAAATGCCTGCGCGCTTTCAAGGCCGGTATGTTCCAGCGGGTTATCAAGATGAAAGATCTCAACATCCGCACAAAATAAGTCGTAGCCCAGCAACGTATCTTCGTGTCCATATTCACGCAATTCTTCCCTAAAGTTTACCCGTTCAAAAATTTCTTTCGCAAGAAAAAAGTTATTGGAAGTAATGATAAATCCTTTGCTCCGGTTACGAACTGCTGCGGTTACGGCCTCACGTTTTGTTCCGTAAGTCCACCGAAACAGCTTTTCCGGATCGGCCGGTTTTTGTTTGGCATAAGCTGTTCCTCCACACAACACCCGGTTTTCATTGCGGTTTTCCAGGTAGTTTTTTAAATATTTTGGGCTTATAACTTTCGAATCAGCATCCATAAACAACAACCAGTCAAACACCGAGTCGGCTCCCAATTTATTACGAATACCGGCTCGGCCAAGGTTTTTAGCCATTTCTGTGTACACAACATTTGGCTTGCTTTTAACGATACGATTCAGCGATTTAAAAATCTCATCCGAACCATCGTCGTACACCCTGATTTCAAAATCAATGTTCAAGTTTGTAGCTTGTTGGTGAAGGTCGTTCACCAAATCCACCACTTCAATATTATATACCGGAATATTTACCGAAAGCATAGTTACTTTTTACAGGGCCTGAATTTACAACATTTCGCGATCAAAACAATTAACCCAGTTGTTTTCAGAGGGAGCCCAAAGCGAACTCTAAAATTACAATGGTTAATACCGATAGTAAAGCAAAGAGATTTTGGGAATAAATGAATCAAAATTTCAGTTTGATTTCTAATCGGTATCATGCTGTAAAGAAGCTACATTTCGTGTAATTATTCTATTTTTAAGACTTAATTTGAAAAAGCTTATGACACGTTTCCTTTTTCTGTTTCTACTTTTTTTAAGTTTTCAGCTTAACGCACAGCACTATAATATTGAAGTTCAGCTTGACGGAGCTCCCAATACAACGGTTCAGCTGGCGTACCATTACCTGGGCAAAATTTATGCGGCCGACAAAACTACATTAGACGAAAACGGGCAGGGAACATTTACAGGCGATAGCATTTTAACCGAAGGACTATACAAAATACTGGTGGATAAGGACCGCCATTTTGATTTTCTATTGGGTGCCGACCAGGATTTTAAAATAAGCAATTCCACCTACGAGGGTAAGGAAGCAAAAATAGAAGGTGCCGCAGAATCAGAAGCTTTTGTCGATTACATGAATTTTTTGGCAGACCTGCAGCAACAGAGCTCCTCATTAAATAATGCCTACCGAAATGCCAATGCCACAGAAAGAGAAAAAATAGCCCAACAACGCGAGGCGCTGAACGACGAGATGCACGATTACTGGGCAATGATTGATAAAAAGTTTCCCGACTCATTTCTCTACAAATTTTTAACGGCTAATTACGTTCCCAAACTCGATGAATCAACGCTGCCAAAAGAAGTTCAGAAGAACGATTCCTTACTCCTTTTGGCTCAGTTCAACTATCAGAAAGAACATTTCTGGGATTATTTCGATTATACCGACGAACGCTATCTGTTCACTCCTTTTTATAAAACCAAACTTGAAACGTGGTTTAACAAGGTGTTGTATCCGGGCTATGATTCAGTGAAGCCTTATGTTTACCAATTTATTGAAGATGTAAAACCCAATAAACGCTTATTTCAGTTTGTCACGTCCTTTTTCCTGAACAGCAGCATTAACAGCAACATTATGGGTATGGACGCCCTGTTTGTAGATATTGCCCGCGATTATTACTTGAGTGGCCAGGCTTTTTGGGCAACGGAAGAATCGCTGGAGGCCATTCGAGAGAATGTACTCTTTATGCAGGATAACCTGATCGGAGAAATTGCTCCCGACCTCACACTGGAAAGCTTTGATGGCGAATTTATCAACCTGCACCAAATCGAATCAAAATTAACGGCAGTTCTGATTTACGAGCCCAATTGTTCTCATTGTAAGGTTTTTGTTCCCGAATTCTACAAAGAAGTATACCTGCCCTACAAAGACAAAGGACTGACGGTGTATGCTATTTATTCGATGGACGACAAGGCCGAATGGACCGAATTTTTAGCCAAACACAATATGTTCGACTGGATAAATGTTTGGGATCCGCAACATATATCGAGATTTAAAATAAAGTACGATGCGAGAAAAACGCCCGGCGTTTATCTGCTTGATGAGAACAAAAAAATCATCGGTAAAAAGATGACTATAGAACAATTAAAAGAAATTATTCCGCTTGATTTGAACTAAGCTTATTAGTACCTGTTTACTTGAATAAAAATTGTAGAAAAATGAATGAGCAATTTAGTAAAGAAGATATTTTACAACGACAGTACGACTGGGGTAACGGTATTATTCGCATTGGTAAAGTTTACACCGCTAAAGGCGACTATGTGAAAATCGCTAAAGAGCACATTGAGGATTTGTATGGTTACGATGAAAGCAAAGTACTTTTTAAGCCAACAAAGGCTACTGACCCGCAATTCAGGGCAAGCAAAGAAGAAGCACTTTCGTACTTTGTTGGAAGAAACGACAATTTCCCCGAAGACCTGGGATTTGCACTTCAGCCCTGGGAAAAAGTACGTTTTGAAGTACATGGTTTTATAGCCAATTTTAAACAGGCAATCATCATGGGAAACTACTTTTTTATTGATGCAACTGGAGCGGAAACAAAAGTAGAATATACAATGGGTTTTTTCCGGGCTTCTGATGGTTCACTCAAATTAAACCTTCATCATTCTTCGTTTCCCTTTAAGCCAGAATAGTAAGATGATGCATTAAGTTACCATGGAACATACGAGACTTTCCGGGTAACAAAAGTATTTCCGTAAGGAAAACGCACAAAATAAACACCCGCAGTTTTTCCATGCAGGTTGAGTTTTATACGGAAATTATCGGTTTTTATAACTGAAGTTTTTATTTCCTGCCCGATTAAGTTATACACCACAACATTCTCCGGATCAATTTCGTTATCCGACTCCAGGTTTAGTTCGCCAGATGTTGGATTTGGATACACCCAAACGTTTTTAGGTTGCTCTACAGTTTGTGTATCCGTTAGTAAACTGTAGTTACAAGCAACCAACTCCATAACATTAACCATGGCGTAGTTTTGGGTATTCAGCGATGAAAAACTTTTCCATGTACCATTTTGCCGTATATAAAGATGGTTGGTTGCATCTTCATATTCGCGCAATGATTGATAGATTGCAAAGGTATCAGCAGCATTAATTTCACTCAATTCGAAACCTACGAAAAAATCCCCCGAAGGCTCAACCATCTGATCGAAACTTACATAGTTCATGGCATCTTCAGCCCAATGGTCAATCGTTACTTTTTTACTGTACAACAGGTTCTCCGGGTAAGTGCTACCGTTATATACCTTCACGGTTATCCGGCTATTGTTGTTATTGGTAACCAGTTTCCCAACACCAAACGAAACGCCATCCAGAATTTCATTACCGTTGATGGAAAAGTGCTCTACAATTTCTGTTATTCCTGCCGAATTAGTTCCGCCCCAATAGCCTTCGGTCTCGCCCGAAACAGTAAGGGCAATATTTCCATGTTCATCCGTATCGGTCAGATTTGTGAATGCATTACACAAGTCTTCATTGGTATTAAATTGTTTTCCACTTAACGACAAAGTTCCTGTTACCAGTGGGTCGAGCCAATATTTTAATTGTTTTGTGGTGTCGGAACTAAAGTCCCATTGCTTTGTAAAGCGGGCAAAATAATCGTTCACGGGATTCCCGCAATAAGCAGCTCCTCCCGATAAAGTGCCAATCACTTGTTTGTTCATATTAAACAATGCTCCTCCCGATGAACCGACTTCTGTCACACCCTCGTCCCAACGCAATATATTAAACGATCCGTTTTTGGGATTTTTAACCGTCGATGAAGTAAAGGTTGTATATTGAGGAGCATCATAATCAAACGATATTTTTTTGATATCGCCCAGCGGATGATGAATCGTTACTGAAGAATCGGGTAATACGGGCGATCGGTCCCAACCCGCATAATACGGCATGAAATCGGGCGGTGGCAGATCGTCCAACTCTACCAGTGCAAAATCCAGACTATCGTAATGTGCTTTCATAATCGCCCCTGAAAGTGAATGAATCGGATCGCCATCCAAAGGCGCACAATAAGGGCTTTCGTAATTAAAGGTATAAACCGTGGTTTCTGCAAATTCCCACTTGTCGTAACAATGCGATGCCGACAAAACATAAGGTTTTTTGTTCTCTGCAGTATTATTAAGCAGGGTTCCGGTGCATACTTCCCGGCCATCAACAATTAATCGTACAACTGCATTTTTCACCTCATTCCAGCGATCGCCTATTTCACAGTTCACATCAACATTACATTCTCCGGCAGGCTCTCCGTTTATAGGCCGTCGGTCAGATTTTAAAATGCCCATAAAATCGTGATTAACGCGGGTAATCCTAAAATCATTCGGAGTCCCTATTTCTTCAGGAACTTCATATTGCACGGTAATTTTATCACCGGCAACCGGTGCCACTGCAAATTTATGTGAAGGTTTATTGTTTCGCGAGGTAAAAGCACCGAGGTATTGGTTATTATCTTCGTTATAAATAAATAAACGCCCTTTGTTGTTTAACTCAAAATCGTCGAAAATAAGATTTAGCGAATAGGCATTACCTGACGAAATGGTAATGCGCCAAACGTTAAAACCTGCGTTTGTTGAATACCACACTCCTGAATTTGAAGGGCTAAAATCGACATTAAATGCATGTGCAAAAGTTAATGCCTTTAACTGTGTATCAGATATTTTGTTTGCTGTCATTGCTTTTTCAACGACACTTTGTTTTAATACCGGCATTTTAACAAATGCCCTGTCGGAACTTTTTAAAGTAACAACCTGCAAAGGAAATCCTCCTTCCGACAACTGTGCACTTACCGAATTACACACAAAAATAAGTACAATTAAAACTGGAATATACAAACGCATTCTTAAATGGTTTTTGCAGGATAAATAAAATATTTATCGCGTAAAATAAGTATTTTTTAGTCAATTAATATCAATCACAATACATTTCAACAAAAACTCAGGAAATGTGTTTAATATTGCACATAACCGTTACTAATTAAAAAAAATTATGAAAAAGTCATTATCAATTTTTGCCGCACTCTTTTTTGTTATTAGTTTGGTAGCATTAGGCTCCAATAAACCAACAAAGACCCAGGCCATGCCCGAAGATGTTAAAGAAGTAATTCAGAATTCGTGTTTTGGCTGCCACAATACCGACTCCAGAAATGAAGACGGTAAAAAAGAGCTTGATTTTAACAAACTCGACAGTCTTTCGAAAATTAAAATGATTAGTACTTACAAGGAAATTGGTGAAGTACTTGAAAAAAGTGAAATGCCACCCAAAAAGTTCCTGGAAAGATTTCCTGACAAAGCATTAAGCGATGATCATAAACAACTGTTATTGGATTGGTCGAAAAAAGAAGCAGAAGCCTTGGTAAAGGGAATGTAATATGCGCCGAATACTTCGATTTCTAGTAATTATATTGCTGCTTGCTTTTATCGTTATCCAGTTTTTTCAACCCGAAAAAAATAACCAAGGAGTAAGCAGCAATCATATTTTCAACCAGGTAGAAGTTCCTGAAAATATCCAAAATCTGCTGACAACCTCCTGTTTGGATTGCCACTCGAACCATACAAACTACTGGTGGTACAACCACATTGCGCCAATTTCGTGGATGGTGGGCGATCATATTGCAGAAGGTAAATCAGAACTTAATTTTTCGGAATGGGGAACCATGGACATTTTTGAAAAGATTACAATACTGGAAGAGATTTGCCAGGAAGCGGAACGAAAGTCTATGCCGTTAAAATCGTACCGTACCATTCACCCAAAAGCAAAATTAAGCGACGAACAAATTGCAGAACTTTGCGACTGGACCACCAAACTGGCAGAAGAATTACTTGCCAACGCAGCGAGTAAATAAGTTTATAATTCTCATAAATATTATCTTTACCAAAAACTGAATAGATGAAAGTATTGGTAATGTATGTTGATGAGTTTTCGTACCAGCCGGCAGAGAAAAACCTTGAGGAAGTTGAAGATATTACGGAAGGTGCGCAATTTTCAGATTCGATTTTAGCCTTTATTCAGGTGGAAGAAAGCGACGAAGAAAAAGACGTGAAAAGCCGGGAGAAAAAACTGGTTAACCACCTGAAATGGACCGCACGAAAAAACAATTGTAAAAGTGTAATTCTTCACTCGTTTGCCCACCTTTCGGAATCGAAAGCATCGGTTGATTTTACCAAAGAACTATTCGATTTGGCAGAAAAACGACTTCAAAATGCCGATTTCAAAACAGCACAAACCCCCTTTGGCTATTTCCTCGATCTGAATATTAAAGCACCCGGATTTTCTCTGGCGCGCATTTGGGCAACGCTTTAGCATTAAAGGCAAAAGTGAATGAGTTACTGAGTAATTGAGGCAAAAAGTAGGAATAAACAAAATACCTATGTGAACTATGTTTCTAATGTGTTTCAATAATCTTTCTGCCTTTTCGTATTCTGACTGGCTATTTCTTAATTTCTTGTCAATTTTTACATTTTAACAGTTTTCAATCTCCATCAATCCTTATTTTAGCCGCTGCTCAATCATATATCTTGTAGCAAGCTAACGAGGTATCAATATGGAATTTAGTTAAAAACGATGCAAGCATCGGAGTATTTACTCATTTATCCCGATACGCTCCGCTATCGGGATTAGTTCGACTATCAGATTACAGTTCGTTTCTCTCCTGCAATCTGGGTCTCACTGAATAAATTCAGTTATCTTTGCCGAAAATTAGATTACATGAAATTCGAGGATTATTCCATATCCAACACCATAAAAACCAACCTGGCAAAAAACGGATTCCGTCGTCCTACCGACATTCAGTTTAAGGCCATTCCGCCGGTGTTAAGAGGCGAAGATGTTTTGGCCATTGCTCAAACCGGAACCGGAAAAACGGCGGCTTTTGCCATCCCGGTAATTCACAACATTCAACAGGCAAAGTTGAATCAACACGTTCAGGGAATAAGTTGCCTTGTTATGGCTCCAACGCACGAGCTGGCTAAGCAGATCAGCGAAGTATTTGTTTCCATTTCAAAAAATACGGGAGTAAAAACAACCGTAATTATTGGTGGTGTTGATCAGGATCCTCAAATCGACCGCTTAAAAAGTGGCACCGACGTTTTGGTTGCTACTCCCGGTCGTTTGTTCGACTTGGTTAGCCAGGGCCACCTGAAATTGCATGGTGTGAAAACGCTGATTTTGGACGAAGCCGACCACATGCTCGACCTCGGTTTTATAAAAGATATCAACGACCTGATACGTTTTCTGCCTCAAAAGCGGCAGACTTTGTTCTTTTCGGCAACCATCAATAAAAAGATTAAAAGACTTGCTTATTCGCTGGTAAACAATCCTATTCGCATTCAGATATCGCCCAAAAATCCAGTAGCAAAAACCATCGAGCACCAGGTGGCATTTATCGAAATGGATGACAAAAGAGCTTTTCTGGAACGGCTTGTGGGCGAAAATCCGGCAGCTAAAATTCTGGCATTTGTACGAACAAAAGTACGTGCCGAGCGCGTGAAAAAAGCGATGGAACGTGTTGAAATTGAAAGCGACACCATTCACAGCGATAAAGAACAGGCAGAGCGCGATCAAACCATGCAACGATTTAAAAGCGGAGCGCTTAAATTACTTATAGCTACTGATGTTAGTGCCCGCGGAATTGATATTCCGTACGTGGATTTTGTAGTGAATTACGACCTGCCGGAAGTTGCCGAAAACTATGTACACCGCGTAGGACGAACAGGGCGCGGCAACCAAAAAGGGAAAGCCATTTCGTTCTGTAGTGCAGAAGAACGTGAAATTCTGGACGAAATTGAAGGCTTTTTGGGGAAAGACATTCATCGTCTTGATATCGACAAAAACCTTTACAAAGAAACGCTGGACTTTACAAAAGACACCGATTACAACTGGCAAAAATTAATGCGCGAAAACGATCGCGAATTAGAAGAGGTAAAAAAGAAGAAAAAAAAGAAAAAGTAAGTGTTATCACTTGCCTTCAATTTTCCGCATGGCAATATTACGCAGCTCGGCGGTTGTCATCCAGGTACATATTCCAAACGGTTTTGAAAGCGACACCTCCGGCCGGATACTCAATTTATGAGTGTTATAACTGCAATCCACCAGTTTCTCATCGTCGATCCACGCACTGATCGTCGTTTCTGTTACCTGCAGCCGGATGGTGTACCACACTTCTTTTTCAAAGTTTTTCAGTACCTGCGTTTCGTTCTCCGAAGCATCGTAACCATCAATATTGCTCAAGCCGACAACGGGACCGCCCCACCCTCCTACAATCAGCGAGCAAAAATCATCATTAACCGGGAAAGTCATTCCACAAAAAAAGTCGTTACCAACCATTTTGCGGGCCTCCAGTTGTACTTCGTAATTTACTTTCGGGAAAGTATCTGTCCAGGTAATTCCACTGCAACCATCGCCATAATTAATAACTATACTTCCATCCAAAACCTTTACTGGTCCTTCAGTGCCGAATGAGGTTATTTCCCAGTTATCGAGTGTATTCCCATTAAACAAGGCCTGCCAGCCCACGGGAATGGCCGGAGCATATTCCTGTTTCGAATTACTGTCTTTCTTTGCCGGGCTGTTACAATACGTAAACAACGTTATAAAAGCCAACATACAACTCAAGTAAATAAATCCTGAACGCGCCATTTTTTATTTAAAATTACGAAAGATGGCGCCTTTATCCAATCAGAAGCAACAATATCATTACAATCGTGCAACGAGTACTTACAGTCGTGCAATGTGTATTTACAATCCTGCAACGACCATTTACACTCATGCAATAAGTATTTACATCTATGCAACGGCTACTTACACTCAAACAATAAGCGCTTACATCGAAACAATAAGCACTTACATTAAAACAATAAGCACTTACATTAAAACAATGACTACTTCAACTTAAGCAATAAGTACTTTCATTAAAGCAATAAGCATTTCAACTAAAGCATTAACGCCCCGGAATAAAACAACAACCATTTGAAGTGAAGCAAAAAAAAGCTGGCCCCACCTTAAAGGCAGAGCCAGCTTTGAATTTATATTATCGTCTGTTTTTAATCTATCAAGAAAATACCTGCTTAGATAATCGATTTCATTGATTCCATAGCCTCGCGCAATTCGGCACCAATAATCTCAACATCGTGGTAACGAATTTCGTCGTTAATTTCAATCAACTCTTTGTTATCAACGTGGGTGCTTTTTCCTTCGTTGAAATTTTTACCAATAACATCAGTATCAATTTTTTTCATGAAGTCGGTTAATAACGGCTTGCAAGCATGATCGAAAAGGTAACAACCGTATTCAGCAGTATCTGAAATTGTACGGTTCATTTCGAACAGTTTTTTACGTGCAATGGTGTTGGCAATCAGCGGAGTTTCGTGTAACGACTCGTAATAAGCCGATTCCTCTTTAATTCCCGATTCTGTCATCACTTCAAATGCCAGCTCAACACCTGATTTTACAAATGCAACCATTAAGGTTCCATTGTCGAAATAATCCTGTTCGCTAATTTCAACGTCGCCAGCCGGAGTTTTCTCAAAAGCAGTTTCCCCGGTAGCAGCACGCCATCCCAACAGGTTTTTATCGTCGTTAGCCCAGTCTTCCATCATGGTTGAAGAGAATTCTCCAGACATAATATCATCCATATGTTTTTCAAACAACGGACGCATAATTTCTTTCAATTCCTCTGAAAGTTTATAAGCTTCAATTTTAGCCGGATTCGACAAGCGATCCATCATATTGGTAATTCCACCAAGTTTTAAGGCTTCAGTAATTGTTTCCCATCCGTACTGAATCAGTTTTGATGCATAACCGGCGTCGATTCCTTTTTCAATCATTTTATCGAAACTCAGGATAGAACCGGTTTGCAATAAACCACAAAGAATGGTTTGCTCGCCCATAAGGTCTGATTTTACCTCGGCAACAAACGACGAATGTAAAACACCTGCTTTATGACCACCGGTACCAACAGCATAAGCTTTGGCAATTTCCAAACCATCTCCGTTCGGATCGTTTTCGCGGTGAACTGCAATCAATGTAGGTACACCAAACCCGCGCAGGTACTCGGCACGTACTTCTGAACCCGGAGATTTTGGAGCCACCATAATCACGGTAATATCATCGCGAATCTGCATTCCTTCTTCAACAATGTTAAAACCATGCGAATAAGCCAGGCAAGCACCTTTTTTCATCAAAGGAACCACCTTGTTCACTACCGGAGTATGTTGTTTATCTGGTGTAAGATTCAGTACAAGATCGGCTTTAGGCACCAATTCTTCGAAAGTACCAACTTCAAAACCGTTTTCGGTAGCATTTACATACGATGCACGTTTTTCGTCGATGGCAGTCTGACGCAACGCGTAAGCAACATTTAATCCGCTGTCGCGAAGGTTCAAGCCCTGGTGTAATCCCTGTGCTCCACAACCCAATACTACAATTTGTTTTCCTTTAAGTTTTTCAACTCCGTCTGCAAATTCCGACTCATCCATAAAGTCGCATTTACCCAACTGGTCTAACTGAAGACGAAGAGGTAATGTATTGAAATAATTTTCCATGATCTTATATTTTTTACAATTAAAATACTTTTAAGCTGTAACATTTTGCTGTTCATTCTCAAATGCACAAACCTGAATACAAAGCAACAAAATTTCTGCAAACCTGAAATGTAAAATTACATGAATTTTAGGTAATTTTCATGGATTTGAATTTTAACGCCGGTTTAAACATTTAAATTACACTATTAATTTTCAATAGCTTAAACAATGTATAAAATATGGAACTTTGCCACCATTAGAGCGATTGCGAACGGAACTGCAAGGGCGACAGACCGACTTCGCGTTTAAAAAATTTGGCAAAGTAACTTTGATCGGGAAAGTTCATTTTTGCAGCAATTTCCGAAACACTGAGATTGGTATGTACCAACAGACGTTTAATCTCAATAATTTGTTTCGATTTAATAATTTGCGACGAAGTTTTCCCGGTAAGCTGGTTTACCGTTTGGGTTAAATGATTTGGCGTTAGCGCCATAATATCGGCATACTGTGCCACCGAAAGGTTTTCGTGAAAATGCTCTTCCAGTAATTGAAAGAATTTTTTCACCACAATGTGCCCTTTTCCTTTCCAACGGTTTTCGTCGTACGGGTAAAGCGAAGCACAAGTTGTTAAAATGAGGTCGAGCACCGATCGTAAAATATCGATAGAATAACCTTCGGGCCTGCGAATTTCGTTAATACCTTTTTTAAACAAACTCTCCAGAAAACGTTTGTCGTTCTCATTATTTAAACGCAATGGCGGGTTATCCTGCCGAATGGTAAAAAAGAAAGGAAACTCGATTAAACGGTTGGGATTTCGCTGATTGAGCAGGTAAAAATCGGCAGTAAAAATAAAAATGAATCCATCAATATCGTGCGAGAACTCGATTTTGTGCGCCTGTCCGGGCGACATAAAAAATATACAGGGCGGCTCGATATCGTATTTATTTCCGTCGATAACATGCGAGCCACTTCCCTTTTGCAGATACAACACCTCAAAAAAATCGTGGCGATGTGGGTACTTTACAGCAAAATGCCGGTTCGCATCAAATACTTCTACCTGAAACTGCTGGCTTGCCCGTTCTTTCGAACTAAAATTGTGCAAGCTGTATACCGGTATATTTTCAGAACCTGTTTTCACCTAATTACAGATGTGATGGTTTGGCTATTTTAATCGTCTAATCTTAATGTATAACCAAGCGATAAACGTAAAACTCTTGTTTTGGCCTCCTGATTTTCCAATGTGGCAATATCAGCCAATCCATAATCGTAGGAAACACAAATATTTAAACCTCTCTCCAAAAGAAATCCTGCTTTAGCAGATACACCATAATCTAAGCGTTCATATTTTCCTTCTGAACCCCATTCTAATTTATTGTTAGTGTCTAAACTTTCGGGAGTAATAGATTCATTACCAAACAATCCCATTCCGGCAAATCCACCAACTCCAAGGTAAATTTTATTTAACGACCGAAAACGATGAATGTACTTTAGATAAACCGGAACATCAACAAAATATAGCGTGGTTTTATTTTCTGATGCTTCCAGTTTTTTATCAAAACCTTTTGTTTCAAATAATAATCCACCTTCAACGGCGATCTCCTGCGATTTGTCTTTATTCATAACATATTCATACAAAGCACCTATATTAAATCCGTACAACGGTTTATACGAATCTTCAACATCCGTCTCTCCCGTTCCAAATTTCATATCGGTTGTGGCCATATTTGCACCACCAAAGAATGTAACGGATGAATATTGTGCCATTGATTGAATTGCAAGCAGCATAAAACATGCAACGAATAATAGAGAGGTAAATTTTTTCATGGTTCGAAATTTTATAATTGGGTTTATAAATACAAGGTGAAAGATATAAAATTTTATGGAAAACCTTGATATGGCAACTCTTCAGCTTCTGCTTTCGTGCATTAACAACTATAACAATACAAAAAAATCAGCCTTTTGAGCTGCTTTTGCAGTGATGACGAGACTCGAATGCTGACGCTAAGATCAGCATCCTGACACCTTTGGGCGTCAGGACTCGCGATCACCTTCAGCTATATCTTTTTATAAATTCAATGGTTTTTTTTCTTGATAAATTTTTCAGCTTCGTCTCTAGCAATAAAGCTTCTCCTCTTGTTGGTTTGCTTGTGCTCCAAACCAATTTCCAGGGAGCACCTTGTCGCGTTGATTTTTCGTAGCCGGAACTGTGACGTGTCAGACGATCCTCCAAACAAGATGTCTGACTTTTATAATAGGAATCAATTCCCGGAGAATAAATGATTTAGACGTAATATTTCATAACAAAAAAAGCAGCCTTTTGAGCTGCTTTTGCGGTGACGACGAGACTCGAACTCGCGACCTCCGGCGTGACAGGCCGGCATTCTAACCAACTGAACTACGCCACCAATAAATTGATGTTCTAAACTTTTTTGTCAAAAAAAATAAGCGGTGACGACGAGACTCGAACTCGCGACCTCCGGCGTGACAGGCCGGCATTCTAACCAACTGAACTACGCCACCGTTTTTTTAGAACTTTTACCTCTTTTCCGGGCTTGCTACCCTTTGGAAAGGTGATGCAAATATATACTTTCTTTTTTTACCTGCAATACAAAAAAATATTTTTTTGACATTCTGTCTATTGCGCTGATTATTAGTATAATACAAAACAGCAAACTCCTATATTTTCACTAAATGATTCATATCTAGCTCCTTTTCACCACTCCACCGATACGCCAAAAGTGATTTTGTGCCTGCAACACATGAATCAACGCAACAAACATTGTGTTTTATTATGTACGGTCCTGCCCCACGACAATAGTGTCCGAAGAAAACAATCGGCGCATCATCGGGATACGGAAATGTCTCGGGTACAATTTCGGGAGGAATGGTATACGACGGCATTGTATATTTACTTTCAAACGAAGCTTCTCTAAATGTTTTTCCGGCCAGGTTATCCCACCATTGAATTCGGAAAGAACGTGGCGAAACACCTTTGTTATTCATAACCCTTATATCGGGCGGTAATTTCAGGTAAACACCTTTTGTAAGCCGCCACACACTTTTCGCTTCAGCTGAACTTGATTTCTTATATACTTTACGAAACACACTCTTTCTTATTCTGCCATCTTCATACAAAGAGTCGGCAACTTTAATGGCATCTTCGCACCAACAAGCATGCACCACTCTTATTTCGCCTAGATCCAAATAAAGTGGTAAAGTGCGCATCCATCTCAACTGTTCATTCAATTCTTTTGATCCTAACGAGTATTCGTTAATGGTTTTAAAAAGCGATAAAAAGTATTTACTCGGTTTTGAAATAATAGATTTTCCCTGCTTGTCTTTCAGGTGATAAATAATAGCATTGAGTTCATGATTACCAAGCACAGCATATGCGTTGCCGTTTTCAACCATCGCCTTAATGGTTCGAATTGTTTTTCTGATCTCAGGCCCACGGTTGATAAAATCGCCTACAAAAATTGCTTTTCGGGTAGGATGCCAATAACTTCCATTCGTTTTCCGATAGCCCATTTCTGTTAAAAGCTTTTTTAGCTGGGCTGCATATCCATGAACATCTCCAATAATGTCGTACATAGTAGTGATTAAGTGTTGCTAAAATAAAAAATAATGTATGCAACTCATATTTTCAGACCTCTCTTTTTTTACCACATAAAAAAAGCCATCCGTTAGCAGACGGATGGCTTTCCGGGATGATCCCGAATTTGTATCTAAATCCCCAACAAATGAGGTTTTAATAGTCTTTAAAGTTTAACGCTTTCAGCACGTTTAGTTACTTTACTTCCAATTGTTGCATAGAAGAACAGGTAAGCCAATCCTAAGAATGGTACCCAGTACGAAGGCTGGAATCCTAAACCGTCAGCAACAGCATTTTGTGCCAAAGGAAGTAATCCGCCACCCACAACAAGTGTCATAAAAATACCGGAAGCAGCAGCAACATATTTACCCAAGCCTTCAACAGCTAGATTAAATATACCACCCCACATAATTGATGTACATAATCCTACCAGAACAAGGAACATCGCATTAATCGGAACTTCAGCGAATACAAATGATAATGAACTACCTTGAACCTGGAATCCTGGCATACTTACCATGGTTGATGTAGGTAATAAAATTGCCAAAAGAACCAGTACCATACCAACAAATGAAGCAAAAGTTAACATCGTTTTACTTGAAACTTTACTACCTATAGATGCTCCAATCAAACGACCAGCAAGCATTAACAACCAATAAGTACCGGCTACAGAACCTGCGGTACCCGCATCCATCGCAATAGCAGAACTTGGGTCTGTTAACCAGAAAATAAGTGTTCCCGGCACACCTACTTCAACACCTACGTAAACAAAAATTCCGATAGCTCCGAAAATGAAATGACGGAATTGCATAGCGCCTGTCATCAGACTTTTGATTGAATCTTTTGCTGCACTAACGTGAGGTTCCGGAATATTAACTGCCATCAGCACAAAGAAAGCCAAAGCAAAAATACCCAGTGCGATGTACATCACAGGGAAAATATCGGTAATACGTGCATTAGCAACTTGCGATCCAATTAAAATACCTACAAAGGCAGGAGTAAAAGTAGCCATTACTGAGTTGAACGAACCTCCAACCTGAATTAACTGGTTACCTTTGTTACCTTCGCCACCAAGGGTATTAAGCATTGGGTTTACAACAGTGTTTAACAAAGTCATTGAGAAACCTGCAACAAATGCACCGATCAGGTAAACAGTAAATGCAGAACCTTCACTTACATGACCTGACAAATATTGAATTCCAACGCCAATAAATCCAACTGCAATTGCAATTAATGCGGTCTTTTTATAACCAATTTTCTGAAGTAAAAGACCACCTGGGATTCCCATCACAGCATATGCGATAAAGTTTGCGGCATTACCCAACATCCCTTGTAAGTTACCAACGTTAAACTGAGATTTTAACACAACACCCATTGGAGCTGCCAGATTGGTAACGAATGCAATCATACCAAACAGCAGGATCATCATAATAATAGGAACTGTGTAATTTTGTTTTTTAGCTTCCATAATAATTTTATTGATTTAAGTAATTAATAATTAATTCGTTTTAAAGTGAGTTTTAGGCAAATCACGTAACCTTTTGGCTGCCCCCTCTGCAGTGATATCGCGTTGCGGAGTTCCAAGCATTTCGTAACCAACCATAAACTTCTTAACGCTTGCCGAGCGCAATAATGGTGGGTAAAAATGCATGTGTAAATGCCACTCTGGATGGTCTTCGCCATCGGTTGGTGCCTGGTGCAAACCGGCAGAATAAGCAAAAGATGTTTCAAAAAGGTTATCGTACATTACGGTTAACTTTTTGTAGATATCTGCAAAATCGGTTCGCTCTTTATCGGTCAATTCCAGAATACTTTGAACCGGTCGTTTACTGATAATCATTGCCTCGAATGGCCAAACCGCCCAAAACGGAATTAATGCCACAAACGAGTCATTCTGATCAAGCAAACGCTCTTTCTTTTCCAGTTCTGCGTTTACATAGTCGAGTAACATGGTTTTCCCATGCTTTTCGAAATATTCTTTTTGTGTTTTGCTTTCTTTTGCTGGTTCAGTAGGAATTCCTTTCGACGACCAGATCTGCCCGTGCGGATGCGGATTTGAACAGCCCATAATTGCGCCTTTATTCTCAAATATCTGAACGTAATTGATAGTTGGATTTTCGCCCAGTTCAGCGTATTGCTCACACCACAGGTTTACAACATTACGAATATCGGCAACTTCCATCTCAGGAATAGTAAGGCTGTGATCTTCGCTAAAGCAAATTACTTTACAAATGCCACTCTCGCTTTGCGCCTGAAACAGTTCGCCATCATCAATACCTCCTTCAGGAGTATCGGTTAGTAAAGCACTAAAATCGTTGGTAAATACAAAGGTTCCTTTATAATCGGGATTAACTTTTCCTCCGGCTCTTTCGTTACCTGCGCAGAGGTAACAATTCGGATCGTATTTTGGTCGTTCTTCAACAACCGGTTTTTCAACCTGTCCCTGCCAGGGGCGTTTTGCCCTATGTGGCGACACAAGAATCCAATCGCCATTTAATGGGTTATATCTTTTATGCGGATGGTCTTCTATGTTAAAACTCATCTGGTTATTATGTCAGTTATAATTTAGGTCGAAAAACTAACTTATCCCGACTAGAGAATCGGGATAAGTCAATATATTCGGCCTCAAAGTTAAAATATCAATTGAAATAGTGCACAATTAAGCTATTTTTTTTCGCACTATCATTTTCTCATAATCCAATTAGCAGGAAGTCTACAAGTCAAGCTTTATCGAACCTTTAGAGCGGATAAACAATTTATGACAGGTTCCTTTTCCGTAAACATGTTCTAAAACTTCTACGTATTCATCCAGTTTTTCCTGTGGAACAAATGCCTGGATAGTTCCACCAAATCCACCTCCGTGAACACGCCATGCACCGCTGCCTTTCAGCACCATTTCGCTCAATGCCAGACCAAGCGAAACAACTTGTTCGTCTTTATGAACTACATCAAAAATATTCTGATTATACATGTAGGAGCTGTAACCCGACTCAACAACCATTTCAAGGAAAGCTTTAAAATCATTGTTTTCCAAAGCCTCTACTTGTTTTACAACACGTGCATTGTCGCCCTGGAAGTGGTACGCACGAAGAATTGCACGATCACCTGTTTTTTCCCTGATTTCAGGAATTTTATCTACAATCTGCTCCAAAGTAACTTCACGAAGAACGTTTGCGCCTAGCTCGGCAGCAACCGCTTTCATTTCGGTAGGAAGCGATGCATATTCAGCCTGAGAAGCCGGATCGTCGTGACCACCACCAACATCGGTAATTACCAGTGAAAAGCCGGTTGACACAAAATCAAAATCAACTTCTTTTACAATTGGATTGGCCGGATCTTTAAAATCAATAGTAATCAATCCTCCAACCGAACATGCTGTTTGATCCATTAAACCACATGGTTTTCCGAAATAGTTGTTTTCGCTCCACTGACCGATAATTGCATTTTCAACAGCATCCATTTTCCCATCATTGAAAAGTGCGTTAAAAATAGCACCGATCAATACTTCGAATGATGCAGATGAACTCAATCCTGATCCTTTTGGCACACGACCTTCGATACAGGCATCGAAACCACCAATCTCGTAACCATTCTCTTTCATTTTAGCGGCAATACCTTTCACCAGCGAAGTTGATGTATAGAATTCATCTTCGTTAGGTTGAAAATCGCTCAACTCTACTTCGAATGCTGGATAACCGGCCGATTTAATTCGAACGGTGTTTGTTCCGTTTTTAGCAGCCACTGCAATGTTATCGAGGTTTACAGCACCTGCCAAAACACGTCCGTAGTTATGGTCGGTGTGGTTTCCACCAATTTCTGTACGACCTGGAGAACTATATAATGAAACATCATCGTTTCCATAAGTTTTTTCAAACTCTTCCATCAGCTCAGCATAACGATCTGCCTGAACTTTTAATTCGGCAACATCGCTACCGTATAACTCCTTAAATAACGGATTATCTCCTCCGTTAATTTTCTCTTTTAATGTGTTAATCTTAGTCATAATCTGTTATTGATTTATATACTTAATTTCTATTTCCTAACTGGTAGGTACTGGTGGGTACAAATATAATTTTTAAAGCCACCTGGAAACACCTCAAAAAGATGTTGCACAACAGATTTAACATTTATAAACTATTTCTGACAATCATCCGCGCTCTGTTCCGAACCTGCGACTTATCGCGAGTTATAACCATATTGGCCAGCATTTTTCCCATTTCAGTAAAATCGGTTGAAATGGTTGTTATCCCCCCTGAAACCACTTCTTTTAACATGGTGTCATTAAAGGAAACAATGCCAAATTTTTTCCCCAATTTAAACTTACAGTATTTGGCAATCTTCACCATCTCAACCAGGTCACGGTCAGATATCAGAAAGTAAGCTTCCCACAACGATGGTTTTACGCCGGTAAGCGATTTTACAATCTCGTACCGAAAATTATTTTCCTCGCAAAACCGCCTAAATCCTTCCGATCGTTCAGCCGGCTCCTTTCCCCCGGGATTTACAAACACCAGTTTCCGGTATTTTTCAATCATCTCCTTTCCTTCTACTAAAGCGTCGTAAAAATCCTGTTCAAAATCCTGGTAAACAACCGGATATTTTGACAACTCGGGCTTTAAGCGGTCGATAATATAGACCCGGTCTTGCGGTAGTTTCGATAATAAATGTCCGGTATTATCGAAGGTAGCCGGCATAATTAAATACGATGTATAATTCCCGATACTTTCCGTTATCAGATTCTTAAAAACTTTGTAGTTAAAATGATGAAAATACACCTCAACCGTAGCTTTGCCTTTTAGCGAATTGATTAGTGAGTTGTAAAGGTCTTCTTTAAATGCGTTCAGCTCATCGAACAAAATAAAAACACGCTCTTCAACTTTTATCTCGGTGCTGGCAATATAATAGCCCTTTCCGGGCTGACTTTTCAGAATGCCTTTCGCTTTTAGCTCGTTAAAGGCAAACATTACCGTGTCGCGGCTAAGATTAAATTCTGAACATATCTGATTTATCGAAGGGACCTTATCTCCTTTCTTTAAATGTCGTTTTTCAATTGAATTTATTACCGAATCTATTATCTGACGATACTTCGGTACCGATGATTTGGCGTTGATCGAAATTACTCTTCTTCTTGGCATTTAGTTAAGCTTTACACAAAAATAGTAGTTTTTTATTACAAAATGATGTTTTAAAACACCACCAGTACCTACCAGTTAGATTGTTGATTTTTGCATTTTTGTTGCTACAAAATAGTAATAGCTAAGAGTTGTTAATACAGTAAACTACACACTAAGTGTTTTATCTGCTCCCCAACTTTATATTAGCCATATTTTAACCAAAGCTAAAATTAAGTAAACAGCTTTACTAAAATTGAATGAAAATTCAGGAAAAAAGAGTAAAATAGCACTCCGTAATTAAGTAAGATAAAATCAAAAATTGAATACCGGAGATTAACCGGAGCTCAAAAAAAACGAAATAACAAGAGATTAAAATGAAAATAACTGCAACAACATTCGGAACATTAAAAGATGGACGCGAAGCCCGGCTTTTTACCCTTAGTAACGATACCATTAAAATTAAAATAACCAACTACGGTGCCATCATAACAGCCATAGATATGCCAAACAAAAATGGCTCGATAGACAATATTGTGTGTGGTTTCGACAAATTGGAAACCTACCAAAGCGACGAATACCTGGCAGGCTATCCGTATTTCGGAGCCATTATTGGAAGGTTTGGAAACCGTATTGCCAATGGGCACCTTGAAATTGAAGGCAAAACATACGAAATGGCCATTAACAATGGCCCCAACCATCTGCATGGCGGTTTGGAAGGATTCGACAAAAAATTGTTTGATGCCGAGCTTATTGAATCGGAAAAAGAAGTAGGCGTAAAATTAAGCTACTTAAGCCCCGACGGAGAAGAAAACTACCCGGGCAATTTAAAAGTTACCTGTATTTATACACTGAACGAAGAAAACGACCTGGCCATTCAGTATTATGCCGAAACTGATAAAACAACCGTGGTTAACCTGACAAACCATACCTATTTCAACTTAACTGGTGGAAAAGAAAATATCCTGAACCACGAGCTGGAATTAAATGCCACCAAAATTACGGATATGGTAGAGCAAATTCCAACCGGAAAAATTCTTCCGGTGGTTGGAACTGCCTTCGATTTTACCTCGCCCAAGAAAATTAACACCGACGGACTTGAGATGGGCTACGACGACAACTTTGTTTTTGACAATGAAGATGGCGACCTGATTATGGCCGGAACGCTAAGCGAAGCAAAAAGCGGACGACAAGTAGAAGTATATACTACTCAGCCGGGAATGCAGGTTTATACCGGCTATTGGATTCCGGAGTTTACCATCGATGGCAAGAAGAAATTCGGAAGCTATTCGGGTATTGCATTGGAGACGCAACACTACCCCGACTCGGTACACCACCCAAAATTTCCAACTACATTTTTAAAGCCCGGAGAGCTGTACGATCAGAAAACGATTTATAAATTTATTACCGAATAAAGGAAATGCCCGAAAGGGCATTTTTTTTGATCTGCACAGAATTAAACCAATTAACGGTATTTTTTCTATTTTTGAATAAGAACATTTTGTATGAATATGAATAGAAGATCTGACCGCGATCCTTTTAATACAATTATCAACTTATGAAAACCATTGTTGCGTTATTTGAAACCGCTGTTGCTAACTACCCCGATAATCCATATCTCTGGGAAAAGACAAATGGCGAATACCAACCCACTACTTACAAACAAACCCGCGAGAAAGTGCTTGACCTGGCAGCAGGATTAATTCAATTGGGGTTTAAAAAAGGTGACAGGGCTGCATTAATTGCCGATGGCCGCAACGATTGGATCATCAGCGAACTCGGAATGCTTTACGCCGGTGGTATTAACGTGCCCCTTTCTATTCGTTTGCAAAACAACGAACTGGCTTTCCGTATAAAACACAGTGGAAGTAAGTACATATTTGTATCGAAATTACATGCAGAAAAAGTTGAGGAGATTCGCGATGAATTGCCGGAGCTGGAGAAAGTAGTTTACATTGACGGCAAAAAAAACCCGGGGAAAAATGATATTGATTACAAGGAATTATTGGCTGCTGGGGCAAAATTCAGAAAAGAAAATACCGAGCTAACAGAACAAGTTTGGAAAGAAATTGAGCCGGATGATGTAGCAAATATTTCATACACATCAGGTACCACGGCCGATCCGAAAGGAATTATGCTTACCCACCTGAATTATGCGGCCAATGTGGTACAATCCAATTCACTTCTCGATTTACAATCCGAATGGATAACGCTGGCTATCTTGCCGTGGGATCACGCATTTGCACACACCACCTGTTTGTATGTGTTTATGTACAAAGGAGCAAGTATTGCATCAGTTGAAATTGGTAACTCTCCAATGGAAACTCTTCGAAATATTCCGAAAAATATTCAGGAAATTAAGCCTTCGCTCATGATGAGCGTACCTGCTTATTCAAAAACTTTCAGAAAAAACATTGAAGCGGGTATTCGCAAGAAAGGAGAATTCCTGTATAAAGTTTTTCAGTTTGCCTTAAAAGTTGCTTATGCACATAATGGCTATGGCAATAACCGTGGCAAAGGCTGGCGATTTTTTCTTAAACCACTGTATTGGATTTTCGACCAGGTACTATTTGCCAAAGTTCGTGAAGGTTTTGGTGGCAATCTGCAGTTTTTCGTTGGTGGTGGCGCATTGCTCGATATTGAACTACAACGCTTCTTTTATGCAGTTGGGTTGCCCATTTGCCAAGGGTACGGACTTACCGAGGCTTCACCGGTAATTTCGTCGAATGTACCGCATGATGTTGTCTTTGGCTCATCAGGGAAACCGGTTAAAAATATGGAAATAAAGATCCTTGACGAGGATGGCAACGAAATGCCAACCGGACAAAAAGGAGAAATTGTGATAAAAGGCGATAATGTAATGCTGGGCTACTGGAACAATCCTACCGCCACAGCCGATACCCTTAAAAATGGCTGGCTACATACGGGAGACATGGGCTATATGGCCAGCAACGGATTTCTTTATGTGTTGGGACGTTTTAAAAGTCTGCTGATCGGTAACGATGGTGAAAAATATAGCCCCGAAGGCATTGAAGAAGCTTTGGTTGATCAGTCGCCTTACCTGCAGCAGGTAATGCTTTACAATAATCAAAATCCATATACAGTCGGGATGGTTGTTCCCGACATGGAAGCGATAAACCGCGAACTGAAGAATCAGGGAATTGCAAAAGGAAGCGACGAAGCAGCTAAAGCTGCAATTGAGGTCATCCAGAAAGAAATTAATGAATACAAAAAAGGCGGAAAATACGAGGGAGAATTCCCTGAACGCTGGCTACCTGCAACGGTTGCAGTATTACCGGAGGCATTTACAACTGACAATAAAATGCTAAATGCTACGATGAAAATGGTGCGCGATAAAGTATCCGCTTATTTTGCAAAAGAACTGGAATTTCTTTACACGCCGGCCGCGAAAAATATTATAAACGAAATGAATATTGAGGCCATAAAAAAGTGGATGAAATAGATCGACAACACAAAGACGCAAAGCCACAAAGGCTTATTCATATTATGAGTTCATTGAAAACTGCGTTCAGTAATCAGTCGCAGTTTTCAGTGGACACAACCACGATTTACAATTTAGCAGTTTAGCAATTACGTTTTAACACAACTTTTTTCCATAAAGTTGCATAGTATCCCCGAGAAAAACAATCGCAGTTGCGGTTCTCAGTTGACAATTTTACAATTTGGCAGTTTTTCAATTCAACAGTTCTATCTGTTACGAAGAAAAAAAGTCTGATTAGCAGTTTGCAATCCACAGTCTCAGCGTCTCAAGACTCAATTTATCTCGCTATTCTTCTACAAAATACCGCAGCTGATCGAGCATGATCGGCACATCATCCTTATTAATTCCCAATCCAATTAAATAATGCAGGTCTTCGTGGAAAACCTCGAAAAATTGGCGCTCGGTAAATTCGGTTTTTACAATCGACTGTTTGTAATAGTCCAGTGCTTCTTTTCGTTTGCCCAAGCACCACTGCACGTGGCCCATGTTCATCAGGTCGTGCTTGTTCGGACTGTCGTCGATCAGTTTTGCAAAGTACTTCTCGGCCTGCTCAAACTTACCGGCCACCAAAGAACACCAACCAATAGGTTTCCACACCTTCTTATTGTCGGGCATCAGGTATTCCACTTTAAAATAGGTTTTCAGCGCCTCCTCAAAACGGTCAAGCTCCAACAAACAGTGACCAATATTTAGCTGAACATTCAAATTATCTTCATCCAACACTTCCACCTCGCGATAGTATTCCAGCGCTTTTTTCGGCTGTTTTAAATTGCGGTAACACAATGCAATTTTATTCAGGTTCCACTTTTTATTCAGCTCAAACAACTCGGCGCTTTTATAAGCTTTTAACGCCTGTTCAAAATCGCCCAGTTTTTGGTAGCAGTAACCCAGCTTTTGGTACAGCTCCCCGCTTTTCTCCTCACTCAGCAGGTAATTAAAAACTTCGGCGGCTTCGTTATAATAGTTTTTCGAGAAATAGTATTCGGCAATATTCCGAACAACGCCGGCATCTTCTTTCAGCATTTCGCCAAGCGTTTCTTTGTTATGAAAATCAAAACGCCAGTTAAAAATATCTTCAAAATCAGTTTTACGCGGATGTAATTTAAAAAAGCGATACAAATCCTGGATGTAAAGATTTGAAATGTAAGCCGCTTTTTTCCCCGGATCAGTCAAAGCTTCATCGTTTTGCAATTCATCAAACTGCTGCATTTCAGCTTTCAATCCTTCAGCCATAAATTCACGGTTTTCAGCCGGAATATTTTGCAAACTTAAGCAGAACGAATATTTATCGGAATTACACAATACCGGAGCCGCATCAATGGCTTTCAGAAACTGATCGGTAACCGTATCTCCACGATTAACAACAAAATCGATCTCAGGATTTTTGGTAAAGAACGGCATAAACCAGTTGGCAAATTCGCTAAAGAACGGGAACATTTTCAGCATGGCAAACGAGCTCATAAACACATCGGCGCCTTCCATTTGAAGCTCAGAAAACTCCTCCATTTTATTCATCAATCCCGGCGAATCTTCAAAAATCTTTTCCCACTCCGGATTTTCATCGTCGCCCATTGTGTCATCCATCAAACTGTCGAGATTGATCTTGTCCTTCAGGTTCGGACTTATCTTTATCATTTCCGGTAAAATCTCGTCAGTAATCTTTTTCTGAATCTTTTCAGTTTCCTTACTTCTGATGAGCTGAATAATAATTTGCTCGAGATTTTGTTTGAATTCCGGATTTTCGTTCAGCAGTTTCAGTCGACCGGTAATCGACGGGTAATACGCCAAACGACTGTCGTAACGGTAAAAACCAATGAGCAAGCCAACAATAGCGCGCTGATTGATTTCGGGTAATTCGTGTTCGTAAGCATCAAAAAGAATTGAAAACTTAGCCTCATCGAAGTAGCGTAATAAACTCAACAGCAATGCCGAAACGATAAACGACTTATACGATTTTTCGATCAGCTCGCTGTTTAAAAAGGCTTTTAAAAATGCGTGGTGCTCATCGTTTAATTCGTTCTGAAACCATACGAAATAAAACAATGTCACCATTTTTTGCTGATGATCGCGAGCGCTGATTCGCTTCGATGATTGTTGCACCTCGGCATCGTCAACCAGCGAAACCAGCTGCTCCTGCAGGTAAAAATCTTCCAGCTCATCTAAAAGCGTATGAAATTGAAGCGTTGGTTTAAACCCGCGTTTTTTCTCGTAAGTAACCGACGACGACATTTTTAACCTAATCTCATCATAAATTTTGTCACACAGCTCAAAAACCGAAACAATCAGCTTCCGATATACCTTTTGGCGCTCAGGATCCTGAATTCCCTCAACCGTATATTTAAGCATGTAGCTGTAGTTCTGCTCCAGGTTGCGCCATTCGTCGAGGTGGATTAACAATCCGCTTTCACGGATCAGATTCTCCAGCAAATCAAAAGCAGGTTTTAATTTCCGCTCTGCCAAATGCTGACAGATAGTATCGTATTTTATTTTAAGGTCTTTGTCGTTCATAGCTTATCAAAGTTACAAAGACCATAGACAATCAAAAAGCTTTCCAAGAATTGTTATCGGCGGATTTGTCGTAAAACGGGCTTTTGGGCTGACAAAGTTTCAAAAAATTACCGTCCTGCAAGGTAATTTCCGGTTCTGCGGCATTTTTTGCGTTCCTGCAAACTTTTTTCGCGCCCTGATGAGGTTTTGGTCGCCCTGCAACACTTTTTCGAAATCCTGCACCGCTTTTGGGCGTCCTGCGGCACTTTTTCGTGTTCCTGCGTTACAGGAGGGGCAAAAACCTTGCAGGACGGGTAAATTCTTCGCAGGATGTTAAATCCGACACTCAAATCGTTACCGGGCTGAAAGCCCAATTTATTCTAACCCAACGGCAAAGCAAATGCGACGCCTTGGGAAACCAACAGCCTGTTTTCCCATCGCCCTGAAAAGGCAAATTAATAAGCTGGACTTTCAGCCCGATATAATCACTATTGACATACCCAAGGCGATGCCCAGGGCTTAAATTAACTGTCCTTTCAGGACGAATAATCTTTCTTTCAGATGCAAATAAGGATGTCATCTCTCATTAAAAAAAGCAGAAAGATGACATCCCTTTCCTAATAACGAACTACTCCTTCTCCTTAATCCCAAACTTCGAATCAACCTTAACAAAAGGCAATACTAAAAAGATCGGGATGGTACAGATCATCACCCAAACAAAGAAACTCTGGTAGCCGATTATTTCCTGCAACCAGCCACTTAACATACCGGGAATCATCATTCCCAGTGCCATAAAACCTGTTGTAATGGCGTAGTGTGCTGTTTTGTGCTTGCCTTCCGCAACGTAGATAGAGAAGAGCATGTAGGCTGTAAATCCAAAGCCGTAACCAAACTGCTCAATCACCACAGCAGCCGAAATCCACCACAACGATGTGGGATTAAACAACGACAGCAGCAAATAACAAAGGTTAGGCAGGTTAATGGCCAGCGCCATCCACCACAGCCAGTGTTTTAGTCCTTTGCGCGAGGCTACAATACCGCCTAAAATACCGCCAATTGTCAGCGAAATCATTCCGGCCGTTCCGTACACCAAACCCAAATCGCCGGTTGTAAGTCCAAGTCCACCAGCTTCGCGGGCATCGAGCAAAAACGGCGAGGCCATTTTTACCAGCTGCGATTCGGCCAGTCGGTACAATAAAAGGAACAGCATTATCGACACAATTTCTTTTTTGCGGAAAAAGGCTGCAAAGGTTTCGAAGAACTCGCCCATCACGCTTTTGCCTTCGGTTTTGTTGGCCACATCGCTTGCCGGATGCGGCAATGCAAAACGGTGATACAGCGAAAATACCACAAACAACACCGCAATACAGACCATAACCACTAACCACGAAAACTTTATATTCCCCGAACGACCAACAAAAGTAGCCTGTGTGGCTTTTTTCAGTTTCGGATCGAGCTGAACAACGGCAAAAGCAGGTTTGTCCCAGTTGCTTTCATCAAATTCATAACGATAGGTCTTTACCAGTTTTATACTTGCATCGCCTTTTTCGTAACCAAAATTCAACACCACCTGCTCCCCTGCCACGGGTTTTGTTGAAAGCTGAATGGGGATAATGGCCAGGTTGCCAACTTCAGAACTCAGGTCAACCGTTTCTTTATTGAATTTTTCTTTTAGTGTTTCTTTTAACGGTGTCGACACTTTTCGTGTCCACCAACCGGCATCTTTTGTGGCTACCGGAGTTTCGCTGGCATAAAAATTATTGTTGATATTCCATTCGTCTACACTTTTCTTTATCTCAGCCGCCTGGTCTTTTGTTACCAGACCAATGGGTACTTTCACCTCATTCTCGGAAACAAAATAAATATCGCCCGATTCGTGCAGCTGCTGATAACTATCAGGATTAAATGAAATTTCCTGAACCGGTATATTCTGGGCTGTAACATTTACCTCAAGCGGCTCTAAACCGGTTGCAGTTTCCAGAGCTCCTGCAAGAATTACCAAAAGTCCCTGTCCTGTAAGCATGGCAAAACGGTAAAAGGTGCTTCTGATTCCCACAAAAAACGACTGATCGCCTTGCGATAAGCCCAGCATATAAAAACCATCGGCAGCAATATCGTGGGTAGCTGAACTAAAAGCAAGCAACCAGAAAAACGCCAGCGTATATTGAAAGAAATTACTGACAGGAATGGTAAAAGCCACGCCGGCCAGCCCAACACCAACCACCAATTGCATAATCACAATCCAGAAACGTTTGGTTTTCAGCAAATCCACAATCGGGCTCCACAAGGGTTTAATCACCCACGGCAAATACAGCCAGCTGGTGTATAATGCGATGTCGGTATTTGATATCCCCAGTCGTTTGTACATGATCACCGAGAGGGTCATTACAATAACGTAGGGTAATCCTTCTGCAAAATAAAGTGTGGGAATCCAAAACCAGGGATTACGTTGAGTCTTTGTTTTAGCCATTTTGGTTTATCGGTTTTATTTGTTGAGTTCTATGGCAATCGTTCGAAACGATATCCTTTTGCCTGTAATGTCTCTATCAGTTCTTCCAAACGAAGATAAAATTTATCTGTTCTATTTTCTTCCGTTCCGGGATGAATCAGCATAATTGCGCCGTTTAAGCCCTGCTCTTCCTCAACCTTTAAAATGCTTTTAAAGATTTTATCGGATGCCATATAATTCGCCATATCTGGTGTTGTATAATCGGCGTTACTTCTTATTCCGGGCGAAAAGTTGATGGTGCGTAACCCCATTGCCGAAGCCCAGTTTACCGTTGCCGAATTATACCATTCAAAAGGCGGCAAAAACCAGCAAGAATTTTCGCTCTTGATTCCAAATTGTTGCAAAGCCTTGTAGTTTTCGTTCAAATCCTGCTCAAAAGTAGTTCGGTCAACCAGCAGCGAATCCCGATTGGTCCAGTCGCAGTACAACAGGTGCTTATCGGAATGCGCCCCCAGATAATGCCCGTCTTTTATTACTTTTTTTATGATCGGTTGAAATTGTTTGTCGCGCAAAAAATCGCCCGTAAAAAAGAATGATGCTTTACAATCCCTTTTATCCAATGTCTTTAAAATATGCTCAGCACCTTCAGCTTTATCGTGTGCCGAAAATACGAGGTAAATATTTTTTTCTTTGGGATGAATATACCGAATAGCTCCCTGAGCATCTTTTTCATATTCATTCTGCTGATCGAGCCCTGTTTTTTCCATCGACGACAAATAGTAACTCAGACTTGCCGTGCCGTCCATGGTTGGCTCGTTGGACGAATAATCGCCCATATCATCGTGATAAACCGCTTTGCCTTTGTTAAAAGCTTCAAACGGATCGGGTTGCTGAATTTCAATACCAATAAGTCCGGAAAAAATGGAATTATAAACCGGCCCGTCTACCAAACCGCCATAAGTGGTTTCACCAAGTATTTTTGTGATGGACGAATGTGGCAACTGCGGATTATCGCCACTCGCCGGTAAACCGCAGATCATACTTGTTCCCCAGGGATTACAACCAAAAAGCCAGTCGCGCAAAGCGGCTTCCATTTCAGCAAATGTTTGGTCGCCGGTAATTTCTTCGTAAGCGCGGGCCTGCGTAAGCGCGGCCGCCACCAAATTATTCGAGCACCAGATAAATGGGATGCCATTCAGGAACGGATCATCCTTTCCACGATCGTAAAGATGCGTTAATCCCTGTTTCAGATAAGTTGCAAAGTTTTCATCCTTTTCGGCCAGCTTAACATGCCCAATATTCACAAAAGGGTAAAACTGGTAATGACGCGCAAAACCTGCCGACATCCAGGGCGTAACATTCTCAACACTGCCCCATTTTTTGGCTTCAAGCAAATAATAATCATCACTGGTTAACTGATATAAAGTTGTGGCCGCCAGTTCAAGGTCGTCTACATAATTGGCTTCCTCGTAAAAATATGGCGACACGTTACAAGCTGTTTGACATGCTCCCAAATCACTCAATGCAAAAATGTAAGCTTCACCGGCCTTTTCTGCTATTTGTTTGGCAAACTCGGGATAAAACTCTTTCATCATCATCGCTCCCAAAGCAAATGATGACGCATATTTTGCTGCACTCGACGAAACTCCGGTCGTGCGGTTTTTATGCTCCGCCAGCCCTTGTGGATTTCCGCTAATAAAATACACCGGGCGGTAAGTTCCTTCCAATCCGTAGCTCACCGTATCTTTATTGGGCAAACGATACCCGCGGTGATCTCTGTCGTCGGCAATCTGGTTGTACATCTCACTTGCTGAGGGATTCATTTTTACCATCCAGTCGAGGCCCCATTTTGCTTCATCCAGAATATCAGGAATTCCGTTTGCGCCGGATTCTCCATTTTCCCGGTAATCATCTTTAAAAACTGCAGGATTTTGCTCGTAAGCATACAACAACTGGTAAGTGGCATTAGCCGAAGTTGTAAGGTATTGCAGGTAGTCTGAGGCATCGTGCCAGCCACCGGTCACATCTATTTTTTGCCCCGTTTTTGTCGGATGATCTACAATTATTCCATCGTGCAAATGGCAGGAATCCTGCAAATACGGATTGTAACCACAACGCTGCTGGCGCATGTAGTTTAATAGGAAATCTGCTGTTCCGTCGTAAACTTCGGGGGATATTTGAAATGACGGAGAATGGATTTCACCAAACTTCAGGTAATAACCGCCACTTTCTGTTACAGCAGAAAAATCAAGGCGAAAAGCGGTCTTCATTCCCCAATCAGAGCCATCAACCTGTTTTACATTTGCCTCATAAACCAGTTTATCGTTGAGGGCATCAAATACCTGAAAGTGTTCAGCGTTTTCAGCTTCTGTTGAAAGAAAAACAGCAACCTTTACCGACTGAGGCAAATATCCCAGCTGATTGATACGAATAACTTTCTGCTGTGCAAAAACACATACAGCAACAAACACCAAAACAAATGAGAGAAAAGCTCGCTTTGTCATGTTAGTATCGTTTTTCGAGATCAATATTTTTAAAATAATGATTTAGAATTTCATCGTATTTATAGCCCTTGTGGCCCATTACGGCCGCACCGATCTGGCAAAGGCCAACACCGTGTCCCCAACCTGCTCCCTGCAAAATAATCTTGCCCGGCACACCATCAACAACATCCTTTTTCTCCACCAGAAATGCCGAGCTGTATAAATGCGACTCACTCAACCAACGGCGGATTTCCAGCTCCTTTCCAACGGTTAGCGTCTTTTTCGATCCTACAATTTTCAGTTTTACTAATCGTCCAGAAGCGCCACGTTCCACCGGAATCATATCCAGAATCTTTCCGAAGTCATTTCCTGAGCGCTTCAGGATCAAAGCAGAAAGCTCATCTTGTTTGTATTCCACTGTCCAGCGGTAAAAATCTCTGGCTGTCCAGTCGTATTCATTTAGTACCTGTTTCAGTACTTCTTCATCGTCGGTATTACAAAAAGCTTCCGGTGCATTTTTTAACCACGGAACTGCATTTTCTTCTACAGTAAGATTTGTTTCAAAACCTTCTGGAGCTGACGGGTTATCTATCACAGCCGTTAAGTAGGGATGATTTACCGGCTCCCAGCAATTTTCGAAAAGCTCGGCAATACCACCACAACATTTCGAGAAACGCGCATCGCAAATCACACCGTGGTATGCAAGGACAACACCGGCCGTTTCATTAACAGCTTTTACTACATTCGGGTTATGCGAACGCGTTGTTCCCTGGTAGCGCTGGCAATGATCGTCGGCACAAACATGAAAATTCGTGTGATCTTCGCGGTCGTACCATTTTATGTACTCCTCGTCAGATTTAAAAGTGCTTTCATATGTTTCTCCGGCATCGGTAAGTTTATCCTGCTTTTCAATTTGTGCAATTAACCAGCTGCGCGAAATTATGGCGTGCGCCTTCAACAAATCGAGCGAACTTTTTGCACTCATTTCCGACGAAATCACACTGATCAGATAGTCTTCAATCGAAAGAATATTTACAGCAGTAATTTTATCCTCTTCGATGATAAATTTCAAAGCCCCCTGAAATTTCTGATCCTCCTTTTGCTCCCAGTGAAAATTTACACCGATGGTAACATCTTTTAGTTCGAACTCCGACTTTCCCTTTTCAAGCGGCACGAAATACAATTTATTCTGACTTATTTCCTTTCCGGCGAGCTGTATCTTTTCGTTTTCAATACAAACTGATCCCTCTCCTGCCAAAACATGATCTGTTCCGACAAGCAGGTATTCTCCCTGAAAATTAAAATCGATCTTATCGGCACTCATTATGCCAACGTGAATATTAGGAATGCTCATTGTTTAAGTTTTACGATTAGCTTATCAAATTGATCTTCAGGCAAAAAAACCTGTTTTAGTATACTTTCAATATCGGCTTTCCCGATCTTCAAAAAATCCTTCTCCTGGGGGGTGATCAACACACCACCCATATCAACCGAAGCCGGACTGATCAGAATATTCTCCACTCCTTCGGCAAAATACTGCGACGGACGATGTAAGGCACGTGGAAAAACAAGTATCCTCCAGCCATTATTTTCGTACCGTGTAAGAATATTCAGCATTGGTTCCTCATCACTTTGTGGATCATCAAGTGCTGAATAGATGTGGGCAAAAGCATTAATCAAAGCCATTTTATTGGCCGACTCCAGCACCAAAAAGTTGCGAAGTCCATCTTTTATGGCGCTGTAATTCACATCATCTTTTTCCCACTCATCGCCATATTTTTCTTTTAATGTGGCTGTTTCTTCATCCAACGGCATAAAACCAGCATTTCCGGCCTGAAAATGAAAATGATCGGGTGCCGACGCACCACATTTTGGTCCGTTGTAAAACAAGGTAAAACCTTCCATCGCCTGTGCCAGATCGAGCATATTGCCAAGGTTGCCTTTTATTTGCTGTGGCGTATGTGCAAAAGCCGGAATCGTAAAATGCTCAGGGAATATCGGGAACGGATTTACCAACACCTCGTAATCGCCAAAAGTTACTCCACGCTGCTCTGGAGGTCGATTGGCCGCACACAAAAAACACGGCCGGGCTTCAATCGATTTTTTATCCACTTTGGCTGCCGACGAAACAATTCGTCCGGGATTAAACTGCACTTTTACCGAAAATCCTTCAAACTGAAATTCGCGCACCTGCACGTTTTCCAGTCCGGCGAAATTCTTTCCTGCCAGTTCCCATTCTGTTTTCTGATCGGAAAGGAGTTGTTTTATTTCTTTTGAAATTGAGTTCATTTTTTTATTCACGCAGAGTTCGCTAAGATTATCGCAAAGACCACAAAGAATGAAGATTCGGAATAAAACTTAGCGCACTTTGCGCTTCTTTCTTCCTTTGCGTGAAACTTAATTTTTATCCTCTGTTTTTCTTTTGACGGGCTTTTAATTCAATGGTACGAATCCTGTCTTTGTAGGTATTGTGTGCATTCATTTTCACAATATCCAGCGCGGCATCCGAGTTATCGTCCCAGCGGCGGCACAGGTAAAGATTGTCGTAAATACGGCCGATCTGGTAATCTCTCGAAATAGCCAAACCAACGGCATAATCTTCACCGTAGCTGGTATTCGGAATTTTCACATCGCGCAGCACCGGCGTGTAGAAAGCACGCGGCGCGCCTAAACCGTTAATTCGTAAAGCATTGTTCTTACCATTGTCTGGTGTCCACTCTTTATGGTCGATAATACCCGGTGGTATTTCCTCCAAATCAAAATTCACCAGCTGATAGGTGCCTACAACCATGGCACATTTTTCGGCTTCAAAAACATCAACCACTTTTTGCAAGGTATTTTCGTCTTTATATATATCGTCACTGTCCAACTGCATGGCAATCATTCCACAACGCGAATCGTGAACACCAAGGTTCCAACATCCGCCAATACCAAGATCTTCACGAACCGGGATAATGTGTAACACACGCTCATCTTTTTCAGCAAAAGATTTAATGATTGAAGTGGTTTTATCAGTAGAGTGATTATCAATAATGATGAGGTTAAAATCGAAATTCGTTTTTTGCATCAGTACCGATTCGATAGCATCAGCGATTGTTTTTTCACGGTTTCGCACCGGAATGATTACCGAAGCTTTTTTTGCAAAAGCCTTTTCATTCAACTCGACCGGAGTAAAATCAGGACTTAACCAGGCGCCCACATCTTTTAAATGTTCGGTTGCTGCCTGCTCCATTTCAACCTGCACCTGGCGGTTTTTCGGATCTACATAATCAAATATTTTCTGGCCACTCTTGCGGTTGTCGGTTTCATCAATGGTATATAAGAACTCAGGAATGCGGAACAATTCGCCTTGCTGCGCCACCTTTAAACGAAGGTAATACATTCCGGCATGTTCAAAATCCTGTGTCATGTTTTTTACAGCTGTTCTGAATGCATTAGCCTTATACAACACCAGCGGACCAAAATTAAAGTCGTCGCGTAAACTACCTTCCTGGTAATCAATCACCGGATGCGTTGCCAGCTTGCCTTCTTTCACCTCATAATAATCGGAATACACTTTTACGGCGCCGGTTAATTCTGCTGTGTCCACCAAACGCTCGATGGCAAATTGCCCTAGTTTTACGGCAGTTACTTTAGTCAGCAATAAAACGTAATCGGCATCTTCAGCTAAAGCAGCCATAGCTTTTACCGTTGCAGTAGAAGTTAGTGTTTCAAACGAAAAAGCTTCTGCTTTTACGCCGGCTTCTTTGGCCACATTTTCGGGTAAAAATATTTTATTTATTGAAGGATTGGCTTGTAATTCTCCAATCATATTCGCCACTTGCGACCATGCTGCGGCGGGTACGAAACAGTTAATTTTAGTCATTATCTATAGTTTTTTCTTATTCTTCTAAAATTTTCAGTATTTCACGCATTAACGCATCGCGCTCATTCTGCCCTTTTACACTTTCAAAAGGAAATCCCAACACCAGCGATTTGTGTTTATTTTCGTAATAAACGCCTGCACTAATTCCGTTTTCTGTATACCGGAAGATCGTCTTTCCATCTGCATCAAAGGCCTCAATTCCATCGGGTGCTTCAACGGGGTATTGCTCCAATGTATAATCAGTGTTGAACGCACCTGTAAAGTTACTATTTGAATTCACGGAATAAAATTGTCCGCCTTTTACTGCATGGTTTGTCCGCCATTTAAATCCAAACAGATTTCCAATCCGTTCTTTTTGCGCTTTATCTTTTGAAACTTCTGTGCCAACATACGCCCCCGACATAAAAATGTTTCCGCCATTTTTTGCATATTCAGAAAGCGCATTGATCATTTTTTCGGTGTAGATTTCGAAATATGGTATGGAATCGTTACCCGGCAGATAAGTTTTTTTCTCTTCGCCATAAAGCAAGTCAACCAGCTTGTAATTGTTAAGATCGGCCAGGCCGTCTTCCACAGCTTCATCACTCGACGTTACAAAACTATAACCATTGGCCAACAAACTTTTGCCGTGTATCATCGAAAAATCGAAGGTATTACCTCTGAAAATGGTAGTTTCCAGATCGGCATAACTCGCTCCAAAACCGGGACTATCATCATCTAACCAAACAGATTTACGCTCAAAATCGTACTGATCTCCGGTAGTCGACATTTCATATCCATAAGCCACTCCATGATCGAGGAAACGCCAAACACCCGCCAGTGAATCCGTCTCAAAAATGGCCGGTCCATCAATACGGTCGAAACCATTTACGATCATCACTTTGCCTTTGCTGCTTTCGGCAATTCCTACCGATACTGTTTCTGATGGAAAACTTTCGCCACCAGCATTTACCGCTGTAACCATAAATCCATACACTTTACCGGGCTCCAAATCAGTTAATGTTATTTCCGGTTTATCGACCAGTATTCCGTTATCAAATCCGTTGTCGCCGATACGTTTATAAACCATATATTTTTCAGGAACTGCGGTTGGTTCCAATTCATCAATTACCGGTTTCCATGCTAATTTCACTGCATTTCCATCAGTAAACAAAACATTTAAATGATCAACCGGCAAAGGCTGCACCACGTAATCTTGTCCATTTTGCGATGTTACAAAACGTAACATTCCTTTATAAATGGCACGCGAAACATCAAAACGAAATTTTGGATTCAGCACATATTTTGCGTCCTCCAGGTTTTGATGCGACAATAACTCCAACAGCATGGTTGGTACCTGCGGACGGTAAGCCTCGCTGTATTGCGAATTCCACATTCCGCGGCGTGTCCAGTTGCTCTTATAAACGGCGTTTATATCGCTTACAATCTGTGTCTGTATAAGATCGGTCAAATCGCGCGAGGCGTATTTCGATTGTCCATCAGGAAAAACAGAAGTATCTCTGTCGGTTGAATAGATACCCAATGTTCCTACAATCTGGTTATCGGGCAAAATTCCGGCATCAGTATGAAATGCAAAAGCCAGGTCGATTGGAATTTCCAATCCCGGAGCCATCCGGTTTTTGGTTGGGCCAAACGGTACTCCCATTAGCCAGTCTACCCATTCACCTCGACTCATATAATCGTCTTTGTAATCATCTTCACCGTTATGCAGATTCCACACCAGCGTGTCGGGTGCGCCGGAATATTGCAGGTTGTAACGGGCACCTTCATAAAAACGTGCAAGACCACCTAATTTGCCGTTGCGAACAATGTTTCCTATTCCTCCGCCAAAACGAACTGCATCAGCCGAGAACGTTTTTCCTTCACCTTCCGGTGCTATCAATTTTACTTTGGCAGCCTTTTTATCTTTCCCCGCATTAAAATAAAACTTATCGAGGTAGATCCAGGTTCCATATCCCATTCGTTGGTCAACCAAAAAGTCGCTTACTCCCCCCGAATGCGTAACACGATAAGTAACCGGCCCGTCGCCTTTTGCATACGAAACATATACACCATATTCTCCTGCTGCGGGGAAATCAGGAATATAGGTGGCAACATTTGCTTTATTTCTGCCTTCGAACCGAATTGCTGTTCCTTCCAGAAAAGGATTTGTGGTTCCTTGTATCAACTCAGAATAAGCAAATCCTTTATCCTCATCGTTGCGTTTACGCGGTTTTTTGAATTTGCTTTTCCCGGTCGATTGATCATTATCAACAACCACTTCATTGATCTGCCAGTCGCGCTCGCGTGCATTAAAAACATTAGCGCCGGCATTTTCCAGCATTGGAATAATAAAAGGAATTACAAATGAACTCGGCGAAATATCTTCAAGATTGGTAAACAAACGTGCGCGCTGCCATTCCCATCTATCACGCGAAGTTTCATAATACCATCCGTGACTGTTCCACAACGCAATATTGGCTCCATCCAGTCCTTTCAAGATTTCGTATGGTCTGATCTTCTGAACCACATTTTTTCGGTTTCGGCTTGCCGGTGCTAACCTGTTTTTATCAACTGAAATTTCGTTTCTGTAATAATTAGGCACCAGTTCGTGCAAAGGCAATTGATTAGCCCAAATTTTCAGAGGGATGTTTTTTAACGAATCGGGCAAAACATTTCGAATGGAGTCGCGAACATGCGACAAACTGTTTTCCCGAAAAGGCATTTCAGCCAGCGCTTTATTAAAATAAAGATACAATGTATCGTTGCCTGGCGAAAAGTACATAGTGTCAAGTGACACCCTTTTTCCGTTAAGGTAGTTTTCGTTACCCACATAAAAAGCAGTACTGCTTTTTTGAGTTAGCGCTTTATTTAGCTGCTCGTTCAGGGATGCCTGTTGCTGAGCACTTGCAGAAGTATAAAAGAGAATTAAGAACAAGAAAAACAGGAATGTTACCATTTTCTTGCTTACTTTAAGCGTTTGTGATTTAGTCAGTTTTAAATTCTTCATAGTTTTCCGACTAAGATTATGGCAACAAATGTAGGCAAAATTTGTATTACATATTACCAATTAAGAAAAGATTTTGTACATTTGCGACAGAAAATTTCTGAAAATAAACCAATAGTATCCGAATGATTGTAATAGCAGACAGTGGCTCATCAAAAACCGATTGGTTGTTTATGAGTCCTGAAAAAGAGTATATAATTAGCACTCACGGAATCAACCCCTTTTTCCAGCAAACAGAAGAAATTTTTGCAACTCTTTCAAGCACATTCACAAACAACCAAAAAAAAGAGGTAAACGAAGTATATTTCTATGGTGCGGGATGCATAAAAGGCAAAACCGACCAAGTAGTATCGAAAGCTCTGAAAAGAGTATTTCCAAAGGCTTCAATAGCAGTTGAAGACGATATTTTAGGTGCTGCACGTGCACTGTTGGGAAAATCATCGGGTATTGCCTGCATATTGGGTACCGGAACCAATTCGTGCCTTTATAATGGCTCCGAAATTGTGGACAAAGTTCCTACCCTGGGTTTCATTTTGGGCGATGAAGGAAGTGGTGCCTATCTGGGTAAACTTCTTATGAACGATTACTTTAAACGCGCCATACCCGAAGGCCTGAAACAAAAAATGGAAAGCGAACTGCACCTTGAGGTGGCAGATGTTTTAAACTCGGTTTATCGCGAAGAATACCCGAGTCGCTACCTGGCTAAATTTTCAGAATTTCTAAGCAAAAACAAAAATCATATTTACGTTCAAAATCTGATAAAAAGAAGTTTTACCGATTTCTTTTTCAGGAATATTGAACGCTATAACGACTATCAAAACTACACGGTAAACTTTGTGGGGTCGATTGCGTACCACTATTCAGATTTGCTTAAAGAAGTCGCGTTCAACCGGAAAATAGAGATCGGAAATATTATTGATAAACCTATTAACGGACTTAAAAAGTTCCATACCAATTCAGAAGAAAAATGAGGGTCACAGAATCATCATCTTTATACGACAACCTCGACCAGATGACAGTTGAAGAGCTGTTAACCGGAATTAACAACGAGGATGCAAAAATACACGTTGCCGTACAAAAAGAAATTCCACAGATAGAAAAATTAGTAAGTCAACTTGTTGACCGCGTAAAATCGGGTGGTCGTCTGTTCTACTTGGGTGCAGGCACCAGCGGACGACTGGGAATTCTTGATGCATCGGAAATACCGCCAACCTATGGCATGCCCGACGGTGTTGTAATTGGTCTTATTGCCGGTGGCGACAAAGCCATACGAAAAGCAGTTGAGGCCGCCGAAGATAATATTCACGGTGGTTGGGAAGATCTTCAAAAGTTTAATGTAAACGACAAAGACACCATTGTTGGAATTGCAGCGTCAGGTGGAACACCTTATGTTATTGGAGCGCTAAAAGACGGTAACACCAACGGATTGCTGACCGCCTGCATCACCTGTAATCCCAATTCAGAAATTGCAAAGGTGGCAAAGATCGCCATTGAACCAATTGTAGGCCCTGAATTTGTAACCGGAAGCACGCGCATGAAAGCAGGAACAGCGCAAAAAATGGTGCTGAATATGATCACCACCTCATTAATGATAAAACTGGGTCGTGTAAAAGGCAACAAAATGGTAGACATGCAACTTACCAACAAAAAGCTGGTTGAGCGGGGATCGAAAATGATTGTTGATGAACTGGGCATTGAGTTTGAGGAAGCCAAACGACTTTTACTTTTACACGGATCAGTCCGTGCAGTACTGGATAATTATAAGAAATAAGATACGAACATCTGCGGTGAGCAGGTTTCAATCTATACGAAAAATGAAAAGAACCGTTTGCTGAGTAATCAGCTAAACGGTTCTTTTTTTTGATGCCTTAATCTGAAAAATTAAATCTTTTCTACCCCAATTCCCGGGAGATCATTTAACGTGACTTTTCCGTCAATCACTTTCATTCCATTAAAAATATCGTTTGAGATAAGCAACGCGCCGTCAAGGTCGGCCCAATCAACTATTGGCGAAAGTTGTGCAGCCGCCGACACGGCACACGAGGTTTCAGTCATACAGCCAATCATTACTTTCATATCGAGCGCCCGTGCCACATCTACCATTTTTTTAGCTTCCCGCATGCCGGTGCTTTTCATCAGTTTAATATTTATTCCGGAGTAAACATCTTTAAATTTCGGGATATCATAAATGCGCTGAAAGGCTTCATCGGCAATGGTTGGCAGTGGGCTGTGTGCCGTTAGCCAGGCCATATCATCCAACTGTTCTTTTGGCATGGGCTGCTCTACAAAAACAATCCCTTTTTCGTTCATCCAGTGGATCATTTCCAGCGCTTCATGTTTATCTTTCCAACCCTGGTTCACATCCACACACAAAGACACATCGGTAACCGATCGAATGGTTTCAATCAGTTCTTTGTCGTTATCGCGCCCCATTTTAACCTTTAGCATTTTAAACCCGGCGGCCTCTCTGGTTTTTTCAATTACCATTTCGCGCGTATCAATACCAATAGTGTAGGTTGTGTAAGGCGTGTCTTCAGGTTTTAATCCCCAGATTTTATACCACGGCTGCCCCAATATTTTACCCACCAGATCGTGCAATGCAATATCAATACTTGCTTTGGCGGCGCGATTTCCCGGCTCTAGCTGATCCACATATTCAAGAATCTCATCCATGCGGAACGGATCGTTAAAACCCGATAAGTCCACTTTTTTCAAAAAGCGCGCAACTGTTTCGTGCGATTCGCCCAAATAAGGTGGCATGGAAGCTTCGCCGTATCCGATTAACCCGTCGTGTTCCAATTCAACCAACATTACAGGCGTAGTTGTACGCGAACTTGTCGCCAGCGTAAAAGCATGTTTTAACTGAAGCTCAAAAGGTTTAAAACGTAATTGCATGTGTTTTGATTCTTGATGTTATTCAGGTAAAACCTGTTTAAAAAACGCGTTATCGACTACCCACTCAATTCCGTCGCCATTAACGTTACCAATAATACGGCGGGCACGCACAAAACCTTTTTCGTAATGTTCGGTATATTTTTCACTGTCGCGATTCAAGCTGTTCACACGCACTTTACCCGATGCATGAATAAACTCCTGATCGCCTAAACACAACCCAACGTGCGTTACGCTTTCACTTTGATCCTCGGTAGCTTTTCGTCCAAAAAATACCAAATCTCCGGCTTCCAAAGTATCATAACCATTTTGCGTATCAACCAACTCTCCGTATAATGTTTGCTGCGATGCATCGCGTTGCAGAATTACTCCATAATTGTAATAAGCCGATTTTACAAATCCGCTGCAATCCACCATTTTTGCCGAAGTACCGCCCCACAAATACGGAACGCCCATAAATTTTTGGGCCGTTGCCAGCACATCTTTTGCGGCAACACTTTTATTATACCAAATATCAAGGCTCATACACTCGTCCTTTTTCACAAAGGCTTCACGCCCATCGGCCAAAACTGTTTTATAAAAACCGGCTGTTTCATCCACCACACTTAGCAGGTTATCAAGTACCACATCGGTTGCAATGCTTGATTTAGCATCCGCTTCGGCATAGGCAAAACCATATTGATTTTTGTATAGTACTTTCTTAAAGTTTTTCCATTCGACCATTTCGCTATTACTTTTCGTAGCAATTCCGGCACCATCAACCCAACCAAAATAACGGTCGGGGGTTTGAATCAAATACCAGCCATCCTCTTTGCGGTAAACCTTAACGGGAGTTCCCATAATTGCCTGTGTCAACATCTCGGCCGAATGCCTTGAATTACTCCGGATATTACAAACAGAAATTGTAACAATACCCCAAGGATTTTCGCTGAAAGTGTCATCAGGCAACAAATCAACAGAAAAATCACATCCCTTTTCTGACGCAAAAGTTTTCAAGGCATCAAAAGTTGTTTTCGAAACCGTAGCTCCGGTTATCGCCGTTTGGCCATCATTTACAGAAACACTTACCTTACAGTATTCTACGCGTTTATCTTTTATTTGCTGATCGATCAAATGATCAACTTGCTGTTCCAATTCAGAAGATTGCTGTTGTTGCGTACACGATGCCATAACCAAAAAGAATAGAAAAATAATGTGAGTAAATTTCATTGCCCTGAATAATTTGTATTACATATTACAAATATAAATTTTTTAGTAGTTTTTCCGAAGAATAACCTCTTAAAAATTCATACTTAACATCAAGATACGATTAGTTTTCGGTAGCCGGGAGATATTCTAAATCGAGATGATAATCCCAGGTATCAAAATACAAGTTCCCACCCTCCCATTCCAGTTCTCCGCGCTGAAAATCAAAAGGTTCACTTCTGTAAAACTTTTTAGGCGGAACCAGTTCACGGGCAAAATCATCGTTTACTACCAGTCGGTAACAATCCAGCCCGTTCAGGTAAAACTCTTTAATACGCTCGTCTTCCGAATCGACAAGCTTAAACGAGGGATCAACCGGTACCCAACCAACTCCTTCGTAATACACCTCGGCCCAGTCGTGCAAGTTTTTGGTTTGCGGCAATAAATACCAGCCACTTTGCCATTTACACGGAATTCCGACGCTGCGTGCCATACTCAAAAACAAAAAGGTTTGCATACCACAATCGCCGTGCATATTTTCCAGCACATAACACGGAATACAAGGCATAACCGAATATTCGAGCGCACCCGCCCACGGAATATTATCGTTTATCCAGTAATAGAGCAATTCCACCTGTTTTACCGGATTTTTTTCGTTACCAATAATGCGTTCTGCCAATGATTTTATTTGGTCGTTAAACACAATATGCGGCAAACGTTCGGCGGTATATTTTTTATAAAGTTCCGAGTTTTTATTGTATTCCCGAACATCTTCCGGTTTAATATTGAACCACTGCGCCGCAGTTTCAAAAATATATGAGATTTGAAAGACGGTTTCCTCATCTTGCACCGCTTTTTTCTCCATATAAACGGTGCGCTGCATGGTTTCGTTCGGAGCAATTGTATAATCCTCCTGGCTGGCCTTTAAAAATTCGACCTTCGGCAATCGCTGCGATCCGGTTCGCGGATAGGGCAACCAGCATTTTACAATTTCTCCTGACGGTACAACATTGGCATCAAGTGTAATCGTATAATCTACTTTTATTCGTTGCGGACTGAAAGGCTTTCGCGGCTCAACAGTTTTTTCGAACCACTGCGGAATAACGGTCTGTTGAAAATCTTCCACACCATCGTAAGCTCTCCCGTTTTTTGCCTCCTTAACCTTTCCGGCGGCTTCGTTTAAACGAAAGAAATTGCTAACCGATCTTGAGAAATAGCGCTTTTCGCCATCTATAACGCGCATTTCCAATTGCCTGTCTTTTTCCCACTTATTCAGATCTTCGTCTGTTAAATCCGGAAAATAGTCGCGCAACTGTTCTTTTACATCTTCCCGCGTGTAAGGAAACTCTTTTCGTAAACGTCGGACGGTTTCAAGCTGAATAATCAACTCGTTATTCTGAGAATCATCAGCAAGTTGCTCACTCAACCTGGTTTCAGCTTCTTTGAATTTTCCTTGTGACAAATAACTTTGATAATCGAACACTTCCTCCTTTTTGTTTTGACAGGAGCAAACAAAAATTACCAAACCGATGAAAAATAAACTTTTCAGAAACTGCATATTAATCACCTAAATAGAACTATGGAGGTATTTCTGGTAAATCTCCATTGTACGACGCAAATGCACTTTCATCAATTCGGCTGCCTCTTCGCTTTTCTGTTTGTTTATTACGTCAAATATTTTCAAATGATATTCGAGTGTAATATCCTTTTCTCCCTCTACGTTTGCATAAATCAGGTTTCGCATGCGTGGCAGAAGCGAATAAATTGGTTCCATCGAAATCTGCACGATCGGGTTATGCGTTGCCTTGGCAATCATTAAATGGAATTTATTATCCAGGTCGGCCTCCATTTGAATATTATCAGGATTGCAAGCTTTAAAAGCTTCAATATTATCCTGAATATCGCTTAAATCATTTTGAGTTCTTTGTTTGGCTGCCAGGCTGGCAATCTCGGGTTCAAACAACCTGCGCACTTCAATAATTTGCGCAATCAGGTTATGGTCGAACTGCATGTCGTAATACAAGTTCAGGTTTTCAATGGCATCATCAATCTTTAACCCGGTAACAGTCATCCCACTACCTTTTGTAATTTCTATAAGCCCGCGCGCACTTAAACGACGTAGTGCCTCGCGCAATGCTGTTCGGCTAACACCAAATGATTCGCACAACTCCCGCTCTGTTGGAAGTCTGGATCCCACGGGTAGTTTCTTTTCCCTGATAGCAGCTTCAATCCTTCGCTCAATTTTTTGGCTCAAAGTTAGCTTACTTCCAATTTTTCTAAAGATTTCATCCATTTTCGTAAATTTTGGTCAAGTGGTAAATACGTTCAATTGTACTACATATTACAAATGTAGCATTTTAATAGAATATATATATTTATACAATCATATTGGTTGTATTTCAGTGCACAAAAATCGTATGCCCCTGATTAGTAAAACATTGCATTTTATGTAAAAAATATGGCCATTTTTACAACTTGTACCCCAATAATTTTTTAGTACTTTAACAGTCCTTAAAACATCAATCTTTCTTGCTATGATAAAGTCAGGCGTAACATTTCTGTTACTAACATTTTCAGTAATTCTGTGGGCACAATCGACAGAAACAACCAACACCGAAACTTTAAACCTGAACAAACCCGAGCGTGTAGAATGGTTTCGTGATCTCGGTTTTGGCCTATTCATCCATTTTAGTTTCGACAGCCAGTTGGGCGTTGTAATCAGCCACTCGATGGTTGGTGCGTCCGAAGATTACCTGAACCGCTACATTAACGAGCTTCCAAAAACGTTTGATCCGAAAGATTTTGATGCAAAAGAAATTGCAACTCTTGCCAAACTTGCCGGAATGAAATACATTGTGTTCACCACAAAACACCACTCGGGTTTTTGCATGTGGGACACCGAAACCACCGACTTTAATATCACCAACACTCCATATAAAAAAGATCTGTTAGACGAATATGTTGAAGCTACACGCGAAGCAGGCTTGGCAGTTGGATTCTATTTTTCGCCTGAGGATTTTCATTTTTTGCATGAAAACGGACTTGAAATTCGCCGCACAAACATTAACGACATTCCTCCACATTTAATGAAGAAATACGTGGAATTAAACGAACTTCAAACCATTGAATTAATGGCTAAATATGGCGATATCGATATTCTCTTTTACGATGGTGGCGAAGGACCTTTGCTTGAAAAATGTAAACAAGTGGCGTGGGAACTTCACCCCGATGTGGTAATAACACGCGGCGCCATGGAAACACCGGAACAAACGGTGCCCGGCACCACGCTTTCCGATCCCTGGGAAGCTTGTTTAACTATGGGAACACAATGGGCATACAAACCAGCCAACGAAGTGTATAAAACCGGTACCCGACTAATTGAAATACTGGTTGAAACACGTGCAAAAGGAGGCAACCAACTGCTCAATATCGGGCCAAAACCAAATGGTGAGGTTCCCGAAGAACAGGTAAACCTGTTGCGAGAAATTGCTGCCTGGAACTTTGTAAACGGCGAAGCAATTGAGGCCACAAAACCTTGGATTATTCCGAACGAAGAAAATATATGGTATACCTGGAAACCGAAAGAAAAAACGCTTTATGCTATTCTTACCAAACAAGCGGAGTGGCCGCGTGGCGAACGCCGCGAATTTGTTTTGAAATCGGTTAACGCGACGGAAAATACCGAAGTTGAAGTTTTAGGGCAATCGGGGAAACGCGTTGAATACATGTCGGAAACAAATGCGACCACTCTTTTTGAACAGGAAGAAAATGGTTTACACATTTCCTGCGTGCATGCACAACGTTTATACAATAATCATAAATGGAACTACCCGCTTGTTTTAAAAATTACCAATGCCCAACCTGCATTTACTCCACCCGTCGTGGTTACCGAAGAAGCCGAAATAATACAATCAGGCGGGACGAATTACATCCAATTCAACGGTAAAATTATTGAACAGGGCGATCAGGAAAATCTAAAAGTTTGCTTTCAATATCGCCCGCATTTCAATCCCACTAAACAACCAATACCTGTTGAGTGGAAAGAAACCAAAACAATGCTTATAAACGATGAAGCATTTTCTATTAAACTTCCTGTAAAAAATGAAAAAATAACTTATCAATACCGATTGGTTTTAAAACATCCAAAATCAACAATTAACGGAAAAATCAAATCAATTTCGTTATCGGCTAATTAGTTACATCGCAGCTCAGATTTTTAACTGAAAGCAAAACTGTTAAAATTCACCAATATCAGTTTACAATTCAACAGTTAAACCTCGTTTTTTTTAAGAATTCATTTAAAATCTTACATTTTAATTTCAATTCGTTTTGATAATAAATTATAATTTTTACATTTGCTTCTAGATTACAAAAAACAAATGAGAATTTTATCTATCAATATTACTGTCCTACTCGTTGTCATTCTTGGAAACACTGAGAAAGGCCATTAATTTGTATAGATACTTAAGATATTTATAAGCCTTTCTCAAAACAGAGAAAGGCTTTTTTAATGTTATAACAGACAGAAAAAGACAAAAAAGTATGCATAACACATTACGAAGCAACACAACCACACAGGGCCGCAGAATGGCCGGGGCACGTAGCCTTTGGAGAGCTAACGGAATGAAAGAAGAACACTTCGGGAAACCGCTGATCGCAATTGTTAACTCGTTCACTCAGTTTGTTCCGGGGCATGTTCATTTACACGAAATTGGCCAGTATGTAAAAAGTTTAATTGAAAAAGAAGGCTACTTTGCTGCTGAGTTTAACACCATTGCTATCGACGATGGTATTGCAATGGGCCACGACGGGATGTTATATTCACTTCCGTCGCGTGATGTCATTGCCGACAGTGTTGAATACATGTGTAATGCACACAAAGTGGATGCGATGGTTTGTATCTCGAACTGCGATAAAATTACACCGGGAATGATGATGGCTGCCATGCGTCTGAATATTCCGGCGGTATTTGTTTCGGGCGGACCGATGGAAGCCGGCGAAGTAGATGACAAATTCCTTGACCTTGTTGACGCCATGGTTATGGCTGCCGATACCAAAATAGAGGATTCGTATGTACAACAGGTAGAAGAAAATGCCTGTCCTACCTGCGGATCATGTTCCGGTATGTTCACCGCAAACTCAATGAACTGTTTGGCCGAAGCGATTGGTTTGGCACTTCCCGGAAACGGAACAATTTTGGCCACACACGCTAACAGAAAAAAACTATTTGAAGAAGCTGCAAAAAAAATTATTGCGGCCACAAAAGCATACTATTTCGAAGGCGACGACTCGGTACTTCCACGAAGCATCGGTTCGCGCGATTCCTTTTTAAATGCCATGAAACTGGATATTGCCATGGGGGGGTCAACAAACACTGTTCTTCACCTGTTAGCTATTGCACACGAAGCAGAAGTTAGCTTTACCATGAACGATATTGACGAACTTTCACGCATCACTCCTAATTTATGTAAGGTGGCGCCTAACGGGCATTACCATATTCAGGATGTAAATCGTGCCGGCGGAATTCTTTCAATTCTGGGAGAGCTGGAACGCGGCGGTTTGATGGAAACCAACGTTTCGCGCATCGATGGCAGAACACTGGGCGAAGCCATTGCCGAATACGATATCAAACGTGATACCGTTACCGAAGATGCCATTAAGCGTTTTAAATCGGCTCCGGGCGGAGGTCGCAACCTTGTTATGGGATCACAGGAAAGCTACTACAAGCAACTGGATGATGATCGTGCCGAAGGATGTATCCGCGATTTTGAACATGCATACAACAAAGACGGTGGTTTGGCAATTCTTTTCGGTAACATTGCAGAAAAGGGATGTATTGTAAAAACTGCAGGAGTTGATCCGTCGATTTTTAAATTTAGCGGAACAGCTAAAGTTTTCGATTCTCAGGATGATGCGGTAAATGGTATTCTGGGTGATGATGTTCAAAAAGGAGATGTAATTGTTATTCGCTACGAAGGGCCAAAAGGCGGACCTGGAATGCAGGAAATGCTCTACCCTACTTCGTACCTGAAATCGATGCAGCTGGATAAACACTGTGCACTGATTACTGACGGACGTTTCTCAGGTGGAACATCGGGATTGTCTATCGGTCACGTTTCTCCCGAAGCAGCAGGTGGCGGCGCAATTGCACTTATTCGCAACAACGATAAAATTGCGATCGATATTGCCGAGCGCTCTATTAACCTGGTAATTTCTGACGAAGAATTACAAAAACGTCGCGACGAAGAAGAGGCCAAAGGAGCAAAAGCCTGGAAACCTGCAACGCGAGTCCGCAATGTGTCGAAAGCACTAAAAGCTTATGCAAGCCTCGTTTCATCGGCCGATATGGGAGCCGTAAGATTAATAGACTAATTGAGAAAAAAAGAGTAAAACAAAGAACAAACAGATAGCCGGTTAACAGCACCGGCCTAAAAATTAAAACAATATGACAGCAAAAAAAGTTACCGGTTCACAAGCATTGATCCTGTCGCTTATGGAAGAAGGGGTGGATACCATTTTTGGCTATCCGGGCGGCGCAATTATGCCCGTTTACGATGCGTTGTATGATTTTGACAAAGAGGTAAAACATATTTTAACCCGCCACGAGCAGGGAGCCATTCACGGTGCCCAGGGCTATGCCCGCGTCACCGGCAAACCAGGAATTGTTTTTGCAACCTCAGGCCCTGGCGCCACTAACCTGATGACAGGAATTGCAGATGCAATGATTGACTCAACACCTCTGGTATGTATTACCGGACAAGTTGCATCGCCACTGCTGGGAACCGATGCTTTCCAGGAATCGGACATTGTGGGTATGTCGATACCTGTTACCAAATGGAATTACCAGATAACTACTCCGGAAGAAATTCCTGAAGTAATGGCACAGGCATTTTATATTGCAACAACAGGTCGTCCGGGTCCGGTTTTAATTGATGTAACAAAAGATGCACAGTTTGGCGAGCTGGATTACAAATATGAAAAATGTAAAAAAATTCGTAGTTATGTGCCGGAGACAAGTATTGATCCGCATCAGATTAAAGCTGCTGCTGATTTAATAAACGAAGCTAAAAAACCATTGCTGTTTGTTGGCCAGGGAATTATTATCAGCCATGCAGAAGAAGAAGTAAAAGCTTTTATCGAAAAAACCGGAATTCCTGCAGCCTGGACTTTATTAGGACTTTCGGCACTGCCTACCGACCATCCGCTAAATGTTGGGATGTTGGGTATGCACGGAAATTATGGTCCGAATAAACTGACCAACGAAGCCGACCTGATTATTGCTGTTGGAATGCGTTTTGACGACCGCGTTACCGGAAAAGTTAGCGAGTACGCCACACAGGCCAAAATCATTCACATTGAAATCGATCCGGCAGAAATTGACAAGATCGTTAAAACCGATGTAAGCGTATTGGGCGATGCAAAAAAAGCTCTAAAAATGCTTATCGACAATGTTAGCAAAAACAATCACGAGAACTGGCATAATGAGTTTAAGAAATGTGATGCAATAGAAAACGAAAAAGTTATTCAGAAAGACTTATACCCAACAAAACCTGGCTTAACAATGGGTGAAGCCATTAGAATTGCATCGGAAAAAACAAATCACAATGCCATTCTGGTTACCGATGTTGGCCAACATCAAATGGTTGCTCAACGCTATTTCCATTTCAAAAACTCGCGAAGCAACGTAACTTCAGGAGGTTTGGGAACCATGGGATTTTGTTTACCGGCAGCAATGGGAGCGCAACTTGGGGCACCCGACCGTACTGTTGTTGCAGCAGTTGGTGACGGAGGTTTTCAAATGACCATACAGGAATTAGGAACCATTGCACAGAACAAATTACCAGTAAAAATAATGTTACTGAATAATAACTTCCTGGGAATGGTAAGACAATGGCAACAGCTATTTTTCGACAAACGATATTCGTTTACAGAACTGCAAAATCCTGATTTTATTACAATTGGTAAAGGATTTGGTATTGCAGGGCATACAGTTGACAAACGAGAGGATTTGGATGCAAGTATCCAGAAGATGATCGATCATGACGGTCCATATCTGCTGGAGATTAAAATTGAGAAGGAAGACAATGTGTTCCCTATGGTTCCAACGGGAGCATCAGTTTCTGATGTAATTTTAGAGCCTTAAATTCGTAACTTGAATAACGAAAAAAAGTAAAAAAATGAAAAAAGAATATATCCTTACAGTTTATTCTGAAAACCACATTGGTCTTTTAACAAGGATCACAAACGTTTTCACACGCAGAAAAACAAATATCGACAGTCTTACCGTATCAGAATCGGCATTGCAAGGCATTTTTAAATTTACCATTGTGGTGCACTGTACCGATGCTATGGCCAAAAAACTGGTTAGTCAGATTGAAAAACAAATTGATGTTTTGAAGGCTTTTTATCATACCAACGATGAAATGATCTTCCAGGAAATTGCTTTGTACAAAGTTCCTATTGAGCCGATTTACGAAAGCGATACCATTGAAAAGATCGTGCGTAGAGCAGGTGCCCGTATTCTTGAAATTACTAAAGATTATGTGGTAATTGAAAAAACCGGTCATAAAGAAGATACGCAGGCACTATTCGAGGAATTAAACCAATTTAAAGTTATGCAGTTTATCCGCTCGGGAAGAGTTGCACTTATGCGCGACCCAGTTGAGCGTTTATCTGAATTCCTGAAAGAGCGCGATGCTTTTTTAACAAGTTTAGATTAAAAAATCTATAGTCCAAACCTACCAGCCCGTCAGAAATTCTGACGGGCTTTTTTGTGCAAATTCCCTCATTGGATATTCGTTACTCACCCCACCTAACCTCCCCGAAGGGGAGGAAATATCCCCCTTCGGGGGATTTATAGGGGGTCAGAATAAAATTAAATACCAGAACACAACGAATTTAAATACTGTTGGAGAGTCCAATGAATCTTAAAATCAATGTATTCATCGCATTCCTATTAAACCATTTAATCTTAATTCTTTTGTTAAACCGATAAAATATATCATTTGTCATACAAATTCATTAAAAAGATTTATCAACTTTGTAAAAAACTACACTTTTACAATGAAACATCTAATCGATAAGATTGAGATCTACCAATCCCCCATCAAATTAAAAGAACCTTTTATTATATCATTGGGACCTATGCATCACGCCCAAAATGTGATCATTGTTATTCACACAAACCAAGGTATTACTGGCTTTGGCGAATGCAGTCCGTTTATGACAATTAACGGAGAAAGTATGGAAACCTGTTTTATTGTCGGTCAGTATCTGGCCCAGGTTTTAAAAGGGAAAAACCCGGAAGATATTGAGTCATGCACACACGCAATGGACAAAACTATTTATGGTAATTCAAGCATAAAAAGTGCTTTCGATATGGCGTTGTATGACATATCAGCACAAATGGCCGGCGTACCACTTTACCAATTTCTTGGAGGACAAAACAACAAGGAAATGCAAATTGATTATACGGTTAGTCTTACCAATCCGGAGAAAATGGCTGCCGACGCAAAACGTATTGTTGATAACGGTTTTGAAATTGTAAAAGTAAAGCTTGGCCACTCGAAAGAACAGGATGTGGAAAGCATAAAAAGAATACGTGAAACGATTGGTCCGAAAATCCCGATTCGTTTAGATGCTAACCAGGGATGGAAAACCGAAGAAGCACTCGATATTTTAAAAGCGCTGACACCTTATAAAATACAACATTGCGAGGAACCGATTCCGCGTTGGGATTATATGGCTCTACCTGAAATCAGGCGGTTTAGCCCAATTCCAATAATGGCCGACGAAACCTGCTGCGATCATATCGATGCAAAACGACTGATCGATTTATTTGCCTGCGACCTGATCAATATTAAACTGAGCAAATCAGGAGGTATTTTTAAAGCACTAAAGATTGTACAACACGCCAAGGCAGCTAAAATGGAAATACAGGTTGGCGGTTTTCTGGAAACGCGTTTAGGATTTACTGCAGCAGCTCATTTTGCTCTTTCGTCCAGGAATATTGTTTATTATGATTTTGATACGCCGCTAATGATGGAAGAAGATCCTGTTGAAGGAGGCATACTTTATGGCGAGAAAGGTAAAATTACCATTACCGAAACACCCGGATTAGGTGCCAGCATTAATGCAGATTTTCTTAAAAGACTAAAAAAGGTAACCATTTAAACGAATCGAAAAACAAAAAAAAAGCACAAAAATATTTCTTACGTTTTTACACATTTTTACAGCTAAAAAAAATTCCCTACTTTTCATTAACTTTGGTTGAGAAGAAAAAAGCCTGCCATGAAAGTAAAACGGAATACAGTTCTATTTCTGCTATTTATACTTACAATTTTACCTGCCGGTAAATTAATGGCTCAATTACCATTTACCAGGCAGGATACAACGCCATTAAGTGATCAGATAGAAGAAATTACCATTACCGCATTTCGATCGCCATACAATATTTTTAATACGCCGGCACCGGTAAATTTGCTGCAACCCGATCAACTGGAAGCGGGCGATGCACTCACTCCTATAAATGCATTAAACCGCATTCCCGGCATTTTAATGCACCATGGCACATTTAACACCAACCGCTTAACCATTCGCGGTATTGGCTCGCGAACACCTTACGGCACCAATAAAATAAAAGCTTACTTTGGCGAAATACCACTTACTACCGGCGATGGCGAAACCGTTTTGGAAGATCTTGAAAACTCGGCTATACAACGCGTTGAAATTATCAAAGGGCCTTCATCGAGCTTGTATGGTGCAGGACTGGCCGGCGTGCTGCTCTTTCACCCAAAAACTGTTTTAAAGGATTTTGTTCAGAACAACACAACAGTTGCATCATTCGGAACGTTTAAAAACACGCTGTCGGCCGGCGTTACTGCCAATAAATTACAAATCTACACACTTGGAGCATTGCTATCGAGCGATGGCTACCGCGAAAATAATTCGACGAACCGGGGCAACCTGCTCATTAATTCAATTTACAATTTCTCGGAGAAATCGAACCTTCAGTTTTTGATAAAAGCCACAAAAATGAAAGGCTACATTCCTAGTTCGCTCGATTTGGATACCTATAATAACAATCCGGAAAGTGCTGCACAAAACTGGGTTTCGGTAAAAGGATTTGAAGAATATACTAACTCGCAGTTTGGCGCTTCATTTAACCGTTTTACGCTTAACGATGGGAAAATATCGGTTGGCGTTTTTGGAAGTATACGCGACCTGAATGAACTGCGCCCTTTTAATCGCCTGAAAGAATCATCAGATTATATCGGTTGGCGCGCTTACATTCAAAAAGTTATTGCCGCCGAAGAGTTTCGCCTGGTAATGACAAGCGGAGTTGAAATGTTCCGCGAAACATACGACTGGCAGACTTTTAACAATGATAACGACCAGTTACTTTCTGACAACAGGGAAAAGCGGCAATACGAAAATCTCTTTGTTCAGTTGGAATCGAACATTAAAGAACGTGTATTTATTTCTGCCGGATTAAACGGAAACCTCACGCGTTTTAAATACACCGATCATTATACTGAAAACGGCGACCAGTCGGGCAACCGAAATTACAAACCGGTTTTGTCGCCGCGTTTGGGTGTTAACTTTCTTTTGAATCATGAGAATTCAGTTTTTGCAAATATCAGCCATGGATTTTCAACGCCTTCTTTTGAAGAAACGCTGATGCCGGAAGGTAGCATCAATCCTGATATAAAACCGGAATCGGGATGGAGTTTTGAAACGGGATTCAGAACCCAAATTACCAACCGATTTAAACTTTCGGCAAGCTACTACCGCATTTATATCGACAACCTGCTAGTTGCACACCGCACCGGCGAAGATGCTTATGTAGGAGTTAATGCAGGACAATCGTCACATCCGGGTTTCGAGGCCGAATTTACCTGGGTAACCATTACGCACCACAGAAATCCACTGCTAACCCTATACGGAAGCGCCACATTGGCGAACTATCATTTTAACGATTTTGTTAATTTAGGGAACGATTATTCGGACAATCTTCTTCCCGGAACTGCAAAAGAAACGTTTAGCTTTGGGACCACCCTGTTTCCCATCAAAAATTTATCGCTAAACGGCTGGTATAGATACAACGGTAAAATGCCTGTTGACGATGCCAATTCCACTTTTTCTGATGCCTTTGGATTAACCAATGCAGAAATCAGGTACGAAGGAAAAAAGGATAACTTTAAATTTGATATACGCGGAGGCATTCAAAATGTTTTTGATATTCATTATGCCTCAATGCTGGCCGTAAATGCTCCATCGTTTGGTGGAAATCCTCCGCGCTATTATTACCCGGGAAATCCACGAAATTTCTATATCAGTGTTATAATCGGCTTTGCCGGAAAGAGCAAACCTTAATTAAGCGAGAAAACAAGATCTTTATTTTGCAATAATTTTAATTGTTGTTCTACGATTTAACCTGCGTCCTTCAACCGTTTCGTTAGTAGCTACAGGTTTTGTATCGCCATAACCTTCAAATTGCAGACGACCACTTGTAATACCATTTTCAACAAGGTAATTAACCACCGATTTTGCCCTTAATTTTGAAAGCTCAAGGTTACTTTCCGGATTACCCGAGCTATCGGTATGTCCCTGAATCTCCACTTTTAATCCACTATTGTTTTTCAAAAAGTCAACCAGTTTCTGAAGTTCCGGTTCCGACTCGGAAAGAATGGCAAACGAGTCGGTTTCATAATAGATATTGTGAAGATCCATTTCGGCACCCACTTCTATTGGCTCTAATTCAATGTTCAGGATAAACGGATCGGTTAATGAATTCTCATCCGCCAGACGCATAGATTGCGAATAGAACATAAACCCATCTTCCGAAACATTAAATGCATAATTACGTCCAACGGGCAATGCCAGCATTATCTGGCCGTTTTCGTCAGCTTTTTCAATGCGTGGCTCACTTACTGATGAATTCAGGTTAACGAGTTCTATATCTGCCATAACCGGCTGTGTGGTTGTCTTGTTTGTAACTTTTGCTTTGATGTAAGTAACAGGTCGTGGCTGCAAACCACGATCGAGGTTAAACGAAAAAATATCAAGTCCGTTATCCGATTCTCTGGCCGACGAAAAATAAGCAATATCACCAATCGAACTGATAGTCAGCCCCATATCATCTTTATAGGTATTAATCGGATAGCCCATATTTTTGAGATTCTCCACCTGCCCATTTTCGTTAATTTCAGCGGTAAACAAGTCAAGTCCGCCCATGCCAACATGTGTATCAGAAGCAAAGTAAAAGTTATGATTGTTGGCATGAATAAATGGTGAAATTTCGTCGCCTGAGGTATTTAGCGCTTCCATGTTTTCCGGCTTTCCCCATTGCGGTTTCCCTTCATCTGAAAATCCGTTAAAAGCAATTCGCCAGATATCTTTCTGCCCTTTTCCTCCGGGCCGGTTACTAGAAAAATAGAGATAACGATTATCCGACGATAGCGAAGGCTGTCCTTCCCACGACGAAGAGTTTATTGGCGCTCCGGCATTTTGCGGCTCTGTCCATTTCCCTTCAACCAACCGGGAGAAATAAATATCGCAACTGCCCAATCCGCCTTCACGGTTACAGGCTGTAAAGAACAGTATTTTGGCATCAGCCGACAATGTTTGTGCCCCCTCATTATCACTGGTATTTACTTCGCTCATCGGCACGGCGTTGTCCCAGTTAAACGAATCAATCTCGGCCATAAAAAAATCTTCCTGTGGCCGGCCACCGTCTTTCATCAAACGGGTAAACACCAAATGTTTTCCATCTAATGAAGGTGTAGGCCAATACTCATCATTGGCGGTGTTTATTTCATCGCCTAGATTGGTGGGTTCAAATGCTACCGGATTCTCGATGCTGTTCAGTGCAAACCGACAACTGGCAATTTTACAGGCCAAAAGAAACTGTCGTTTCTCAGGAATATTCTTGTTTTCCGTGTATTTTTCGTAGAAACTAAGTGCTTCAGAATACATTCCCAGTTTGTAAAAAGCTTCTCCAAGTCTGAAATCGATAAGCGGATTATCATCCAGTTCCACGGCTTTGGTCAAGTGTTTTATTTCCAACCGAGTTGAGTCTATATCTTTATAAATTTCTGCTAAAAGAAGATGCGCTGGTGCGTACTCCGGATCTTTCTGTAAAATCTTGTCTGCAGTTTCAATTGCTGCCGGATAACTGTCTTCCACATAGTACTTTCTGGCCTCTTCAAACAACTTGTCAGCACGCTTATTATCCTGTGCGAAGGTACCTACCCAGCACATTCCACATATTATTAATAATACAATGTTTTTTAATCTACTCATTGATAACATATTACAAACAATTTCGTATAAAAGCACAATTTGGTAAAAATAATAAACGAATGAATTGTTTTATTTATTTTTTTTCTATTTTGCTTACGTAAAATTAATTATTCTAACAGTTTTATATTTAATGACATTGGTTTGCTGACGTGATGAAAAATAAAGTAAACAAAAACCGACTCCCCGAATTAGACAAATTCGACCGAAAACAAAAAAAGCACGCTGGCTCGCGTGACAAAAGTTCTAAACGAAGATTAACTATCTACGACGAGTTCGATGATGAAGATTTGCCTGACTATTCTTCTGACATCGAAGAAGAAGAAGAATAAAAATTAAACAATCCACATATCAATTAATCCTTATTGCCTGCTGTGGCGGCAAAGCTGTTAATCGTAAAATGCCTCAATTCCGGGGTATTGGTAACGTGCTTTTGCTATTTTTTCAGGAAAAACAAAATACGAAAGCTCTGCTTTTGCACATTCTTCGCCGGCACCATCGTATAGCGATGCACTTATTTTTGCAAACCGCCCTTCGTGAGATATCAGTTTTCCTTTTACGGTTACTTCACCTTTTGAGACTTTCACCGGCTTTAGATAGCTTATCTGCATGTCGCTGGTTACACCGGCAGTTTTTAATTTTATCATCACTATCCAACCTCCAATCTCATCGAGTAAGGTAGCCTGAATTCCACCATGTAGAACTCCAATCCAACCTTCGTAACCACGCTCAGGGTTCCATTTTGTGATGAGTTCATCATCGTTTTCCCAAAATTCCAGCTGCAAGCCCGAGCTGTTGTATGGCGAACACGCAAAACAATTGTATTCACCAATGTTCTTAGGATCTTTCCAGGGATTTTTGATTTTTTTCATCGTTGGTAATTCACTCTTTAGTTTTTCTTCACCCCCTATCGTCACTTTGTTCCGATTGTCTCCTTCAGCCGACGGAGGCCAGGAGCGCCGAAGAAGCGACAGCGGGTCTATCAACTTTAGCGCACTTTTCTGTAACCAAAACGAGCCGGCAAAAACCAGCTCGCTTTTTCAAATCTATTAATCGTTTTAATTATTTCCTAAAATAATAGGTAATCCGTCTTTTCCGCCACCAATTACAATAACTTTTGAATTGGCCGATTCTGCCAACGATGTTGTTGCCTCAATACCACGTTGAGTAAGTATAGCATCAGTTAAACTGGCATTTATAATACGGTTATAGTTTGCAATACCTTCTGCCTCAATCCTTCTACGTTCCGCTTCCGATTCTTCTCGTTTCAAGCGAAATTCGTAAGCCAACGCTTCCTGTTCCTGTTGCAATTTATTTTCAATTGCACCTTTTATTTGGGCCGGTAAATTAATCGACCGGATTAATAAAGCGCGCATATCGATAAAGTTTGCACTTAATGCTTTTTTGGTTTCTGTAATTATTGACTGCTCCACTTCTGCCCTTTTTGTAGAATAAATTTCCTCGGCAGTATAACGACCTGCAACCTGCCTTACAGATGAGCGAACCTCGGGAATAACCAACACATTTATAAAATTAACTCCGAACTGTTCGTGCAAAAATCCAATTTTGCTGTACGATGGATTAAAACGTACGGTAACATCTACATTTACCGAAAGACCATTTTTATCCAGCACATCCATTGTTTCATCGCGTTGCTGTTCTCTTACATTATATACCTCCAATTCGTTCCATGGAGCTATTACATGGAATCCTTCTCCAAAAATATTATCCTTATCTAAACCAGTGGTGTAGGGTTTAAAAATAACTGCCTTTTCACCAGGCTTTAATATTTTAAACATGCGGCCACCAAAAAGCAGCAATACAATTAATACAACAGCACCCAGTACCAGATAAGATGATTTAAAATTGAACTTCATAACCTTTTTTCTTTTTATATGATTAGACAAATGTACAAAGTTTATAGAATGTCTACAGTCTAAATTATGTTTTATTTAAATACTGCGAACAATGCATTGCTGGCCGTGGTAATCTTTTAATTTTGGTGATGAATTATTCTGGTCAACAAAAACATTAATTAATTTAAAATGAAAAAGCTGCTATTACTTCTCATTGCGTTTCTGCTGGTTAGTACCTCGTTTGCCCAACATTTTTTCGATACCGATTTTAATACCCGTAAAAAATACATTATTCTTTGCGATCCTTCGGTACATCGTATAAAAACGATTCAATATCTTACCGATAACAATATCCTGAAAGTAAATAAAAGTAAAGTGAAATTTGTTGGTGTTTATTACGAAGGACAAAAAACCGATTTCTCAAAAACACAACAATATATTGAAGAAAATAAACTCGACAATTTTTTTCTACACGAAATTACCGGTAACCTGAACGAGACAAATTTATTCCAGGAAAATGATGTTACTGCCCAGCTGAAAAAGGTTTTCGATAATTCAATTGGGATTATATTTTTTGGCGGTGCCGATATTCCGCCGGCCATTTACGGTGAGGAAAATACAAAATGTGGCGTATTTACTCCTGCACGTCATTATTACGAATCTACATTTATGTTTCACTTGCTGGGAGGCTACCAGGACGAATCGTTTAAACCCTTCCTCGCCGAGCGGCCGGATTATGTAGTAACCGGATTTTGTCTGGGCATGCAAACCATGAATGTGGGTACCGGCGGAACATTGATCCAGGACATTCCTGCTGAGGTTTATAACGCCGAAACACCCGAAGAAACAGTTGCTATTGGCCGAGCCAACATGCACCGCAATTACTGGCAGTTAATCAAGAAAGATTCGCTTTTTATGGGCATTAACCTCCATACAATACAATTTACCGACAACCCGCTTTTTGGTGAAACCATAAAAGTGTCGAAAAAGGCAACACCACGCATTTACAGCAGCCACCACCAGGCCATTGAAAAGCTGGGAAAAGGAATGGAAGTTACCTGTTTATCGCCTGATGGCAAAATTATTGAAGGAGTTGCACACAGCACTTATCCGCATGTTTTTGCCGTTCAGTTTCACCCTGAAGTTTCGGCTTTATACGAAGATATGGGATTAAAAATCTTCCATCCGGATGATGAGCCCAAAAGCTACCACGATATCCTCGGAAAATCTGATGTAAAATTTCACAAGGCCTGCTGGGAATATATTTCTGATTCGTTTAAATCAGTAAAAAAACCAAACCGACGCTAACTTTTTAATTCAGGATGTACGTTTTCGCCAAACTGAGATTTCAACCACGGATACTTTAACATCTCGTGACGACAAAGGTAAGGCTGCATACTGATTTACGGGTTCTGAAATCAGCTCAAAATTATCCTGCAACAGCGCCTTTATGCCTTCGAATGAGGTAACCGGCTCACCATCTTTTTTAAATGCGCCGGGCCAATTCTCTCGTTTTAGCTCGTTTTCCTCCCAGTCGTACCTTGAACCTACAATTAGAATTCCATTGACATTTAAACGCTTATGAATGGTTGTCAAAAATTGTTTTGGATTATACAGTTCCTCCAATAATTTAATGGCCAGAATTACATCATAACCTGTGTAAATTGGCTTCAGGTTATTGGCATCAGCCTGCATAAATTGCAGGTTATCTTTGGGATTCAGCCCCAGCTCCGACAATTGTACATCGTGATAATGTACCAATTCGCCTTCATCTTTTGTGATGTAGCGAATGAACCCTTGTTCCTGTAGCTGAATGGCCATTCGGATAAAACGCGCTGAAAAATCAATTCCGGTAATTTGTTTATAGGAACCGGACAATTCGAAAGCTGTTCTTCCGGTATCGCAGTTCAAATCAAGTAGTTTAAGCGAGCTCCGGTCTCCTGCATATTGCTTACAGATTTCAGCAATACTTTTCGGGAAATTGTCAAATCCCAACACCGGTGCGCCATAATTAAACGCACATGACTGCGCCACTTCTGAATCGGTTTCATAAGAGTCATTTCGTATAATCAAGGGATTTTCAGACTCTACCAAACGAAATCCTGCGTGCTGATAAAAATGCCTGCGAAACGCATAACGTGCGTGCCATGTAGCTTCGTTTCCTGTTGAAATCCAGGAACCACCTTTAATCATATTGTGCTTTCCGTCGAAAGTAGGGGTTGAAAAATCGTCGTACAAAGGGTGCACTTTAAATCCCGGATAACCTGTCACCGGTGTTTCGGTCCATTGCCAGACATTTCCAACAATATCGTAAAAATCACCTTGTTTGAACTGATTCACCGGGCATGGCGATACAAACTGTTCCAAACCAATATTTGCCCGCACTGTAGCATAATTATCATCGTTTATTCCATTTTGTTCTGCCAGTCGATACCATTCAGCTTCGGTTGGCAAACGATAGGTTTTACCTGTTTGTTTTGTTTTCCAGTTGGCAAAAGCTTTTGCTTCCAGGTAATTCAGTTCAACCGGCCAGTTCCAGGGCATTTCAATTTCCTGATCAAAAAGCCGCAAAAAGTACATCCCCTTGTCTTTTCGCCAAAACAATGGAAATTCTGCTTTCTGATATTGACACCAACTCCAGCCTTCTTCAGTCCAGTATTCCTCAGTTTTGTAACCGCCATCCTCTACAAATTCAAGAAATTCGCCATTAGAAACCAGGTATTCCGAAGCTTTAAAGCTATCAACCGCAACCTGATGCTCGCCATATTCCACATCCCAACCATAAAATCGATGATCGTGAGGTTTTCCAACAACCACTTCTCTTCCTTCAACGTTTAACATGCGGTTCTTGGGCGCATCGCCCGATTCTTTGCACGGCACGTCGAAAACATTCGGTTTTAAAAATTCCAGCGGTAATTGCCTTATCAACACCGAAGATGTTTCAATATGAATGCGCTCGTGTTCAATCCCCATCATAATAATCCAAAACGGATTCTCCCAGTTGATGGGTAAAGTCAGTGGAGTCGAATCGATTATATCTAACACCACTTCTCTAACCTTCTGGCGGTATTCAAAAACCTCTTCTACGGTAGGCCAATCATAATTCGATTCGTTTAAATCATCCCAACTCATTTCGTCTACCCCAATTGCAAAAACGGATTCGAAATGGGAGTCGATCCGATGATCCAGAATTTTTGCCAGTACCAGTTTATTGATAAAAAACACAGCGGTATGTCCGTAATAAAATATGAGCGGATGCCGCAGTGGGTCGGCCCTGCGAAAAAATGCTCTATCGCTTTTTAAGTGTTTATATAGTTTTTCATCGAGGGCATATGTTTTTAAAAAGTAATCGCGGATTTCTGCCTTTTTTTGTTCAGCATCTCCGTTAATCAAATCGGTTGTATGGGCTATCAAACTATTCATAACATTATATACTTCTGGAAATCGATATTCAAAAAAAACGAATGTAATCAGGTTATAGCAAATTAAAGGTTAAAATTGTTTAAGTTATGGATAAATATTGAGTCGGAAAATCAGTTGAGTTGCTGATGCAGATAAATCTTCTCGAAATCGAAAGTTTCACTTTTATCGGCCAGTAATATGGGCTGAACGATTGTTGAACAGACTTCGAATCCCATTTTTTTGTACAAACCAACAGCAGCATCGTTTTCTACCCAAACACGAATAAAAGCGTGGTCAAATTGGTTTCGATCTGCCTCTTTCAGAAAACGGGTCAGCAACCTTCTACCAATCCCCTGCCCTTGTTTTGGTTTTTCCACCATCATTTCAGCAACATAAACAGAGCGTTTCACATCAAAGTTTTTGCTTATTTCTGCCGGTAGCAATTTATCGAAACTTAAAGGTGTGAGCAGAATTGCACCCACCAGATCATTTCCCTCCATGGCAAGAATTCCGTATCCAACATCAAAAATAGATTGAAGGTAGGCTGCAGTTTCTTCTTCAGAATGATACTGAAAACTTTTACCTGCCGAAAAGGTATCGATATATAAATTTACCAAGTCGTTTTTGTAGGTCTCAAATTTCAGTTTGTTGCCATTTATAAAAATCATGTAGCTGTTACTTTTCCTGTTTTAGAATTAACACCAAACAGCTCTTTCTGTTTTATAAGATGAATTAAAATATCTTTTCTATTTTTGCGCCCGCATTACATATACGATAGCAAATGAGTTTTTTAGAGGAAATACAACGTCGTCGCACTTTTGGAATTGTGAGTCACCCGGATGCCGGAAAAACCACTTTAACCGAGAAACTACTTCTTTTTGGTGGAGCAATTCGTGTGGCAGGTGCTGTAAAAAGCAACAAAATTAAAAAAGGTGCCACTTCCGATTTTATGGAGATTGAACGCCAGCGTGGTATTTCTGTGGCTACTTCGGTAATGGGTTTCGAGTACAACGGCTACAAGATAAACATTCTGGATACTCCTGGTCACCAGGATTTCCAGGAAGACACTTTCCGTACACTTACCGCGGTTGATAGTGTTATTATCGTTATTGACGCAGCAAAAGGTGTTGAGCCGCAAACAGAAAAACTTATGAACGTTTGCCGGATGCGCAAAACACCGGTTATCGTTTTTGTAAATAAAATGGACCGCCCGGCGGGAGATCCGTTTACCTTAATGGACGAAATTGAAGATCAGCTGAAGATTAAAGTGCGCCCGCTAAGTTGGCCAATTAACAATGGACCCGACTTTAAAGGTGTTTACAATATTTTTAACCGGAGCCTGAAACTTTTTACTCCCGATATTCAGGAAATTGAAGAACGCATTAAGTTTGAAGACGTTTCGGATCCAACTTTGGAAGACCACATTGGCGACGATGCAGACGTACTGCGCGAAGAGTTGGAGCTGGTAGAAGGTATTTACCCTGAGTTTAACAGCGAAGACTACTTATCGGGAGAACTGGCACCGGTATTTTTTGGTAGTGCACTTTATAATTTCGGCGTACAGGAATTGCTCGATTCATTTGTTAAAATTGCACCTGTTCCACAACCCAGTACTACCGAAGAACGTGTAGTAAAACCTGACGAGAAAGGATTTACAGGATTTGTTTTTAAAATTCATGCCAACATCGATCCGAATCACCGAAGCCGAATTGCCTTTGTTAAAATTTGCTCCGGAAAATTCGAGCGAAATAAAATGTACAAGAATATCCGTTTGGGAAAATCATTCCGTGTTTCCAGCCCAACAGCATTTATGGCCTCGCAAAAAGAGATCGTTGAAGAAGCTTATCCGGGAGATATTATCGGTGTGCCGGATACCGGGAATTACATTATTGGCGACACAGTTACCGATGGTGAAGATATCCACTTTAAAGGGCTGCCGAGTTTCTCACCTGAGATGTTCCGTTTTGTTGAAAATGCCGATCCAATGAAATCAAAGCAGTTGGCCAAAGGTATCGACCAGTTAATGGATGAAGGTGTGGCACAGCTTTTTACCAGTGCCTTTAACGGACGAAAAATTATTGGAACTGTTGGCCAACTTCAGTTCGAAGTTATCCAGTATCGTCTGGAACACGAATACGGTGCAAAATGTCGTTTCGAACCGCTGTCGATGCACAAAGCCTGCTGGATTGAGTGTGATGATGAAAAGATACTAACCGAGTTTAAAAAGCGTAAACACCAGAAAATGGCAAAAGATAAACTTGGTCGCAATGTATTTATGGCCGATTCATCCTTTATTTTACAAATGGCTCAGGACGAATTCAAAGACATTAAGTTCCATTTTACTTCGGAGTTTTAAAGCGTTTGTTATTTCGAACAATGCGAGAAACCGCTACCTTTGAAAATTAGAATTCGGAATTGTTGCTTATCCGAAATGACAAAAGAATTGACACATTTACTTTTATGGAGATAAGTTTTTACGATAGTACATTATTTACCTACGCGTTGCTTCCAGCACTGATCTTTTTTTCGCGTGTTTTGGATGTAACTATTGGAACTATTCGAATTGTTATGGTTTCAAAAGGGCACAAGTTATGGGCTCCGCTACTGGGATTTTTTGAGATTCTGATTTGGCTGATTGCCATTTCAAAGATCTTTCAAAATCTCGACAACTGGTTTTGTTACATAGCTTATGCTGCCGGTTTTGCATGTGGAAATTATGTAGGCTTGCTTATTGAGGAGAAACTTGCTGTAGGTATTGTTAAACTACAGATAATTACCCGTAAAGAAGCGAGCAAACTTATTGAAACCCTTACAGCTGCCGGTTACGGCATTACTCACCACCATGCTCAGGGAGCCAACGAACGGGTGAGCATCATTCACAGTATCATCCAACGTTCGGAAATTAAGAAGGTGGAGACAATTGTGAAAACAACCAACCCAAAAGCTTTCTATTCGGTTGAAGATATCAAATTCGTAAATGAAGGCGTCTTCCCTATTCATCCGGCCCGTTTCCGCCTGCGAAAGGGGAAATAATTAACGAATCGGCATTTCAGGGAAACTTTAATCATAAAGGAAGATTTGCTTTCACAACTCTCCCTTATTTTTTAGATATTTGTGCCCACAAATTTGAAGCAAAGAATGAATTCGATTAGCAACGATATTAAATTAGCGGCCAAACTTATTGAAAATGGTGAATTGGTGGCTTTCCCTACCGAAACGGTTTATGGTTTAGGTGCAGATGCATTTAATGCCGAGGCTGTTGCAAAAATATTTGCGACCAAAGAGCGACCAACATTTAATCCGCTAATTGTGCATATCCGGGAGGTTTCTGAACTCGAAAAACTTTTTGTTGAGATTGATGAAGCCCTATTAAATTTGGCTGAACATTTCTGGCCGGGGCCTTTAACCATAGTTGCAAAAAAACAAAAATCGGTTCCTGATATCGTTTCGGCCGGATTGGATACAGTTGCCGTTCGTATGCCGGCCAACCATACCGCCCGAGAACTGTTAAAGCTATCAGGAAAATTGATTGCTGCACCCAGTGCCAACCGGTTTGGAATGTTAAGCCCAACTACTCCCGAGCACGTTCAAAAACAGCTTCCTGAGCTAAAATGTATTTTAAACGGCGAACTTCCTAAAGTTGGTATCGAGTCAACAGTTATCGAACTCTGCCACGGAGAATTTAAAATACTAAGACCCGGATTTATTACAGAACAGGATTTAGCCAAGGTTCTTCCGCAAAGTAAAACTGCGGAGGCCAATTCGCCAATAAAATCGCCGGGATTGTTAAAATCGCATTACAGCCCCCGCAAACCCATGTACCTTTTAGGCAAAGTGCCCGAATATTCAGAAAACAAAAAAATAGGTTTCCTGGCTTTTTCTGAAGTAACGGAACCGGAAAAGTATCATCAGATCGAGCGTTTATCATCGAACCGAGATTTAAGCGAAGCTGCAGCAAATTTCTTTGAAGCATTGCATCGTCTCGAGGATTCGGATGTCGACCTGATAATTGCAGAACCTGTTCCTGAAACAGGTATCGGCATTGCCATTATGGACAGGCTTAAAAAGGCTGTTTATCAATACCGGGATAAATAAGCAAACAGCATCAACCTTTATCCGTTAATCCGTTTTTTTCAGAAACTCAATAGTGGGTAAATCACCACCGGCTTTTACGGTTGACATACCGTGGATGGTAATTTCCGATTTGATAAAATCTTCCTCATTCGCCTTGTAAATATTGTCGACATATTTTTGCGGATTGCGGTCGATATACGGGAACCAGGTACTGTGAATCTGAATCATTATACGATGGCCTTTTTTAAAGGTGTGCAACACATCCTGTAGCGGAACGGTTACGTTGGTTGGCACTCCGGGCTCAAATGGCTTTGGCTCGGAATAGCTGTCACGGAAACGGCCGCGAAACACTTCGTGACGCACCAACTGCTGGTAGCCTCCCATTATTATATTTTTAGGATTGTGCTCGTAATTTGGAAAATCATCCGGATAAACATCGATCAGTTTCACTACAAAATCAGCATCGGTGCCGGTCATTGAAACCACCAGTTGTGCCAGAATTTCGCCCGCAATGGTTACATCTTTGTCCAAAACATCGGTTTTAAAAGTCAACACATCGGGGCGGTACGAGGCATGGCGCTGATCATCGGTCATAAACAAGCGCGGTGTAAACGTTAAACCTTCAATCTCCGAACGGTAAGGCACCGGTTTTGCCGGATCGCTGATATAGCTGAATTCAGCACCTGCTTTGGAATCTTCATCCATCAGCAACTTGCCGTTTTCACCAAACGAGAAGGTAATTGGAGCCACATCTTTTGGCGGCCATTCGTCGTATTTTCTCCACTCTTTTAATCCGGTATCAAACATGTATGCTTCCGGCAGCGTCATTTTTCCTTCATCTTTCAGGTAATAATCGAAAAATGGTTTTTCCATTTCGCGCTGAAAGAAAGTAGAAATACTATCGCCAAAGTAAATATGATTTATGGTTTGCTGCCCACGTTCGCGCGACCAGCCACCATGTGTCCACGGCCCCATAACAATGGTGCTTTTTGCATCCGGATCGTTTTGTTGAATGGTTTTATAAATGTTTATCGGCCCAAACAGGTCTTCGGCGTCAAACCATCCACCAACAGTTAGTACCGCAGGATTAATGTCTTTCAGATGCGGCAGAATTGAACGCTTTTGCCAAAACTCGTCGTAATTCGGATGCTCCACCACCTGGTTCCAGAAAAAGTTATCGTAATGGTATTTTTCCGTGATATTTTTTAGCGGTCCCAGCGCCAGGTTAAACTCATAACCATCAGCAGGACGATCTTTGTACAAACGCATCATTTTATCGCCGTACCATGATTTGTTGGTCAACGAATCTTTCTGATAACCAAACACCGGAAAAGCTGCCATATACGATTGCAGAAATGCCCCCTGGTGATGGAAGTCGTCGAAAAAGAAATCAGAAATAGGTGCCTGTGGCGAAGAGGCTTTTAAGGCCGGGTGCGCATCAAGTAAAGCAGCTGCACTGTAATGTCCGGGGTACGAAATACCGTAAATCCCTACCCTTCCATTGTTGCCTTTTATATTCTTTATCAGCCAGTCGATGGTATCGTAAGTATCTGAACTTTCATCAATGTCTTTTTTGTTTTTTACATCGTTACCCGGAATATTGGGACGCATGTTATCGAAAGTTCCACCCGACATGTAACGTCCGCGAACATCCTGGTATACCAGAATATATCCGCCCCGAATCAGGTAATCCGATGGCGCCCTAAGTTTATTGTTACGTGTCCCGTCAACGTTATAACAGGTACGGTTCATCAATATCGGGTAAGTTTTCGATTCGTCTTTTGGCGTGTAAACCACGGTAAACAACTTCACTCCGTCGCGCATTTCGATGAAGTATTCCGATTCATTGTAATGTGTTGCAACATACAATGAGTCAGCATTTTCGGCTTTAACATTTACACTGATAAAAAACAAGGAGAATACCAAAAGGAACAAATGACAACGCTTCATAGATGATCTAATAATTTGTGGTATCGAACGACAACCAGATTTTTAATGCGTCCAAATATAAACAGTTTATCATCACATCGCACTGTTTTTTGGCATATTCACAATTACTGTCAATAAATAATTTCATTTTGCATTAACATCTTCAGATTTCATAAATAAAAAGCGGAACCCAACCAAATGGATCCCGCTTTTATATGATAATTTGAAAATTATTACAATTCTTCGTTCAGAACTGAATATTTTTGAACAAGTTTTTCCAGCTCAAGAACTACATCCTTTTTCTTTTCTCCAAAAAGGTCTTTGTAGTACTCAATGCCACTCATTAGGTTCTTTTTGAATTTTGCGAGGTTACGCTTTTCCTTCACATCATCCATATTTTTTTGAAAAGCTTCCATACGCTCCTTAAAAATATCAAGATACATACTCAGTTCCTTCAAAAACATATGCGGACGATAACCTTTATCAAGCAGGTTTATACGCCCGTAAATATGATCAACCATCTCTTTTAAAGTCGAAATTTTTGAGAAATAAGCCAAATTTGGTCCCGGACAAACGGTTACTTTCTCGCTTTCTTTCACTTCCATCCCTTTCGAAAGCATGGTTGAAACACTCAAACCGATACACAAACATTCAGGTTCAATAATTTTCTCGTAGGCCTTTTTGTATTCAGCCTCCGGTAAATTCATTTCGTCCAGTTGTTCTAATTTAAGTGTTTGATATTGGCGTGATGAGGTACAAATTGGCTTTTCGGTAAATTCAGTATTATAACGTAAAAAACCTTTAGTACAAGGTGTTCCAGGTTTTCCATCCTCGGCAAGTTGCAACCTTCTTTTACTCATCGATGCTCCTTTAATACTATTAAAAGGAACACCAAGTGGCGATAATCCGCTATAGTAATAATCTTTTTCTTTTCCCTTAGCCAGTATATCCATCGTTTCTGTATCGATGCTTATTACTTCGGGTACCAACATAAACGGAGTTGCCCAACCCACACTGTCCATATTGTATTCATCAAGCAGGAAATTATGCTCTTCGCTGGTGCCTACCCCGCCCTGAGCGGTAACTTTAAGCTCTGGCTCTTCAGCCGGTTGCGGCATTTCTTTTTTGGTGAGTGCCGCCTTATAAGCTTCGGCACAAGTGCTAAAAAGTTTTTCGCGATTTTGTTTAAACTCTTCCAAAATAGGTCCAAATAGAACTCCATCAGTTGGAAAAGCATGGCCGCCGCAATTTACTCCCGATTCAATACGGTATTCCGACACCCACAAACCTTTTGCTGCAAACATTTTCCCCTGGATAAAAGCCGAACGGAAATCGCTCACTTTCAGAATAATTTTCTTTTTAATCCTACCTTTCACATCGGGGAAAAAGTCTTTAAAATTCTCGATGTAGCTGTACAAACGCGGACTCATTCCGGCAGAAAGTACCAGCGACGAACTTAAATTACTGTTGGCATAACCACGTAAAGCAGCATGTGCATCGTTCTGTTCTATCGGTAATTGCTCGCCACTTTTGTAGTGTGCCTGATCCAGCTTTGTCATGATGTTTACATCAATCGACCCCACATGCAATTTTTCTTTCACCCATTTTGAAAAATCGTCGGCAGCAACACGACCTTTATCGGCAAATTTCGATTTTAACGACGAAGTATTGGGAAGCATATCAATGTACTTCTCCAATTCGCCACTTGCGTTCGATGTAGCATTTTTAATCTCTTCAACTTTCCTGTTCACAATCTCTTCCACCACGTTTAGGTAGGAGGTAATTCGTTCTGCCCTAAAGTCTTCTACTTTTTTCGATATAGCCTTATACGGAATATCAAATTTGTTGCAGTAAAATTCGCGCATTTTTTCAATTGTTCCATCGTCAACTAACGAAATCACTGATGAAATTCCATATGGAGCAACGTTTACAGGAGTGTCTATTGAATATCCTACACCCAGAACGGGTATATGAAAAGAATGTCCTTCAAATATCTTCATTTACGTAAATATATAAAAAATCGGGGTTAATTACGCCCCGGTTATGTTTAAACAATTGGCGCAAAGAAAGCAAGTTATTTTACATTTGCTAGCAACAATTGGTGCAATACCAAAATTGTCCAAATATTTATCTATTAATACTAAATCCCTGGCATCTTATTCGAACTATTTCGTCCAATATTCAATATTTTAAATGACCGACCGGTCAATTAATCGCAATTTTTCTTGGAATTTCAAAATACATATTCTAACTTTGACCGACCGTTCAACCAATAAATAATAAAAGATGCCAAGAAGTCCGGAACAATTCGACGATATCAGAAAACAGAAAAAGCATTTAATCATGGAAACTGCTCTTGAATTATTTGCAGAGAATGGTTATCACACCACTTCCATAAGCCAGATTGCAGCAAAAGCAAAAATCTCGAAAGGGCTTACTTATAATTATTTCAGCAGCAAAGAAGAGATTCTTAACGAGCTGATGGAACATGGTTTTAACGAAATTTACGACAACCTGGATATGAATCACGACGGAATCCTTACCGACGAAGAATTCATTTATTTTATCCGCCAGAATTTCAAATTATTGCGGGAAAATATGCAACATTGGAAATTATTCTTTTCGTTATTGTTGCAACCCCAAATTTCAAAAGCTTTTGCTGAAATGTACGAAGAAAAAGCTGCCCCTATTTTCAACTTATTTTATGGATTTATAAAAGCTCATGGAAGTAAAGACCCGGAAAACGACCTGATGGCGATTGCCTCTTTACTGGAAGGTGCCTTTTTGTATTGTGTGGCTGCACCTGATGTTTTCCCGATGGAGAAACTTGAAGAGGCTGTAATTTCTGCCTCATTTAAAATCGTTAACAATAAATAACTACCAAAATGAAACGAATACAACTCACACTAACTTTTATGCTTTTAGGCCTGGCTGTATTTGCACAGGATATGACCGCAATAATTAAACAGGCCGATGAAAAATTCAGAGGAGAATCGAGTCGTGGCGAAATGACCATGATTATTGAACGCCCCGGATGGAGCCGTACTGTTTCGATGAAAAACTGGACCTTGGGAAACGATTATTCACTCATATACATTACTGCCCCGGCCAAAGAAAAAGGACAGGTTTTTCTGAAACGCGATAAAGAAATGTGGAACTGGGTGCCAACCATACAACGTATGATAAAAATCCCACCATCGATGATGATGCAGTCGTGGATGGGATCGGATTTTACCAACGACAATCTGGTTAAAGAATCGCAAATGGCAAAAGACTATTCGAACAAGCTGCTTGGCGAGGAAGAAGTTGATGGTTATTCGTGCTATAAAATTGAACTGATACCTCACGAAGACGCACCCGTTGTTTGGGGAAAAGTAATTATGTGGATCTCGAAAGAAGAACTGCACTGGCTAAAAGCTGAGTTTTACGATGAAGATGGCTACCTGGTTAATACCGAAATTCTTACGGATGTAAAGATGATGGACGACCGCGAAATGCCAACACGTCTGGAAATGATTCCGGCCGATGAAGAAGGCAACAAAACGGTTATGATCTTTGATAAAATTGAGTTTGATGTTGATCTGAAAGAGAGCTTTTTCTCGCAACAGAATATGAAACGGATAAGATAGAGCTTGTCATTTCGAAGGAAATATGACTGAGAAATCTCTTTCAATGTAACAGATTTCTCTTCGCTAACTCATCGAAATGACATCCCCTAAAGCAGCATTCAAGCATTAACAAATGAACAAATGAAAACAAACATAAAACTAGCATGGCGAAACCTCTGGCGTAACAAACGCCGGACTATCATTGCCATATCGTCTATCGTGTTCAGCGTGCTGCTGGCCTCGTGGATGCGGTCGATGCAGGAAGGTTCGTACGACAGCATGATCGATAATTCGGTTAAGTTCTACACCGGCTATTTGCAGGTGCAGGATACTGCATACTGGGACGAGCGCACACTTGACAATAGTTTTGAAGTAGATGCAGAATTACAAAACCAGATTAAAAATATAAAAGACGTTTCGCTGGTTTCCAATCGTTTGGAATCGTTTTCACTGGCTGCCGATCACATGAAAAGTAAACCGGCCATGGTGATGGGTATCGAGCCCGAAGCCGAAGATCAGATTACCAACCTTTCAAAAAAAATACAGTCGGGAGAATTTATTAAATCCGGCGATAAAGAAGTGGTGATTAGCGGAGGCCTTGCCAAATACCTGGAACTGGGTGTTGGCGATACACTGGTAATGATCTCTCAGGGTTATCACGGGATAAGTGCAAGTGGTTTGTTCCCTATAAAAGGAATAATTAAACACCCCAATGCGGAATTTAACAAGCGACTGATTTATATGGACATTGAAACAGCTCGTGAGTTTTATTCAGCCCACGGATTATCGACTTCGCTGGTAGTAATGACCGATAATCACTACAGCGTTAATCATATTAAAAAGGAGATTGTGCAAATTCTACCGGAAAAGAACACGGTAATGACCTGGACAGAAATGACACCTGAACTGGTTCAAATAATTCAAAGCGACCGCGGCGGTGGAATTATAATGTTGGGTATCCTTTATCTGGTAATTGCCTTTGGTATGTTCAGCGTTGTAATTATGATGGTAAAAGAACGCCAGCGCGAATTTGGTGTAACACACGCTGTGGGTATGCAAAAACGAAAATTAGCCGCGCTGGTTTTTATCGAAACACTTTTTATCGGACTGATCGGATGTGCGGTTGGACTAATAATCAGCTACTTTTTCTGCCTGTACTTTTTCTACAACCCGATTCCGCTCACCGGCGATATGGCCAAAGCCACTGAACTCTACGGTATGGAACCGTACATGTTCGTTTCGATGAAAGCCTCGCTCTTTTATAACCAAATTATTGTGGTTTTCCTCATCAGCATTTTTATAGCGATTTTCCCAATAACCAATGTTAGCCGGTTAAAAATCACTAAAGCAATGCGAGCGTAAGAAAGTTTACAGTCACAGTTTTCAGTTCTCACAATTATTAAGATGAATAATAATCAGGAATACAACAGTTTGGATTTGAATCAGAACACTTCAGATTTCCAACTTCGTGCTTCCGACATAAATAAAACAAAATGATACTTTCAATAGCATGGCGAAACGTTTGGCGAAGCAGAACCCGCAGTATAGTAATGATTGCGGCCATCGCGTTGGGCCTTTTTGCAGGCATATTCATGATGGCATTTATGAATGGTATGTACAATTCGCGTATTGAATCGGCCACCAAATCGGAGTTGTCGCACATACAGGTGCACGCTCCACATTTTCTGGATAACACCGAATCAGAATTATTTATTTCTGACGGCTTTGAACTGGCCAAACAAATTGAGGCACTCGATTCTGTTGAAGCTGCCTCTCCCCGACTGATTGCCGAGCCGTTTATAATGGCAGCCCACGGAACGGGTGGAGGGAAAATGCTGGGAATCGATCCGGAAAAAGAAAAGCAGGTGACCGACATTTGGGAACACGTGATTGACGGTACCTACCTCGAAAAAACGAGCCGGATGCCCCCGGTACTGGTGGGGAAAAAGATGGCCGACAAACTACGTTTAAAAGTTGGAACCAAAATAAATGTACAACTGGTTGATTTTAATGGCGACTTATCCTCAAAGGGTTACCGCGTGGCAGGCATTTACAAAACGGTAAACACTGGTTTCGATGAAATGCATTTGTTCGTCAACATCAACGACCTGCGAACGCAAATTGGCATTCAACCCGACGCTGTTCATGAAATAGCTATCCTGTTAAAAAACAACAGTTATGCACAGCCTGTAAAACCATCTGTGCAAAAAATTGCAGCAGGAATGGACGTACAAACCTGGAAAGAAATAAGTCCGGAAATGTCCATCATCACCGATTCACTGGACCAATACATGTACATTTTTATTCTGATTATTCTTATCGCCCTGTGTTTTGGAATTATCAACACCATGCTAATGGCAGTGCTTGAACGTGTAAAAGAAATCGGAATGCTAATGGCCGTTGGAATGAATAAACGAAAAATCTTTAGCATGATTATCCTCGAATCGATTATGCTGACGCTGACAGGCGGAGTCGTAGGAATAATTATGGGAATAGGAATATCGCGGATTTTTGAAAACCACCCCATCAACCTTTCTGCATTTGCCCAGGGATTGGAGCAATACGGTATGTCTACCGAAATAGCAACGGTTTTCCCATCTCACTCATTAGGAATATTAATAACGTTGGTGGTATTAACCGGATTGATCTCTGCGATTTACCCGGCACGAAAAGCGCTAAAGTTAAATCCGGCAGAAGCCACGAGAACGGATTAAGAAAGACCAGAATATTTGAGATTTAGAATATTAGAATGAATTAAAGCAACTACAATGAAAATAATAGAAATCAAAAACCTGCACAAGATTTACAACGGCAGCTCCGTTTCGGTACATGCGGTAAACGGAATAAACATGTCGATTGAAGAGGGTGAATTTACCGCCATTGTTGGTCCGTCCGGATCGGGAAAAACCACTTTGCTCAATATCATTGGTGGTTTGGATGATGCCTCAGAAGGATCAGTAGAAATTGAAGGCGTTAAGATCAATGAACTTTCATCACGAAAACTGACCGATTTCAGAATGAAAAATATTGGTTTTGTCTTTCAGGCCTATAACCTGATTCCTGTTCTTACGGCCAAAGAGAATGTAGAATTTATTATGCACCTGCAGGGAAGCAAAAAGGCTGACCGCGACGCACGTACCAGCGAACTGCTTAAAGCGGTTGGTCTGGGTGAAATGATGGACCGACGGCCATCGAAATTATCGGGCGGGCAACAACAGCGGGTGGCTGTTGCACGGGCTTTGGCATCGAAACCAAAATTCGTACTGGCCGATGAACCTACGGCCAATCTTGATTCGCACTCCACCGAAAACCTGCTCGATATTATGGAGCAACTTAATAAAGAGGAAAAAATAACGTTTATATTTTCAACACACGACCAGCGGGTGGTAAACAAAGCGCGGCGTGTAATTACCATCGAGGATGGAAAGATCATCAGCGATGAGAGAAAGTAGAAGCAACCGTATTGGTGTGCTTTAAACATGAAAATTAAACAATGAGAAACGCGACGATTTGCATAGCGATTTTATTACTTGGTCTGTGCCTGAGAGTTTCGGGCAAAGAAGACTTAAAAGACCGAACACTTAACACTGCAGCCGATGTCAACTACTTGTCGGAATTGGAGAAGGAAGTGGTCTATGAAATCAATTTGTTCCGGTCGAACCCGTCGGCGTACGCTGAGAAATATATTGCTCCACTGGCAAAATACTACGACAAAAAAATATTGCATTATCCCGGCGATAAATCGATAATGACACAGGAAGGTGTAAGCGCTTTGCGTGAATGTGTGCGCGCGTTGAAAAATGCAGATCCTGCTCCGGTTTTATATCCCAATAAATTGTTGACCCAAGCGGCCAATGATCACCAAAAAGACCAGGCCAAAACCGGTAAAACAGGGCACATTGGAAAAGATCGATCAAACTCAAAAATCAGGATCGAACGTTACGGAAAATGGCAGGTTCGAATTGCTGAAAATATTGCTTATGGAAATACTTCAGCACGGCAAATTGTTATTTTTCTTCTGATCGACGATGGCGTAAAAAACCGTGGTCACCGCGCCAACCTTCTCCAAACTGATTTCAAAAACGTTGGAGTAGCCTGTGGCACACATCCACGGTACCAAACCATGTGTGTTATGGATTTTGCGGGAGGAATGGAAAATAAATGATGAATTACGAATATCGATTAAGAATTTTAGATGTACGAATGTAAAAAAGCAAGCGGCATGTTTAACTATACTACTTCATTCACAATTCGTTAATCATCATTCGACATTCACAAAATTTGGAAAATAAATAGTACATGATTGAACTCGATTCAATATGAAAAAAACCTTATTCATACTATCATTTACACTTTTTAGCGTTGTGATCTATGCACAGTCAAACCTGGCATTTTACGGTTATATAAAAGATCTCGGGATGTACTACCATCCAGTAGAACCAATACCAGTTTCGGTTGATAAATCGCTTGATTACCTTTTTCTGAATGAGATCCACAACCGTTTAAATTTCAGGTGGTATGCATCGGAAAAACTAACCGTTGCTCTTGAAGCCCGCAACCGCATTTACATGGGACAAATGATCCGCGAGTTTCCAAATTATGAAGATTTTGTCGACACTGACAACGGTTATCTGGATATGGGAACCGTTCTAATTTCGGCCGACAACTGGTTTTTACATACCATGCTCGACCGTGCGTGGATTGATTACAACAGCGGTAAAGTACAAGTTCGCCTGGGACGGCAACGTATAAACTGGGGCACCAACCTGGTTTGGAATCCTAACGATGTGTTTAATACATTTTCCTATTTCGATTTTGATTACGAAGAACGCCCGGGAACTGATGGAGTCCGTTTGCAATATTATACCGGAGTAACTTCATCGGCTGAACTGGTTTATAAAATCGGACATAACAACGATGAAACTGCCATTGCCGGCATGTACCGGTTTTCGAAATTCAATTACGACATCCAGTTTTTGGGTGGTTGGGTTGGAAAAGATTACGTTTTAGGTGGCGGATGGGCCGGCGATATTGAAGGTGCCGGATTCCGTGGAGAAGCAACCTGGTTTCGCCCACGCGACGATGAAGACCCGGATAACTTTGAAACTTTTGTAGCCTCTGTTTCGGCTGATTATACATTTCCCAACAGTTTATATCTGCATTTCGGAACCTTATACAACAGTTACGGAACTACAGGAGATGCCGGCGGTCGTAGTTTCTTTGCACCCGATATTTCGGCCAAAATGCTTTCGTTGGGAAAATACCAGCTCTTCGGGCAAATAAGCTATCCTCTTACTCCCCTGCTTTCCGCCAACATGTCGACAATGCTAAATCCCTGCGACGGTTCTTCGTTTCTTGGTCCGTCTGTAACCTACTCGCTGGGTAACAACTGGGAATTAATGTTGAATGGCCAGTTATTTCTCGGACGACAAGGGACAGAATACGGCGATTACGGTCAGGCGGTTTATGCGCGTATAAAATGGGCATTCTGATTTGTTATACTGAAGCCACTGGCCTTAAAAAGCATCATACCCCTTGATTAAGAAATATTAACACTACACAGTATTATTAGCTTCTGACAATCTTTGAAATAAGACTTATTTGTCTTAAATTTAATAGTCATTCAAATTATTCATTATTAAATATTTAAGTCATGGGAATAATTCTAGCTCCTTTAAAAAAGGACAAAATTGATGCCTGGAAAGAGTGGGCAAAATCGCTAAGTGGTGAGCAAAACCAGGCGTTTAATGAGTTTAACAAAAAACATGGACTAACACGGCATGACGCATGGTTGGCAGAAACGCCTGATGGACCGGTTGTAGTTGCATTACATGAAGGACCGGGTGCCGACAATTTTTTGCAAAGTGTGGCCTCAACAGACGGGACTTTTGAAAACAGTTTTAAAGAAAAAGTACTGGAGTTTCATGATATGGACATATCAGCTCCGCCTCCCGGACCAGCGCCGGTTAAAATGATTTCGTCGGTTTAAAATTATTATCCCAACTCGTTGAACCGCAGAATACCCGTCTATCAAACGTTATTCTTTCTGGAATTACTTGAAGAAACATGCTTCTTCTGAACAATTTCATGGGTGTAAACAACACCACGCTGCACGGTAATATGAAGTTCTGCATCGTGTGGATCGTCACCTCCATCGGAATTTGGAATTAAAGAATCGATAGGTATCCGAAGTGTTCCATCATACCAATCTGCGACTATTTTAGGGCTGGAAAGGACATCTCTAGGATTAATAACAACAGTTGGACTCACCTGCTGGAAACCCGTTAGGTAAAGTACATTATTTCTGATTCGCCAGGACGCCATATAACCCCTGGAACATTCCGGGATTTTACCACTGAAAGTAGGAATCTCAGGATGCGCCTCAAAAAACGTTTTTAAAGGAGTTGATAACAGCTCAAACAATTTTCCATCGAGGTAAATTCTATCTTTTTGTTGAATAGCCATAAACTCTGGTTCTATTAGTTAAATGTTCGCTTCGCTAAAGTCTGCAGCTTGGTCCGAAGCTAAGTGTATTGCCGACTAATGATAAAAATAAAACACAATTTTCGAATCAGAGAATCAATGCGTATGTTTTCAAACAAGTTTCCATACTTAAATACGGTGCGACTCGAGCAGATTTGCTAATCCAAAACCTGAATAGAGAAACATGATAATTAAAATACTCAATTGTCTTTTTATAAATAAATTCTTAACTTGTATAGAAACATTTAATCAAAACAACATGGAAACACCAGTAGAACAAAGCCTTTACGAAAGACTTGGAGGCATAGAAGGAATTACGTCGATTGTTGACGACATCGTAGAAAACCACATGAGCAATCCGGCTGTAAACGCACGCTTTTTACCGTTAAAAGACGATCCGGCACATTTTGCCGAGGTGAGGCAACACCTTATTAACTTTTTGGCAGCCGGAAGTGGAGGTCCGGAAGAATACACCGGAAAAGACATGCTTTCGTCACATAGAGGTATGAACATTGGGCAGGGTGAATACATGTCAGTAATAGACGACATTATGGATGCATTGGCCAAAAACAACATCGACGAGCAAACACAAAAAGATGTGCTGGCAATTGCCTATTCATTAAAAGGTGACATTGCCGGTGTTTGAATTTCAGAACTAAGCAAAAAAAACAGTAGTATCGCTACAAATCGATACTACTGCTTTTTTTGTGGATTAACCTTAGCGCCTGTTAATTCGATGCTTTATCCAACATCAACAGCGAGTTAATTACAATCTCTGTCATGTACTGTTTCTCGCCGTTTTTATCTTCCCACTGACGGTTGGTCAATTTCCCTTCAATGGCAATCTCTTTTCCTTTTTTCAGGTACTTTTCAGCAACCTCGGCATTTTTGCCCCATGCCACCAAATGGTGCCAGGTGGTTTCGGTTTGTTTATTTCCGTTGCTGTCGCGGTAAACTTCATTGGTAGCAATGTTAAAATTAGCAACCACTTTTCCACTCTCTAACCTTTTTACTTTTGGATCTTCTCCAAGGTGACCTAACAATCGTACGCTGTTTCTTAATGCATTCATGATATTTCTTTTTTAGTTAATAATTTAGGACTGAGTCTTATGCGAGTCCTGTAACGCAATTGTTGAAACAAATGTATAGCGACACGAAAAACTTAGCCGGTTTTTAAACGTTTGTAGTCGACAATAAGCGTTTGTAAACGTTTACAAACGGATATATTTTTGTATATTAGAGACTTATTAAACCAAATCACTCATGCAACATTATAAAATATGACCAAGCAAACAATTTTAGGAGCAGGCGGAGCCATTGGCGTTGAACTGGCAAAAGCATTGCCAAAATACACCGACAAGATTAGATTGGTGAGTCGTAACCCGCAAAAAGTGAACGAAAAAGATGAATTAATGAAAGCTGATCTACTCAACCCGAAAGAAGTAGACAAAGCAATTAATGGTTCGTCGGTTGTTTATGTTACCATTGGCTTTCCATACAGTTACAAATTCTGGAAAGCCAACTGGGCACCGTTTATGCGCTCGGTTATCGATGCCTGCAAAAGACACGATGCTAAACTGGTTTTCTTCGATAATATCTACATGTACGATCAAAATCACCTGAATGGAATGACAGAGGAAACACCAATTAATCCGCCCAGCAAAAAAGGCGAAGTTCGGGCTGAGTTGGTAAAAATGATCATGGATGAAGTAGACAAGGGAACTCTTACTGCACTGATTGCACGTGCCGCTGATTTCTATGGTCCGGGAATTAAAAACACCAGTGTGCTTACCGAAATGGTCATTGATCCGTTAAGTAAAGGAAAACCAGCCGACTGGATGGGATCGGTACATTTCAAACACGCCTTTACCTATACCCCCGATGCCGGAAAAGCCACTGCCCTGCTCGGAAACACCGATTCGGCATTCAACCAGGTGTGGCACATGCCAACCGCTAAAAATGCGCCAAGCGGTAAAGAATGGATCGAACAGATTGCTTCGGCCTTCAATACAAAGCCAAAACACAGGGTGGCATCAAAATTCATATTAAAAATGATTGGGATTTTTATTCCGGTGCTGCGCGAAATGCCCGAAATGATATACCAGTACGATCGCGACTATGTTTTTAACTCCGATAAATTTGAAAAAGCTTTCAATTTTAAACCCACTTCCTACGAGGATGGATTAAAAGAAATCATAAAAACCGATTACCCGAATTAAGATGGAAATACGAAAATGCCTCGAATGTGCCGAACCCTTAAAAGGACGCGCCGACCAGAAATTCTGCAACGACAGTTGCCGTAATGCTTACAACAATAAAAAGGCCAGCGGATCGACCAATTTTATGCGAAAGACCAACCGCATTCTGAAAAACAATCATTCGATTTTGGAAGAGCTGAACCCGGAAGAAAAAACGACTACCTACAAAAGTTCACTCAAAAAACGCGGTTTTAATTTTACCTATTTTACCAATACCTATACCACCAAAACCGGGCGCATTTATTATTTTGTTTACGACCAGGGGTATTCCGAGCTGGAAGGCAACAAACTAATGCTGGTAAAAAAAGAACATTAAAATCTGAAGACAGAGATTGTTAAATTGTACAACAGCTAAATTGTAGAATTGATTCTGAACTTAACACTCAGACTACTTCAAACGACAGCGCATAAGCACCGGATTGCCGGAAGCTGCAATGTGCAATTGCACTTTTTCAAACTCCTTGTGTCGTTTATCCGATATTTTATGTCCGCCAACTTTGTAAGCTGTAATTGGTATGTAAAGTTCATTCTTCGGCGAAAGGTATGAAGGATTATCCCAAATACCACCATCAATATTATTCACGGCTTCTGTAAAGTAAGTGGCTTCCCAATCCTTCTTCTTAATTAATGCGGTAGTTTGATGCGAACCCAACCAGTAAGTTAGAAAAATATAATTCTTGTTTTCGAAATAACTTTTAATTTTCGAGTGGTGGGTATTGTGGATGTATTTCAATGTCTTAATATCGTCCTTATCGTCGGTGTTTCGCCACACTTCAGCAAACGAAGGATAACCGTCGCTTTCAATTAAATATTCTGGTTGAAAAGCCGAGTTATTATAGGCAAAAACCGTATCGCTGTATGACGATACCAGCGAAATAGCCGCAGCCCCCGAAGCTGCCAGATTCGAACGTCCCAGATCTTTTAAACGCTCCTCGGGAAATTTCACTTTTTTCACTTTCCCGTTTGGCGAATAAACGGTGTACAAACCATAACCGGGCACATCGTTCACCACATAAAACTGGTTTTTCGATTCAAAGAATTTTGTTCCCGGCATTTTAGCAGCAACCAGTTTGCTTTTGTATTTCCCGTCTTTACCAACAATGTATATCCCATCTTCGGCCAACACGGCAAAATCTTTTTGGTATGAAATAATATCCAATGGATTTTTAATTCTGCCACTCCCCTCCTTGTTACTCACAATGGTATTTTTAAAATCGCCTTTTTGTGTAAACCTGATAAAACTGATTTCGCGTGCCCTGCGCTGAAGAATGATCAAATCGCCATCCAATTCTTTTACGTTTAAAATATCACCGAATTCTATTTTAGCTTCGTTTACTTTTAGTTCCAGGTATTCCAGATTTTCAACAAAACTTGAAATCGGCAAAATATCCTGCGATTTTTTCAACAGTATTTCCGGCAAACCGCTATTCTCAACCGGTTTTTCGGTACACGAGGCGACAAACAGCGTTACGAATAATAAAATAATATTGGTATGTTTCACGACTTGAATCTTTCTGTAATTGTTTAATTGTGTTCTGTTCCAACAAATACCATGCCCTTGAGCGCACAAAACAAATAATAATATTCAGCAACGGTGCAGAAGAATACATTTAATTTGATTTTTAGTATGAAGCTTAAATTTTAAAGAACTTTAATTGGCAAATGAAAATGTTCTTAGTAAACTTGTAATCAGCTAAAAATTAAAACTAAATTTCTTACCTAAAATTCTGAACAATGAAAAAATTAATTCTCATTATTTTTGTGTTCGCTCTAACGGCAAACTTTGTAAATGCCACTGAACGTCCCTCCAATAAAGATATTGTTGGTGAATGGAAATACGATGCTCCGAATGCGCCATATGGATATAATGTCGGAAATTTTGTATTTGAAGAACAGGAAGGCAATTTGAAAGGTTACGTAAAATTTGAAGGCAATAATAAAGTTGATTTGCAAAACATAACGTATAAAGACGACGTATTAAAATTTGGATTGTACGTTGATTACGATTACGTAAGTTTGAAGATTAATGTTGAAGGAGAGGAAATGAAGGGGATTGTAAACACCCCGGAAGGTGAAATGCCAATTACAGCCAAAAAGGTGAAATAGCTACCATAAAATATGTAAAAGGCCGCTGCAAAATTAATTACAGCGGCCTTTTTTATGTTGAAATTCGATTGATTAATCCAGTTTTATCACCTCACTGCCGGCCAGTAAAAAGGCTCCGGTTCCGTATACTTCCCAGCTGTCTGCTTCGAAGTTTTTCCGTGGATCGGCACCAATGGGTTGGCACCAGCCCACATGTCCGTCGGGCTGAAGCAATCCATTCAGTCCTACCCACGCTTTTTCAACTGCAGGCAAATAAGTTTCTTTATCCAGAATTCCATTATTTATTCCCCAGGCCAATGCATAGCAGTAAAATCCTGAGCCGCTGGCCTCTCCTCCGGGATACGATTCAGGATCGAGCAGGCTGGAACGCCACAAACCATCTTCCTGTTGTAGCGAAAGAATTTTGGCAGCCATTTCTTTGTAATTCTGAATGTAAAAATCACGATTTGGATAATCCTCAGGCAATTCAGAAAGAACACGAACCAAACCGCCCATTACCCAGCCATTTCCTCTCGACCAGAAAATTTTCTTGCCATTAGCTTCCTGCTTTTTTTCAATTCCGGGTTCGTCCCATTTGTAGCTCATATCGCGTGCATACAAATGATATTCTTTGTCCCAAAGCAGGTCGTAGGTTTCTTTCCACAGTTTATCCGAAAGTTTCAGGTATTTATCATCGTCTAAAGTCATTCCCAGCTTTACCAATGCCGGTGGAGCCATAAACAAGGCATCGCACCACCACCAGGTTTTTTCGTAAATTCCATCGGCTTCGTAGGGCGTTTTCATAAACTCATCCATGGTTGCTATGAATGGTTCAATCATTTTCTTTTCGCCCGAAACCCTGTACATATCAATGTATGTCTGGCAAATCACATGGTCGTCGGCATGATGCAAACGCGGCCCCGGTTTCCACTCGTTGGCCTCTCCCATTTCGTACATGGCTTTCCAAATCTTTTTCAAGCCCGTTGATTCATAGGCTGCAAAAGCTCCGGCGTAAAATGCACCGTTGGTCCAGTCGTACAACTCGTGCTTTGGATGCTCCAATTGCCAGTCCAAAGCCTTTTTCATCGTTTTTTTAATGGTTTTGTCTTTAAAAAGCTTTTCGTTACCCGCTTTTTGTGCCTGCGTTGTTCCTCCCAGAACTACCGCGGCCAGTAAAAGAATGATTATTTTATTCATGTTGATCTAAGTTTGATACAAAACTATGCAATCGATTGCAATTTGCAAAATACATTTTCAATTTCTTATCAGGCAAAATCCGAACAGATCATAAATTATGGTAATATCACTTCCCGGCTTAACTTTAATTTTAAATTAACACCACTGGTGCTTGCTGAATTCAATATTATAATTATACTTGCAACAAAATAACTGATATGACAGCAAGAGCATTACACCACGGCCATCATTGGAAGAACCAACCATCGGGTAGGCTGTAATTGTTTTGTTCAAACTCAACGATATTAATTTATAAAGGCTTGCCGTAAAAGGCAGGCCTTTTTTTATATAAAACAGACATGGAAAAACTTAAAATTGCAATTCAAACTAAAGGAAGGTTAAACGAAGACTCAATGGGGCTAATCAACGAGGCCGGAATTGGATTGAGCGTTGGTAAACGTAAATTGGTATCGGAAGCGAAAAACTTCCCAATGGATGCCTTGTTTTTACGCGACGATGATATTCCGCAAACCGTTGCCGACGGAGTTGCTGACATCGGTGTTGTTGGCGAAAACGAAATGGCAGAGAAAGACGAAAACGTGGTAATAGCCAAACGTCTTGGTTTCTCTAAATGCCGCCTTTCACTGGCCATTCCAAAATCAATCGATTATCCGGGCGTTGAGTTCTTTAACGGCAAAAAAATTGCCACCTCCTACCCTGTTATCCTGAAAAAGTTTCTGGACGAAAACAATATTAATGCAGAAATTCACGTGATTACCGGATCGGTAGAAATTGCGCCGGGAATAGGTTTGGCCGATGCTATTTTCGATATTGTAAGTTCAGGTTCTACCTTGGTGAGCAACCGCCTGAAAGAAGTTGAAGTGGTAATGAAATCGGAAGCGGTATTGATTGCCAATCCAAACCTTTCGGCTGAAAAGCAGGAAATTCTTGATGAGCTGATCTTCAGAATTGAATCGGTACAACGTGCTGAGGGTAAAAAATACATTCTTCTGAATGTTCCAAACGAAAAAGTGGAAGAAGTTACTTCGCTGCTTCCGGGAATGAAATCACCAACACTGGTTCCGCTGGCAAAAGAAGGCTGGAGTTCGATGCACTCGGTTATTGCAGAAGATGACTTTTGGGAAGTAATTGGCAAATTGAAAAAAGCCGGTGCCGAAGGAATATTGGTTGTTCCTATTGAGAAAATGATTTTCTAGAAATTAAATCCATGAAGCCGTTCTTAAAAGCAGCTATCGGGTTAACAGTTTCATGAATAAATGACAACAAGACAATATATACTGTTTGCTATTCCATCGCTGATCTGGGGATCCACATGGTATGCCATTAAGTTTCAACTGGGAACGGTTGATCCGCTGTTATCGGTTGCCTATCGCTTTCTGGCAGCCGGGATTCTGCTCATTTTATTTTGCCTGGCAACAGGAAGAAAAATGAAATTCACACTACGCGAACACCTGATGATGCTTCTGCTGGGGCTTTGCCTTTTCGGAATGAACTACTGGTTTGTGTACGAAGTGGAAACCACTTTAACAAGCGGTATTGTAGCAGTAATATTTTCGTTGATCATTTTCTTCAATATCTTTTTCAATGCAGTTTTGTTAAAAGGCAAAATAAAGCCCGATGTTATTGTGGCTGCTGTTTTGGGAGTTGGAGGAACAGCTTTGTTATTTAAGAACGAGCTGGTAAAGTTTCAGGGGGCAAGCGACAACTGGATTATCTTTTTGCTTTGTTTCGGAGGTTTAACCTTTGCTTCCTTAGGAAACATTATTTCGGCTTATAAGCAAAAGAAAAACCTGCCAGTTCTACAGGCCAATGCTTACGGAATGTTGTATGGAGGATTGGCTATGTTTGCAATGGTATTACTACTTGGCAAACCGCTCAATTTTGAAGCTTCGCTGAACTATTCGGTGTCGTTATTGTATCTCTCAATTTTTGGATCGATAATAGCCTTTTCCTCTTATTTAAAACTGCTTGGAGAAATCGGTCCCGACCGTTCGATTTACGTTGCAATAATTACTCCGGCTATTGCTTTGTTAATTTCTACTTTTTTTGAAGGTTACCGCTGGGATGTATTCGCAGTGTTGGGAATACTTTTGCTATTTTCGGGCAACATTCTGGCTTTACGATTTAAAACAAAAAAAACAGTTACATGAAGACTTATATAAATCCGGGAAGAAATACCTGGCCCGATATTTTAAAACGTCCGCTTTTCGATGTTTCGGAATTGTACGGTCGCGTGCAAAATATATTATCTGAAATTCGTGAGCAGGGCGATGAAAAACTTCGCGAATACACCGAACGTTTTGATGGTGTTAAACTGGATAATTTTGAGGTTACACCGGAAGAAATTGCCAAAGCAGAAGCCACAATCGATCAGGATTTAAAAGACGCGATTGCTTTAGCTGCTGAAAACATCAGAGCTTTTCACAGCGCCCAAATGCCCGAAATAAGAAAGATGGAAACCGCGCCCGGCGTAATTTGCTGGCAAAAACCCGTGGCCATCGAAAAAGTTGGATTGTATATTCCGGGCGGAACAGCGCCGCTTTTTTCAACGGTATTGATGTTGGCGCTTCCCGCAAAAATTGCAGGTTGTAAACAAATTGTGCTTTGTTCGCCACCCGATAAAAATGGTAATATCCATCCGGCAATTTTGTATGCTGCAAAGGTTGCAGGCGTAACACAAATCTACAAACTGGGCGGTGTACAAGCTATCGGAGCAATGGCATACGGTACGGAGACCGTTCCGAAAACCTACAAGATTTTTGGTCCGGGAAATCAATATGTAACGGCTGCCAAACAACTGGTTAGTATGAATGAAGTTTCGATCGATATGCCGGCCGGTCCTTCGGAGGTACTGGTAGTTGCCGACGAAACATCGAATGCGGCTTTTGTCGCTTCCGATCTGTTGTCGCAGGCAGAACACGGTGCCGACAGCCAGGTGGTGCTGGTTACCAACAACGAAAATTCGTTAAAAGAAGTAGTTGCTGAAGTTGAAGCACAAGTTGCTCAACTGCCAAGAAAAGAGCTCGCCGAAAAAGCGCTTTCGAACAGTGTTTTGATCGTTGTTTCGGATGAAACAGAGCGTGTCGATCTGATCAATGAGTACGCACCTGAACACCTGATCATCAGCACCAAAAAATATATGGACCTGGCAGATAAAATCACTAACGCCGGATCGGTTTTTCTGGGTGAATTTACACCTGAAAGTGCCGGCGATTATGCTTCGGGCACCAACCATACGCTGCCAACAAACGGCTGGGCACGATCGTATAGTGGAGTAAACCTGGATAGTTTTCTGAAAAAGATCACCTTCCAGGAGATTAGTGAAGAAGGACTTTTGGCAATTGGCCCCGCTATTGAAAAAATGGCCGCTACCGAACAACTTGAAGCGCACAAAAATGCAGTAACTTTACGTTTGAAATATTTAGCTGATTAGAACGTCAACCTGAACTTGTTTCAGGTTCTTAATTATGAAAGGAGGATTTGTTTATATAATGAGTAATTCAAAAAGAACCACATTTTATATTGGTGTAACAAGTGATCTGAAAACAAGGATTGCTGATCACAAAAATGGAATTGGTTCAGCATTTACATCAAAGTATAAACTAACAGATTTAATGTACTACGAAGATTTTCCGGATATTTACCAGGCCATCGATCGGGAAAAACAACTGAAGAACTGGCATCGGGATTGGAAAATCAACCTTATTAAATCTGTGAATCCTGAAATGAATGATCTTTATTGGGGAATTAGATAAAAAACAGATGCCGAAACAAGTTCGGCATGACGTACAAAACATGTTATGGAACTAAATAATCTATTAAGAGAGAACATAAAAAATCTGAAGCCGTACTCATCGGCACGCGACGAGTACAGTGGCGATGCCATGGTTTTTCTCGATGCCAACGAAAACCCGTTTAACGAGCCTTACAACCGTTATCCGGATCCGTTACAACGACTGGTTAAAGAAAAAATAGCGGTCTTAAAAAAAGTAGGATCAGAGAATATTTTTCTGGGAAACGGCAGCGACGAACCGATTGATTTGTTAATCCGGGCTTTTTGTGAGCCGGGAAGAGACAATGTGGTTACTATCGATCCAACTTACGGCATGTACAAAGTGGCTGCCGATATTTCTGGTGTTGAACTTCGCAAAGTTTCACTAACCGAAGATTTTCAGCTGAATATTAACGACATTCTTGGCGAAACCGACAAAAATACCAAACTGATATTTTTATGCTCGCCCAACAATCCAACCGGCAACAGTCTGAAAAAAGAAGCGATGCTGGAGCTCGCCAATCAATTCGAGGGGCTGGTAATTGTTGACGAAGCTTACATCGACTTTGCACCGGGGAAAACCTTAATGGAAGAACTCGAGCACTACCCCAACCTGGTAATTCTGCAAACTTTTTCGAAAGCCTGGGGAATGGCCGGCATTCGTTTGGGAATGGCCTTTGGAAGTACAGAATTGATTGGAGTTCTCAATAAAATTAAGTACCCATATAACCTGAATATTTTGACTCAGGAAAAAGCGATGGAACTGCTCGACAAAAAAGTAACCGTACAGAAATGGGTGAAACTGCTGATTGCCGAACGCGACAAAATGGAAAAACTGCTTATGGAGTTTCCGTTCGTGGTTAAAGTTTATCCGTCAGAAGCAAATTTCCTGCTGGTTAAAATGCACGATGCCCGAGGTATTTACAATTACCTGGTTGAGGAAGGCATTATTGTTCGCGATCGTTCGAAAGTTCATTTGTGCGACGAAAGTTTGCGAATAACCATTGGAAACTCGGAAGAAAACGAAAACCTGCTGAGTGCGCTAAAAAAACTAATTTAAAAACGATGAAGAAAGTACTGTTTATAGACCGCGACGGAACCTTAAATTACGAAACTGCCGATGAGCAAATCGATGCATTCGAAAAGCTGGAGTTTCTGCCCAAGGTTTTCCGTAATATGCACTACATCCGTAAAAATCTGGATTACGAGTTGGTAATGGTTACCAACCAGGATGGTTTAGGCACCGATTCGTTTCCGGAAGATACGTTTTGGCCGGTACACAATTTTATACTGAAAGCATTTGAAAACGAAGGTGTTGTTTTCGACGATATTTGTATCGACCGACACTTTCCTGAGGATAATTCCACCACCCGCAAACCGGCAACCGGAATGCTTACAAAATACCTGGAAGGCGATTATGATTTGGCAAACAGCTTCGTAATCGGAGACAGAATGACCGATATTATGCTGGCCAAAAACCTTGGAGCAAAAGGAATTTTCATCAATAATGGTGACCAGGTTGAAGAACTGGAAAAAGAAGGACTGGCCGATGTTTGTGCTTTGATTTCCGACGACTGGGACGATATTTACGCTTGTGTGGCCTCTCCGCAACGCACGGCAAAAGTTGAACGAACAACAAAAGAAACAGCAATTTCTGTTTCGCTAAATCTTGATGGATCAGGAGTATGCAATATTTCAACAGGTTTGGGCTTTTTCGATCACATGTTGGAACAAATTGGTCGTCACAGTGGCGTTGATCTCGATATTCAGGTAAAAGGTGATCTGGAAGTGGATGAACATCATACCATTGAAGACACAGCGCTGGCTTTAGGCGAGGCATTTAAAAATGCTGTTGGCAATAAGCTGGGCATGGAACGTTACGGATTTTGCCTGCCAATGGACGAGTGTCTGGTAATGGCTGCTATTGACTTTGGCGGACGTCCGTGGTTAGTTTGGGACGCCGATTTTAAACGCGAAATGGTTGGCGACATGCCAACTGAAATGTTTATGCATTTCTTTAAATCGTTCTCCGATGCTGCATTGTGCAACCTGAATATAAAAGCCGAAGGGGCTAACGAGCACCATAAAATTGAAGCAATTTTCAAAGCACTGGCAAAATCTATAAAAATGGCCATTCGCCGCGATGTATTTAACTTCGATTTGCCATCAACAAAAGGAAAATTATAAAATTAAAACTCCGCAAAACTCTGTGCGCTCTGCGGTAATTAAATATGAAGACAATAAAAGTATTAAACGAAAAAAAGGACACTGCGATCTTGCTGATACACTGTCCGGATAGACAAGGAATTCTTGCAACTGTAACAGAATTCCTGAATAAGAATAAAGGTAATATCATCTACCTCGATCAGCATGTCGATCGTCAGGAGAAGATCTTTTACATGAGGGTTGAATGGGAACTGGAAAATTTTGCCATTCCGGCCGATAAGATCGGCGAGTATTTTGATACGCTGATCGGAAGTCCGCTCCAAATGAACTGGAAAGTATATTTTTCCAATGCAGTACCGCGGATGGCACTTTTTGTATCGAAAATGCCACATTGTTTGTTCGATATTCTGGCGCGTTACACTGCCGGCGAATGGGACGTGGAAATACCGATGATTATTAGTAACCACGAAACGCTGCGTCCGGTTGCCGAACGTTTCGACATTGATTTTCACTACTTCCCAATAAATAAGGAAAACAAGGCCGAGCAGGAAGCAGCTGAACTAAAACTGTTAAAGGAAAACAACATCGATTTTGTTGTGTTGGCACGCTACATGCAAATTCTTTCGGAAGATTTTGTAAAAAATTATCCGAATAAAGTGATCAATATTCACCATTCATTCTTACCGGCATTTGCAGGTGCGAAACCTTATCATGCAGCGCATGAGCGTGGCGTAAAAATTATTGGTGCAACAAGTCATTACGTTACTTCAGAGCTGGATGCTGGACCAATAATTGAACAGGAAATTACACGTTGCAGCCACGTTGACACCGTACAAAAATTGATTCGAAAAGGTCGCGATTTGGAAAAAATTGTTCTTTCGCAAGCCGTATACAAACACCTTCAGCGTAAAGTTTTGGTATATAAAAACCGTACGGTTGTGTTTAATTAAATAATCCTGTTGCAGATTTCACGTTTCAGGTTGCAGGTTATAGTCGGAATTAAATAACTTAAATAGAAAATCATGAAGAGTTATAGAGATTTAGAAATTTATCAATCGGCCTACCAGTTAGCTATAAAAGTGCACAAAATGACTTTAACTTTACCGACATACGAAATGTATGAACAAGGTAGTCAGGTTCGACGCTCATCAAAAAGTATTAAGGACAATATTGTTGAAGGGTATGGTAGAAACAGATATAAACAAGACTTCATCCGGTTTCTGGTTTATGCACAGGCATCCTGTGACGAAGCCAACTCGCAACTAACAATGATTAATGAACTTCATTTTGAATCAAAAGGGTTAATAGATCTGCTCTCTGACTATGAACTTTTAGGCAGGAAACTCAATAAATTTATTGATTATGTAGAAAGACACTGGAATGAAAAAAATTAACCTGCATCCAGGAACTTGTAACTTGTAACTATAAATTATGAAAAAACTACTATCCATCCTCAGCATAACATTATTCGCAATGTCAGCATTTGCTCAGCTAAACACAATTCCTGAAAAAGAAATTCCGGCCGACTACGGTTACATCGTAAAAATTGGCCAGCAAATGCCCAATATTGAAATGAAACTTACTGATGGTACGAAACTTTCAACAGCCGACCTAAAAGGAAAAGTTACTATGCTACAATTTACTGCCAGCTGGTGTTCGGTATGCCGAAAAGAAATGCCACACATTGAAAAAGATATCTGGCAAAAACACAAGAATAACAACGATTTTGTATTGATTGGCGTTGACATGGACGAGCCGCTTGATAAGGTGAAAGATTTTAAGGAAACAATGAAAACCACCTATCCGCTGGCACTTGATCCGGGGGCTGAGATCTTTTACACCTTTGCAGCTAAAGGAGCCGGAGTAACCCGAAACGTGATTATCGACAAAACAGGAAAGATTGTTTATATGACCCGCCTTTTTAAGGAAGAAGAATTTAACGAGATGGTGGAAGTAATCGATCTTTTATTGAATGAATAAACCCGAATAAAGATGAACATTGTAATAATAAAATACAACGCAGGAAACATCGAATCGGTAAACAATGCACTTAACCGACTGGGTGTAAATGCGGAAATAACGGCCGATCACGACAAAATCAGGAAGGCCGATAAGGTAATTTTTCCGGGCGTTGGCGAGGCCAGCACAACAATGGCGTATCTGCGCGAGAACAAGCTCGACGAACTGATCGTTTCGCTAAAGCAACCAGTTTTGGGTATTTGCCTGGGACTTCAGTTGATGTGCTCGCATTCGGAAGAAAACGATACCCAGTGCCTTGGTATTTTCGATGAGAAGGTAAAACGTTTTATTCCAAAACCCGGCGAAGAATACATTACCAAAGTTCCGCACATGGGCTGGAATGCCATAAAAAATCTGAAAAGCGACCTTTTTACGAGTGATCTGGAAAATGAGTATGTGTATTTTGTGCACTCGTATTACGCCGAAAAAAGTGAACATACCATTGCCACATGCGACTATATTCTTCCGTTTAGTGCTGCTTTGCACCGCGATAATTTTTATGCTACTCAATTTCACCCGGAAAAAAGCGGAAGTATTGGCGCAAAAATATTGGAGAACTTTCTTAAACTCTAAACACACTAATGTAACTTTGCATTAGCAATTAAAATCTGAAATTAACGTTCATCAATCGAAACAAGCAAATAACAATAAGTAATCAGCAAGATCATGGATAGGCTAACAATCATAAAAGTAGGAGGAAAAGTAGTTGAAGAATCTGAATCATTAGACGCGCTGCTCGATCAGTTTCGTAAAATTTCAGGTAATAAATTACTGGTTCACGGCGGAGGTCGCACGGCTACCGAAATTGCAAAACGATTGGGAATTGAGACCAAAATGGTTGATGGCCGCCGGGTTACTGATGCCGACATGCTTGAAGTAGTTACCATGGTTTATGGCGGTTTGGTAAATAAAAAAATTGTTGCGGGATTACAGGCACGCGACATCAATGCCGTTGGACTTACGGGTGCCGATTTAGGCCTAATAAAAGCCCACAAACGCCCCGTGCAGGAAGTTGATTACGGTTTTGTTGGTGATGTTGACGATGTTAATGCCCGCGAACTGCGCATGCTGATTGATGAAAATGTAATTCCAGTGGTAGCGCCACTAACCCACGATGCTAAAGGTCAGTTATTAAATACAAACGCCGATACAATTGCCTCTGAATTAGCGATTGAGTTATCGAATTACTTTAAAGTTTATCTTTTTTATTGTTTCGAGAAACGTGGCGTTTTAACCGATCCAAACGATGAAGCGTCAGTAATTTACGATCTCGACTACAAATTATTTGATCAATATAAAAACGAAGGTATTATCAGCGAAGGAATGATTCCAAAGCTGGATAACGGTTTCCGGGCAAAAGCAAAAGGCGTGCAGGAGATTCTGATCACCAACCCCGAAAATATTGCAACAGGTCGCGGTACGCGGCTTATCTAAATCGAATAGCACATCGCCCCCATCTATTCTGGCGTATTCTCTAATTGTATGTGTACTTATATTATTATATAGGTAACTCCGACCTGTTGGAAAACAGAAAAGTCTTGCTCTGTTTTTCGACATCATCTTCATTTATTCCCAATTTTTATAACTAATTTTCACATTGGTTCATATAAGATAAGTAGTAATCTACATTTTTAAATATTGAAATATTTTACTATGTTGAAGATCTAAAATAGAATTGTGCAAAATAGTATGAGAAAAGAAAGCTAATAACTTTAAATAACTTAATACCAAAACTTTAAAATGGCGCATATTAATACCGAAAATTGTAACAATAGAAGTAAGTTTAATGAAGGAGGTTGCAAATCGTGTATACAGGAGCATAAAAACAACATATTTTCTCCCCTCACTCAAGAAGAAATTGACTTTCTGATTGACAAAAAACGACAAATTGTATACAATGTTGGTGAGACTATCACCAAACAAAATACAGCTTCAACTTCGGTGATTTGTATTAACGAAGGATTAGCAAAATTTTACGTTGAAAGCGCAAACGGCAAAAACGTAATTGTTCGCATTGCCAAAGCGGGCGACTTTATCAGCGGAGGCGGTCTTTTTAACGGAAACTTTCAACATTTTAGCGTCTCGGCAATCACTAAAGTTAAGTGTTGTATGATCGATTCGGCTAACTTAACCAGCATTTTTGGCAAAAACAACGAATTTGCCGTTAAGCTATTACGTAGCCACACCAAACAAAACAATTATCTACTCAAAAAACTGGTTGACCATACACAGAAATATATGCCCGGAAGAGTAGCCGACACTTTACTGTATTTGAAGAACGAAATTTTCAATTTAAATGAGTTTTCTGTGCCGCTTACCAGGCAGGAATTAGCAGAAATGTCAAACATGACAAAAGAAAGCTTTGTAAGAATACTTCACCAATTTAAAGATTCAAAATACATTGACACCAAGGGAAACACAATTAGCATACTAGACGAAAGTTCATTAGTTTCCATTAGCGAAAACGGATAATTGACATATATCAACACGTTTATTGTTTATTATCAACCTCATTATTCGGTTATATCATTCCCCCCCCTATAGTTCATAATAGTTATCCTACTACTTTTATTCCATTAACAGGAATTACAAATATAATTACCTAATATACTACGTTATGAACTACAAATCTATCTCAAAATTATTCATGCTAGGGTTTATTCTGGCATTCATGTTTTCTTCATGTACAAAGGAAGGGCCTATGGGACCTGCCGGAACAAATGGAACTGATGGAACAAATGGAACCGATGGAACTGACGGCGTTGATGGCATTGCTTTTTGTTTAGAATGTCATACCAGCGACGCCATTGATGCTTTAACCGCTCAATGGGCACCTTCTGGTCACGCCTCTGGTGGATCACTGGGATACGCAGGAAAACGGTCGGGTTGTGCGGACTGTCACTCAGGTGTCGGTTTCGTAGCCTCACTAAACGACATGGACGATATATCTGGTTCGCCGATTGGATGTTCATCATGCCACAGTCACGGTGAACCACCTGTGTTTCAGGATGGCGAAGGAAATCCGGTTTTCATGATGACAACAGCAGCTGTAAAATTAATGATTGATGAATCGAGAATTATCGATTTGGAATCAAACGCTAACTTGTGCGTTAATTGTCACCAACCAAGAACCGCTTCTCCAACTGATGTAGACCAGTTTGATGATGACGTTATAATTGATCCAGCCGGAGATGGAATGTACACCATTACCAGTTCGCATTACGGACCACACCACAGTCCACAAAGTATGTTACTTGAAGGTTGGGGAGGATACGAATTCCCTGGTTCAATGACATATCCTGGAACAAAAGCACATCCTCACAGAAATTCAGCAGATTGTATTACCTGCCATATGGAAGATAAAAATCACAAGTTTACAATTCCTGAAGTTACAGCTTGTGCAACTTGCCACGGCGACATTACTGATTACAACGTAAACGATAAAATTACAGAGGTTCATACTTTATTAGAGGAACTTGCGGAGTTACTGGAAGCAGAAGGTATACTTCACGACGGTCATGTAGTTACCGGAACATACCCGGTTGATATTGCAGGCGCCTTTTATAATTATGCCGTAGTTGAAGAAGACCAAAGTGAGGGTGTTCATAATCCAACCTATGTTGTTGCTCTTCTTACCAACACCATAGAAGCACTAAGCGAAACAACAGCCGCTAATTAATCAAAAGAAATAGAGTGAAAAGACTTCTCTCGGGAAGTCTTTTTTTTCACAAACTTGAATATTATTATGAAAGCACTAAAAATTATATTATCAATATTCGTTATAGGATTGATTTTTGGTGGTTGTGCGTACAATTGGATTGTTGAAGAAGAGGCGGTTGATCCGACAGATCCGGATGCTCCTGAAGTATCGTTCTCAACTCAAATCGTTCCGATTTTTTCTTCAAAATGCGTTACGTGCCATTCCACCGGTGGTCAAAGCCCTGACCTTACTACTGAAAATGCGTATTCTTCGTTAAACAGCAGCCGCTATGTTAACACTTCAGATCCTGCTTCGAGCTTGATTTACACCAAGCCTATGGGAAACCATGCGCAGGTATATTCTACAGCAGAGGCCGCGCTGGTACTTACCTGGATAACGCAAGGAGCTCAAAACAATTAAAAACCTAAACTGATAATGATGAAAAAATATATATTGATTCTGATTATTTTAGGAGTAACTTATTCCACTTCGTTTGCTCAGGAAGAGGAAGCAGATCCGGTTTACGCTTTTAACAGCGGAATTCTGATCGATGCTCAAACCTCTTACATTCCCGATGCACGAACACTGGAGTTTGTTATTCAACACAAATTCGGTTCAATCGATAATGGGAAATCCGACTTGTGGGGAATTTATGGAAGTGCAAATGTTAGGTTAGGCCTAAACTATGTTCCACTCAAAAATTTCCAAATCGGTGCAGGTATTACCAAAAGGAACATGTACACCGATTTCAGTGCAAAGTGGAAAGTACTTCAGCAAAAAACCAGTGGTATGCCCATATCTGTTACCTTATTTGGTAATGTAGCAATTGATGGCAGAGATGCAGAATTGATTGGTACCGGAAAAATTGTTGATACAAAAGGACAAACATTGCCTAATTATATCGATTTTAACGATAGACTGTCATATTTTTCACAAGCAATGGTTACCCGTAAATTCGGAGATTGGGCTGCATTACAAGCCGCCGCGAGTTTTACCCATTACAATATGGCTGGATGGGATTACAATCACGATGTCGTAGGACTGCATTTTAGTGGACGAATTAAATTCTCGCCACAAGGATCATTCATCTTCAACTACGATAAACCACTAAAGATTGATAACATAACAGAACAATACACCTGGGACACACATGCTAAAGAAAATGTGTCGGTTGGTGTGGAATTCTTTACATTCACCCATGCTTTTCAGATTTATGTCGGATCAGCACAGGGAATTTTACCTCAGGATATGATGATGTACAACCAAAATGACTGGACAAACAAGAAAGGTTTGGCCATTGGATTTACCATAACTCGTATCTGGATGTTCTAATCGATTAAAATGTACAAATGATAAAGATGGTAATATCCGGGAAAGTGATATTACCATTTTTCATTCCATAAAGTTATTGCAAACTTCAGATCTATTTACACGATTTAATCCATGAAATATTTCATTCCATTACAAATTCTGATGCTTTTGACGATTACGTTAAAAAGTTTCGGGCAATTTTACGACGATCCCAAAAATCACGATTGTTTAAAGTGTCACTCTCAACAGACCTATTCATTTCATAACGAGATGATGGATACCGAGGAAAAACGTCTGATGAATCCATACCTGATGATTGATACCGTGAAACTACGTACAGGTGTTCATCAAAATTTCGACTGCACGGATTGTCACTCATTCGACTATACAACCTATCCGCATGCTGCATCGTTAAAGCTGGAACCAATGATGACATGTCTGGATTGCCATGCCGGCGACGAGTCGTTTGCAAAATATGAGTTTGAAAAGATCGACGAAGAAGTAAATAAGAGTATACACCGTCAGGGTTTTGGCGATAACTTTACCTGCTCAAAATGCCATAACCAACACTACTACTCTACCACTGCCCGCACAAGTAGCAGTATTGTTGAGATTGTTGAAAACAGTAACAACATGTGTTTATCGTGCCATAATGATATAAAAAAATATAGCCTGGTATCCGGCGATTTAAAAGCGGCCGTTGTTGATATTCACAACTGGTTGCCAAACCAGGAGCTCCATTTTAAACACGTACGTTGTATCGAGTGCCATACCGCAGTTGAAGACGACTTAATGGTGTCGCACAACATTCTTGCAAAAGAAGAAGCTGTTCGCCGTTGCGCTGAATGTCACTCTGCAAATTCATTGCTAAAGGCATCGTTATACAAATACCAGAACCTGCAGGAAAGAGCCGAAGACGGAACTGCACTTGGAGTGCTCTCGAATGAAAATTACGTGATTGGATCGCACCAAATTCCAATTTTGAGAACAATTAGTTTAATTATCTTTTTTGCAGCAATGGCTGGAATTATCATCCACGTAATATTTAGAACTATCATCAAAAAGAAATAACAATGAGCTCAGAGAACAAAATATATTTCTACCCGCTTTGGTTACGCATTTGGCATGGTATAAACGCCTTGGGTATTATTCTTCTTATCATTACCGGAATAAGTATGAACTCGGGTTTTGAGGACTCGCTAATTAGCTTTAAACTAATTATTACCGTTCACAATTATGCAGGAGTGATCGTTACTTTAAATTACCTGCTGTTTTTAATTGGGAACATGGTAACCTCAAATAAAAAGTTTTATATCGTTAAACCAAAGAATTTTTTGAAACGCCCGATGAAACAGGCTTACTATTATGCATGGGGAATGTTTCACGGAATGAAAGCCCCCTACCCGCTTTCTGAGAAACGAAAGTTTAATCCGCTGCAAAAATATACCTACCTGGCTGTTATGTATTTGATTGTTCCACTGGTAATAATTAGTGGTATCGGATTGATGTTTCCGGAGTTGATTTTTAATAAAATATACAACATCAGCGGTGTTCTTATCACTGCTGTAACGCATTCAGCTATGGGATTCTTTATTTCCATATTCCTGATCATCCACCTTTACATTGCATCAATTGGCAAGTCGCCGCTTGATAATTTCAGAAGTATTGTAAATGGGTGGCACCACGTATAAAAATATACCAGGAGAAAAGTAAGTCATTGATAAACAAGAGAAACGAAGCAGGAATAGGGAGTAAAAAGAAAACTGAACAGAAAATAGTAGCACACAATTAATGCATGGTTGGCTCGCAAGGTAGGCTGAGAAGAGGAATTTAGTAATCATATTAAAGAACGGCTTAGCATGGAATACTTGAGTAACAAATTAGTAGCCAAAGATCTGTTCGATGTACGCTCCGGAGCAAATTCAGGATTGGTTAAAATCTTTTTAATCGTCGGTTTGCTCCTGTTGCCCGGATTACAACTTATGGCACAATCCAACGATGATTGTGCCATGTGCCACGACGACCCGGAACTTTTTACCATTGTAAACGGCCGGGAAGTTTCGAGGTATATTCCTGCCGGCATTCTTGAAAAATCAGTACACAATTACCTTGAATGTATTTCGTGCCACACCGATGCTGACGTAGAAGAATTTCCTCATGCCGATAAACTGCAACCTGTAAACTGTGGCGACTGTCATGACGAAGCTATGACTAAATTCATGGACGGTGTTCATGGAATAGCTTTTGAAAAAGGCTCACGAAATGCGCCCAACTGCGCCGAATGCCACGGAACGCACCAGATACTTAGCTCTGCCGATCCGCAATCGCGCACGTACAAAATGTACATCCCCGTTTTGTGTGGGACCTGCCACCGCGAAGGCGCACCGGTTGCACGAGCTTACAATATTGGCGAGCACAACATTGTTGAGAACTACACACAGGGCATTCACGGAAAAGGACTATTTAACAGTGGACTGGTCGTTACAGCCACATGTAATAATTGTCACGGCAACCACCTTATTCTCCCCCACACCAATATGAATTCCAGCATTTCGGAGAAAAACATTGCTGCAACCTGTATGCAATGCCATGCACGAATTGAAGATGTACATATAAAGATCATCAACAAGGAACTTTGGGAGAAAAGCCCGGGGGCTATTCCGGCATGCACCGACTGCCATCCTCCACATAAAGTTGAACTGAAAAATATTATCGAAAACATTTCTGATAAAACCTGTTTAAAATGCCACGAACAACCCGATATCCACAAAATAGTGGATGATGCACAGGTTTCTCTTCATGTTGATGTAAATGAATTTATTAATTCGGCTCACAATAACATTACCTGCGTAAAATGCCACTCGGATGTTACCGCAAATATTGCCCGGCCGTGCGAAACATCGGGTAAGGTAGACTGCTCGAGTTGCCACGCCGAAGAATCCGATATCTATTTCCAAAGTGGCCATGGAGAAGCCTATTTTGCCAAACACGAAAATGCACCATATTGTACCGATTGTCATGGATCGCATCATGTAATTCCTTCCGAAAATGAAAATTCACCAACTTTCCGCTCGGCTGTACCAAAACTTTGCGGCGAATGTCATAAAGAAAATGGTCAGGCAGTTGCTGGCACAAATCTGAAGGAGACCGATGCCTATTTCGATTATTCAACAAGTGTTCACGGAAGAAGCCTGGAGGAAAAAGGACTCTTATCGGCCGCTATTTGCACCGACTGCCACACCACACACTTCATGTTGAAAGAAGATGATGAGCGATCATCGGTGAATCCGTCCAACCTGGCCAAAACATGTGGTAATTGCCACAAAGGAATTTACGACCAGTACATTGATAGTGAACATGGAATTAATGCCAATACCGAAGAGTTGAAATTCCCTACCTGCGAAACCTGCCACTCGGCCCACAATATTTCGGAAGTTCATGAAAGCAAATTTATGTCGGAGATTAGTTCGCAGTGCGGACAGTGTCACCAGGAACTGACAGAAACTTACCTGGAAACCTATCACGGAAAAGTGTATCAATTGGGTTATCTGCAGGCCGCACGTTGTTCCGACTGCCACGGTGCTCATAATATTTACCGGATGGACAATCCGAAATCAACAATCAGTCCGCGGAATATTGTGCAAACCTGTGCCAAATGCCATACCGATGCCAATATGAAATTTACCGGTTACCTTACCCATGCCACCCACTACGACAAAAGTAACTTCCCGTGGCTATATTACACCTTTTGGGCGATGACCGGATTACTTTTAAGCGTGTTTGCCTTTTTCGGACTACACACCTTATTGTGGATACCCCGTTCGCTGGGTGCCATGATCAAAAAACGAAATGAGCTAAAACCATTAGGCAAACAAATGTATATCAGACGCTTCCAGAAGAAAAACAGGATAACCCACATTTTTGTAATTGTTAGTTTCATCCTGCTTGCCCTTACCGGAATGATTTTGAAATTTGCCTACATGGAATGGGCCCAGTTTTTGGCCGACGTCATTGGCGGTGCTCATATTGCCGGCTTCATTCATCGAACGGCCGCCCTGGTCACTTTCGGATATTTTATATTCCATGTGGTAGCGTTATTAAAAGTTAAATTTAAACATGGAGTAAAAGTCAGCAAATTTATTTTCAGCAGTAACTCTCTGATGTTTAACAGAAAAGACATACGCGACTTTTGGGCATCAATTAAATGGTTTATAGGAATTGGTCCGCGACCGGAATACGGCAGATGGACCTACTGGGAAAAATTCGACTACTTTGCCGTATTTTGGGGAGTGCTGGTGATCGGCTCTACCGGATTGATGTTGTGGTTTCCCGAAGTCTTTACCAGGTTCCTGCCCGGTTGGCTCATTAATGTTGCGCAAATTATTCATAGCGACGAGGCTTTACTTGCCGTTGGATTTATTTTTACCATTCATTTTTTTAATACGCACCTTCGCCCTGAATCCTTCCCGATGGACACCGTAATTTTCACTGGTTATGTTCTGGAAGAAGAATACAAAAAAGATAGACCTCACGAATATGAGCAATTGGTAAAATCAGGGAAAATTAATCAAGTTCGCGTTGAAAAAGAGTTTACAAAAGAAAAGATGAGAACCATCAAAATTTTTGGATTCACCGCACTTTTCGCCGGTGTAATCATGGTAATACTGATAATTTACTCTTTAATTTTCCATTAAAGGGCTAAAAAACGAAAAAAATGAAAATACAATTATCAATACCTTAGCCTAGTAACTTAGTAGTATAACAAACAGTAAATATGACATATATATAAATCTTTAGAAATATTGAGATCTCATGTTCAGAACATAGTTTCAAATAAGCATTACGTATATAGACAACTTATAAATAAGTACCTGACCTTGAATAATTAAAGGAATTTTACAATCTTGTTTCACTGGATATTACATTAAACCAATAAACGAAAAAATATGAAATTACCATCTTCAATAAGAAATTGGATTTCGATCTCGGGAGCAGTTTTGGCTGTTTTCAACCTGGCTAGTATCCTTGCCTTGTTTTTATTAAACATTGCCTTCGGATTTGGAGGACAGTATATTGGTTTATTCATCTTTATAATCTTGCCGGGTTTTATGGTTGTTGGATTGCTCTTGATCCCAATCGGAATGCGTATCTACCGGAAAAAAGCACGATTGGCAGAAAAAGAAGGTAAACGTTTAAACTGGCCTATTTTAGATTTTAACAACCTGGCTACACGAAATGCCAGTACTATTTTTATCGTTGGAACAATTTTTCTGCTCATTTTATCTTCTGTTGGCAGTTACGAAGCGTTTCACTACACCGAATCGGTAGAATTTTGTGGAAAGTTATGTCATGAAGTTATGGAACCGGAATACGTAACCTATCACGGTTCGTCGCACGAGCGTGTTGCCTGTGTGGAGTGCCACGTTGGTTCGGGAGCCAGCTGGTATGTAAAAAGTAAACTTTCAGGTTTATACCAGGTGTATTCTGTTTTGGCAAATAAATACCCACAACCCATCCCCACCCCAATTGCTAATTTGCGTCCGGCACGCGAAACATGCGAAGAATGTCACTGGCCCGATAAATTCTACGATAATAAAATGAGGGTAAAACATTCCTTCTTAACCGACGAAGAGAATACCGAACGTATCATTCATTTACAGGTAAAAACAAGTACACAAGTAACTCCTCAAGGTGTAATAAAAGGTATTCACCAGCATATTAGCCCCGAGGTGAAAATCGAATACAAAGCACTCGACGAGAAACGTCAGATTATTCCGTGGGTAAAATATACCAATACAAAAACCGGAGAAGAATACATTTATACTGACGAGATGAGCATGGTTTCGGAAGCCCAGCTCGATTCGCTGGAAACACGTGTAATGGACTGTTTAGATTGCCACAACAGGCCATCGCACAATTACAATGCTCCGCAAAACTTTATCGATCAGTCGATGGCAGAGGGAAAAATATCAACCGAACTACCTGCCATAAAACTGGCAGCCATGATGGCTCTTTACCAGGATTATCCGAACAAAGATACGGCAATGATTGCTATCGAAAACCAGATCACAGAATGGTTTGAAAGCGGTTATCCCGAAGTTTACGAAACAAAAAAAGCGGAAATAAATCAGGCAATAGCCAGCATTCAGGAAGATTATTCCAATAATATCTTTCCGTTTATGAAAGTAAGCTGGAAAGAATATCCAAATAACATTGGACATATGGAATCGGACGGATGTTATCGTTGTCATAACGACCGCCATGCAACAACCGAAAACAAGACAATTTCAAAAGACTGTTCGCTGTGTCACAACATCATCGCACAGGGAACGCAGGATAGTATGCAATATTCTACCGCTTTCGAGGCTTTAGATTTCCAACACCCTGTAGATGTTGCCGAAGCATGGAGATCAGAAATGTGTTCTATGTGTCATACAGCATTATATTAAATTTTGGCACAATATTTATTATTGTTATAATAGATTTTTTAGAAAAACAAGTAATATAAATTTTAAATACACGATTATGAAACTCAAAAAATTAATTTTTCTTTTAGGTCTTGCAGTTATATTTAGCACTGCAGCGACCGCGCAAAATTATAAGTACATTGGTGCAGCAAAATGTAAAATGTGCCATAACAAGCCCGACAAAGGCGAGCAGTTTAAGGTTTGGGAAGCTGGGCCACACGCAAAAGCAATGGATGCGCTGGAAGGTGCCGACAAAACCAATGAAGCTTGTTTAAAATGCCACTCAACTGCCGGATCAGTTGATAAAGGATTGCTCGCCAGTCTTAAAGTTGATGAAGGTGTTTCATGCGAATCATGTCACGGACCTGGTAGCCACTACAAATCGGCTGCAATTATGAAGAACAAAAAAATGGCACTTTCAAAAGGAATGACTGACCCAACAGAAGAAACCTGTAAGGCTTGTCACCTTGGTGAAAAACCGGAAGGCCATGTGGCTCCTAAAAAAGCCTGGAACTATGACGAGTTTGTGAAAGTAATTGCTCACGACGATCCTACAACAAACTAATATTTTTTTAATTTTTATTTTGTGAAAAATTCCTTTGTTTTGGCAAACAAAGGAATTTTTTTAGTGTTTTATTCAGACAACTACTAATTATGAAGAAGCTCAGTTCATTCCTATTTTCCATGTTTTTTACCGGAATTCTTGTGGTAATTTTTGCAATAGCAATTGGTTACGCCACCTTTATCGAAAACGATTATGGTACCACTACTGCAAAAATTCTCATTTATAATTCCCGGTGGTTCGAAATTTTGTTGTTTATACTCTGCATCAACATTGTAGGTAGTGTTTTCAAATACAAACTTATCGCACGGAAAAAATGGACGATTCTGCTTTTTCATATATCCTTTATCGTTATTGGTGTAGGCGCAATGATTACGCGTTATTACGGTTATGAAGGGAATATGCATATTCGGGAAAACAGCTCATCGGATTTTATTATTTCCGAAGCTTCGTATGTAACGGTTAAGGTAAGCGATGGTACTGAAACGTTTGAAGAATCAAGCGAAGTAAAATTCTCGGCCTATACCGCCAACCGTTTTTCAGAAAAAATACATTTTAAAGGAAAAACAATACATATTAGCAATCAACAGTTTATGCCTTCAGCAGTGGAAAAAATTGCTCTCGATCCGAATGGAGAGCCAATTGTTTCGCTGATTACTGTTGCGAATGGTTCGTCACGAAGTGACTTCATTCTGAGAAATGATAATACAAAGAATTTAAATGGTTTAACCCTTGGTTTTGGCAACAATACCAATACTGATATTCAGCTAAGTTTAAGAGATGGCAACCTGTATATTTTGGCCAAAGATACCATTCAGGTGGCTGGAATGATGAGCGAAAAAAGTGAGTCGATAGCTCCACATACCTCAAAACTTGTGGATACGCAAAAAGCCTATACGTATAAAAACCTCACTTTTGCCATAAAACAGTTTCTGCCAAATGCTTCTGTTCAACTGGCCTACCAAAAACCAACGCAGGAAATGAGCCCTCCGGATGCCTTTAAAGCTGCAATATCAACAGGTGAAGAAAGCAAGGAATTGATCGTTTATGGCCGAACCAGAGAAGTTGGAGATTTTTACACCACATCCATCGACGGCATGAATGTGTCGGTTTCGTACGGTTCTCGGATAATAAAACTACCTTTTGCCATTCAGCTTAACGATTTCCAGCTCGAACGTTACCCGGGTTCCATGAGTCCTTCGTCGTATGCCAGCGAAGTAGTTTTAAAAGACGGCGCCACCGAAATGCCATTCCGCATTTTTATGAATAACATTCTGAAATACAAAGGATATCGCTTTTTCCAATCGTCGTACGATACCGACGAGCGTGGCACAATCCTTTCAGTAAACCACGATTCAGCGGGAACATCGGTAACTTATTTTGGTTACCTGATAATGGCTATCGGAATGTTACTTACACTTTTCAACAAAAACAGTCGTTTTAAAACCCTGCTGAAAGCATCGGCACAACTACGCGAAAAACGTAAAAAGCTATTTGCAGTTTTGGTAACGGGCGTATTATTAAGCATCAGTGCACAGGCGCAAAATACGGCACCAACACCAATGAACAGCGACCACACAAAATCCTTTGAAAGTTTACTCATTCAGGATAGAAAAGGCCGTGTAGAGCCGGTTTCAACACTGGCGTCTGAGATACTTCGCAAAGTAGCTAAAAAAACCAGTTGGGAAGGAATGTCGCCAACTGAAGTTTTTCTTGATATGCAAGCAAATCCTGAAAAATGGAAAAATATTGCTATTATAAAAGTTGCCAACCCTGAATTACGAAGAACAATTGGGATCAGTGGAAAATATGCTTCATTTAATTCAATCGTTCGGCCTCGCGAGATGGGAGGATATTTACTAAGCTCTGCAGTTCAGGCAGCTTATAATAAAGAAAGTAATAGCCGGAATAAGTTCGACAAGGAAATTATGAATGTTGACGAACGCGTTAATATTCTGATGGCCATTTTCACCGGCGACTTCCTTACTATTTTTCCTGTACCCAACGATGACAACCATAAATGGGTTTCGATTAACGAGTCACAGGAACTTCCGGCTCAAACTGCTGATTTTGCAAGACAAACCGTTTCATCCTATCTTCAATCGGTACAAACACGTGATTGGGCAACTGCCGACCAATTGCTGAACAACCTGAAACAAAACCAGGAAACCATTGGAGCGAAGATCATTCCATCGGCAACAAAAGTAAAAATGGAAGTGCTGTATAATAACCTGAATATTTTTGGGAAACTATCAAAGATTTTCATGTTCACAGGGCTGATCCTTTTGATGTTACAGTTACTCACCCTGTTTAATCCGAATATAAAATTAAGCTTCCTGAAAAATTTTGCCTTTTACTTTATTCTGGTACTGTTTTTGGCCGAAACTGCGGGGCTGGCAATTCGCTGGTACATATCAGGTCACGCGCCGTGGAGTAACGGTTACGAGTCGATGGTATTTATTAGTTGGGCAACTGCACTTGGCGGGCTGATTTTTGCCAAACGCTCGGAAATTACACTCTCATTAACATCAGTCTTGGCGGGTTTAACGCTTATGGTGGCAGGAATGAGCTGGATGAGCCCGGAAATCACCAATCTGGTACCCGTTTTAAAATCGTACTGGTTAATTGTTCACGTAGCAATTATTACAGCAAGTTACGGATTTTTGGGTATTAGTGCGCTGCTTGGTTTCCTGAACCTTATTTTAATGATCTTCAGAAATAAACGCAATTCCGACAGAATCAACCACACCATAAAAGAACTCGTGAATATCATTCAAATTGCCTTAATTATTGGCTTATTAATGGTTACGCTTGGTTCGTTCTTAGGAGGTGTTTGGGCCAACGAAAGCTGGGGACGTTACTGGGGCTGGGACCCTAAAGAGACCTGGGCATTGGTAACTGTTTTGGTATACACCTTTATTACACATATGCACCGTATTCCCGGAATGCGAGGTAGCTTTGCGATGAGTGTGGCTGCTGTTTTGGGTATCAGCTCGGTACTGATGACTTATTTTGGAGTAAACTATTACCTCTCTGGTTTACACTCGTATGCTCAAGGCGAGGCAGCTCCAATTCCTTCAGGCGTTTATATTGCAGTAGCAGTTGTTGCCCTTGTAATTGTATCAGCCTATTTCTCCGAAAAGACGAATCCAATTGTAGAAGAGGAAGTGGTTAGTGAAGACTAAATAATTCAGGGGCAGGTTAGTATTTCATAACCTGCCCTTGAAACTAATAATACAATACCACAATCTTAATCTTCAAGATCAGGTCTTGGGTATACTCCCCCCGAATAGCAAGTTTATCTCATTTCATCTGTTGTAGTTACTACTTTCGTCCCAACATATTCTTTTCTTATCTGAGTATGGATGCTGTAGTTAACATCAATATGGAAAATATATGAAGGTATATTTTCGGTTGACGAAACATTTGGAGGAGTCTTCCCATCCGAGAATAATTCCTTGTTCAATCCTACATTTACCCGAACAAAAAAAGTTGAAGCAACAGGATTTCCATCAACAATAGCCGGTAAAAACTCTCCCGACAATCTCGATACATTCCGATTGATACTTTGTTCCATTTCATTACAAAATCCATTAAGAAGCTTTGGACCCGATAAATTTCCCTGCTCATCAATAAAGTATTCAAGTAAAGAAAATCCTGCTTTACCTTTGTCCATAATCTCTCGTGAAATTTCAAGATCTTTCCCAATTAAACGTACGATTTCATTCTTCGCCCCGATGTAAAGAAGTGGTCGGTCAACCTCTTTCAACTCGTAATTGTCCCCTGTTCTAACCAGAAACGAATCTGCCACCAATTCCTTATTCAAATAGATGAGACTATCGTTGGAATAATTAAAAATCATATAGGCTTCACCCGTTTTACTATCGCCAAATCTCCACTCTCCTGTTCTTGCAGCATTTAAATAATGCCCAATTGCCAGTGTATCTTTGCTTATTTTGTTAACGATAAAACTTTCTCCACTGCGAAATTTGGTCGCTTTATCGATATAATATACCTCCTTAAAGTTTCCATAAGCTTCGGTTCGCTTTTTTAATTTCTGGGCACAAACAGTTGATGCGGTAGTTGCTACGAGGATAAATACAAATAATGATTTAAACATGATTCAAGGATTATGTAGTAACCATAAAAATATAGAATTGATTTACCTATTCGTCATAATAACCAATTAGAATCAGTATAAATAGTTGAACTGTTGCATAGCACCATTTCTATCATATCCAACCATCTAGATTCTTTACTATATTTGTGCCGGCTCCGAGCCGATCTTCCTAAAGTGTCAACCAGGGGATTTTGGCCGATGGGATTACCCGGAAACAGGTGGTCCTCCCGCATCCCGGTAAGGCCGGGGTAAATTGGAAAGGAGAAAGAGCAAATTCTGCATTGGGAGAACTGAAGCTCCTTCCCTTCCCTGAAACATATTAACCTGAGTTCAATTATAAATCTTGCCTCAGTTTCTGAAAATTTTTAGCAGAAATTATTGCAGATTTTTGAAGGACTATCGGGATAATTCAAAAAAATATGGAGTGATTTATGCAAAAATTTGAGAAATCCGAAGGTTATTAAATGACACCAATACAAAAAGATACCAGAATCGATTATCCTAACTTGCTATTAATTGCAGGCAACGGCAGAAATGTGGGGAAAACCTACTTTGCCTGTCGCATAATCGAGTTTTTATCAAAACAAGCTCCCATTACCGGCCTCAAAATAACCTCGCATATTCATGAGCACAACAGCAATGATGTGCTTCTAAAAGATAAGCATTACGTTATTCTGCAGGAAAAGCAAATTACCGGCAAAGACAGTTCGTTAATGTTACAGGCCGGAGCCAAACAGGTTTTCTTTGTAATGGCAGCACCGGAATATCTTCCCGAAGCTTTTGAAAAACTATCGGATTATTTACCTGAAACACCCATTGTTTGCGAATCAGGAGGATTACATGAAATTATTCATCCCGGGTTGTTCTTTTTTATTCAGTTGAAAGAAACTCTGGTAAAAAAAGCTCATCACCTAATACACAATCCGATAATTGTGATTAATGACGGAGAAAACCTTAAATTTGATTTTACTAAAATTCAACTCATCAACAATAAATTCTCATTTGTTTCATGAACCAATTTGAAGAAATACAACAGCTGATCGGCAATTTGTCACCCGTTTTACCGACCGAAAAGGTACCGCTGAAAGATGCCTTTAACCGGGTACTACAGGAAGATGTAATTGCTGATTTAAACATGCCACCTTTCAATAAATCAGCAATGGATGGTTATGCCTGTCGACTTGAAGATATTGCCAATGAGTTGGAAGTGCTGGAAGTGATAAATGCCGGTAAAATCGCATCTGTTAAAATTGGGAAAAACCAGTGTGTTAAAATTATGACCGGTGCTGCTGTCCCACCCGAATGCGATTGCGTATTTATGGTTGAAGATGCAGAAGAGCTTCCGGAAAATAAGGTGCGTTGTAACAATCCGAAAACGAAAAAAAATATTTGTTACCTCGGTGAAGATTATAAAGAAGGTGATATACTGCTAAAAAAGGGGGCCTTAATAAATGTCCCACAAATGGCAGTTCTTGCCGGTGCAGGTTATGCTGAAGTTTTGGTATCGAAACGCCCAAAAGTAACCGTAATCGCCACCGGAAGTGAATTGGTTCCTCCATCTGAAACGCCAAAACCCGGACAGATACGAAACAGTAATTCCAGCCAGGTAATCACCCAGATTAAGAAAATGAACCTTGAAATTGTGGCTGAACTCATGCTGGTTGACGACTACAAATTGCTCACGAAAAGCTTTAAAGCCGCATTGGAAACGAGTGATTTTATCGTTTTCACCGGTGGAGCATCGGTTGGCGATTTCGATTTTATTCCAGAGATCTTGAAAGAACAGGGCTTTAAAATATACTGGGATCACACGGGTATTAAACCGGGTAATCCAATGACTTTTTCAGAAAAGGAAGGCAAGTTCGTTTTTGGACTTTCCGGGAATCCGGTATCGTCATTTGTGCAATTTGAGTTGATTGCCAAACCGGTGATCTACAAACTACTCGGAGCTAACTTCGCACCGTTGCGCGTAAAAGCTAAAATGAACTTTACGTATCAGCGAAAAAAAGCCAATCGACTGGCCATTATTCCCGTCGTTATAAATGCCGACGGAGCAATTTCAGAGATTCCTTTTCATGGATCGGCACATATAAATGCACTGGCCTTTGCAAATGCCCTGCTGGAAGTGCCACTGGGAATTTCAAGCATTCAAACCAACGAATTTGCATATGTACGACCGCTTTAACAGACATATCAACTACCTGCGCATTTCGGTAACCGACCGCTGCAATTTCCGTTGTGAATACTGTATGCCGGCCGAAGGTTTGCCACTAAAAAAGCACGAGGATATTCTTTCATTTCAAGAAATTACCGACATCGTTAAAGCGGGAGTAAAACTTGGGATTAAAAAACTCCGAATTACCGGAGGTGAACCGTTGGTACGCAAAGATCTTCCGGAGCTAATTAGTATGCTATCAGCCATTCCGGAGATTGAGGATATTGGAATGACAACAAACGGTGTTCTTTTGCCACGTTATGCCAAAGCATTAAAGGCTTCCGGGCTAAAACGTGTGAACATCAGTCTGGATACCATGAACCCGGACAAATTCAAAAAGATTACCCGTGTTGGCGAACTTAATGATGTATTGATGGGAATTGATGCAGCATTGGAAGCCGATTTACAACCGGTTAAAATCAACTTTGTTCGCATTCCGGGCGAAAACGAAGAGGATGAACAGGAAGTACGGGAATTCTGCCAAAATAAAGGTTTGAAGCTACGTTTTATTCGCCAGATGGATTTACGTACCGGTGAATTTTATGCCGTTGATGGAGGTTTAGGAGGCATTTGCAAAATCTGTAACCGCCTGCGTTTAACTGCCGACGGATTTATTGTTCCATGCCTGCATTCGGGATTGCGTTACAGCACCCGCGAATTGGGTATCGAAGAAGCATACAACCAGGCATTACAAAACAAACCGGAAAAAGGAGTAGGAACAGAATCACACGATTTCTCAAATATTGGAGGATAGAATATGAGTCAATTATCACATATAAACGACGAAGGAAAAGCAAATATGGTGGATGTGGGCCACAAACCACAACAGGTACGCACCGCCAAAGCATCGGGTTTTATTGCTTTGCAGCCCGAAACCATTCGGTTGATAAACGAAAGCCTGATAAAAAAAGGCGATGTAATTACCATTGCTGAAATTGCAGGAATTCAGGCAGCAAAAGAAACATCAAGGCTGATTCCGCTTTGCCATCCATTGCAGCTTACCAAAGTGGAAGTAAAAGCTGAAGTTCAGGAGAATGGCGTTTTGGTAAAAAGTTTGACCAAATGCATTGGGCAAACCGGTGTTGAAATGGAAGCCTTAACCGCCGTGAATGTTGCGCTACTGACTATTTACGACATGTGCAAAGCCGTAGACAAAAACATGGTAATGAGCGATGTAAAACTTGACTTTAAGGAGAAAATATAATACAGAAATGGAAGCACAGACCTGCAAAATAAAATCACTGAACATTTCGGAGAAAAAAGGCACGATTAAGACTCCGCGCAAAGAATTAAAACTAAACCTGGATGGAATTGAAGGCGATGCTCACGCCGGGAAATGGCACCGACAGATTAGTTTGCTGGCTGCCGAAAGCATTAAAAGTTTTGAAGGAGAATTAGGCCGCGAGATCAAATATGGCGAGTTTGCCGAAAACATTACCACAGAAGGAATCACAGTTCATAAAGCGATGCCATTTGATCGCTTCAGATCCGGAAACCTAGAATTGGAAGTAACACAAATTGGAAAAAAATGCCACGGCGATAACTGTGAGATTTTTCAACTGGCAGGGAAATGTGTGATGCCAAAAGAAGGAATCTTCTGCCGGGTTATAAGACCGGGAATTCTTACTGAAAACGACGAATTGGAATACATTCCAAAAACATTCCGAATTAAGGTGATTACTTTGAGCGACCGTGCTTTCCATGGTATTTACAAAGACAAAAGCGGTCCACTTCTCGAGAAACTGAGCAAGGAATGGTTCTTTTCAAAAACATACCTGTGCGAAACATCGCGCACTGTAATTCCTGATGAAAAAGGATTATTGGAAACCGAACTTCAAAATGCTGTTAAGGACGGTTACGATATTATTTACACAACCGGCAGCACCGGAATAGGGCCGCGCGATATTGCTCCATCTGTAATCGAAAACTTCATCGATTTGGAGATTCCGGGAATTATGGATCACATTCGACTGAAATATGGTGCAGAAAAACCCAATGCATTACTCAGCCGATCTATCGCCGGAGTTAAAAACAAAACACTGGTATTCTCGCTGCCGGGTAGTAGCAAAGCTGTAAACGAATATCTAACAGAGATTCATAAAATTCTGATGCATTCGTTTTTGATGCTTCATGGAATTGACGGGCATTAACACCGGAAATTATTTTGTCAATATTCCAATAATAATTTTTGCATAATGCTAATTTAATTTGCCCGGCACATCGATTCTGTTAAATTTGGACAAAAAATTTGCACTATGTTACGATTATCACTTCTCCTGATGCTGGTTTTATCCTCAGCATCATTTTTGTTTGCCCAACCCGATGAAACCAGGAATGAAAGCTGTACCAGCATTATGTTTGGGAAAGATGCCACCGACGACGGCTCGGTGATTACAGCGCACACCTGCGATGCCTACTACCGGACGTGGGTAAATTTTGTACCGGCCCAAAAATTCGACCGCGATACAACCCATAAAGTTTATTGGGGAACCATGCACACGCACACCGCTTGGAGTATGGACGGCATGGAATTAAAAGGAGAAATTCCAGAAGCACACGAAACTTACGCCTACTTGAATACAGCTTATCCGTGTCTCAACGAAAAACAACTGGCGATTGGCGAAACAACCATTACGGGCCGTAAAGAATTGCATAACGAAAACGGTCTTTTTCTGATTGAAGAACTGGAACGTATTGCCCTGCAGCGCTGCACAAAAGCACGCGATGCCATAAAACTAATTGGCGAACTGATTAAAGAATATGGTTTTGCCGATTACGGCGAATGTATAACCATTGCCGATACAAAGGAGGTGTGGCAACTGGAGATTTTTGGCGAAGGCCCGGATAAAATTGGTGGTGTTTGGGCTGCCCAGCGTATTCCGGATGATCATGTGGGAATTTCAGCGAATATTCCACGAATTGGCGAACTGGACCTTGATAATCCGGATTATTATATGGCCTCCGCCAATGTTTTTGAGGTGGCTAAAGAGCTGGGATTCTGGGATGGAAAAGAAACATTTAAATTCTGGAAAGCCTACAGCGGCGAGAAACCATTTGATATTCGCGAGTATTTCGTGTTAAGTTCAATGGCACCGGGTTTGAATTTGAAGTTCGACGCCGATGAACTTCCATTCTCTGTTAAAGTGGAGAAAAAAGTAAATATAAGTGACGTAATTGCTTTGTACAAACAAACGTACGATGGTACCGAGTATGAAATGATCCGCAACCTAAAAGTTGCCCACAAAACAAAGAATAACGATGGCGAAGAAGTGATCGATACGATCATTAGTCCGGCAGCACACCCATGGCTTGCAAAAGATAAGCGTGATTTAATGAATGCCCTGAAAGAGAATTCCGTATACCGTCACCGCCCCATTTCTGTGCAGTATTGTTCGTACTCGTGGATTGCCCAGCTGCGCGATGACCTGCCCGACGAAATTGGCGGCAAAGTATGGTTTAGCCTCGATATTCCACGGTTATCGCCGCGTGTACCCATTTACTGCGGCAACCTGAGTTTGCCTGATGCCTACAATTATTGCGGACACAAACATTTTAGTCGCCAGTCGGCCATGTGGGCATTTAGCCGCGCTAACCGTTTGGCCCTGGTAAACTGGGGTACCGGAAAAGAAATTGTTGAGCCAGTTGTTACAGAATTTGAAAATAAGGTTTTAAACGAAACTGAGTTTGTTGAAAGTCGCGCAATGGAATTGCTGAAAAAAGACAAGGAAAATGCTGCTAACGGAAATCCGACCCAGTTGTGCCGCGAATACCTAACTAGTTACAGTAATGCTTCGTTAGGATCGGCAATAAACCGCTGGTGGGAACTCGGAGATAAACTTTGGGTTGATATGCGTTGGAAGTTCTAGAAGCTTTCTAATTATAAAAAACGAAATAGCGGTAAAGATTTCATAATTCTTTACCGCTATTTTTTTGAATCCGCATTATTCATCCAAAAAAGCAAGATAGTATGATGCGACGAAGTTTCGTAACCATTTTCGATACTCAAAAATGGACTCAACTTAGTCGGGATTAACCCGGAGAAACTTGTTTATTTCTATAATCGAATGAATTATCCGGGTTAAAGAAATCGGCTAAAATCTCGGCATGATCAAATGCCAGTTCAGGTAAATCGTCAATTGGAAACCACTTTGCCTGTGCCGCATCATCGCTGCCTTTTACCGGCCTCTGTTCCTCCAACTCCACCGAATAAACCACTGAAATAGTGCGGTGCCGCGGATCACGGTTAATGGCATCATAAGCTCTAAACTGCTTCATTTGGTCTACCTGCAAACCGGTTTCTTCCTCCAATTCCCGAATGCAGGCCTGTTCCAATATTTCGTCCATATCGACAAAACCACCGGGCAAAGCCCATTTATTTTTAAAGGGCTCTCTCCCCCGTTCAATCAGCAATACCGAAGTTTTTACTTCTGATTTTACAAAAACAATTGCATCAACAGTTAAGGCTGCACGTGGATATTTATAAGTATACATGATTCAATTAAAAAGTAACAAGTTAATTGGCAAAAGCTGAGAACCGTTTTGTTGGTCGAATTGAAAATCGGCCAAAGCCAAACCCCGACTGAAGCGTTGGAGCTAAAGGTTGTCGGCAGGGTGAGTTTCCAACGACAGGATTCGCTCTACCTAACATCAATCTTATCTTAGGACATTACTTTTTGCGGCCGGTTTTCCAGTGTTTTACAACCAGATAAATAGCGGCAACAAAAAGGGCAACGTAAATAACAAGCTCAATGTTTTCCATTTTATTCTATTATTTTCTTCATTACACGCATTTTGTGGGTATAACGTTGCGTATCGATATTAAAAATCCCAAACTGATCGACATTATCGATACGCACCTGCCCCGATGCATGAATGATTTTATTTCGTTTCCAGATAATTCCCACATGAACAATATTTCCTTCTTCATCATCAAAAAAGGCAAGGTCGCCGGGCTCAGCCTCGTCAACAAAACTCATTGCCGTTCCAATTTTTACCTGCTCGCTGGCATCGCGTGGTAATTTAATGCCAATCATCTTGTAAATTATTTGGGTAAAACCACTGCAATCAACACCAAAAGGAGTCCTCCCTCCCCACAAATATGGCGCATTAAAATATTTCAACGCCTGTTTTATGGCTATTTCCCTTGCATTTTTCAGTTTACCGTAAATCACCTCACCGGTTGCCAGATATGTGTCTTGTATAACCGAAAACTGTTTTAGATAAGGCCGCCAAACCGGCAATGTACTTCCGGCGGCCAGCATAAGGTTTTGCTCTTCGTTAACCGGCACAATGGTAATAATATCAGATGTAATCGCTGTTGCGCTATTTTCAATTTTGTTTAATGTACGAACTGATATCGGCGTAATCATTTTTGTATCAATCCAGCCTTCGTAACCATCGAAGGCCAGCTTAACGTTCGTCCAGCCCACCATTTGTTCGCGCATTTCGAAGTGTTCGCCAAAAAGAATCTGTGTAACCATTTCGCTTTTTTCCGAAGGCTCAAGCCGAACAGGAATAATACTTAAATTGGAAATGCCGTAGTTCATCAATATTTTCTTAATTTTATTTTGTAAAACAGGAACAGCACCTGTTTGAAGCGTATAGACACAAAACTAAGAAAAAATGGGCTTTACAAACTTATCTGCAAACCTTATTTGTCAACTAGATATTAAGAAGTAGTTTAAAAAGAAGCAGATGAGAGTGATGGTATTTTAAATCAAAATTTCGATATTCGGTATATGAAGAAATTAATGAGAAAACTAAAAAGCTACACCCGACTGTTTTTACAGCTATCGTTATTTGTACTTACAGCTGTGGCTTTGTATTTAATTTTGCCTGGAGAACCAAAGTTTAAATACGAGTACCAGAGAGGGTTTCCGTGGCAGCACGAAAACCTGGTGGCACCTTTTGACTTTGCTATTTTAAAAACGGCAAACGAACTGAATGAAGAAAAAGCAGAGCAAATTAATTCACTCGTTCCCTATTTTGTTAACGATACTACCCAACGAAATGAAAGTATAGCACGTCTTCGTACAGACCTTGAACTCGATATTGACACCACAAATACCACTAAGAAAAAAATATTTGATGTTTTATCAACAAAGCTCGATGAACTATACGGAAACGGAATTCTTCTTTTCTCTGTTGATATTTATGACGAGTTAAAGGGCAAAGATGAAATTAATAAACGCACGAGAAATATTGTTCAGAAAGAAGATATTGACCAGCTATACTCTGAAAAATCGGCGTACAACGCCCTGCAAAACACGCGACAAATCCTGATTAGCGAAGGCAATAGTTTCCCATGGCTGGCCAATCTTAATCTTGAACGGTATATAACAGCAAACCTTTCGTTCGATAGCGAAACCAGTCAGAAAGAAATTGATGAGATAACGCAATCCATATCGGCTACACGAGGGATGGTTAAACAAGGGCAACGAATTGTGCTGCAAGGCGAAATTGTGGATGCTGAAAAATATCAAATGCTGGAATCGTTAAAAGCCAGTTACGAAAAAGAACGTGGCAACGATGTAAACCGTTACATGGTTTCCATTGGCAAAGTGTTGCTTATTTCAGTTCTGCTCAGCTTTATTTTTGTATTCCTATTGCTATATCGGCGCGATATTTTGCAGCAGCTTAATAAATTAAGTTTTATGCTGATGCTAATGGTTGGCATTATTCTGCTGTCGAACTTTATAAACATCTTCCCGAACCTGCACATTTACATGGTCCCACTGGCGGTGTTCCCGATTATGATTCGAACATTCTTCGATTCCCGAACGGCCATTTTCACGCTCATTATCACCACCCTGTTAATGGGATTTTATGCACCAAACAATTACGAATTTATACTTCTGCAAGTGTCGGCAGGTCTTATTGCGGTTTTTAGCCTGAATAAAATGCATCGCCGCGTTCACCTGTTGCTGGCAGCCTTATGGGTATTTTTAACCTACATAATTGTTTTTACGGCGCTAAATCTTATCCACGAAGGAACATTAATATCCTACGATTATTCGATGTTAAAATGGTTCGCCATTAGCAGTGTACTTATTCTGTTGGTATATCCACTGGTATATATTTTCGAAAAACTTTTTGGATTTGTTTCGGATGTAACTTTAATAGAAATATCGGATAGTAACCAACCATTATTGCGAAAACTTGCCGAGCAGGCGCCGGGTACATTTCAGCACTCGATGCAAATTGCGAACCTTGCCGAGGAGGTTATTCTGCGAATTGGAGGAAATCCTTTTTTGGTTCGTGCCGGCGCACTTTACCACGATATTGGCAAAATTGGCCGCCCCAACTTTTTTATCGAAAACCAGGCCATGGGAATGAATCCTCATGACAGAATCAGTCATTTAAAAAGTGCCGAAGTGATTATCGACCATGTTAAAAACGGGGTTAAAATGGCACAAAAACATAAACTTCCGGCGGTTATAATCGAGTTTATTGCCACCCATCACGGAACCACAAAAGCAAAGTATTTCTATCTAAAACACCAGGAACAAAACCCGGATCAGGAGATTAATGATAATGACTTTATTTATCCGGGACCACTCCCACGTTCGAAAGAAGCAGCCGTGGTTATGCTTGTTGATGGAATTGAAGCTGCATCGCGCAGCATGAAAGAAAAAACGCACGAAAACCTAAAGACTCTTGTTAATAGCATGATCGACAAGAAAATTGAAGATAAACAGCTGGATGACTCAGACCTGACGTTCAGCGATATCAATACAATTAAACGTACACTTTTAGAAAAACTGATAAATATTTACCATATCAGAATTGAATATCCCGACGAAAAAAAGGGAAAAAAGCAGTAGAAATAAACGAAAACGCCCCTTACAGCGTTTAATATGAATGACTATTAAGAATTTATGGACGTAAGAGAATACATTATGAAAAACTTAGCGAGAACAACATTATGGCTATTTGTAGCTGTGGCTGTTTTTACGGCCTGCTCAAAAGATGATCCCACTCCTGATGGTCCGGAGGCTTCGGAGTATACTAAAAAGGTAAATCGTTTCATCAAAGCAGCAATGGATGATAAATATTTCTGGAACGAGGACATGCCCAATCTGAATTATAATTACGAAACCGATTCGAAAGAATATTTTCATAAATTATTAGACGAAGACGATCGGTTTTCGTGGATTACAGATGATGTACAGGCGCTGTTAGCTAGTTTTGAGGGAAATGAAAAATCGTTTGGCTGGTCGCTCGCCTTTTACAATATTACAGACATTGGAAAAATTGTTGCAATTGTAGAGTTCGTATATCCAGAAACTCCTGCATCGGCAGCAGGTTTCAAGCGTGGAGACATAATACTTAAGGTGAATGGCAATAGTTTGTCGGAATCAAATTACAAGGATTTACTAAACCTCGATCAAGTTGATGCTACTGTTGGAATCCCCACAGAAAATGATATAGTTGCAGACACGACAATAACTTTAGTCTCTGATCAGCTTTCGTTAAATCCGGTGTTAACATCCAACGTAGTAGAACACGATGGAAGAAAAATAGGCTACCTTTTTTATGCCCAATTTATTCCAAACTACGATAACAACCTCGGTGCAGTATTCCAAAGCTTTATCAGCCAAAATGTTACAGATTTAGTAGTAGACCTTAGGTATAACACAGGCGGTATAATCTCATCTGCTCAATACCTTGCTTCGTGCATAGCCCCGTTAAACGTAGTAAATAGTAACGATATACTTGTAACAATTAAGTGGAACAGGTACTGGCAAAAGTACTGGACCGACAGACAAATTATGAGTCAACTGGAAAAGTATTTCGATAATCAGGTACCATCTAAAATGGGACTAAACAAAGTTTATTTCCTTACCGGACCTTACACGGCGTCGGCTTCTGAACTCACCATAACCGGCTTAAGACCTTATATGGATGAAGTTATAACCGTTGGCGATACCACTTACGGGAAATATGTAGGTTCACAAACCTTACTACCTGAAACTTATTTAAACGATGCAGATGCTCAGGAAATTAGTAATTGGGCAATACAACCTATTGTTTTGCGTTGGGCTAATTCTGCCGGAGTAACCGACTTTGAAGGAGGTTTTCCTCCCGATATTCTTGTCGATGATAATTTACTTAATGCTTTTTCTTTGGGCGATAAAAACGATCCACTATTTAAAGCAGCCATTGAAGATATTACCGGGACACCAGTTGTTGCCATGAAAAGTGTACCAAAAGTTAGTTTCAATTACAAAATGATTGATCGTGGTTTTTCACGTTTCGATGAAAATAAACGCCAGGGGCCAATGGGACTGATCAAACTTCCGGAATAAGAAAAGAAACAACAAATAATTGAAAAATACAGCTATAAAAAAAGGTGCTCATTTTGAGCACCTTTTCTATTTTACACTGTTTAATTCTTATGGTGTAGGTAATTCTAAACTGCTATAATTAAATACGCCGCTATCTTGATAAGCCACACCGTCATAATCGCTTGCAATCACTTCAAAACGTACAGAATCCAGTCCATTAACTCGTAGGCTGTTCAAACTAAACGATACATAAGCGGTATATCGAATCGACTCCTGATCGTCGTTTGCATTGTGTCTTAACTCCAGTTGAAACGGCTGATCGTCGGCGGTCAATTCGCCCGGTTCTTTAACCAGGTTTAAAAAGTGGGTTTTATTGTACCCCCAGTATTTCAACCTAAAATTCAGCAAACTATCCGAAATCCAGGCATCTTCAACAATTATCGGATCGTTACCAATACTATCTTCAATCTCTTCGGTAATGTCCATAATTCCTTTCATCAAAACATCGCTGATATCATTTACCTTTACAAGGTAACGTTCTACTTCACTGCTGGTATCATCATCATCTAAAATGGTATAGTTCACCAAAACCCGGTCGCCATCAGAAAAATGAGAAGACCAACCAGGGCTTGACGCAGCCACAGGAATCAAAACAGAACCGTTATCCATTACCAAGCTAACTACTCCGGCATCATCTCCTTTATAAATTCCAAACCCAATCCAATAGTCGCCTAACGAATAACCATCGTCGTCATCTAAACAGCTGGTAAAAACTACCAGCAATCCCATTAAAATTCCAAATGCTAATTTTTTCATCACTCTTCTTAATTAATTTAATCACAGCTGATAGACGAATGATAAAGAAAAAAGGTTGCGTTGAGTAGGTAAAATATATTGTAGTTTTATGAAGAAAAAATTTGGCACAACGTTTGTCATGCAAACATCTAGATATTTGTATATATTTGAACAAATTATTGCTCTTACAGGTTGATATTAATAAAACAGAATAAAATGAAAACAAGATTTATTACACTTATGGTGGCTGTCTTATTGATGTTTGGGTACAGCTCATGCACGGCAAAAGCAGAAAGCAACGATAGCGAAACATCAACAAAGTCATTATCGGAGGCAGAAAAAGCCACTACCATGTTAACCAAAGCCATGTTTTTGGAAAAAGTATGGGATTATGAAAGTTCCCCTAAAGAGTGGAAATACAAAGGCGAAAAACCGGCTTTGATCGATTTCTATGCCGACTGGTGCGGCCCCTGCCGAACTGCAGCTCCTATTTTAGAAGAAGTGGCAGCTGAATTCTCAGAAAAAGTAATTGTATATAAAATAGACACGCAAGTTGAGCGCGAACTCGCCGCTGTATTTGGGGTAAAAAGTATACCTGCTTTCCTCTATATTCCTATGGAAGGGAAACCAACGATGGCTTCGGGTATTGCGCGTACCAAAGAAGACACAAAAAAGATGTTTACACAAAACATCAATACAATATTGCTTAAAAAGCAACAAAATAACGAAGCACTTTAATTTTAAAGGGTGAATGAAAAAAGGCTGTCCGGATTACTCCGGGCAGCCTTTTTTTATAAGCGATTGATTTTTGTCGTGTTCAAAAAATCGATGGTAAGATTAATGGCTTCGTACATTACAATATCTTCCTCAACAAAACTTACCATTTTACGATATTCTTTTATGAAGCGTTCGATAAATGGCGACGATTTTATTGGTCGGCGAAAATCCATTGCCTGAGCTGCATTGTATAATTCAATTGCCAGAATCTTCTCGGTATTCAAAATCACTTTTAAGGCTTTTGTTGCTGCATTTCCTCCCATACTAACGTGGTCTTCCTGCTCGTTCGACGATGGTATAGAATCCACCACACAAGGCGTACAAAGCTGTTTATTCTGACTAACAATTGATGCTGCAGCATATTGCGGAATCATAAAACCTGAATTTAATCCCGGATTAGCCACCAAAAACTCCGGTAATCCGCGTTCGCCCGAAATCAAGCGGTATGTTCTTCGCTCCGATATACTTCCCAGCTCGCTTATTGCCATTGCCAGAAAATCAAGCGAAAGTGCCAACGGTTCACCATGGAAATTACCTCCTGAAATGATCAGGTCCTCATCAGGGAAAACCGTTGGATTATCCGTTACCGAGTTAATTTCGGTTTCAATAACCGTAGCCACATAATTAACGGCATCCTTTACCGCTCCGTGAACCTGCGGAATACATCGGAAAGAATAAGGATCCTGAATGTGAGCTTTTGCTTTGGCCTGCATTTCGCTGCCGGTCAAAACATTCCTGTAATTTTTTGCGGTTTCGGCCTGTCCTTTATGCGGACGAATACGTTGGATATTTTCTGAAAACGGTTCGATTAATCCATCAAAAGCATCCAACGAGAGCGCCCCGATAATGTCTCCCTGATCGATGATCCGGAAGGTTTTTAATAAAGTGTATACAGCGTGGGCACTCATAAACTGTGTACCGTTCAGCAAGGCAAGTCCCTCCTTGGCCTCCAGTTTTATGGGCTCCCACCCCAATTTTTCAAGTACTTTGCCAGCTTGTTGTTTTTTCCCTTCAAAATTAACTTCGCCTAAGCCAAGCAGAGGAAGGAATAATTTTGCTAAAGGCGCCAAATCGCCACTCGCACCAAGAGATCCCTGCTCACAAACTACCGGTAAAATAGCGTTGTTAAAAAGGTCCAGAATTCGTTGTACCGTAATCAATTGCACGGCCGAATTTCCTTTTGAAAGCGCATGTGCTTTTAACAACAACATTAGTTTCACCACGTCGGCAGGTATTTCCGGTCCAATATTACAGGCGTGCGAAACCACCAGATTTTCCTGCAATTTACTTAAGCTGTCTTTCGAAATTTCGATATCGCACAATGCTCCAAACCCGGTATTAATTCCGTAAAGTGGTTTATCAGCTTTTTCGAGTTTATTGTCGAGGTACTTTTTACTTTTATGGATGAGTTGTACAGATATTTCGGAAAGTTTGAGCTTTACATTGTTTTCCAGAATATCCTGAATGATTTCGAAAGTGAGGTTTTTGGGTGTTATTTCAAATATACGGTTTCCCATGATTTTTACTGTAAAATGGTGAGATTATAAATAGGATAAAGTAATGAATGGCAGATCATAGATAGAAATATCCTGTTCATCTGCCTTTAGTCGGACATAATTATGCCACATTAATCACGGGAAACGTACATCTCCACCAAGTGTTTTTACAAGTCTGTTTGAAACCGATGCAATCATTGCTCCACTTATTTTAGGGCAATATCGGACAAACTGATCAGCTATTTAAGGATATTTATCAGTTCTTCCGAGTTCACCAATTGCTGCTCGCCGGTTTCCATATTCTTAAGGGTAAACTTACTGGCTGCCATTTCGTTATCACCGGCTAAAATTACATAAGCAATTTCCTTGCGGTTGGCGTAGGTCATCTGCTTTTTCATTTTGGCACTTTCGGGGAATATCTCAGCATTGATACCATTTTTGCGCAACTGAACCAAAACCGGCAAACAGTAAGCTTCTTCCTTCTCTCCGAAGTTCACAAACAACGCTTTTGTGGTTTCCAGCGACTCTTCAGGGAAAGCATTTAACTGAACCAAAACATCGTAAATACGCTCGGCTCCAAACGACACACCAACACCCGAAACATCCGGCATACCAAAAATTCCGGTCAAGTCGTCGTAACGGCCACCACCGCAAATACTTCCAATTTGTACATCGTTCGATTTCACCTCGAAAATAGCGCCGGTGTAGTAATTTAATCCACGTGCTAAAGTCAGGTCCAGTTCAACTGTTGTGCTTAACTCTACATTTTCCAGGTAAGCAAACATAGTACGCATTTCTGCAATTCCTTTGGCACCAATTTGAGTCCCGCCAATAACCGTTTCAATTTGCGCCAGTTTTTCAACGGTGCTTCCTTCCAATTTTAAAATCGGTTGAAGTTTGTCAACGGCCTCCTGCGAAATTCCTTTGTCCAGCATTTCAGCATTAACTTTTTCCAAACCAATTTTATCCAGTTTGTCGATGGCAACGGTAATATCCACCATTCGGTCGGCTTCGCCAATCGCTTCGGCAATTCCGGCCAGAATTTTACGGTTGTTGATTTTCACCGTAGTGTTAATTCCTAATCGTTGGAAAACCTCATCGATAATTTGTACCAACTCCACTTCGTTCAGTAAACTGTTGCTACCAATCACGTCAACATCGCACTGGTAAAATTCGCGGTAACGCCCTTTCTGAGGTCGGTCGGCACGCCAAACCGGTTGAATCTGGTAGCGTTTAAACGGAAAAGCTATATCGTTTCGGTATTGTACAACGTAACGCGCAAATGGCACTGTTAAGTCGTAACGCAATCCTTTTTCAGATAGTTTTGTAGTAAGCTTATTCGAGTTTTTCTCGTCCAGCATTTCCTGCGGAACTTTCGAAATAAAATCACCCGAATTCAAAATTTTAAAAAGCAGCTTATCACCTTCTTCGCCATATTTACCCATCAATGTAGATAGGTTTTCCATTGCCGGTGTTTCAATGGGTTGAAATCCGTACAAACGAAATACATCTTTAATAGTATTGAAAATATAATTTCTCCTCACCATTTCTGATGGTGAAAAATCGCGGGTGCCTTTTGGAATCGAAGGTTTTTGTGCCATCCTTTTAAAATTTTATGAGGCTGCAAAAGTAAGAATTTCTACTTAAACAAACAGGCTTGCCAAAAAGGAATGAACCAGCAATTAATATTATTGCAAAAAGCGGATGGTAAAAGGGTATTTATAAGGCGTTCCGTTACTTGCCGATACCGAAGCCACAATAACCAAAACCAGCCAGGCAATTCCAAATCCAACCAGCATTAAAACACCAATGCCAACAATAATAAGTAGGATTGAAATGAAAAAAATGATCGACCAGGTGATCTGAAAATTAAGCACTTCCTTGCCTTGTTCGTTAACAAATTCGTACTCATCTTTTTTCATCAGGTAGATAATTAGCGGGCCAATTATATTTCCGGCAACAGGTAAAATAAAAAGTGCCATAGCGGCAATATGAACTAACATCCCCCACTGGCGCTCATTCGGATCTTCAATTATTCGGTGCATTTTTAGTTTTTTTATTCAACTAAACTAACGATTTTTTGTTTATTCGTGCAATAAAAATAATCCACAGAAGAAAGAAAATGGAAGACAGGAAAAAAGAAGGCCGATATGGAAGAATTTACAAACAGCTGAGCGAACTTGTACTAAAAAGTAATAATGCACAGGCGCGCATGGCAACCATAATTGCCGTTTTACATCATAAAATGGATTACTTTTTCTGGACAGGGTATTACCTGATTGAAGATGGTGAGATGACCGTTAACTCGTACCAGGGGCCGGTTGCCTGCCAGATATTGGAAAAAAACAAAGGTGTTTGCTGGGCTGCATTTAACCAAAAAGAAACGGTTGTGGTTGAAGATGTGCACGCTTTCCCGGATCATATTGCCTGCGACTCGCGTTCAAATTCTGAGATAGTGGTTCCCCTGAAAAATCAAGCCGGCGAAGTAATTGGCGTTTTGGATATCGACAGCTCGGAGAAAGCGGCTTTTACTGAAGTTGATGCACATTGGCTGGAAAAAATTCTGGAATTAATTTGGAGCTAATCTTCTCATTCAGCAATACAAGGTCTTATTTTACCCAATTTAAGTTTTATCATGAAATTAATATATACAACAATTGTTTTGCTAATCGGCTTTTTGTTGGCAATTCAGGGAAGTATTAATACCCAACTAACTACCTATTTAAAACACCCGATACAAGGAGCTTTAATAAGTTTTTTTGTGGGTTTTCTGGCACTTCTCGTATTGAATTTCATATTCAAAACAGAAATTCCAAACTGGGGGCATTTAAATACGGCTCCATGGTATGTATTTGCGGGCGGCTTGCTGGGAGCAATTTTTGTTTCGTCGGTTATCTTTTTCATACCAAAGATTGGCGTCACCACCGTTTTGGCGGCGTCTATTGCCGGACAACTCATTGCAGCTTCTGTTATTGATCATTTTGGATTTTTCGGTTTGGACCAGCACCCCGTTTCAATGGGAAAAATTGGAGGAATTATTTTATTAGCCTTTGGCATTTTTCTTATCCAAAAATATTGACAGAAGCACCATTACAAAATGGTACTCAACTGATTCAACTCCAACAATGTCTGATAAATTTAAAATTAGGCCAGTCGATCGTATCATATTTTCTACTTTTACACTCGTATGGAAAGCAAACGACTAAATAAAGCCATTTCGGAAACCGGATTTTGTTCGCGCCGCGAAGCCGACAGACTAATTGAAAGCGGAAAGGTAAAAGTAAATGGCAAAGTAGTGGGCTTAGGTGTTCAGGTAACCGCGCATGATAGAATTGAAGTTGATGGTCAACTCGTCACCAAAGAAGTTCCAAATATTTACCTTGCTTTTCATAAACCAGTTGGAATTACCTGCACCACCGATACCAGCAAAAAGGATAACATTGTAGATTATATCAATTTCCCCGAACGGATATTTCCCATTGGGCGACTGGACAAACCCAGCGAGGGACTCATTTTTATGACCAACGACGGCGATATCGTAAACAAGATCCTTCGTGCGGGCAATCAGCACGAAAAAGAATACATTGTAAACGTAAACCGGAAAATTACTCAGGCATTTATCCGGCAAATGAGTAACGGCGTTCCCATTCTTGATACGGTTACAAAAAAGTGCCGGGTGGAGCGCATCAACGACTTTACTTTCAATATTGTTTTGACACAGGGCCTGAATCGCCAAATCCGTAGAATGTGCTCACATTTGGGCTACGAAGTTACCCGGTTAAAACGCGTTCGAATAATGAATATAAAACTTGGCAAACTAAAACGTGGCGAATACCGCCATTTTACTCCCGGAGAACTAAAAGAAATCAACCGTTTGGTAGCCAATTCCAGCAAAACAGAGGAAGCCTCCGAGGATTAAGTGAATCATCCCCTTTTGTGCAACAATCGTTATTTACATATTACATTTAAGGTTTTTTGTGATTTGTTTGGGAAATCAATCACAAACTTTTTACGAATAAAACTGTTTATTTGCAACGACTTAAAAACGATGAAGAAACACGATGAGAGCGAGTGCAATGCTATTAATTCCCCTGTTCTTTTTTATGCTGCTGGTGGATACATATACCTTCCGTGGCATAAAACCGCTGCTCGCCAAACTCAGAATCAAACTTCTAAAACAATCATTAACTATACTTTTCTGGGGAATTTCATTAATTGTTTTTGCAGGATTCTGCCTATTTATGTTCGGGATTCAGCATGTAAAACAGTCCGACGCTTACATTTACGTTGGATACCTCGTGGTTAGTTTTGCCTTGTTTTATTTCCCCAAATTTGTATTCATCGTTTTTGTGTTGCTAAAAGATATCCAGTTACTAGTTCAAAAGATTTATAACTGGTTTAAGAGAAAAAAGAAAAAAGGTTTAACACCAGATAATTCGGGAAGGAAAATGGAGAGAGCAGAGTTTTTATATCAAATGGGGCTGGTTTTGGCAGCAGTTCCGTTTGCGTCGATTCTTTATGGAGTGACAAAAGGGAAATTTAATTACCGCGTAATGCGCGAAAATTTACATTTCGACAATTTGCCAAAATCGTTTATAGGACTAAAAATCGTTCAGATATCTGACATGCACCTGGGTAGCTTTAACAAGAAGTTCGACCAGGTGGCAAAAGCTGTTGAATTGATTAACGAACAAGAACCGGATATTCTTTTGTTTACCGGCGACCTCGTTAATAATTTTGCCGAAGAAACCGAAGGCTGGGCACCTGTATTATCGCAACTAAAAGCTAAAATCGGAAAATATTCGGTGCTTGGAAATCACGACTACGGCGACTATTCGGAATGGGAATCGGCAGCTGCCAAAGAAAAAAACCTGGCGGGCATCAAAAAATTTCATCAGAAAATTGGTTTCCGCTTGTTGCTGAACGAAACTGAAACATTAAACATTAACGGCGAAGAAATTGCACTGATTGGTGTTGAGAACTGGGGTAAACCACCTTTCCCGCAGCATGGCGATTTGCAAAAAGCAGAAGAGAAAGCACAAGGCCAGCCATTCAAAATTCTGATGAGCCACGATCCTTCGCACTGGGACGCCGAGGTGCTGGAATCCACCGATATCGACCTTACATTTGCAGGACATACACACGGCATGCAGTTTGGTATTGAACGTGCCGGAATTAAGTGGAGCCCGGTTCAATATAAATACCCACGCTGGGGCGGTTTATATCGCGAGAAAAAACAATTTTTGTATGTGAATCGTGGCTTTGGCTACATTGGTTTTCCGGGAAGAATTGGCATGCCACCTGAGATTACAATGGTGGAATTAACTTAAGAAGAAATCTTCTTTTTAATCACCTAATTTGGAGTTACTTCTCGCCCTAATATCTTTAATTTGTTGTACATTGCCGAGTAAACAAAATCAAAGATGAAGTTAAGTCCGCGCATACAATTTCTCATAAAAAACGGCTTAAAAGGTTTTCTTTGGCTACTCATTATTTTGGGGGCCTACTTTCTTTTTAAAGAATTTGTAATATCGCGTACTCCCGATGCCTGGATGGATAAAATTTACGCCAAACCCATGTTGGTTTATTTGGTGTATTGTTTATCGGAGTTTTTCTTTGGAATTATTCCGCCCGAATTTTTTATGATTTGGGCCATCAACAAAGATACCATTGCACATTATTTTATAAACCTGGCCTTTTTTGCTGTTGTCTCCTACTTAATGGGCTACTTGACATTCCTTATAGGCCAATTTTTTTATAGCCGCGACGGGTTAAAACGTTTCAGAAATACTTTGTTAAAAGAACAATGGCCATTACTAAAAAAATATGGACTGTTTCTGATTATTGTAGCGGCACTTACTCCCCTTCCCTGGGCTGCCATAAGTTTGCTGGTTGGTTCAGCCGGATATCCCTCGAAACGCTACCTGAAATATGCCTTGTTTCGCTTTTTGAGATTTGCCATTTACGGCTACATCATTTTTCAAACACACATAATTTAATCCAACATAAAACATACATTCCACTCTTTTGTTACTAATTGCAAAGAGATGAATAATGTTTGACAGACTAAAAAAGAGATGGAACCTGAACAGCAATTTCCAGGTTTTAATAATTCTGTTTGTATTTTCCATTACCGGAAGCGCAGCTCTTTATGTGCGCAAAGGAGTTTTCGATTTGGTAGGCATAACCGAAGCAACCAGCCTTTGGATTAAAGTGCCGCTGTACATTGTAACCGTAGTTCCGGCCTACCAGGTTTTATTTTTACTGATTGCATCTGTTTTTGGGCAATTCCGCTTTGCATGGGAGTTTGAGAAAAAAACCTTTTCACGATTTATACCTAAAAAGAAATGAGGACACTGGCACTGATATTCACATTATTAATTTATTCAAGTACTTGTATGAGTAAAGATTTGCAGAAAGCCACACTTGGCGGAGGATGTTTTTGGTGTACCGAAGCCATTTATCTGGAGTTAAAAGGAGTTGTTGATGTAAAACCGGGTTACAGTGGCGGCCACGTAAAAAATCCAACGTACAAACAGGTTTGCGACGGAACAACCGGCCATGCTGAAGTAGTGCAAATTACTTTCGATTCGGAGGTAGTGAGCTTTTCAGAAATTCTGGAAGTGTTTTTTATGACACACGATCCAACCACACTGAACAGACAAGGCAACGATGTAGGTCCGCAATACCGTTCTGCAATTTTCTATCATAACGAAGAACAAAAAGAGGTGGCAGAACGCGTTATCGATCTTTTTGAAAAAGAAGAAGTTTATAGCAGACCAATTGTTACCGAGGTTACCGAATTCGAGAAGTTTTACATTGCCGAAGATTACCACATTAACTATTATGCGCGTAACAAAACGCAAGGCTATTGCCAGTTTGTGGTAGCTCCGAAACTGGAGAAATTCAAGAAGATCTTTAAAGACCAATTGAAATAAAAAGTATCGTTAAACCAAAATTGTCTGATGTGAAAAAAATTACTTTTGCCTTTTCACTTTTCACTTTTGCCTTTAGCTTAGCTGTTTCAGCGCAGGATCAGCGCGAATTCTCCTACACCGAAGGCGACACCACTTACACCATGAAACGTTATGTTTTTATGCTGCTTGAGAGCGGAGAGACAAAAAGTAAGGACTCAACTGAAGCAGCCTATTACCAGCAAATGCACATGGCACACTTAAATAAGTTGGCAGAAAGCGGGAAACTTATTGTAGCCGGTCCGTTTGAGGGCGGTGGCAATCATCGGGGACTTTTAATTTTTGATGTGGAAACAGTAGACGAAGCTTTAAAACTGGAAGGCAAAGATCCATCAGTAAAAACAAACCGGTTAAAGATGAATGCCTTTTACTGGTGGGGCGCCAAAGGCACTGTCATCAATTAATTCCCGTTCAAAATCAAAATCACTCCCCTTCTATTAGTTGTCACAATTATTTCTTGAATATTAATCTTTTCTAAAATCATTTACATTTTACCCCATTATATCGCGCACGATTTTATTTTACACTACATTTGCACTGTAAAAGTTTTAGTAAATGGATAATGTGTTAAAGTTAAAGAGTCAGGTATGCTTCCCGGTTTATGCCTTATCGCGCGAAATCGTTAATGTGTACCGACCGATTCTTGAAGAGATTGATCTTACCTATCCGCAATACCTTGTAATGATGGTTTTGTGGGAAAGTGAACCGCAAAAGGTAAATCAAATTGGTGATAAATTAAATCTCGACAATGGAACAATCACCCCATTATTAAAACGAATAGCCGCAAAAGGTTTGATCTCGCGCAAACGAAACAGCAAGGATGAGCGAGTTGTGGAAATTTCGCTTACCGAGAGCGGTAAACAATTACAAACAAAAGCAGCAGAGGTTCCGCAAAAGGTTGTAAAAGCCATGGGAATTACCCATGAAGATTTGATGCAGCTAAAGGAATTAGTAGTAAAGATATTAAACAGAGCCAAATAGGGCTTCAATTATTAAAGTCATAAATAGAGAAACAATGTCATTATTAGAAAATTTACAGTGGAGATATGCCACCAAAAAGTACGACCCAACAAAAAAAGTAGCACAGGAAGATGTAGATAAAATTGTTGAGGCAGCTCGCCTTGCTCCTACTTCTTCGGGTTTGCAACAGTTTCGTGTAATAGTAATCACCGACCAGGAATTAAAAGATAAAATCGTTCCGATTGCATGGGGACAGGAAATAGTTGCCGAGTGTTCGCACTTGTTGGTTTTTGCCGCCTGGGACCGTTATACTGAAGAACGAATTGATGAGATTTACAACAGAACAACTGATGAACGTGGTTTACCTCGCGGACGTTTTGGATCATACACCGACAAACTAAAAGAAATGTATTTGCCACAATCAGCCGAGGACAACTTTGTACATACTGCGCGCCAGGCTTACATTGGGTTTGGATTGTCGATTGCACAAGCCGCCGAGCAAAAAGTGGATTGTACACCAATGGAAGGTTTTTCTACCGACGAGCTGGATGATTTATTGGATTTAAAATCGAAAGGATTAAAAAGTGTCACAATGCTTCCGTTAGGATATCGCGACAATGATGGCGACTGGTTAGCATCAATGAAGAAAGTACGTAATCCGAAAGAAGAGTTTGTTATGGAGTATTAATACAAAACGAAATACCATAAAGAAAGCCTGTTCCAACTTACCGGAACAGGCTTTTTTATTGCGCTATCCACCCCTAAAAGGGTTATAACATCCTCTGTAGTTTATAACGTTAATACATGCCGTCCTTCTTTCATATAATCAGTGATCTCCCCCATGTATTTGACTTCAACACCCAGCTCTTCCAGTTTGTCTGAGACTCCGTACAAATCGGAACAGCCCTTGCACGCTTTTACTGCTGTTCCCTGATCCATGATCTTTTTCACATAGTCCTGAATGTCCTCATTTTCAACCAACACTTTTTGCGATGGCCCCCACACCACCAGTGTTATATCTTTCCACCACTCAAATCGTTTGGAATTATAGGAGTACATCAGCACCATTTTTTCGGCCACTTCCTTGTCTCCGCTGGTCCAAAGAACTACCAATTTTTCCGAAGCAGGAATTTCTTCCATCTGAGGCTCGTTTTTCACTACAGGTTCCGTTGCCAGTCCGCTGAAGGAGAATCCCGTCAGGATGAGAAATACAATAAATATTCGTGTTTTCATTTTTATTTTAGTTAAGATTTAGAAACTGTTACTAACAACAAAGTCACCGAGAGGCTGCTTTTCTTTTTCAGGCCATTCAACCGGAACGCCAACCGGAGTAATACATACACGTGTATAATTATCTGGGATATTGAATACTTTTCGTGTCAGTTCTTCGGAAAATGAATCGGTAATATGCACTGTTCCATAACCAAGAGCACGTGCTGCAAGCATTAAATTTGCGGCAGCCAGCGGGCCGTCCCAGTGGTTATACTGCGGATAACGACTATTGTTATCTGTAAGAACTACAATGTAAGCCGGCGCCGACAAATACCCGCTTTTTAATTGTTTGTCATACTCGTTTAATTGCTTCTTCAGTTCTTCGCCTGCCAGTTTTTTTTCATCTTTTAGGTAGGCTTCAGTTTCTTTCAGTTTAGCAGTTTTTAATGCCTCAATTTTCTTTTTGTCGGTAATAATCAGAAATCTCCACGGTTGCTGGTTTCCCGCTGTAGGAGCCATTCTTGCAGCATCGACTACTTTTTCTAAATCTGCTTCCGGCACCGGATCCGATTTAAATGCACGTACCGAGCGACGGTTTTTAACCACCTCCCAAAATGATTCTTCTGTTTGGCTAACCAAATTTTCTCCGGCAGATTTTACAACCGGAATCAATGTTAGTCCGGTAACTAATGCAGCACCGGCCTTTAAACTGTGTCTTCTGTTCATTGTTTATAATTTTAAAGGTTATTTCAATGGTTTTATTTTATTTCAGAATTTTAATGCCATTCAGGTTTTCGAAACGGGCTTTAAATCCCCAGCCGCCAAAATTCTCTGCTACCAGAACCAGGATTTCATTCTTCCCTGATTTCAGATCAAGATAAACAGAATCGAAATAGCCAATTGTTCCCAGAAAGCGATAATCGCGGCTTCGGTAAATATCAGCTCCCAGCCAAACCGCCTTGCCGTTAACAAAGATTTTTGCCACATCGCTAAAACCAAAATTCATCAGCTTAACGAGGTCGGTTTCTGAATCAATAGTGATTTTCAGGAGAACCGCATTCTTTTTCTCTGCCAGAGCAGCAGTTTTCGAAATATTCAGCAAACCATCAGCTTCCGTATCCCATTTCCGGAATTGCAGTTTATTGGTAAAATTTGCGGGTAACAGGTTTTCATTGATCAGCTTTTCGTCATCAAATATCTCAGAAACCTTATAGTTTTTTATCACCTCGTCACCAGCTTCAGCAATTTCTTTAAACTCTCCCTTTAACTGAGGAGAAGCCATCGGGGTAATTTTGATATCAGCAAAGCGGGCCGGACCGTAAAACGCGATTTTTCCTTCACGTTCGCCCCTTTTCAACTCATGAATCACCAGCACCGGCTTTTCCATATCAGCGATATAAACCTCGCCCCTGATTCCCGACACTATGAGTTTAACCTGAAACCACTCATCGAAAACATGTTCTTTTACGGCACCATAACCATCGCCGTAATACAACTGCCAACCTGCATTGTCGTTATAAACCGGAGTATATTGCATGGCATCAGGATTACCACTTTGATGTTTCCGAATGTAAAACTCTTCAGTGTTCCCCATTCCATCGCCCCGAAAACGCACCCCGGCAAATCCTCTTCCCGGCTGAATACACATCTTAAATTCAATAATGCCGTTTTTTAACAAAATATTACTTGCGATGGCAACTCCATCGTCGGTTTTTAAACAGTCTTTTCCTTTATAATTTTCGCTGACAACTTTTCCGTTCAGAATCCAGTCAATTCCATTCAAACTAACATGCTCCTGGGCAAAAACTGAGAGATTGGTCAGCATAAAAACTAGTGTTATAAATGTTTTCATTGCTTTGGTTTTTATGAACTTCATTAAACAAATTTCAGCAACCAGTCTGAAAATCAACATTCAAACCGTGATCAAAACATAATCAAAACACATTCACACCAAAAAAACCAAACGTTCTTACTATTTTTAGGAACCAGAAATTAGTAACCATGTATAACGAAGCAGAGCAGGAAAAAAAGTTCGTAAAAATCATTGTTCAGCAAATTGCGGAGAAACTGCATATCGAGGATCCGAAACAATTACAGCAACGCGATTATGAAAATCTAAATCTTCTCATTCAGGAGAAAACCGGCATTAACCTCAGTGTTTCTACACTGAAAAGAATTTCCAAAAACCAATTTCAGCGTATTCCTCAAAAAAATACACTAAACGCACTGGCACAATTTCTTGATTATAAAGATTGGTATGATTTTAAAGATAACCATGCGGATACTCCTGTTGCAAAAAGAAAAAACAGGAGGTTAAATTTTAAGTTTCGCAAACGTGTGCTGTATATCCCGGCTACAGCAATAATAGTGGCCTTGTTTGTAGTTATTCTTTTAAACAGCAAACCGGCGCAAAGTTACTCGGAAGCCAGCTTTACAAGCAGGACGAATGTTAGCAGCGGAGTTCCCAATACGGTAATTTTCGATTACGATATTTCGATGTATGAATTTGACAGTGCTTTTATTCAACAGTCGTGGGATGCCCGCCGGCGTGCAGAAATTAAAAGGCACGAAAAATATTCCACCTCGGTATATTATTACCCGGGCTATCATCGTGCAAAAATCATGATTAATGATCAGTTGGTAAAAGAAATACCGGTTTACATTACAACCAACGGCTGGCTATCGCTCATTCAAAACCCGGAAAATGATTTAGTCCCGATTTATGTAAATGAAAATTGCATCAGTAACGATCAAATATACATTTCACCGGAAACTGTTGAAACCCATCATATCGATTTGTCGAAGAACAATCATGCAACCTGCTTTTACTATGTAAACGAAAATTTTAACGGCGACAGTGATAATTTTTCTTTTGAAAGCCGTATTAAAAACAACATTGACGAGGGAGCACTGGCTTGCCAGATATGCGAAATATCGATATTTGCAGAATACGGAAGACATGTGATTCAATTAGCAAATCCGGGATGTATTGGAAGTATTTTTCAGAAATTCGGAACAAAGTATGTGATGGGAACCAACAACGATCTTTCGGCATTCGGCACAAACATGGATAAATGGAATACTCTTAAGTTAGAAATCAGCAACAAACTAGTAACTATTTCATTAAACGAGGCTGAAATCTACACCACGTCATACGAAGGAAGCAACGGTGCTATAAAAGGAATTTCGTACCGTTTTGCAGGAAGCGGCACTGTTGATTATACACGTTTATACGATGCTGATGACAACCTTACTTTTTCTGATGATTTTTAATCATCTACATTTTAACCTCAACGTCGCCTTTAATAATGCGATATACGTAGGCACCAGGAGGCAATGAAACTGTATTTATTTCAATGCTGTTTGGTCCTCTGTCAACAAGGGCTTTCTGGGTAAAAATCCGGCTGCCATTTAATGTAAAAAAGTCAATCTGTAAACTAATATTATTATCCGATGTAATTGGGATATTTAATCGTGAAGTAAACGGGCTCGGTTAAGTTGAAACGGCAAATTCGTAAAGCACTTCTATTTCTCCATTACAATCGCCCGAAGCATTTAGTTTAACACTTTTCGCTCAACAAGCCAGTGTTTTAGCCACGAAATTTCGGAGTTGCAGGTTTGGGGGACATGATAATTGGGCCATACATATTCGCCTAAAACCGACCATCGCAAAAAATTCCGTTCAGCACTTTCTTCCAGTATATTAGCTAAACTGTCAGCTACCTGCGCAACCGAATTGGAAGACAAAAGACCAGTACTTAATTCTTTACACCTGCATTTTAATGCTTTTGTAAAATACTCATCGCGCAAAAGACCTTTCCAACAAAACGGATTTTGCCATTCATCTTCTCCAATAGCACATAAACGCCTTGTTACGATTCGTTAAGCAACAACTGAACAAACCAGATCGGATCCTTTTATTTTAAAGAACTGATTTACAGCATTAAAAATTTTATTATTGGCAATAAAATATAACTTATCACATCTTCTCCGAAATAAAAAACGCAAACAGGCTCCCTTCGTTCTCCCTGCTTTCTACCATAAGTTTGCTCTTGTTTTTCTCAACAAACTCTTTGCAAAGGTTAAGTCCCAGGCCGGTTCCTTTTTCGTTATCCGTTCCAAATGTAGAAACATGTTCCTTGCTAAACAGCTTTTTCTGGTTTTCTTTAGAAATTCCAATCCCGGTATCTTTTACACAAAAAATTAATTTTCCATCACGCTCTTCAGTATAAATGCAAATTTTCCCATTTCCCGGAGTAAATTTCACAGCATTCGAAATCAGATTTCGCACAACAATTCCAAACATATTCTTGTCGAACTGAATGACCAAATCAGCTGCAATTTGAATTTCAATTTGAATTGATTTTTTTGCAATACTATTTTGAAGAAATGAAAGGTTCTGATTTACAATCTCAAGCACATTACAACTTTCGATCTCGACATTATAATTTCCACCCTGATTTTTTGCCCACGACAATAAATTTGTAAGTAAAAAGTAAGTATCATCTACCGCTCCCTTTAACGAAGGCACCAACGACAATAAATCTTCCGATTCAAATGTATCAGGATTATCATTTAGCATGTTTAATAACTCTTTCAAACCGCCCATCGGAGTTACTAAATCGTGTCCAATTATCGATAATATTTTATTTTGCATTTCACTGGCCATAATCAATTTGTCGTTTTGTTGCGAAATTTGCTGATTCTGGATTTTAACCAACCTCAGTGTCTTTTTCTTTTGTCGCTGGAAATACAAAATCACGATTGTTAAAATCAGTAAAACGATAGTTACAAAAACAAGAGCAAAAATTAGAGATGATTTTCTTTTTAAGTCCAGACTTTTTATGGCACTATCTTTTTGTAAAATCTTTATCTCGGCTTCTTTCTGTTCAACCTCCATTTCAGCCAGGAGTTCGTTCAATTGATGTCCTTTGTATTTGTTGAGTAGCGAATCTTTTATGGCAAAATGAGTTTTTGTGTATTCCAACGCTGCGTTGTAATCTTTCTCAACTGATTTGAGATCGGCAAATTCGCCACAAAGTTCGGCTTGCAGATCTTTAATCTCATACGTATTTGCAATTTCCAATGCCTCACTTAATAATCGATTTGCACCAGCATAATCGCCTTCCTTTATTTTTATTCCTCCCAGCACAGCCTTTGACCGAGCAATACCCTCACTATGCTGGATACTCATAAATGAGCTTAAAGCCCTGTTGGAATACTGTTTTGCTTTTTCCAGATCATTCAATTTCCAGTACGCCTCTCCCATTCCAATCTGCGGCACTGCAGCCACTGCCGAATTTGTAGAATTCCCAAGCTCTTCAATGGCATTTTTATAGTATTCAATTGCTTTTGTATAATTATTTTCATCCGCATAAGTATCGCCAATGTTGTTCATTGTTGTAGCTTTGGCGACGGGTTCTTCAATCTCACCATACAAAGAAACTGCCTGAATGTAGTACTCACGCGCTCTGGCAGGAGGTAACCAATACGAATAATTTGTTCCGATGTTACTATTTAACATGGCCATTACATGCTTATCATTCTGTTTTTGATAAAACTTCAATGCCTCTTCATAAGCTTTTATTCCTTTTACATAGTTTCCTTTTTGGGTATATATCGTCCCCATGTTCACCTGTATCTTTGCCAATGATTCCGCAAATCCATTTTTTTTAGCAATGGAATCTGCTTCTTGATAAACCGTTAATGATTTATCGTAATTAGCAGTATAAAAATAGAACATAGCCTTAACATTTAAAGCCTTGCAGTAAAGCATTGGCTCGTCCAAACATACAGAAAGGTGACTAACAGAATCGGCTATAGTGAATCCTTTTTCGGCCTGACCACAAATTAGCATTGCACCGCTTTTTATTATAAGTGCTTCTATTTCCTGATAAGGATACGATTCATCCCTGGCAATTAAAACAGCTTTTTCACAAAATTCAATTGCTTCAATAGGATCTTGATAATACAAAGCAGAAGCTATCTCAATATCAAGTTTCGCAAGTTCAATTCCCTGAACATTCCGGATTTCATTTCTTAAGCTGTCTATTTTTAGCGTTTGAGATCTGACTGGTTCGGTACTAAACAATAATAAAGCTAAAACTACAATATAAATTATTTTCATTAAGTTTAGATAATAATTAAAACATTCAAATTCCTACGAATAACATCCACAATTTTACATAAAATCCCAATCTGATGCAAATAAATAAACTAAACAAAAAATTAAGTTAACACGTTGTTAAGTAGCTAATAAGAAAGTTATAAAGTTGTTTTGAAATTAAAAATTGGTTCGATTGTTTGAATTAATTCCTGTTGTTTCTATCTACTAACTGCCACGAAATACTGATCACTGCTATACCCTCTGTTGTCTCCCGCTGCTAACTGCGACTAAAAACTGACCTCAGTAAAAAAAAGTTTCCACAAAAAAAGCAGACAATAAAAACTGCCTGCTCTATTCTATTTAGCTAAAATTAACTTTTTACAATTCGCGAATCCAGATGTTTCGGTAACTCACCGGATTTCCATGATCTTGCAACTGTATAACATCGGCACCGTGTATTTCAACGCTGTACTCAGGAATACCAATGTATTCTGTTGGTCCGCGCAATTTTGAATTGTTTTGAACCAAAACGCCATTGTGCAAAACAGTTACAGTTGGCGGTGTAAAATACGTACCGTCGTCGTTAAAACGTGGTGCAGTGTAAATAATATCGTACACTTGCCACTCGCCCGGGCCTTTACAGGCATTTACCAGCGGCGCATGTTGTTTGTACAAACTTCCGGCCTGACCATTGCGGTATGTACGGTTATTATAGTTATCCAGCACCTGAACCTCGTAACGTTTCTGAAGAAAAACGCCGCTGTTTCCACGTCCCTGGCTTTCGCCAATTACTTCTGATGGCGATCTCCACTCGATGTGTAATTGAAAATCTTCGAAAGCACGTTTTGTCTGAATGATTCCCGCTCCTCTTTCAACGGTTACACAACCGTCGGCTACTTTCCAGCCAACAGGGCCACCATCTCCGTTTGTCCACTCACGGTCGATATCCACACCGTCGAATAAAACTATGGCATCCGAAGGTGCATCTGCCGGAGTTTCTCCCGGAGTAATTACCGGCACTTCAGGATCCCAGATTTCAGTCATTTCAGGAACCATTTCCGGTCTCTCATCTTGAGCTACTGCGCACACTGCTACAAAAAGCAGCGCTACTGTTAAAATTTTAAGTTTCATTTTTATCGATTTAGGTATTTTATTTATGCACTAAGCAGTCTTAAACCGCTTAGTGTATATTACAAATTACAATCCAAGTTCTTCCATTATGGCATCGATCTTGGCATCGGCTTTTTGCTCTTCGGCATCAAAATCTTCGCGCGCTTTTAATTCACCGGCCACCTCAAAGTAGAACTTAATCTTAGGCTCGGTTCCCGATGGGCGAACCGATATTTTTGTTCCATCCTGCGTAAAGAACTGCAGTACATTTGACGTAATTTTCTGATCAATTTTCTTTTCCTCACCTGTAATCAGGTTTTTCGCAACCAATGTAGAATAATCTTTTACCCACTCCATTGGCGAGCCATCCAATTCTTTTGGAGGATCGTTGCGGAATTTGGTCATTATCTGCTGAATTTCTTCGGCACCCGATTTCCCTTTACGAACCACATACTTCATTTTCTCGCGTGAGAAACCGTATTCCAGGTATATATCCTGCAACAATTCGTACAATGTTTTGCCCTGATCGATAGCCCATGCAGTGATTTCGGCCATTAGAGCACAAGCCGAAACAGCATCTTTATCGCGAACAAAATCAGAAGGCATAAAACCAAAACTTTCTTCGCCACCACCGATGTATTTTTTCACACCTTCGTTATCGCGAATTACTTCGGCAATAAATTTAAATCCGGTATACACATCAAAATATTCGATGTTGTTTCGACGGGCAACCTCGGCAATCATTTCGGTAGAAACAATTGTTTTCACAACAAACTCGTTACCTTTCAGTTTGCCGGCTTCTTTCATCTTCACAATAATGTAGTAGAAGAAAAGCAGCGCTGTTTGGTTACCGTTTATAATGATGTATTCGCCTTTATCGTCTTTCACAACAACACCAATCCGGTCTGAATCGGGATCGGAAGCCATAACAACATCGGCATCAATTTCGGCAGCTTTTTTCATTGCCATTTCCATGGCTGCAGGCTCTTCCGGGTTAGGCGAAACTACTGTTGGGAAGTCGCCGCTTACCACATCCTGTTCAGGAATATTTATGATGTTTGTAAAACCAAATTCGCGTAAAGCAGCAGGAATCAATTTCACTCCTGTTCCGTGAATTGGCGTGTAAATTATTTTAATGTCTTTGTGGCGCTCTACCACGTCGGGCGAAATGGAAACCTTTTTAACCTCTGCCAGAAATTTGTTATCCATCTCCTCTCCTAATATTTCGATCAACTCGTCAGGGCCATCAAATTTTATATCCTCAGGTTTAATTTTGGCCACCTCGTTAACAATGTTTACATCGTGCGGACCAACAATTTGTGAACCATCTTCCCAATAAGCTTTGTAGCCATTGTATTCTTTAGGGTTGTGCGATGCGGTAAGAATAATACCACTTTGGCACCCCAGCTCGCGAATAGCGTATGACAACTCAGGAGTTGGACGTAAATCATCAAACAAATAAGCTTTAATTCCGTTGGCGGCAAATATTTTTGCACTGGTTTCAGAGAACAAGCGACTGTTGTTTCTACAATCGTGACCAATTGCCACTTTAATTTCATCAAGATCGGCGAAATTCTTCTTCAAATAATTACTTAATCCCTGTGTTGCTGCACCAACGGTATAAATATTCATGCGGTTAGTTCCAACGCCCATAATACCGCGAAGACCGCCGGTACCAAACTCCAGGCTGCGGTAAAAAGAATCAATCAGCTCTGTTGGGTCTTCAGCATCTAAAAGTGCCTGAACCTGAGCTCTTGTTTCTTCATCATAAGTATCCGAAAGCCATTCCTGTGCTTTCGCTCTTACTTCCATTAATTCTTGATTTTCCATGATTATTCTCTTTCTAGATGTTTTATACAGATTTTTAAACTATCACGCCAGTAAGGGACTTCCAACTTGTAAGTTCGTTTTATCTTTGCTTTATTCAACACGCTGTAGGCCGGACGTTTTGCCGGTGTCGGAAAGTTCTCCGAAAGTACCGGTTTCACTTTACAATTCACTCCTGACAGTTCGAAAATTGCCAATGCGAAATCGTACCAGCTGGCTACTCCTTCGTTGGAGTAATGATATATACCCGGTACAAACTCCTCACTACCGGCAACTTTTAAAATTGCATCAGCCAGATCGGCGGCATTTGTCGGCGATCCTACCTGATCGAAAACCACGCCCAGTTCACCTCTTTCTTTACCAAGGCGCAGCATTGTTTTTACAAAGTTATTTCCGAATGTTGAATACAACCATGCCGTTCTGATGATAACCGTTTCCGGATTCTCTTCCCGGCAATTTTGCTCGCCTTCGAGCTTTGTTTTACCATACGCTCCGTTTGGAGCAACTGTATCTGTCTCTTCGTAAGGAAGATGTGCATCGCCGGCAAAAACATAATCAGTTGAAACATGGATCAGCTTTGCCCCAACTGCTTTCGAATATTTTGCAAGAAGCCTGGGTGCCAGAGCGTTTACTTTTTGTGCTGTTTCAAAATCCGACTCGGCTTTATCAACTGCCGTGTAAGCGGCACAATTAATTACCAGCTTAAAATTGTTGTCCGCAAAGTAACTTTTCACTTGCTCTTCATCAGTAATATCCAACGAATCGACATCGGTAAAAACAAATTCCCAATTGGGATAATTTTTACTAAGTACTTTTAATTCGCTACCCAGTTGTCCGTATGCGCCTGTTATTAATATTTTCATTATTGCTAATAAACAAAATTCATTTGAGCCTTTTCAAACACCAGAGCATTTTTGTCCTTCTCCGAAATTAAGGCGTTCTTTTCTTTTACATGCCAATCGATTCCCAATGTTTTATCAAACGGGTTAATTGAACTTTCGGCTTCGCGATTGTAAAGGTTATCGCATTTGTAGGTAAAAATAGCTGTTTCGCTTAAAACCGAGAAGCCGTGAGCAAAACCACGCGGCACATATAACTGTTTCTTATTATTTTCGTTAAGATCCACGCCAAACCACTTTCCAAAAGTTGGCGATCCTTTACGTAAATCAACTGCGACATCAAATACACTTCCCTGGATAACCCGCACCAGCTTTGCCTGTGCCGCATCGCCCAATTGAAAGTGCAAACCGCGCACCACTCCTTTTGTCGATTGCGATTCATTATCTTGTATAAATGGCCTTTCAATTCCTGCTTCGCGGTATTTCTCCTGCTGAAAGGTTTCGAAAAAATACCCTCTGTCATCTTCAAACACCCGCGGCTCAATAACAACTAATCCCGGGATCCCCGTCTGTACTATATTCATTCTTTAATTAAAGTGTAAATGCTTTTTTACTGGCGATTTTTAATAAATATTCGCCGTATTGATTTTTACTGAGTGGTTTTGCCAAATCAATAAGTTGTTCGGTACTGATGTAGCCCTTCTTCCATGCAATTTCTTCAATGCACGAAACCTTCAGGCCTTGGCGCTGCTCAATTGTCGATATGAAATTAGAAGCCTGCAACAAACTGTCGTGTGTTCCGGTATCCAGCCAGGCAAAACCACGGCTGAGCAGTTGTACATTCAGACGTTTCTCTTCCAGATATAAACGATTCAAATCTGTAATTTCAAGCTCTCCACGTTTTGATGGCTTTAAATCTTTTGCTTTTTCAACCACATCATTGGAATAGAAATAAAGTCCTGTTACTGCATAATTCGATTTTGGCTCATCCGGTTTTTCCTCAATACTAATTACTTTACCGGCATCGTCAAATTCGACCACTCCGTAGCGCTCCGGGTCATTCACGTAGTAACCAAAAACCGTTGCACCGTCTTCTAGTGTTGCAGCCTGTTCCAATATTTTTCTGAATTTATAACCATAAAATATATTGTCGCCAAGAATCATACTCACATTATCGTTGCCAATAAATTCTTCGCCAAGAATAAAGGCTTGTGCCAAACCATCAGGTGATGGCTGAATTTTATACGACAACTTTAAGCCCAGTTGCGAGCCATCGCCAAATAATTTCTCATACAACCCAATATCTTCGGGCGTTGATATAATTAATATCTCACGAATTCCTGCCAGCATTAAAACCGACAGCGGGTAATAAATCATTGGTTTATCGTAAACCGGAATTATTTGTTTTGAAATTGATCGTGTAATTGGATAAAGACGAGTTCCTGAACCGCCGGCTAAAATTATTCCCTTCATATTATTTGGTTTATTCGTTCTAAAGCTTGTCTAATTTACCTTCTTGCCACTTTTTAACAACAGTAAAAGAGTATTTTTATCTGGCTTCAAAAGTAAATAAAAGAAAACCGGAATGCAATCCAAATTAACAGCATAAGAGTAATGTTTGTTAATTACAACAAATTTCAGGGTGAAAAACGGTCCAATTTTACTCTATTTCAATAAAATAACACAGATCTTTTGTTTTAATTGAATTTAGTTATAATTTTGCGCGCGCAATTTTTAACAAATATAAAGTCTAACTCATTAATTTAATTAAAATTACATGACAGAAGAGAAGAAAAAAGATCTTGAGCAGGAAGTACCAGAAACTCCGGTTCAAGACGAAAAAAAAGAAGTAGTTGCAGAGACTACAGAAGCTAAGGTTGAAGAGACTGCAGCTGAAGAAAAAACAGAAGCTCCGGTTGAAGAAACTGAAGCTGAAGAAAAAGCGGAAGCTCCTAAAGCAGAAGCAAAAAAAGAAGAAAAAACAGTTGAAACAACTGCAGAAGCAGATACTGATTTCGACTGGGACAGCCTTGAAGAAGGTAGAGATGCTTATTCTGAAAAAGAAAGAGGCAGTCTTGAAACGCTTTACAACGACACACTAAACACCGTTACTGAAAAAGAAGTTCTGGAAGGAACTGTAATTTCATTAAACAAACGCGAAGTTGTTGTTGACATAGGTTACAAGTCGGACGGTATTGTTAGCTTGAACGAATTCCGCTACAATCCAGAGTTGACAATAGGCGACAAAGTAGATGTTTACATCGAAAGTCTTGAAGATAAAAAAGGACAGATGATCCTTTCGCACAAAAAAGCGCGTGCAACTCGTTCTTGGGAGCGTGTTAACGAATCGCTTGAAAACGATGAAATCATCAAGGGATACATCAAGTGTCGTACTAAAGGTGGTATGATCGTTGACGTATTTGGTATTGAAGCATTCTTGCCAGGTTCGCAAATTGATGTTAAACCTATCCGCGATTACGATATCTACGTTGGAAAAACAATGGAATTCAAAGTTGTTAAAATCAACCACGAATACCGTAACGTTGTTGTTTCGCACAAAGCACTTATCGAGGCTGAGCTTGAGCAACAGAAGAAAGAAATTATCGCTAAACTTGAAAAAGGTCAGGTACTTGAAGGAACCGTTAAAAACGTTACTTCATACGGTGTATTTATGGACCTTGGTGGTGTTGACGGATTGATCCACATCACTGACTTGTCTTGGGGACGTATTTCTCACCCAAGCGAGATCGTTGAATTAGACCAGAAACTGAACGTTGTTATCCTTGATTTTGATGATGACAAAAAACGTATCGCTCTTGGTCTGAAACAATTAACTCCTCACCCATGGGATAACCTGGATTCAGAGTTGAAAGTTGGCGACAAAGTAAAAGGTAAAGTTGTTGTTATTGCCGACTACGGTGCATTCGTTGAGATTGCTCCTGGAGTTGAAGGTTTGATCCACGTTTCAGAAATGAGCTGGAGCCAGCACCTGCGCAGTGCACAAGACTTCTTAAGCGTTGGCGACGAAGTTGAAGCAGCAATTCTTACTCTTGACCGCGACGAACGTAAAATGTCGTTGGGTATTAAACAACTGAAAGAAGATCCTTGGTCGAAAATTGATACTGAATACGCTGTTGGAAGCAAGCACGCTGCAAAAGTGCGCAACTTTACTAACTTCGGTGTATTTGTAGAAATTACTGAAGGTGTTGATGGTTTGATTCACATTTCAGACCTGAGCTGGACGAAAAAAATCAAGCACCCATCAGAATTCACTGCAATTGGTGAAGAAATTGAAGTTGTAGTACTTGACATCGACAAAGACAACCGTCGTTTGAGTTTAGGACACAAACAACTGGAAGAAAATCCATGGGATGTATTCGAAACCATTTTCACTTCTGATTCAATCCACGAAGGAACTGTGGTTGAGTTGATGGACAAAGGTGCTGTAATCGCACTTCCATACGGTGTTGAAGGATTCGCAACTCCACGTCACCTGGTGAAAGAAGATGGTACTTCAGTTAAGCAAGACGAAAAACTTGATTTCAAAGTGATCGAGTTCAACAAGTCGGCTAAACGAATCATTGTTTCTCACTCACGTATTTTCGAAGATGTGAAACGTGCAGCTGAAGGCGAGCAGCGTAAAGCTCAGAAAAGCTCTAACAAGCGCGCCATGAAATCAGTAAGCGAAAACATCGAAAAAACTACGCTTGGCGACGTAAGCGATTTGGCTGCGTTGAAGAAGCAAATGGAGCAAGAAGAGAAAAAAGACAAATAAGCACTAGGTGAATTTAATTTGAATTTCGTAAATTGAAGCATGGCATTCGATATTCGAAAAAACGAGAAGTATACCTTAGTAAAGGTAAACACTGACAGATTAGACACCAATAATGCGCCCGACCTGAAATCGGAGCTGGTAGTTATTAATAACAATGGTGAAAAAAACATCGTTCTTGACCTGAGTAGTGTTAGTTACTGCGATTCTTCAGGATTGAGATCGGTTTTAGTTGCCAACCGGTTATGCGAAGATGCAATAGGAACTTTTATCCTATGCGGTTTGCAACCCGATGTAGAAAACCTGGTAAAGATTTCGATGCTTCATACCGTATTGTTAATTACTGATACGGTTAAACAAGCAGAGGAATTATTGGAGAAGAAAGATAACCTGTAATTGCAGCATGTCTTTTGAATTAACCATACTGGGTAGTAATTCAGCATTACCGACTTCAAACAGATATCCAACAGCCCAGGTACTTGATGTACCTGGGCGTTGTTTTTTAATCGACTGTGGCGAAGGAACCCAAATACAATTGCGCAGAAACAAGATCAGTTTCAGCAAAATCAGGCATATTTTTATTTCGCATCTTCATGGCGACCATTATTTTGGTTTAATTGGTTTGTTATCGACTATGAACCTGTTGGGCGTAAAAAGCGATGTGCACATCTATGCTCCTTCGGAGTTAAAAACGCTTATCCAGCCTCAACTCGATTTTATTCGGGGAGAAATGAGCATTAAACCCATTTTTCATCCGCTGAACCTGAAAAAACCGCAAACAGTATTCGATAATAAAAACATCGAAGTACTTTCGTTTCCGGTAAAACACAGCATTCCAACGGTTGGCTTCCTGTTCCGGGAAAAGCCTAAACAAGCCAACATTAAAAAGGAAATGATAAAGGCTTACAATATTCCGTTGGCAAAAATAAAGGATATAAAAGCCGGTGCCGATTTTGAAACTGAAGATGGAAGATTAATTCCAAACACAAAACTGACAACTCCCCCTCCAAAACCAAAATCGTATGCATTTTGCACCGACACTGCTTTTCATCCGCCAATTGCAGAAATAATTAATGGTGTTGATTTATTGTACCACGAAGCTACATTTTTGGAAGAGCTAAAAGATTTGGCCGAAAAAACACTCCACTCCACTGCCCGTCAGGCAGCAGAAATGGCAAAACTGAGCAAGGCTTCAAAACTGCTGATCGGCCATTTTTCAAGCCGTTTTAAAAACCTGGAGGACTTTAAAACCGAAGCAAAAGAAGTTTTTAGGAATACCGAATTGGCCATCGAAGGAAAAAAATACCTTATTTAAGTCTATTCTTCCCCTTCGAAAAATCCTTTATCGAAATTTACAAGGTATAATTTTTCAGTTGGGCGCGTAAAAGCCGTGTATAACCAACGATAATACTCCGTATCCAGCATGTCTTCAACCAGGTAACCATGATCGACAAAAACAGCTTTCCACTGCCCACCCTGCGCTTTATGACAAGTTAACGCATAGGCATATTTTACCTGCAACGCATTAAAATACGGATTCTCCTTAATCTTTTTCCAACGCTCTTTCTTGTTACGGATATCCGGGTAATCTTCAGAAACGGCATGGAACAACTCCCGGTTTCGTTCCGACGAAAAAGAAGCCGTTTCAATGCTCAGAGTTTCCAAAAAGATTTTACAGTCGAGTTCAACATCTTCGTAGTCAACAAAACGCAAACATACATCGGCAAAGCGGAAACCGTACAATTCTTCGTATCCGTAAATCGATATGATTTCGGCAATATCGCCGTTGGCAATAAAATCGAGTTTATCATCCTCGCCGGGCCAGAAATAGTTGTTTTTTACGACCATCACCAAATCGCCACGCTCAATTTCATTCTCTTTATACAGAATGGAACCACGTATTCCTTTATTAAAAAGATTAGCACGTTTATTCGAGCGGGTAACCACAGTAGTATCGAAAAAACCGTATTTATCGTAACACGACGAGATTGTTTCAATCAACTCTCCTCCCGATATACGTTCAACATCAGGAAAATTTTGTGTGTCGATAGGGAAAAAACCTTCGTAGTGCTGTTCGGCTATGAGGTTTCTCATTTCGGTGGCATTACTTAAAACGCCTGATCCTTCTGCCTGACGAACCACTTCTTTCAACTCCACCTCTGATACTGAAAAACCATATTGTTCCAGACTAAAAGCTTCCAGAGCCGGACTGATACTTAATCCAACAGGCGGTAACTGCGCGGTGTCGCCAACTAAAACCAGGTGGCAATTCTCGCCCGAATAAACATACTGAAGCAAATCATCAAGTAAACGTCCACTACCAAAAATAGCGTTCTCACTCATTTCGTTTGATATCATAGAAGCCTCATCAACGATAAAATAGGTGTTCTTGTATAAATTTTTGTTCAGAGAAAAATGCCCCATTCCATCCGATGTTGATTTTTGCCTGTAAATTTTTTTGTGAATAGTAAAAGCCGACATTCCGGAGTATGAAGCCATTACTTTTGCCGCTCGACCGGTTGGCGCCATTAAAACGGAACGAATTTTGAGGGAGAGTAGACATTGTGTCAAAGAATAAAGCATTGTTGTTTTTCCCGTTCCGGCATAGCCTTTTATCAGCATTATCCGATCGGGTTCGGAAGCGGAGATAAACTCGGCTAAATTGTCGATCAAACGAGCTTGACAATTTGTTGGCGGGAAGCCAAGCTTTTCGGTTAGTATGGCTTTTAAGTGATTTTTGATCATACCAGCTAAAATAACACAGGGTAAAAGAAACTAATTTATTTTTTTTTTTAAATTTGCAGGCAAACGAAAATGAACTTATAAAAAAATAAAAATGAGAACCGTAATTCAGATTGTACTTTTTCTTGCAGCCGTTGTGCTTACCTACCTAATTTATCAAAGTATTCAGCGCCCAATTGATTTTGATAAAGCTAAAGATGCGCGTTACGAAGCAACCGTTGCAAAGTTAAAAGATATTCGTAAAGCAGAATTGGCCTACAAAGATATTTTTGGTCAGTTTACAGGAAGCTGGGATACTTTAATCAATTTTGTTACAACCGACTCGGTTAGAAACGTAAAAGCTATCGGTGAATTGACTGACAGTATGATCGAAGCCAAAATTACTGAGAAAAAAGCGATTGAGATGGGACTTATCATTCGTGATACCATTAAAGTTGGTGTAATCGATGCACTTTTCGGGGGAAACTACGATGCAAATAGTTTGCGTTATGTTCCTGTTCCGGGCGAACCTACTGAGTTCCATCTGGGTGCAACAATCATTACTACCGGTTCAGGTATTAAGGTTCCTGTTTTTGAAGCAAAAGCACATAACAACGTTATTCTAAGAGGATTAGATGAGCAATTGGTGATCAACCTTAATGATCAGCGCAGAACAAACGAAAAATATCCTGGTTTAAGAGTTGGTTCGTTAGAAGAAACAAACAATAATGCGGGTAACTGGGAATAAACCATGCATGAATTTGTAGACGAAACGTTTCAACCGGAAACTACCGGTGAAAAAATATTATCCATTCAGGCTAGCCTGAATGGATTTTCTTTTTCTATTGTTTGCCCTAAGCAAAGAAAATTGCTCTATTTTAAGGATAAAACACTAAAAATAAGTAACGCAAATTTATTGGCCCGGCATTTTGAATCGTTATTTGCGGAGGAAACCATTCTTCAAAATAACTTCGACAGAATTTTCCTTGTTTATCATTCCCGAATTTTCACATTGATCCCGGAACAATTTTATCTGGATAACATTGAACAAAGTATAACTCCGCTGCTTTTTGAGCAGAACGAGCAGGTTAGCTGGATGAATAACAAAATTGCCGAAGTAAATGGAGAATTACTTTTTGCAATTCCTGAAAGTTTTCAGCAAACAATAAATAAACGTTTACCTTCAGCTCAAATCATTCACCCTTTGTATCGAATTATTGGTCAGACTAACATCTCGGAAGCTGCTCCAAAACTATTGCTACTATTCGGCTCCGATCATTTTTCGCTGGCACTGTTTAGCCAAAATGAATTAAAGCTGATTAATAATTTTAGTTTTAAACACCCAAACGATGTGATATATTTTGCACTTACGGTTTTGCGCCAGTTTAGTATTTCTGCCAAAGATATTACGGTACAGTTTGCAGGAAATGTAAAAGCCCACGCCGGATTGGAAGATGTGCTGCAAAAGCATTTCCCGCAACCATCATCAATAAATATAGAAATTGCAGTACCACCATTTATCGACAAAACGCTTATCACAAAAAATATTAGTCTATTTTTGTAGTTCATATGAGAATAATCGGCGGAGCATTTAAAGGAAGGATTTTTCACCCGGGCAAAAAATTTAAAGCCCGACCAACAACCGACATTGCAAGAGAAGGCTTGTTTAACATTCTTGAAAACCGTTATGAGTTTTCGAATAAAAAGATTCTGGATTTGTTTTCGGGGACCGGAAGTGTGGGCTACGAATTTTTGAGCAGAGGCTGTTTAAGCGCCACACTGGTTGAAACACACTTCCCACACTACAAATTTATTCTGGAAGTTGTAGACACGCTAAAAATAGACAATGCGAAGGTTTTTAAGGCCGACGTATTTAAGTTTGTGCATAAAACACCCGACAGCTTCAATATTATTTTTGCCGATCCGCCATTCGATCATCCCAAGTTTAAGGAGGTGCCGGATGCCGTGCTAAACACCGATATTTTAGCCCCTGAAGGTTTATTTATTCTGGAACATCCAAAAGAATATGATTTCTCGTCGCATGCCTGTTTTAAAGAGCTACGCAACTACGGAAAAGTAAATTTTAGTTTCTTCGAGAAATAAAAAACTCCCATCCGTTACGGATGAGAGTTTCTTAAATTTTAAATCAAAACTATAATTAATCAACTTTTCGCTTAATTCCACATCCTAAAGGTTTAGTTTCGGCAATGGCAATGTTTTTGTCATTTCCCAAACTGATAAGTGCTTCTTTCAAATACGCTTGTGTAACACCTTCAGCATCTTTATAATTATCATCAATTGCTCCTTTATAAGCAAGTTTCATATCGCCATCAAATAAAAATACATGCGGCGTTGTCTGTCCACCAAAAGCATTGGCAATTTTACTTTCTTTGTCAACCACGTAATTGAAATTGTATCCTTCAGCTTCTGCCTTTTTCTTCATCTCTTCGAAACTGTCGGCTCCATCACGCTTCTGATAATTTGAGTTTAATACGATCATTCCAACATCGTTGTTATCTGCCCATTTTTTTACCTCGTTGAATCGGTCTTCCCAGGCCACTACAAACGGGCAAGTATTACACGAAAACAACACTAAAAGTCCATTTTCCTGAGTGGCATCACTTAATGATATTTCGGCTCCTGATACATCTTTCATTTTTACATCGGTATGAACAGCTTTATCGCCAATTGCCAGCTGTTTTCCGTCTCCGGCAAAAGCAACATTCACACTAAGTAGAATTCCTAAAACAAAAACTAATTTTTTCATACGGCTATAATTTAAATTTAAAACGGTTTTGTAGTCCTGCAGGTTGAAGACAGGTATTCCTGCAAATTAAAAGACATAGTTGTCTTTTAATTAAAACAACGCCAAAAATAAAAGGTTCAGTTAAGCGAAAATGTGTAAACAAAATATTCTGTTTGTGGTTATGCTGACAGATTATGCCCCACCAACACCGAATGATAGTAAACCGCTAAAACAGCGAAGAATAATGAAATTAGATACCGTAAGAAGAGAATACAGATTTGCAGCACTAAGCAAACAAAGTGTTGCAACTTCCCCTATTGATCAATTTAAAGAATGGCTAAACGATGCGCAACATGCCAACGTAAACGATTTCTCGGCGATGAGCCTGATTACAGCAACAGCCGATGGTTTTCCGCAATCGCGAATTGTACTGTTGAAAGATATTTCGGTTGACGGATTTACTTTTTTTACCAATTACGATAGCCAAAAAGGAAAAGCTATTGAAAAGAACAATAAGGTTGGTCTACATTTCTTTTGGCCTGAACTGGAGCGACAAGTGCGCATTGACGGCATTGCTGAAAAAACATCAAGAGAAACATCTATAAAGTATTTCAAATCACGTCCTTTAGAAAGTCAGATTGCAGCTTGTGCATCTGCTCAGAGCAACATCCTGACTTCCAGAAGCAAACTGGAAGAACAATATAGATCGTTACAAAATGCCTTACAAGGAGACCATCCTGAATTCCCTGAGAATTGGGGCGGCTACCTGGTTCGTCCGGTAAAAATAGAATTTTGGCAGGGCCGCGAAAGTCGTCTGCACGACCGAATTGTTTATGAGTTAATTGAAAACGATTGGAAAATCAAACGCCTGTCTCCATGATTTTTGATTAAAAATCGAGGTTTAAAGTTCGTTTCAGTAAAGCCAGGTTTGGATTCTTCTTGGCCATTTCCTGGTACTTTTCAATATCCGAATAAATCACTTTCTCCCTCTTAATATCCGAAACTACCGTTTTTAAGTTGATCTTCGAGTTGTGTAATTCTTTCCGTAAGTATGAAATCAGCTCCGGCTTTATACTTACCAATAATTCATCCTGAATACGGTTGTCCACTTCCAGCAACAAAGTCCAGTCTTCCTGAATCGTTGGTAAAATCGACAAGGTAGCTTTTAAACTTGGGCGATCATCCAGTCGTGGCAGAAACTCTTTCCACTTTTCTTCCAACTGTTCTGCTGTAAACGGTTCTGTTTCATCAGCTTTTGAGTAAAGTTTAAACTGCTCTTTTGCTGACAATTGTTTTTTCTCATCATCAAAATCGCCTTTCAAAGCTCTCTTAATCGACGTTGTACCATGCCCGCGACCCGAACGTTTTACTAATCTTTTGGTTGGTGTTGCCCGTGCTGAATTTACCGGTTGTTCCGGTTGAATATCCTGTTGTGGCGACTTTACTGACTGAATTTTGGGTTGAGTTGCAAGCTTTTCGTCGGGCAGGTTTTTGCCCGAAAAAATGGGTTCAAGGATGTCATCCTGACCTTCAGCTATTTTTTTTTTAAGGTTAGCTGTGCTATCCGAATCAAAGCCAGCTCAATAAGCAGACGTTTGTTCTGACTCGTTTTGTACTGTATATCGCAAGTGTTGGCAATTTGCATCGCATCCAGCAAAAAGTCACTTTCGGTAGCTGCAGCCTGTGTACGGTAGCGTTCTTTAATGTCGCCACCAACTTCCAGCAATTGTATCGTTACCGGATCTTTACAAACCAACAGATCTCTGAAATGGCTACTAAGCCCGGTTATAAAATGATGCCCGTCGAAACCATGGTTCAGGATATCATTAAAAATCACCATCACCTCAGTTACATTGTTTTTCATAAACTCATCAACCAGGCGGAAATAGTAATCATAGTCCAACACATTCAGGTTGGTAATTACATCCTGATACGTGATTTTTTTACCTGAGAAACTAACGATCTGGTCGAAAATCGATAGCGCATCACGCATGGCACCATCCGCTTTTTGCGCAATAATATTCAATCCTTCGCCTTCTACTTCAACATTTTCGCTTTTAGCCACATATTCCAAATGCTCTGAAATATCAGAAACACCAATCCGGTTAAAATCAAAGATCTGGCAACGCGAAAGAATGGTTGGGATGATCTTATGTTTTTCGGTGGTAGCCAAAATAAAAATGGCATGTTTTGGCGGCTCTTCCAACGTTTTTAGGAAAGCGTTAAAAGCCTGCGATGACAACATGTGAACCTCATCGATGATATACACGCTGTATTTCCCCATTTGCGGTGGCACACGTACCTGATCGGTCAGGTTCCGGATATCATCAACCGAGTTATTCGATGCGGCATCTAATTCGTGAATATTAAACGAACGGCTACTGTTAAACGAAGTACACGACTCGCATTCGTTACAAGCTTCAGTTTCATTTGTAAGATTTGTACAGTTTATTGTTTTGGCAAAAATACGTGCACAAGTAGTTTTCCCCACACCTCGCGGCCCGCAAAACAAATAGGCATGCGCCAGTTGATTGCTTTTAATAGCATTCTTTAGCGTGTTGGTAATCGATGCTTGTGCAACAACCGTCTGAAACGAGTCCGGTCTGTATTTTCGTGCTGATACAATAAAATTCTCCATATTCACTTTAGAAGTTGACCAAAGATAATTAAATATGGCTTTTTAGCAGCGTTTTTTTATTAACATCGAATATGGTATTTTTAGAACAGTTTGATAGTTAAAAGCTTAATAAACATGAGAAAATATATCTTTTTTATTCTGCTGTTTTGTAGCACTACTGTTGTGGCTCAATATAAAACATTATACGACTTTTCGGCCCGTACGATTGATGGCGACACACTACATTTTTCGAGCCTGAAAGGCAAAAAAGTTCTGATCGTAAATACAGCATCGGAATGTATGTTAACACCGCAATACGAAAAGCTGCAGGAACTTTATGAAGAATATGGCGGCGATGATTTTGAGATTGTTGCTTTTCCGTGCAACGATTTTGGGAAACAAGAACCCGGAGACAACGAAACAATAAAAACTTTTTGCGCCCAATACCCCATCAGTTTTACGCTCATGGAAAAAATATCGATAAAGGACAATCCTCCGCCGGTGTATCAGTGGTTAATGAACAGTGAAGAAAATGGGACTCTCGATGCAAAAGTCTGGTGGAATTTTCAAAAGTTTATGATTGACGAAGAAGGTAAAGTGGTAGATTTCGTGGGACCACCCAAAAGTCCGTTAAGCGACAAAATTATTAACTGGCTTAATGAGTAGAATTTTTGTTAAAGTATTTGCCCGGTGCCTTTGTTTTTGTCGGAACCTTCCCGTGAATATTGCCTCCACGCCACTCGGTGCGGCTTTTATTCTTATTAAAGCTGATTGACTTATCCTTTTTCCCAAATTCCTGCCGGAAATACTCATAGGCATATAGCGGAATAAAAAGCACAAAAAAGACAATCAGCCCACCGATTAGCCATGGGCGCATGTTAACAGGCGTGAACACATGCATGAATAAGGCAACCAGTTCAAAAAACAAGACGCCCGGCCCTGAGATGTACAGAATTATTTTTTTGAGCTTCTCCATTGTTTTAGGTTCTATGTGGCAGCCGATGTGGCAGCAGCACTTGCCGCCACTGAAGCGGCAATAGCTTGCGATGCAGCAATAGCATCGGCAACAGCACCCGACACCCGGTTTTTAACCATCATTTGTTTTAGTCGTTCTCTGGCCTGTTTCCTCTTTCTCCGGTCTTGATAGATGATTCGCAATATAGCCGCCGGCTCCAGAAACGATAGAAAAATCAGTTCATCTTCGGCAGTTGTTCCTTTAAAAATCTGGGTATCAATCTCCGATATCATTCGGTATAACACCTGTTTATTCAAAACAACAGGCTTTTTCCATTTGAAAAACAAAAAACTTTTGTCTTCCAATCGTATCAGTCGTTTCGCTACCAATCCTTTTTGCACTTCATTCCTGATAAATTTCTGCGAATAATTGAGTTTACTAATCCAGGTTGAAATCTTTTTGGGTGATTTAGCCTGGCTCATTTTTCCAAGGACAAACCGATGCAATTCGTTATCTGATTTTGTGGAAAGAACATGAACTCTTTTTCCTTCAAATTTAATTTTCTTTTGCAGGTACAAATCCATCAGAAGTGTGCCAATAACTACAAAATGCATTGCAGAAGCAGATCCTGAACGAATTCCACCCTTTTCGGGATGAATACCAAGAAAATAAATTTTTTGAGCTAAAGGAATTTGCTGATCCATATAATATTTAGTTTTTTCTTGCTTAATTCGTACGATAATATTAGTTAAAATTACAAATAAACCAACTGATTCTGCAAAGTCGCTACCCGATTCCGGCCGACTCAATTTCTATCATCTCATCGGAATTGACGATTGAACGAATTTGCAGCGGTCAGCTATTAGATCATTCTAAAATATGTTTAAAGGATTTGCAAGCGACAATAATTCAGGTGTTCATCCGGCGATTTTAAAAGCGATGGAAGAGGCTAACCAGGGACACGTTGTGGGTTATGGCAGCGACCCGTTCACGGCTAAAGCCATCGATATTTTTAAAGAGAAGTTTGGTGCCGCCACCGAGGTATTTTTTGTTTTTAATGGCACCGGCGCCAACGTATTGAGTTTATCAACCCTTACCCAAAGTTTTAACTCGATAATTTGTGCCGAAACAGCCCACATTCAGGAAGACGAATGTGGAGCACCTGAAAAATTTACCGGCTGCAAGCTCATTCCTGTTGAGCCGGTAAATGGAAAAGTTACGCCCGAAGCAGTGCTTCCCCATTTAAAAGGTTTTGATTTTGAACACCACTCGCAGCCCAGGGTAATTTCCATTTCGCAGGTTACTGAAATGGGAACGGTATACTCGCCCGATGAAATAAAAGCGCTGGCTGATTTGGCGCACGAATATGATATGTATTTACACATGGACGGCGCTCGAATTGCCAACGCATCGGTTGCGCTCGATATGGACTTCCGTGAATTTACTATAGATTGTGGTGTTGATGTGCTATCATTCGGTGGCACAAAAAACGGCATGATGATGGGTGAAGCGGTTCTGTTTTTTAATCCAGAGTTGACAAAACAAACCAAATACCTGCGCAAACAAAGTATGCAGTTGTTCTCGAAAATGCGTTATGTGGGTGCACAGTTTATTGCCTACCTCGAGAACGATCTTTGGAAAGAAACAGCATCGCATTCCAATAAAATGGCCAAATTGCTGGAAGCTGAAGTGGCAAAAATTCCGGAGATAAAAATTACACAACCAGTTTCTGCAAATGGTGTTTTTGCTATCGTTCCGAAAGAAATTATAGAGCCGCTGCGCGAACGTTTCTTTTTTTACATGTGGGACGAAATATTATCGGAAGTACGTTGGATGACATCATTTGACACCACCGAAGAGGAGATTTATGACTTCGTGAAGTTGATTAAAGAACTGCTGAATTGATATTCTGTCATTTCGTAGGAGGCACGACTGAGAATTGAAAATCAGCGGAGCTAAATCTGTTCCAATTGTGAGAGATTTCTCCTCATTCTTCGTCGAAATGACAACTCAAATTATTTGTAGTTACCACATCACAAGAAAAATCCTATATTTAAACTGTATGCCATTATTTCGCTATTATCCAAGCAATCCCAAAAATCTTGATCCGGAAATGGAGAAAAAGATCTTTTTCCACAGTCTCTTGTTTCCGGCCATTTTTGTTTTGGCCTTATGGATTGTCAAGATAATAGAGCTAACTTCGGGTTTAAGCTTTGTGAAATTGGGTATTTTTCCACGACACGTAAATGGTTTGCAGGGCGTGCTCTTCTCCCCTTTTATTCATTCCGATTTTAGCCACTTAATTTCCAATTCTCTACCCTTTTTTATTCTGGGTTTTATGCTCATTTATTTCTACCGGAGAATTTCATACCGCATCTTTTTTCTCCTGTACATTTTATCCGGAATCAGCACCTGGTTTATGGGGCGCGAAGCCTGGCACATTGGCGCCAGCGGAGTAGTTTATGCTATGGCAGCCTTTCATTTTGTTAGTGGTATTATTCGCTCCGATGTGCGCCTGCTTACGCTTTCAGCAATTGTGGTTTTTCTTTACGGCGGACTGGTTTGGGGTTTGTTGCCCATCCGTCCCGAAATTTCGTGGGAAGGCCATTTGTCGGGAGCCATATTTGGTGTGGCACTTGCATTTTACTACCGGAAATATATTGTTCGCCGTGAAAAGTTCGATTGGGAAGATGAACCCGATGATGAAGAGGAAGAAAATGACGGAACTTATTATTTTTCAGAATCAACTTACACACGTTCAATTAACGTTAATGAAGAAGATTCGGAGCAAAATGAAACGAAACACCGACAAGACTAGTGATAAATTCTTCTTTCTAATCGAGTAAGATTTCTATTCTATTCAACAAATAAAAACCTATATTTACCGCCCTTAAATTCCTTTTCGGATTTATTCTACAGATTACAAGAAGTATGAAGGGCATTAATATACATTGGAAGGAACTTCTCATTTTTAAGTTTTTGCTTTTCATTTCTGTTATTGCACAAGCCCAACAGTCAAATCTTCCAACCAACGAAATAACCGAATACTCTCTTTCTGAAAATTACAAAACTATTCCTGGTGCATTCGACTCACTTTTTTTCTCAACCCCCATTATTCACCGAATAGGAATTGAAATTCGTCCGGCTTACATATTGCCTACAAATCCTTATATTAAAGATGCAAACAAAACCTCAAATCCAATCAAATCTTCATTCGCAACGCATTTAAAATATTCCTTTCGTTTTTTCCCCAACACCCTTGCCGACAAAATTTACGGAACACCCTATCAGGGAATTGGCCTGGCACACTACAATTTAAGCCACAGCAATGAACTGGGAAGCCCGTTTTCATTTTACCTGTTTCAGGGAGCACGGGTGAGTCAGATCTCGCATAATCTATCGTTAAACTACGAGTGGAATTTTGGCTTATCACTGGGATGGAAACCGTATGATTTTGAAAACAACCCCAACAACACCATAATTGGATCGAAAGCAAACGCCTACATCAACACCAACTTTTATTTTAGCTGGATGCTTGCTGAGAACCTGAATTTTAACACTGGAGTGTCAGTCACTCATTTTTCTAACGGCAACACTAAATTCCCCAATGCCGGACTTAATACATTAGGTGTAAAAGCAGGAGTTTTATACAGTTTTATTCCGAAAAAGGAAACAATCAATCTCCCGTCTGAATCAATGGTTCCTGTGTTTAAAGAACACATTAGCTACGATCTTGTATTCTTTGGCTCGTGGCGCCGTACCGGAGTTGATTTTTTGGATACCCAAATTGCATCGCCGGAAGCTTACCCGGTAATGGGGTTTTGTTTTTCACCGATGTATAACCTTGGGTACAAACTGCGACTGGGCGTATCGCTTGATGGCGTTTACGATGGGAGTGCCAATGTTTACACCGAAGACTATATTATGGAACCTCGTCAGGTATTTTATAAACCGCCACTTAATCAGCAACTGGCATTAGGGCTTTCGATTCGTGCCGAATATGTAATGCCTTATTTTACGGTTGGACTGGGACTGGGCAAAAATGCCTTGTACGGCAAAGGCGATCTTAAAGCTTACTACCAGGTTATAGCCCTTAAAACAGAAATTACCAGGAATTCTTTTGTCCACATTGGTTACAGTGTGAAAGATTCTCACTTGCCTAATTTCCTTATGCTGGGCCTTGGCTACAGATTTAACAACAAATACCCTTCATTTTACCGCAAATAATACCAATTGCATCTCAAAATAAAATATGGAAAGGATAAGTGTAACAAACTTTCGATGCTTTAAACCTTAAATGACTATCACAAAAGCGCAACTAAGTTATAGTTTCACACGAAGATAAACAATCAATTTAATGCACTAACAGAGGAGTTCCAAACCGTTAATCTCATTCTACATGAATTGATTAAATCAGGATCCTCAGCTTTCACTTCCTTCACATTAAAATAACTTTCTGCAATTGCTTTCTTTTCTGTGCAGGGATTCAAAAAAAGATGTAATTTTGCATCGAAATTATACGAAGTTCATTAAAAATGATTAGCAGAAGGATTATCCGCACAAAGGTTTTACAAGTATTGTACGCCTATTACTCCAACGACGAGAAATCGATCAACAACACCGAGAAAGAACTGTTCTTTTGTATCCACAAATCTTACGACCTTTACCACTACTTGTTATCGCTGGTAACCGAAATTGCAGATTATGCAGAGGGCCGCATCGAAATCAGAAGAAAAAAACATCAGCCAACACACGAAGATCTGAATCCGAATACCAAGTTTATTACCAATCAGGTTATTGATCAGTTGCGTAAAAACAACAAGCTGAACACTTATCTTGATCAGAAAAAACTGAATTGGAAAGATCATCCCGAGCTAATTAAGGAATTGTACCTGATGATGATCGAGTCGGATATTTACCAGGAATATATGGCCGACAACAATCGTTCGTACATGAACGACCGCAAATTCATTGAGAAATTTTTCAATAAGATCATCCTTATTTCGGAAGACCTGTATATGGTGCTTGAAGAACAAAGCATTTACTGGAACGATGATGTTGAGTTTGTGATTTCGATGATCTCAAAAACGCTGCGTCGTTTCAACGAACTTTCTGATTCGGAACAATCGCTAATGCCGATGTTTAAAGACCAGGAAGACCGTGATTTTACAAAAAACCTGTTGCGTAAAGCCATCATTAATCAAGAAGAACTACGTATATTGATTAAAGAGCACTCGCGCAACTGGGATATGGAGCGCATTGCTTTTATGGACATTTTAATTATGCAACTGGCCATTACCGAGTTCCTGTATTTCCCCACTATTCCGACAAAAGTAACGTTGAATGAATATATCGAGCTTTCGAAGTTTTACAGCACCGAAAAGAGCCGCAATTTTATTAACGGTATTCTGGACAAAACGCTGAAAGACTTAAAAAGCACCGAAAAGATCAGTAAAGAAGGACGCGGATTGATTGGCGAATAATGCACAAACTGGCTTTCATATTTTTTATTATTGTTTTGGTTTCATGCGAAGCCAACAAAAACAACAATACTATTCAAAAACAAAATAATGCAGAATTGGCTCCAACCGAAATTACGATTGACGAAGCCGTTCATAATTTTGGACAGTTAAAAGCCGGCGAAATAGTGTTGCACACCTTTGTTTTAACCAATACCGGCGATACCGATTTGGTAATCGAAAGCCTTGAAACCGACTGTGGCTGCGTGGAAGCCCACTTTAACGACCAACCGGTAAAACCCGGAGAAACCACTTTAATTGAAGTTGAATTTAACACCGCCGGATTGGTTGGAAGAGAATACAAAACAATTGAAGTACTTGGAAATAGCAAAGAATTAAAACATTTAGCTATTTTTGCCCAAGTTGAGAACGAACTTATTGATATTAAATATTAAAAATTATAGTCATGTTGAATTCTATTTTATTAATGATGCAGCCACAAGAAGGTAGTGATGCCAATCCTTTAATGAGCTTTTTACCACTATTGCTGATCATCGTGGTTTTTTACTTTTTTATGATCCGCCCACAAATGAAACGCCAGAAAGAAACCCGTAAGTTTCGCGAAAGCTTACAAAAAGGCGACAAAGTAGTAACAACCGGTGGAATTTACGGAAAAGTAGTAAAGATTGAGGAAACAGTTATACAACTGGAAATTTCGAAAGATGTTGTAATTAAAGTTGACAAAAACGGTATTGTAAAAGATATGAGCGACGTTCAACCACAGCGTTAATCAAAATCTTAAAGCATAAAAAAAGGGTTGCAATTTTAAATTGCAACCCTTTTTTGGTTTTTCAGGTTTCAGGCTTTTTAAACATTAAACCTGAAGTGCATTATATCTCCATCGGTTACAACATACTCTTTTCCTTCAATCGACATTTTTCCGGCTTCTTTACAGGCCAGTTCCGATCCTAAAGTTATAAAGTCGTTGTATTTAATCACCTCGGCACGAATAAATCCTTTTTCGAAATCAGAGTGAATAACACCCGCAGCCTGTGGCGCTTTGCTTCCTTTGTGGTAAGTCCATGCACGTACTTCTTTTACTCCGGCTGTAAAATAGGTTTCAAGCTGAAGTAATTTATAAGCTGTTTTTATCAATTTACTTACACCGGCCTCTTTCAATCCAAGATCGTCCAAAAACATTTGGCGCTCCTCAAAATCATCCAGCTCTGCAATATCGGCTTCTGTTGCTGCTGCAATCATTAGCATTTCCGAACTCTCATCTTTTATGGCTTCTTTTACGGCTTCAACGTGTGCATTCCCTTTAATTACAGCAGGCTCGTCAACATTACAAACATACAATATCGGTTTATTTGTCAGCAATTCAAGGCTTTTTACAACTGCTGCATCCGATGAATCAACCTCAACAGTACGTGCCGATTTTCCTTCCATCAACACCTCTTTGTATTTCGACAGAATACGGTACATACGTTTGGCTTCAGGATCGCTTCCTGTACGAGCCTGTTTTTCAACTTTAGCAATACGGCTTTCAACGGTCTCCAGATCTTTCAACTGAAGTTCAATATCAATGGTTTCCTTATCGCGTACCGGATTGATAGTTTCATCAACGTGCGTAATATTTTCGTTTTCGAAACAACGCAAAACGTGAATAATCGCATCGGTTTCGCGAATATTACCCAGGAATTTATTACCCAAACCTTCTCCTTTACTTGCCCCGCGAACCAACCCGGCGATATCAACAATTTCAACCGTTGTTGGAACCACACGTTGCGGTTTTACCAATTCCTCCAATTTTGTTAATCTATCGTCGGGTACAGTTATCACCCCTAAGTTGGGTTCGATTGTACAAAAAGGAAAATTTGCTGATTGTGCTTTTGCACTCGACAAACAATTAAACAATGTTGATTTTCCGACGTTTGGCAAACCAACAATACCACATTTCAAAGCCATTTTACTTATTTAAAAATTGCGGTGCAAAGGTAATTTATTTTTGCTATTTAAAAATTGATGTTTTAGCATACTTTTTCATCAGAAAAACAGGACTTATTGTATGCTTTACAAGTACTTTATTCGTTTTTTTTAAATTCTGTAACTACATTTGTGTAAACATTTAACTTATGATACTACGACATCTATCTATTGACTGTGTGATTTTTGGCTTTAAAGACAACAAACTGTGTGTTCTTCTTTGGCAATCGGAATCGGATGTTGCTAAACGTTTTTTTAGCGAAAAAGACAATTACGAGGAGGTTGAAGTCCTCTTTACCAAAAACCCAATGCACGCCGGTCAAAATTATTGGGCTTTAATTGGATCTCACTTGCCGGAAGATGAAGATATTGATGAATATGCCAAATTTATTTTATCGAAAACAACCGGGCTCGAAAATGTTTACCTCAACCAGGTAAAAACATTCGGGAAGTTGGAACGTGTTCCTTTTTCCCGCGTTTTAACCACAGCCTACTATGCCATTATTAACCCTGAATATCACGATTTACGCCAATCAGAAATGGCAAAAGTGTTAAACTGGTTCAGGATCGATAAGCTTCCGAAATTGGTTTTCGACCATAAAGTAATTATCGAAGAAGCCTTAAAGAAATTACGTTCCGAGGTAAAATATCACCCGGTAGGATTTCAAATGCTACCCGATAAATTTACACTAACAGAACTGCAAACCCTGTACGAAGTTATTCTGGATACTACGCTCGATACGCGTAATTTCAGAAAGAAAATTCAAAATATGGGGCTGTTAATCGATACCGGCGAAAAACAAACCAACGTTGCACACCGAGCGGCAAAACTCTATTCTTTCGATCTTAATGTTTACAACAAATTAAAAGAAGAAGGATTAAACTTTAGAATCTGATTTTTTTTTAAACCTTTGTCGGCAGATAATGTCTGATTGGTAGCTTCATGCAGGGGACGGATAAAAATATTATTGCTGATTTAAAGGATGTAAACAAGCGCGATCTTGCTTTTCATCAACTCGTAGGTACTTACCAGGAGCGACTGTATTGGCATATCCGAAAAATTGTGATGAACCATGACGACGCGGACGATGTTTTGCAGAATACTTTTTTAAAAGTGTGGCGAAGTATTGATAATTTTCGCGAAGAGTCGAGCCTGTTTACCTGGCTATATCGTATTGCCACCAACGAATCGATCACATTTATCAATTCGAAAAAGAAAAAGAGCTTTATGCCCTTGAACGATGCCAGCGAGTTTTTAATGGATAATCTTACTTCCGATCCTTATTTCGAAGGAGATGAAATTCAGTTAAAACTACAGAAAGCAATTTTACGTTTACCCGAGAAGCAACGCATTGTTTTTAATATGAAATATTTTGATGATTTGAAATACGATGAAATGTCGGAAATTCTAGACACATCGGTTGGAGCGCTAAAGGCTTCCTATCATCATGCAGTGAAAAAGATTGAAGATTACTTAAAAAGCACAGATTAATAGTTTGTCTTTAAACCTTTTAAATAAGATATAGTCAATAGTTAAAAATGCCGCAATGGAAGAATTAAAGAACATAGCACCAAATTTGTCGAAAATGAAGAAGGAAACCCCTTTTGGGACTCCGAATCATTATTTCGACGATTTTTCCGCTCGCATGCAAATGCAGATTGAAGCGGAAAAACATGTGGCCAACAATAAAGATTTTAAAATTATCAATATTTTAAAACCTGCACTTGGTCTCGCTGCCAGTTTTGCTATCATATTCATGCTGGTATATATACCAATAAAAACCTTTATTCCACAGGAACAGGTTATTGAAACAACGGCTTCAACAGACTTTTCCGATACTCAAATGCACTCTATTTTGGAGGAACTCGACGAAAATTCCTTCTTCTCATTACTGGAAAGCGATGATAATGAAAAAACATTTAGCGACGATGATTTAGTAGCATACGTAAGCTCCAATTTTAATGCTTACGAAATTTTTGAATATACAGAAGAGTAAAATATATGAGACAGCTAATTGCAATACTAACAGTAGGATTGTTGATTTTTACCCAAACACAGGCAACCGCGCAAAATAATGATGATGACGATCGTTGGGAACGTTACCGCAACGAGAAGGTGGCTTTCTTTACAACCAATCTTGATTTAACAACGGAAGAAGCTCAAAAATTCTGGCCGGTTTACAATCAGATGGAAAAAGAGATGTTTGATTTTCAGCAGAAACGTCATGAACTGGAAAATAGGGTGAGAAATGTGGATGAAAATCTTTCGAATAATGAATTGACTAAACTTACTCGCGAACATGTTGCTTTAGGAAAAACAGAAGCGGAAGTACGGGAGAAGTACAACGAAAAATTTCTTAAAATTCTGCCTCCGTTAAAAGTGATTAAACTTTATAAAACGGAATATGACTTTCGTATGTATATGTTCCGCAAATACCGCGATAGAAACAGGGAAAACAATGACGATAATTAAGTATAAAAAAAAGACAGGCCAAAAACCTGTCTTTTTCTTTATAGCTATTTTTTTTGATTACAATGCCCTAAACCAGTCCTGAAAATATTTTCCTATCCATGGAATTTCTTTCATTTCCCCATTTATAGCTCCAATCAAACTAATAATCCAGAAAACCAACGTAATAATCCATCCGATGGCAATAAAAGGAGGAATTAAAGATATAACAACCGAAAACAGCCAAATCCCTAGCATCTGCCTGATATAAAAACTTGCCAGCTCATCTTTGTCATTCGAATTTACAATTAATGCAATAATCCACCCTACCCAGAAAATGTGTGCTACAATTGCCTTTGTTTTTCCATCCATATAATTTGAGTTTTAAAAATGTAACTAAATGTAATAATTTCTTTTCGTCCATAAACGAAATAGATGAATGAAGTTTTCCAGGTAAATAAAATACGTCAAAACACAGGCCTTTTGTATTGCTACTTACACTATTGCAACCAATATTCTTCCAGAATATTTTTCATTACCGGGTACTGTTCATCGGTATCGTCGTACTGTTTGCGCAATTCAAGTAAATCCTCTTTCATTTGTTTAATGATGCCTGCATAATCCGGATCATTGTAAGCATTATGCAGTTCTTTCGAATCTTTCTGCAAGTCGTAAAATTCCCAGGCCGGTTCGGTAACTTGTTCTTCTGCTCCTTTCATGCCTAAACCCTGGCCATAAAAGAATGCCAGTTTGTAGCTTTCGTTTCGGATGCCAAAGTGGCCAGGCCGTTTTACCAAATGTAACCAATAGCGGTAATACATCGATGTTCTCCAATTTTCAGGCGTGTTGCCATTCAGGTTCTCACGGAAACTTTCTCCTTCTACAAATTCAGGAGTTTCAACACCTGCATAATCGGCTAGTAATGCTGCAAAGTCAATATTCAAAATTATATCGTCGATCCTGTTTCCTCCTTTCAATTCCTTTGGGTAACGAATTACAAAAGGCATGCGAAGCGACTCTTCGTAAATAAGCCGTTTATCAAAAAAACCGTGTTCTCCCAGGAAATACCCCTGATCGGCGGTATAAATAACCACTGTATTATCAGCCAGTCCCGCTTCATCCAAATAGTCGAGCAGTTTCCCAATATTATCGTCGAGTGCAGCACCACTACGTATAAAATCTTTTATCAGCTTTTGGTAGGTTTTCCGTCGCTGCTCTTTGTCATTTAAGCCATCAACCGAAAATGGAAGTTCGGGATATTGCGCCCAATAATCCGAATTACGCGTATTCTCCAGGTAACGGTCACGTAACGATTCAAGTGTTTGCCCCGGAAAAGTACGCCCTGTAGTTTGCGGTCCGGCATCGTACAACGATTCGGGCTCCGGAATTTCCACACTATCCAGTAAGTGCTTAAACCGATCAGGAAAATCGAAAGGCTCGTGCGTAGCCTTAAAATTGCACATCAGCATAAAAGGCTTTGTCTTATCGCTGTTTTTCATCCAATCGATACCCAACGCAGAAATTACATCGCTTGAAAACCCTTTGTATTCTTTTCCACCGCCGTATCCATCTTCCCAGTTTTCTTTTGTTTTTAGGATAGGGTCCCAGTAGCGTCCCTGCCCCGGAAGTACATTAAAATAGTCGAAACCGTTCGGTTGTGTTTTCAAATGCCATTTCCCGATTATTGCAGTTTGATAACCGTTTTTCTGCAACACTTTGGCAATGTTCATACTATCGGGCGACAAGGCATCAGCCAGCGTATAAACACCGTTGTGTTGACTATAACGTCCCGTTAAAATGGTGGCGCGACTTGGTGTACAAATGGAATTGGTGCAAAAACAATTGTCGAGCACCACACCTTCATCAGCCAAACGACTGATGTTTGGAGCATGAACTACATCTTTTAAAATTCCACCGTAAATTCCCCAGGCCTGCGAGGTATGGTCGTCACTCAAAATAAACAAAATATTGGGGCGTTGCTTCTCTTTCGTTTTCTCTGCTTTGCAAGCCGAGAAGAATACGAGGATTATAATCAGATACTTTAGCTCTTTCATTTTCCTGGTTATTAGTTTTCGATTACACCTTTATACTCTATTCTCCAATCATTAATCAGCTCATTTGGCGTACGCTCGTCATTTGGGTAATTCGGACTGTACAATAAAGTCTCTGATCGCTGAACCAACTTCCCACCTTTTACAAATCCGTCTCCCCTTTCGCTCAAATGATCAACCATTTTTTGGCGCCAGGTTTCTGTTACTTCCAAATTTGTTGAAGACATATCGTTTTGCTCTCCCGGATCAGTTTTCAGGTTAAAAAGTTGTTCCTTTCCTGTTCTGAAAAACCAGATATATTTCCAGGTGCCATCTGTTAAAGCACACCAATAATTCTCCTCGCTATAGGTTGTTGCATGTTCAAGATCGATGTAATCTCTCCATGCAGTTTGCGGATCTTTAATCAACTCGAGAATTGATAAACCATCCATATCCTCAGAAATATCTGCTCCGGCAGCATCTAAGAATGTGGGGAGAAAATCACGTAACTCGGTAACCTGTTCTAATCTGGAACCGGGAGCTAATTTGCCTTCCAACGATTCAGGCCATTTCACTATAAAAGGGATATTTGATGAACCTTCGTAAGCATAGGTTTTTCGCCAGTGGTAGTGGTCGCCCAACATATCACCATGGTCGGATGTGAAACAAATCAGCGTATTTTCATAAATGCCTTTTTCCTTCAGCGTCTGAATGATCTTTCCAACCATCTCGTCAATAAAGGTGATGCTGGCGTAATAATGTCGCCGGCTTTCAATAGCATGATCAATTCCAAAATCGCCAAAAGCTGCTTCTTTACCACCTTCCAAACCTTCATATTGTTCATCCCAATCTCCTAAATACGGTACTGGAATCTGAACATCTTCATAAAGGTCAAGAAAACGCTGCGGCGGATCGTAAGGACTATGCGGACGCGCAAACGATACTTTTAGAAATAGTGGTTTATCCTTCTTATAATTTTCAATGATCTCAACCGCTGTTTGACCGGTCCAATAAGTAGGATGCAATTTTTCGTCGAGCTGATAAACTCCTGCACTATGTTCATTCCAGCCAATCCCGGTTTTATCCGGATCTTTGCCGGGCGCCTGCAATTTAAACCAATCGCGGTAATCGCTAACAAATCCATCTTGCTCAACTCGACCGCTTTCATCTACTAAAGTTCCGTGAAACCCATGCAAAGCTTTTTGCGGGAACCAGTGCATTTTCCCGATACCAAAAGTGTAATAACCGGCTTCGCGCAACATCCGAGGCATTTCGTATTTATACTTTCGGGCGACACGGCCATAGCCCAACATTCCATGATGCCAGGGAGACAAACCGGTAAGCAGCCCGGCACGTGCCGGTGTGCAGCTGGGCACCGACGAGTAAGCATTTACAAAAGTTACCCCCAAATCAGAAAGCTTATCGATATTAGGCGATATTACGGCAGCATTGCCCATGCACCCCAGCGCATCGGCACGTTGCTGATCGGTTATTATAAAAATAATGTGTGGGTGCTTTTCTTTTTCGGAGGCATTGAGTGCTACTGCCAAAAACAAAAAGACAAGTACAAATAGATGTTTCATAGATTAGATTTATTCTACAAATCTAATCATGAAATTTCATCTATCAAGCCACTTTGTAAATAATTTACAAAGTGAAATTTTATTTATCGTAGTTAAATTTTCTAAGGTGATGCCCCATCCGGTCGCGTTTGGTTTTCATGTAACGCTGATTGTGTTCGTTTGGAGCAATCTCAATAGGAACAATCTCTGTTACTTCCAATCCATAACCTTCCAAACCAACACGTTTAACCGGATTATTGGTAAGCAATCGCATTTTTGTAACACCAAGATTACTCAAGATTTGAGCTCCAACCCCGTAATCGCGTTCATCAGCTTTAAATCCAAGATGAATATTTGCTTCAACGGTATCCAGTCCCTGATCCTGCAATTTGTAGGCAGCAATTTTATTGAGAAGTCCAATCCCGCGACCTTCCTGCATCATATATACAATAACACCTTTACCGGCATCTTCGATCATTTTCATGGAGGCATGTAACTGATCGCCACATTCACAACGCATCGATCCGAAAATATCGCCCGTCATACACGACGAGTGTACCCTAACCATAATTGGTTCGTTTGGCTCCCACTCTCCTTTTATCAAAGCAACATGTTCGGCACCATTTGATTTCTGACGGAAAGGAACAATCCTAAAATCACCGTAATCGGTTGGCAAAGCAACTTCTTCCCCTCTGTCAATCAGACTTTCACTCTGAAATAGGTAAGAAATCAAATCTTTAATGGTAACCAACTTCAAATTATGTTTTTGTGCGAACTCATACAATTGTGGCAAACGGGCCATTGTTCCGTCTTCGTTCATAATTTCAACCAGCACACCCGAAGGTTTTAATCCGGCTAAACGAGCCAGGTCAACTGCAGCCTCGGTATGTCCGGTACGGCGCAACACCCCCCGTTCCATTGCTTTTAAAGGGAAAATATGCCCCGGACGACCTAATTGTTCCGGTCGGGTTTTTTTGTCAACCAGCATTTTAATGGTAATGGCGCGGTCGGCAGCAGAAATACCCGTTGTTACTTCAGGATGAATCGCATCAACCGAAACGGTGAAAGCCGTTTCATTGGACGATGTGTTCTTACCCACCATTAATTCCAGTTCCAATTCCTTGCAACGTTCTTCTGTTATCGCAACGCAAATAAGGCCCCGGGCCTGCGAAGCCATAAAATTTACTATTTCTGTGGTGATCAATTCTGAGGCAATAATTAAATCACCTTCATTCTCTCTATCTTCATCATCAACAACAATTACCATTTCACCTTTCTGTATAGCAGCAATGGCTTCAGGAATTGTGTTAAGCTTTATATCTGTCATATCTGTCCTTTAAATCAGCCGCAAAATTACAAAGTTTTCCGAAACAGTTTCATGACTTTTTGATATCATTTATATGAAATAACATTAACAACACTATCGATTAACTACCAAGAATCGTTTTGTAAGCAGATTTCCCAAATTATCACTTACAGTAATGGTATGCCATCCGGGCTCGGGACGAAGCTCAAACTGATGCATATTTTTAGTGACACCCAGAAAATCATCGTCAAGGTACCAGTACACATCAACATTATTTAAACGATGTGCCAGCTCTACGATTAACTTACCTTTTGTTCCATCCAATTCTACCGGAATAAAAATCCGATTCCATTCTCTGGGGTATATAAAATCAAGTAATTGTTGATTTTCTGTACAGCCGGGCATCAGCGGGGGCAAAGTTGCATAAAGGACATTTTCCCGCTTGTAATAGTATTCCATTGAAGGCGGAAGAACAAACCAGTTTTTGTGCACCATTTTTGATACCGGATAACAATTGGCGTTAACCCGGTGTGTTTGTTCTGCATTTAAATGAATACGCTGATGCCACCGGCAAACACCAATTTTATTTCCCTGTGGAACAAGTATAGTCTTTCTTTCATCGCAATTTTCGCCTGGTAAGAAACCACTTTCGCTGCAAACTTCTATACTGTCCATTTCGTCAACAGGAGTCTCAAACCAGCTGGCATCGGGCAAAGTTGAAAACACATCAAACATTACCGGAGCGGCAGCCGACACGCCTGTTAGTCCGGCACGCCCTTCTCCATCGGCATTTCCGCACCACACAGCAACCACATATTTGGGTGTTATACCAACAGCCCAGGCATCACGAAATCCAAAACTGGTACCCGTTTTCCAGGCAATTTTTTTCGAATGAGCAAACCGTTCCCAGCCACTTTCAGTGTTTGGCCGCGTTACTTCCAAAAGAGCCTTAAACGTTGAATATATTGATGCTGCCCGAACAACCGGTTGTTTTAGTTCTGATCCTTGCTCTGCCTTTTCATTTTCATCCCAGATTAAAGGGGTAAAAGGCTTTGAAAGATATAAGCCGTCCTGGTTATTGTATGTATCCAGAATTGTTGCCAGAGAGGCATACATTCCGGCAAGGTCCCAAAGTTTTACTTCAGCACCACCCAAAATCAATGAGAGTCCGTAATAATCGGGTGCCTGATACAAAGTTGTCATTCCGGTTTGTTTCAAAAAGGAATAAAAAGGTGCTACGCCAAATTCGCGTAGTAAATGCACTGCAGGAATATTTAACGACTGTGCCAAAGCTTCTTCCGCTGGCACTGCGCCATTATATTGCCGGTCGAAATTCATCGGGGTAAAACCTCCAAAACGTATCGGGATATCAGGTACCAACATACTTGGTAAAAGCATTCCCTCATCCATCATTTTACAATACAAAAAGGGTTTCAGAATACTACCTGTACTTCTGGGTGCTTGTATAACATCCACAAAATTCCCGTGACCCAAACTATCAATGGAAAGTGTATTTCCCACGTAAGCCAGTACTTTTTTCGAGGGAATTTCGGCCACCAAAACAGCCATATTATTAATGTAGTTTGCTTTTAAACGCCTCTGATGTTTTCGCACAACCTGGTTCGCCCGGTTTTGAATTACGCTATTAATCGTTGAACGGGTTCGCTGTCCCTTCCTTTCTTCATTCATCATTTCAGTAAAATGATAAGCCGCGTTTGGCAAAGCATTTACCTTTTCCGGCAAAGTTTCAGAAATTGCCAGTTCAAAGGTCATACTGTCGATTTTTCCGGCTTCAAGTAATTTTTGTAAAAGACGATCGCGTTTCTGCTTCAGTTTATCGTCAAGACGGCCAGGGTAAATTAGCGACGGAGCATTGGGAAGCACTGCTAATGTTGCCGATTCGGCCCAGGATAACTGCTCACTATCGCGGGCAAAATAGCGCCATGAAGCCGCATCAATACCTACAACGTTTCCGCCAAAAGGTGCATGCGATGCATAGAGTTTCAGAATTTCAGCTTTTGAATAACGTAGTTCGATGTGTAAAGCCCAGAAAACTTCAATCATTTTATTCTTCAGGTTTCGTTTTCTGTTTCCACGTGCCAGCCTGCTCACCTGCATGGTAATTGTACTACCCCCGCTCACCACTTCACGGGCTTTTATATTTTGTACCATCGCACGTACTATCGAGGCGAGATTTACACCGGGGTGAGCATAAAAATGTTTGTCTTCAAACTGCAATACGCACTGCTCGTATTTTTGCGGAATACTGTCGACTGCCGGGAAACGCCACTGTTCATCATCAGAAATTCGTGCCCCCAGCAAATCGCCATTACTGCTTTCAACAACTGTTGAATACGAAGTTGTAAATAACGGACGTGGAATAAAGAGACCACCAAGCAAGAAAAGGACAAGTATGGATAAAATTCCAATACTTCCCCATTTCCAAAATCGTCTGTTTTTCAGAATCTTTACCAAAGCACAGTAATATTATTTCACAACAACCATTCTACCGGCTTTTCTCGCGTTTACAGAATTATCGTACATCGCCTCGCAACTTACCGGTGGTTGATAAAACCGACCTTTGTAGGCAGCATTTAGATAGAACACAAAAGTTTTTTGCTCGTTTATTTCCAAATCGAAATAGGTGTAAATCCGGTCATCGCGAATATCCTGGTACTCAAAATTCGATTCCTCTCCCGGAACATCACCAATACGTTTATTCAGAATTTCCCACCCCGAAGGAATTAGTGCTGACAAAACCATTTCTTCATATTCAACTCGTTTACCCGGATGTTTTACCGTAACTTCCATTCTGAAGTCGGTACCCTGCTCAATGCTTTCGGGATTAATCTCCTTGTTTGCACTATCCAGGTATTTTACATTCATTACCAGGTTAGCTGATGAAGAAACGGAATCGATACCCGATGGAACTCCTTTTGCGACAACTCTTACATAAGTTGCACTACTTCCTTTGTTTTCAAATTCAACACTAACCTTATCTGCCGTACCGTTCTCTACCGGGATTTTAACTACCGGGATTTTTGTGCGTAATTGTTGTTTCTTTCCATTTAATGTAAGTTCGAATGCTGTTTCGTTACCATCGGTATAAAATTCTTCCGAGAAGCGCGCAGCGGCATACAAACACCATGCAGCCGTTTGTGTACTCAGCCAGTCGCGGCTGTTCAACTCATCCGATATCGACTTCAGCATTTCAAAAGCATTCTCCTGATCCTTAAGCAAGGTTAGTGCATCAAGCAACATGGCTTTATCGCGCAACGATGATCCGAAAGTTCCTCCAAACTCGGTATAATCTGTTACTTCGGTTGTTAAATTAACAACCAGTTGCCCAGCAGCATCCTTTTTCCCGGCAAGAATATAGGCCGATGCCAAACGCCAGCTAACATCTGAAGCTTTGCTGCCTTTTTCGCGCAAACGGTTCATAGCTCCCATGTCAGGACTTCCGGCCAAAGCCAGGGTATACAGGCGATAGGCTTGTGTTAAATCGTAGTTTCGTAATTGCGAATAATGCGCGAAATATTGATTTCCTTTCCAGTTTCTGGCCTCCGATTGCTGATAGCGCAGCCATTTATCCTTTAAGCCAAATGGAAGTGAATAACCGGCCTTTTCTGCCATCAGAATAAAGTGCCCGACGTAATTTGTTGCCCAGCTGTTAACGTATGCCGATCCGGGCCAGTAACTAAATCCTCCACTTCCCAATTGGTACGACTGCAATTTTACCAGTGCCTTACGAACATTGTCTTCTATTTCCAATTTCTGGTCGGCGGTTAAGTCGGTTAACTGTCCCAGGAACAATTGCGGGAAAACCGATGAAGTAACCTGTTCTACACAACCGTGTGGGTATTGTATCAGGTAATCCAGATGTTTTGCGAGATTTAATGGAGGAAATCCTGAAATTTCAATCCAGGCTTCATTTGTGCCCGGCGTACCCGGCGACTGCAGATTACAAGTCCAGCTTTCGTTGCCAGGAACCAGTTTTGCATTTTGTTTAACAAGCTGCAAATTCGGATTCCGCACATCAACCTCAACTTCATATGTGGCGCGTTCGTTACCGGATTTTGCTTCAACAACAATTTTTCCAACACCAATATCGTCCTTTACCTTCAATTTAAAGAAGGTCATTTTTTCACCAGTTTCAGTAAACTGAATGGAGTTCTCTTTGTCGCCTACAAGCTCAAACAACTCATTTGTTTTTACAGAAACTGAAACATTTTTCAGATTATCTTTCATGGCAAACACATCAACCGGAAGATCAAATGTTTCCAATGGCGCCAACTTACGCGGAACCGTTGCCAACAACATCAATCCTTTACGCACCGGCACCGAAATTTCTTCGGCACCATATGCGCCCTGGTTTCCGGCCACCACCATCATACGAACCGCACCAATATAATTGGGCATTTTAAATTCGTGTTTTTGGGTTTTCCCGGCTTCCAGCGTAAAAGGCCCGGCAAACTGCACCACCGGCTTAAAACGGTTGGCCTCTTTTTTATCCGTTTCTACCAAACTTCCGTCACCACCAACAGCAAAGGCTTTTTCAAGGCGGGCTCCATAAGCTCCAACCACATAATCGTACATATCCCAGGTTTTAACGCCCAAAGCTTCGCGCTGATAAAACGAGTAGTGTGGATTTGGCGTTTTATAATTGGTTAATCCTAACAAACCTTCATCAACAATGGCAAGTGTGTAAGTCATTTTTTTACCGGCTTTTTCCGACACTTCCACCGTATAATTCGTTTCGGGTTCAATTTCGTTACTGGTTTTAATCTGTGGCTGAAGAATGGTTTCCGGGTCTTCAACTTTTACCGGAATTATACCATAAAGCCGCAATGGAGCATCATTTTCGGTGCTTTCGTAAGCCTGAATCAAACTTACATTCACATAAAAATTGGGAGCCATTTTTTTGTTGGCTTTTAGCGTAAAACGCGTTTCTTTATCCGTGGTTTCTACCCAAAACATATCCAGCACTTCGGTTCCGTTTTCAAGGCTTACCAGTGCTTTTCCCGCTTTCGACGATGGAATAATTACTTCAATATCGTCGCCAACATTGTATTTTTCTTTATCGGTTCGCACGCTAAGCATAGTTGCCCCCTGCTCCATTCCATCCGAGCGCCAGCTTCCCCATTTCGACATGTAAAAAGTGGTTCCGGTTGAATGCCCCGAAGTGTTGTCTTTCACCCACAAAAAGTAACGGCCGTTATCCTGCCAGTTGTTGTATTTTACATTGAGTTTAATTTTTGATTTATGTTGTGCATCCGGAATAGTCCAGTTACTCACCGGCTGATAATATCGGCCCGAAACGTAATGTGCCAGGTTTTCAGAACCCGACTCCCACCACCAGCGCCAGTTGATTTTATAAAGCAGAACTTCCAGATCGTCTCCGGAAACCGGTTTGCCGTTTTTATCTACCGTAACAATCTCCGGCAAATAATCGGTATCGGTGGTGTACCAGTTATCGTCCGATTCAGGCATTCGCACACCAACATACGATTCGAAAGGCGAATATTTCGCGTTGCTTATCGACGTACTAAAATCTCCTCCACTTTCGAACACCCGCGATGTAAACCAAACATTCAGCATTCCGGGGGCATTATCCAGTCCTTCCAGTACGAAAGGAACTTTTGCTTTTCCGGTTTCGTCCAATTTCCCATCAAAAACAGTTTGTTCTTTTAGCGCATAACTTGTTGCCGGATCGGTAAACGAATAGTTTGGATAATCTTCAAATGTTGTATTGGTTTTGGCCAACATTACCTCAACTTTTGCTTTTAGCGATTTTGCGGGGCTACCGTGTAACCAACTTGCTGTAATCGGCACTACATCGTTACTTTCATCAAGCACTTTATCTTCGGGCAAATCGAGGTCAATTTTTAAACGGTTGGGTTTTATGGTTTCAATTTTTACCCGTTTTGAAAACCGGCTGTTACCAACCTGTACTTCTGCACGCCAATTGCCGGTTGGCGCATCTTTTTCGGTTGTTGTTCTTAATTGGTAAAAACCATTTTCGTTGTTGGTTACCACACGTCGTTCTACCTGTTGATCTTTTGGGTTAATCAGGCTAAAAATTACCGGATGATTTTCGGGACGGGCTGCAGTTGTTTCCAGGATGAAATTGAGAAACATTGTATCGCCGGGACGCCAAACATCGCGTTCGCCATAAATAAATCCTTTCATTCCATCGGTTATTTCCTGTCCCGAAACATTAAAATTACTTACCGATAGCGAAGTTCCGTCATCCAAACGTAAATAGCCAAATTGATTTCCTTTTTGAGCAATCAACAAAAATGGTTTTTTCTTTAAGTCTACTTCTGCCAAACCTCGCGAATCTGTTTTTACACTTTCTATTAGCTGATGCTGAAAATTATATAGCTTCAAATCAACATCGCTTTCCGGAGCGGTGTTTAACAAATTGGAAACAGCGAAAAACATCCGGTGATCTTTTCCTTCTTTGGCAACAATTCCCAATTGCGAAGCCATTATATTTTTGCTCACAAACCGGTCGTAATTGTAATATGAAACATGACACGGATTATCACGTTCGCGCCAGTTGTAACCGTCGGGATAATAGTACATGCTATACCAGCCGGGAGTATCCCAGTTGGTTTTATAGTCTTCCTCCTGGTTGAAATCTGTTTCCTGCAGGCTTTCTTCCGTTTCGTTATCGGGGCAATTGTACAACGAATATTCTTTACGAAAACGCAACTCCACTCTATAAATGGCTCCCTGCTCAATATCTACCATTTTGGCCATATCAATTTTAAAGGTGTTCCAGTTATTGTAACTAATCGGTTCATCAGAATACAGATCAACCTTTTTTTCGTACACTAAACGCCCAACTTGTTTTAAGTTTTCGTCTCCGTTAATGCTGTTCTCCTGAAAAAACTGAGCAACATTATCTTTAAAAATCTGAATAATCCGAACATCGACGGCATTTAAACTTATTGCTTCAAAAGGAAAAATCATTGATTCGCTTTGCGGAACAATTACACCTTTACCCAATAACCTCACCTTTGGTTCGGCATTGGTAAATTGTAACAAAAAGTTCTCTCCCGATTTCAGGCGTGCGTAATTACTACTTTTAATTCCTTCGTGAACGGATAAGTTTACTTCACCGGTAATTCTTTTATCAATCCAAACTTTCACCAGATTGCCGACCAGTTCAAACCTCAGGTTCTTATTATTTTTCAGTTCTATTAATCCTGTAAGGTCCTGTGTTTTTAGCAATGCATCTGAAAACCGGATAGTAACACATTGTTCCGGTTGCTGAACCACATCTGCCTCAAGCACTTTAAAATCGCTTAATGCAGGAACTTCAAGTTCTTTCATTCCGGTATCATCTATATCGAGCGAACTACCATCCCATTTAACCACAAGTTTTCCGGCATCATCCTGCAAACGGGAAATACTATCTACGGTAAAAAAGTGTTTGCGTCCGCCAGTATCATGATCCCAGGTTACGGGCAGCTCTTCGCCGTCCAAACGGGTTGTCAGTATGTTTTCAACAGCCAGTGCCTCGGCAACATCGGCAGTTAAAACATAACCGTTTAACTGCATCTGAGTAGCCCCAATATCTTCGTAGTTCGTTAACCCTTCAACCGTAACGGTAAACGATTGTGGTACCGTTGAAAACCGAAATGGCATTTCCTGCAAATCGTTTTTTACATTCAATACCTTGCCCAGGAAAAAACTGGCTTCGTATTCAGTACCTTGTTTTAATGGCTCCGAAGAACGAAACTCAAAAATACGATCACCAACTTGCACGGTTTCTCCCTTTATATTCGGTTTAAATTCGAAAAGTTCGCCTGCCGGACCATCCAACTCCACGGGTTTGGTCAGGTATACAGAGATAGTTGTTCTACTGGAAATTACGCCACTGGTGTATGCCTGTACGTAATGAGCAAACTCCACTCCGGGATCAACGTTTGTTTTGTTATTTTTTTTGCATGAAACAGCAATAAGAAGCAGAAAAAACAAGGGGACAATAAACTTTTTCACTTTCTGGGTTTTATGATTTCATATAAGATGATAAAAATAAGAAATTTGCAACCACTTCTATATTTTAGTTTATTTATGTTTCATAAATTTATTCAGTAAATTGCCACAAAACAGTTCGAGCAGATGAAAAAAATATTAATACTTTTTGCACATCCGGCTTTTCAAAAGTCACTTATCAACAAAACGCTAATGGAAGCGATTAAAGATTTGGAGGGCGTTACCATTAATAATTTGTATGAAAAGTATCCCGATTTTTTTATTGATGTGCCTGTTGAGCAAAAACTATTGACCGAGCACGATATCATTATCTGGCACCATCCGTTTTACTGGTATAGTGCCCCGGCTATTATCAAAGAGTGGATGGATTTGGTGCTTCAACATGGTTTTGCATATGGCACACATGGGCGGGCACTTGAAGGGAAATGGGCCATGTCGTGCATTTCAACCGGCGGAAGAAAAGAAGTATACAGTGCCGAGGGAAAAAACCGGTACACTATAAACCAGTTTTTGGCGCCTTTTATACAGTCGGCCAGTCTTTGCCGGATGATAAACCTGCCGCCTTTTGTAGTGCACGGTTCGCATACACTAAACATCGATCATATTAAAAAAATTGCAGATGATTACAGGTCGGTGATTAAGATGCTTCGCGACAACAATATCGATTCTGAACGAATGAATACAATTGAGTATATGAACGAAATAATTGAGCACGATGCATAATCAGGAATTCTTTTTAAACGCTTTAATTTACCTTGGAGCAGCAGTTGTTTCTGTTCCAATCGCCAAAAAACTGGGTCTTGGTTCGGTGCTGGGCTACCTGCTTGCCGGAATTATTATCGGACCATTTGTTTTAAGACTGGTGGGAAACGAAGCCGGAGAAGTTATGCATTTTGCCGAGTTTGGTGTTGTGCTTATGCTGTTTATTATTGGCCTTGAACTGGAGCCGAAACTCTTGTGGAAAATGCGGCGATCAATTTTTGGACTCGGGGGATTGCAAGTACTCATAACTGCCGGATTAATTACGGGAGTAGCTCTTTTGTTCAAATTTCAGCTAAACCGTGCTGTTGCCATTGGGCTTATTCTTGCGCTTTCGTCAACAGCAATTGTACTGCAAACTTTAAGCGAAAAAGGATTAATGCGCAATATTGCAGGTCGGTCAGCTTTTTCGGTCTTACTATTTCAGGATATGGCGGTGATTCCAATTCTTGCATTATTGCCTCTTATTGCAACTCTTGGAACTCCGGCTACTCTTTCCGACACATCGATAGAAAGCATTGGACAGGTAGCTCAGCTACCCGGCTGGCTACAACTATTAATAATCATCGGCGCCATTACTGTTATGGTAATTATTGGTCGTTTTGCAGCCCGTCATATTTTTCGTTTAGTTGCCGAAACAGGTTTACACGAGGTTTTTGTTGCCTTGGCACTGCTTATGGTTATTGGCATTGCGCTGGGTATGGATGCCATTGGACTCTCTCCGGCACTGGGAACCTTTATTGCCGGTGTGGTTTTAGCCGACAGCGAATACCGCCACGAGTTGGAAACAACCATCGATCCGTTTAAAGGATTACTGCTCGGACTATTTTTTATTTCGGTTGGTGCCGGTATAAATTTTAACCTGTTGATTGAAAATCCCTGGTTGATTATTGGTTTTGTGTTGCTTTTAATATTTATAAAATTTGTAGTACTCTTAATTTTAGGAAGAATATTCAGACTAAAAAAAGGGTTCGAGTTTCTTTTTGCCTTTTTACTTGCCCAGGCCAGCGAATTTGCTTTTGTTCTCATATCCTTCTCGAAACAAAACAAATTGTTCGACGAGCAAACTTCGGGCATGTTGTTGCTGGTAGTTACCTTATCGATGGCCATTTCGCCACTGCTGCTAATTTTTAACGACAAAGCAGTGAGCCCGATTTTGGCACGCTGGCAAAACAAACTGGAATACGACGAGATTGAAGATGAAGAAACTCCTGTAATTCTTGCCGGATTTGGGCGCTTTGGATTAACCGTTGGACGAATTCTTATAGCCAATGGAATAAAAGTTACCATCCTTGATAACAACCCATCGAACGTTGAAACGCTGCGTAAATATGGTTTTAAACTGTATTTTGGTGATATTACCCGCCCTACAATGCTCGAAAAAGCCGGAATTGAAAAAGCCCGTTTACTTATATTAAGTATGGCCGAACATGAAAATGCGCTGAAAGTGGCCGAAATTGTGCGCAAAAAATACCCACACGTAAAAATACTGGCACGTGCCAACGATATATTTCATGTATTTGAATACCTGAATTTAAACATCAACAAAGTACAGCGCGAAAACTTCCACTCAGCGGCCGAGCTGGGTAACAACGCACTGGTTGAGCTGGGTTTTTCGAAATATGAAGCCTACCGTGCCACACGCACTTTTAAACACCACGAACACCAGGTTACCGAAGAACTTTACCAGCACTGGCTGGAAGACCAAAGCAAATTTATTCAGGAAACCCGTCGTTTTGAGGAACAGGTAAAAGAAACCTTGCAGGCGGAAAAGAACTATTCAATTCATGACTCCGACTGTGCATGGGATGTGGATTCACTAAAAGATGAAGCTAAAAAACAGAAGTAGTTTTTCTTTCACTTTCTGGGCGAAAAAGGATTACCAGGCAATTGACAAGCTACACTTTAATAACACAAAACCAAGGATTAGTGACCTCTTTACCATTTTAATCTGAACTAAAATTCAGAACATTTACATTCACATTTTCGAACCAATTACAGAAACGTTCGACAATCTAAATTAGACTACTTATAAATAGTATCGTTTTCAGAAAAATTGTTTTTTTGTCATATCGAGATTCAATTTATTACATAGTTTTGCCATCTGCAAATAGCAAAATTTACAGCTACGAAATCAATAATTCGACATAAGGGCTTTGTTAAAGCAATAAAAGCTACTTCGCTTACTGTGAATATTGTAAGCCAGTCGGCCTGCTCAACTTGTCACGCACAGGGCGCCTGTTCGGTTTCCGATTTCCAGGACAAGGAAATTGAGGTTACCGAATATAAAGGCAACTACAAAATTGGCGACGAGGTCACCATTCTTTTTAAACAATCAAAAGGTTTTACCGCACTTATCTGGGGTTATGTAGTTCCGTTTTTTGTTGTATTGGGCACCTTGATTATCGCCCTCGAAGTTACCGGCGACGAACTAAAATCGGGGCTTCTCTCCTTATTCATTCTGGTACCATACTATATAACATTATATTTTTTTAGGCATTTATTAAAAAAAGTACTGAAATTCGAACTCGAAGAAACCAATTAAAACATGAGTATCACGGTTGTATATACAATTGTCACATTAGCCGTAATTGGCGCCGCAGCAGCGGTAATCCTATATTTTGTGGCACAGAAATTCAAAGTAATTGAAGATCCGCGCATCGACGATGTTGACGAAGCATTGCCGGGAGCTAACTGCGGAGGTTGTGGATATGCAGGCTGTAGAGCTTTTGCCGAAGCCTGTGTAAAAGCGAGTACATTGGGCGATTTAAACTGTCCGGTTGGCGGAAATGAAACCATGAACAACGTGGCTTCTATCCTGGGGCTTGAGGCCGTTAAAAAAGATCCGCGTGTGGCTTACATTCGTTGTAACGGTACCTGCGATCACCGCCCAAAAACCAGTAGTTTCGACGGGGCAACTACCTGCGCCATTGCATCATCGGTTTACAGTGGCGAATCCGATTGCCAGTTTGGATGCCTGGGTTACGGCGATTGTTACGATGCCTGCGATTTTGATGCTATTGTAATGCATCCCGAAACCGGAATTCCGGAAATTATCGACGATAAATGTGTGGCCTGCGGAGCCTGCGTTGATGCTTGTCCAAAAAACCTTATAGAGTTGCGCAAAAAGATGCCTAAGAACCGCAAAGTGGTGGTATCGTGCCGCAACCAGGATAAGGGAGGAGTAGCGCGTAAAGCTTGTAAGGTAGCATGTATCGGTTGTAGTAAGTGTTTCAAAGAATGTCCGTTTGACGCCATTACTATGGAAAACAACCTGGCATATATCGATTCCGACAAGTGTAAACTGTGCCGTAAATGTGTGGCGGTTTGCCCAACAAGTGCTATCATCGAAGAGAACTTTCCTCCACGGAAAGTTAAGCCTGCAGAAAAAAAAGAGTGTGAACCAGCAAAATAAATCAGGATGTTAAAAACGTTCAAAATTGGCGGAGTACATCCTCCCGAAAATAAATTATCGAAAGATAAAAAGATTGAGGTCCTGCCACTTCCAAAAACAGTATTTATTCCGGTAGCTCAGCACATTGGTGCGCCCGCTACACCGGTAGTAAAAAAAGGCGACGAGGTGAAAGTAGGACAGGTAATTGCACAAAGCAGCAGTTTTGTTTCTACAAATATCCATTCATCGGTATCAGGAAAAGTTACCAAGGTTGACTTTTCAGCCGACAGTTCGGGTTATCCGAAACAAGGTATTTTTATCGCTGTTGAAGGTGATGAATGGGTAGAAGGTATTGACCGCTCAGAAGATTTGGTAAAAGATATTACCGTTGACGGACCTGAAATCGTGAAAAAGATTCAGGAAGCCGGAATAGTAGGTTTGGGTGGTGCAACCTTCCCTACCCACGTAAAACTGGTACCGCCAAAAGGAATGAAAGCCGAAGTGCTGTTGATTAACGGTGTGGAGTGCGAACCTTACCTCACTTCGGATCACCGTTTGATGCTGGAGAAAGCCGACGAAATAATGGTGGGAATCCAGTTGCTGATGAAAGCAATGGGCGTAGACAAAGCGGTTATCGGAATTGAAAACAACAAGCCCGATGCCATTAAACTGCTGAAAGAAAAATGCGCTGCTTATAACGGAGTGAGCGTTCAGTCCCTTAAAGTACAATACCCGCAAGGAGGTGAAAAACAACTCATCAATGCCGTAACGGGAAAAGAAGTTCCTTCGGGCGCTCTGCCTATTGCAGTTGGCGCAGTGGTAAGTAATGTAGGTACTGCTTTTGCGGTTTACGAAGCCATTCAGAAAAATAAGCCATTGGTTGAACGCGTAGTTACCGTAACCGGAAAAGGCGTTGAAAAACCATCGAACTTTATGGTACGTGTTGGTACTGCTACATCCGAGTTGATTGAAGCTGCCGGTGGTCTTCCAGAAAATACAGGAAAAATTATAAGTGGAGGCCCGATGATGGGACGCGCCATTGCATCGCTAGCTGTTCCGGTAACAAAAGGTACTTCAGGACTTCTTCTGATGAAAGAAGAAGAAAGTCAACGCGAAGAAATACAAGCCTGTATTCGCTGCTCGCGTTGTACGTCGGTTTGCCCAATGGGACTGGAACCTTACCTGCTGATGACTTTGGGTGAAAAACAAATTTTCGATCGTGCAGAAAACGAACGCATAATGGATTGTATTGAATGTGGCTCATGCAGTTACACCTGTCCGTCAAGCCGTCCGCTGCTCGATTACATCCGTTTTGGAAAAGGAAAAGTTGGAGCGATGATTCGTTCACGTAAAAAATAAAAATCAAACCATTTGTCATTCCGAAGAAGGAACGACTGAGGAACCTGTCTCAATTTTGGTAGAGATTTCTCCTCCTTCGTCGTCGAAATGACAAGAAGAAAAGAAAAACAAACAGCTGAGTAATGAGTAAATTATTAACAGTTTCACCATCACCGCACGTTCATTCGAGCGAATCAACCCAGAAGATTATGCTTCGGGTGGTATATGCGATGATTCCCGCCATGATCTGGGGTATTTATATGTTTGGCCTCGATGCCGTTCGGGTTGGATTAATTTCAGTCCTGTCCTGTTTGGCGATCGAATTCCTCATTCAAAAATATATAATGAATGTTAAGCCAAGTATTACCGATGGTTCAGCATTAATTACCGGAGTACTTTTAGCATTTAATGTACCCGCAAGTCTTCCCTGGTGGATCATTATTATTGGTGCCATTGCAGCCATGGGAGTCGGCAAACTTTCATTCGGAGGTTTAGGAGCAAACGTGTTTAATCCGGCTTTGGTAGGCAGGGTTTTCCTGTTGATCTCGTTCCCGGTGCAAATGACATCGTGGCCGGTAACACGAATGATGGAAGTTGATGCTGTTTCGGCAGCCACACCACTGGCAGTAATTAAAGAAGGTATTAAAAACGGTATTCCTGTTTCGCAACTACAAGGGTTACCCAACTTATCCGATATGGCCATCGGTTTCAACCACGGTTCTATGGGTGAAATATCAGCCGCATTATTGATCATTGGAGGTCTTTACATGCTTTGGAAGAAAGTAATTACCTGGCAAACGCCGGTATCGATTATTCTTACCGTTTTGGTGGTTTCGGGTATTTTCTGGGTGGTAAATCCGGAAATGTATGTAAACCCGGTTTACCACATTTTTACGGGAGGTTTAATGTTGGGAGCTATTTTTATGGCAACTGATATGGTAACTTCTCCAATGACCGGAAAAGGACAACTGATCTACGGTATTGGAATTGGTTTAATCACGATCTCCATTCGTATGTTTGGCGCTTATCCCGAGGGTATTTCGTTCGCAATTCTGATTATGAATGCGTTTGTGCCACTGATCAACATGTATATTAAACCTAAACGATTTGGAGGACAGTAAAATGGCAAAACGAGAATCGAGTTTTATAAATATGGTGCTTACACTTGTTCTGGTAACAGGTATTGCTGCAGCAGTTTTGGGTTTTGTATATGATTTTACAAAAGGCCCTATCGAGGTGGCAAAATTAAAAGCACAAACCGAGGCAATAAAAACCGTGTTGCCTGAATTTGACGAGTTGGGAGAAACAATGGTATTAAGTCCCGGTGAAGGACAAGACTCGCTGCAATTTTTTCCGGCCTATAAAAATGGAGAACTGGTAGGAACAGCCATAAAAACCTATACAAAAAGCGGTTTCAGTGGATTCATTTCCATTATGGCCGGTATTGATAAAGACGGTAACTTTTCGGGTTACTCTGTGTTGGAACATACCGAAACGCCCGGTTTGGGTTCAAAAATGGGTGTTTGGTTCAGTAATCCTGAAAAACCAAGCCAATACGTAATCGGCAAAAATCCGGAAACGACCAATTTTACCGTGTCGAAAGATGGTGGAGACATTGACGCCATTACCGCCTCTACAATTAGCTCACGCGCTTTTCTTGATGCACTAACAAGAGCATACAGTACTTATAAAGACAATAAAACCACCGGAGATTCCGGACAATAATTTCATGTTATGAATCAGTGGAAAAACTTTTCAAAAGGCTTCTTAAAAGAAAATCCGGTATTTGTACTACTGCTGGGGATGTGCCCTACTTTGGGTGTTACCTCGTCGGCAATTAACGGGCTCGGCATGGGGCTGGCCACTACTTTTGTTTTGCTGATGTCGAACATTGTAGTGTCGCTGGTAAAAAATGCCATTCCTGAGAAAGTCAGAATTCCGAGTTTTATTGTAATTATAGCCGCGTTTGTTACGGTAGTACAATTGTTGATGCAGGCTTTTGTTCCTGCATTGTACAAAAGCCTCGGGCTGTTTATTCCGTTAATCGTAGTAAACTGTATTGTATTGGGTCGTGCCGAAGCTTTCGCATCGAAAAACAATGTTGGCTCTTCAGCTATCGACGGGCTTGGAATTGGTTTAGGATTTACTTTCGCCCTGGTTTTACTGGGAAGCATTAGAGAAATTCTGGGAAGCGGTAAATTATTCAACATTACCATTTACCCTGAGAATTACGTAACTCTTGTATTTGTGCTGGCACCCGGAGCATTTATTGTTTTGGGATACCTGATTGCATTGATCAACCGAATGAAAAAGAATTAGGAGGATAGAAAATGAACTATTTAGTAATTGTAATAGGCGCCATACTTGTAAACAATATTGTTTTAATGCAGTTCTTGGGAATCTGCCCGTTTTTGGGTGTTTCCAAAAAAGTGTCGACCGGTATTGGTATGACCGGCGCCGTTGCCTTTGTAATGATTTTGGCAACAATTGTAACTTACCTCATCCAAAATTATGTGCTGGAAAAATTCGGATTAGGATTTTTGCAAACCATAGCCTTTATTTTAGTCATCGCATCGTTGGTGCAAATGGTGGAGATCATTCTGAAAAAAGTAAGTCCTCCACTCTACCAGGCGCTGGGAATTTTCCTGCCGCTTATTACAACCAACTGTGCTATTTTGGGTGTTGCTATTCTTACCGTGCAAAACGAGTTCAACCTGTTGGAAGGCGTAATATTTTCAACTTCACATGCCATTGGTTTTGGACTGGCACTAATCATCTTTGCCGGTATTCGTGAGCACCTCGATCTGCAAGATGTACCCAAAGGTTTAAAAGGTACACCAATTGCTTTAATAGCTGCCGGTATTCTTGCAATGGCTTTTATGGGATTCTCTGGTTTAGTGTAAGTTAGTTTAAGATTAACACAATATTAATGATTCATGATTTTTGTCATAGCGACAAAATAAACATGCAGACCTTACACAAATTTATTAAATTTGCTATGTACGGATTGCAAAATCCACACAACTCAATTTAATCTAAAATCGTAAACATTGGAATTTTTTCAACAAGTACATAAGTCATTACTTCAGGGTTCAAAAGATACCATTCAGAGAGAGCTGATGAACAATATCGACTGGAACCAAAGGCTTATCTGTATCAAAGGATTCAGGAGTGTTGGAAAAACAACATTTTTGCTCGACTATATAAAGAAGTATCATCCCGACAGCAACGAGGTACTGTATCTTAACTTGAATAATTTTTATTTCACCAAACGTAAGATCAGTTCTTTTGCCGACGAATTTGCAAAACGCGGTGGAAAATTACTTTTGCTCGATCAGATACAAAAATACCCAGATTGGTCGGCCGATTTGCGCAAATGTCTGGATGAAATTCCTGACCTGAAGGTCATTTTCACATCGTCGCCGGTGTTGCGTATTACAGAAGACAATCCCGATTTGGAAGGAATAGCCAGCATTTACCATCTCGAAGGACTGTCGTTTCGCGAATACCTGAATCATGAAACAGGAAGTAATTTTACTACTTACACCCTGGAGGAAATACTAAAAAACCACATTGAAATTGCTCAGAAAGTGGTTGACGAAATCAGGCCACTGGCTTATTTCGACGATTATTTACGTCACGGTTATTTCCCCTACTACATTCACGATCCGAATTTTTATATCGACAAATTATTAAAGAATATCAACCTGGCACTTGAGATCGATGTTCCGTACATCAACCAGATTGAATTTAAATACCTTCCAAAACTCAGAAAACTGTTGCACATCATCGCTTCTGAAACGCCTTTTACACCAAATGTTAGTAAATTAGCTACTTCGGTTGAAACGTCGCGTGCAACAATTATGAATTATCTGAAATATTTGAAGCACGCCCGACTCATCAACCTGCTTTATGAGAACGGTGGCAGCGACGATGACCAGATGAAAAAGCCGGACAAAGTGTACATGCACAATACAAACCTGCTGAATGCTATTGCTCCGAATAATTACGATAAAGCCACGGTGAGACAAACGTTCTTTTATAACCAGGTAGGTTATGTCTGTGAGCTGGCAAAATCGCCGGTTGCCGATTTTTGCGTCAACGGAAAATATAAATTCAATGTTGGCGGACGAAAACTAAAACCCGAAAAAGGAATTTATGCCGCCTCCGATGTGATTGAGGTTGGCCAGGGAAACAAAATTCCTTTATGGCTCTTTGGATTCCTATACTAGATACCGGATACTGGATACTGGATACTGGATAATAGAACCAGATAATTGATGCTGGATTAAAAATAGTGATATTAAAAAAGGTTGTAACCAATAAAATAAATGTCTTATAAGAAACTTGAAATATGGCAATTGGCAAATGAACTTGTAATTAAGGTTCATAAAATGACCATGGAAGAATTGCCGGGTTTCGAGTTGTACGAAGAAGGAAGTCAGATAAGGCGTTCATCGAAATCTTCAAAATCGCAAATTGTTGAAGGATATGGAAGAAGAAGGTATAAAATGGATTTTTTACGATTTCTAACCTATTCTATTGCATCGAACGACGAAACGATTGACCACCTGGAGAACCTCTTCAACACCGGATCACTGAAAAACGAAGAATTATATAACGAACTTAAAAATTTGGCAAACCTGTTCGGCAGAAAACTAAATAACTTTATAAGCTCAGTAGAAAAGCATCGCAACACACTGGCCGAACCAACTGAAAATTATTACACAACTATAGAAAATCAAGCATCGAGTATCCCGGATCAAGAATCCAGAATATAGCATCCAGGATCAAATATCAAGAATAATATCAATTTTAAACTAAATAAATTAAAGACGAATAAAGATGGCAAAACAAAAAAAGATGGTAACATGTGACGGAAACTACGCTGCGGCGTATATGAGTTACATGTTCAGCGAAGTCGCCTGTATTTATCCGATCACTCCGTCGTCAACCATGGCAGAGTACGTTGATGAATGGGCTGCTTTTGGAAAGAAAAATATGTTTGGTCGCCCAGTACGTTTGGCAGAAATGCAAAGTGAAGCCGGTGCTGCCGGTGCTGTTCACGGAGCACTGCAATCGGGTGCCTTAACTTCTACTTACACTGCATCACAGGGTTTATTATTAATGATCCCTAACATGTACAAAATTGCGGGTGAGTTATTACCAACCGTATTTCACGTAAGTGCACGTGCCCTGGCCGGTCACGCATTATCGATTTTTGGCGACCACAGTGACGTTTACGCTGCCCGTCAAACAGGTTTTGCAATGTTGGCTTCGGGTTCAGTACAGGAAGAAATGGACCTTGCAGGTGTTGCTCACCTGGCTACACTGAAATCAAGAGTTCCTTTCCTTGCTTTCTTCGATGGATTCCGTACTTCACACGAAATTCAGAAAATTGAAGCTATCGATCAGGAAGACATTGTTCCACTGATTGACCAGGAAGCCATTCAGGAATTCCGCAATCGTGCGTTAAATCCTGAAAATCCTGTAACCCGCGGTACAGCTCAAAACCCTGATATTTTCTTCCAGGCGAAAGAATCAGCAAACAAATTTTACGATGCAGTTCCCGATATCGTAGCTGACTATATGGATGAAATCAGCAAAATTACAGGTAGAAAATACCGTCCTTTCACTTATTACGGTGCACCTGATGCTGAAAACATCATTATTGCAATGGGTTCGGTTACTGAAACCATTAAAGAAACCATTGACTACTTAACTGCTCAAGGCAAAAAAGTAGGTTTAATGTCGGTACACTTGTTCCGTCCATTCTCAGCAAAATACTTTGTTGAAGCATTACCTGATTCAGTAAAACGTATTGCTGTTTTAGACCGTGCTGCTGAACCTGGATCAACCGGAGAGCCATTATTCCTTGATGTTCAATCGCAATTCTACGGAAAAGAAGAGGCACCTGTAATTGTAGGTGGTCGTTATGGTTTAGGATCAAAAGATACTACTCCATCACAAATTCTTTCAGTTTACGAAAACCTTGAAATGAAAGAGCCAAAAGGCAACTTCACTATCGGTATCGTTGATGATGTGACATTCAAATCACTTCCATTGAAAGAAGAAATCAACATGACTCCGGAAGGAACTTACCAAGCTAAATTCTACGGTTTGGGTTCTGACGGTACTGTTGGTGCAAACAAAAACTCGATTAAAATTATTGGTGACGCAACAGATAAATCATGTCAGGGATACTTCCAGTACGACTCGAAAAAGTCGGGAGGTTTCACTTGTTCACACTTACGCTTCGGGGATAAACCAATCCGATCAACTTACCTTGTTACAACACCTGACTTTGTTGCTTGTCACGTTCCGGCATACGTAAATATGTACGACGTGCTTAAAGGCCTGAAAAAAGGTGGTTCTTTCTTGCTCAACTCTATTAACGATGCAGAAGAAACCAAAAAACAGTTGCCTGATGCAATGAAGAAATATTTGGCCGAGAACGAAATCAATTTCTACATCATCAACGGTACAAAACTGGGTGAAGAGATTGGTTTGGGAACTCGTACCAACACCATCATGCAATCGGCTTTCTTTAAAATTACTGAAGTAATTCCATTCGAAATGGCTGTTGAGCAAATGAAAGCTGCCATTGTAAAATCGTACGGTAAAAAAGGTGAGCATATTGTAAACATGAACTACGCAGCGGTTGACGCCGGTGGTAAAAACGTAGTAAAAGTTGAAGTTCCTACTGAATGGAAAGACATTGTTGTTGCTGAAGAAGAAGCAGTAGCTACCGATCGTCCGGAATACATTACAAAAGTGGTTGACGTGATCAACGCACAAAAAGGTGATGATCTTCCTGTTTCTACTTTCGCAGGTTCAGAAGATGGTCAATTCCCACTTGGAACAGCAGCCTTCGAAAAACGTGGTATTGCAGTAAACGTTCCTGAATGGCAGTCGGAAAACTGTATTCAGTGTAACCAGTGTGCTTACGTTTGTCCTCACGCAGCTATTCGTCCATTCCTGATGACGGAAGAAGAAGTTGAAGCAGCGCCTGAAGGAACCGAAACAAAAACTGCAACTCCAGCCAAAGTATTTGGTGGATTGAATTTCCGTATACAGGTATCGCCACTCGACTGTACAGGTTGTGGTAACTGTGCCGATGTTTGTCCATCGAAAGTGAAGTCGCTTGTAATGAAGCCACTTGCAACTCAACAGGCTGAAGTTGGTCGTTGGGATTTCATGGACAAAAAAGTTACTGTTAAAGAAACTGTTGTTGACAAAACAAAATCAGTTAAAAATTCACAGTTCGCTCAGCCATTATTCGAGTTCTCTGGAGCTTGTGCAGGTTGTGGTGAAACTCCATACATTAAACTGATCACTCAGCTTTACGGCGAGCGTATGATGGTTGCCAACGCTACAGGTTGTTCTTCAATCTATGGTGGTTCTGCTCCATCTACTCCATACTGTAAACACAAAGAGTCTGGTAATGGTCCGGCCTGGGCTAACTCACTGTTCGAAGACAACGCCGAGTACGGTTTTGGATTCTCTGAAGGTGTTAGCGCACAACGCGATCGTATTGCCGAAATTATGACTACAGCCCTTTCAAACGGAGCTTCTGACGCAGAGAAAGAAGTATTTGGCGAATGGCTGGAGAAAAAAGACAATGCCGAAGGTTCAGTTGTTGCAACAAATAAAGTGCTTGACGTTATTAAAGCAAGCGACAGCCAATATGCTAAAGACATCCTATCATTAAAACAATACCTGGTTAAGAAATCGATTTGGGTATTCGGTGGTGACGGATGGGCTTACGACATTGGTTACGGTGGTTTAGATCACGTAATGGCAAGCGGCGAAGATGTAAACGTATTGGTAATGGATACCGAAGTTTACTCTAACACCGGTGGTCAATCTTCAAAAGCAACACCTGTTGGAGCGGTAGCTAAATTTGCTGCATCGGGTAAAAAAGTACGTAAAAAAGACCTTGGCGCTATGATGATGAGCTATGGTTACGTATACGTTGCACAAGTAGCAATGGGAGCTAACCAGTCGCAGTACTTTAAAGCACTGAAAGAAGCTGAGGCTTATCCTGGACCTTCAATTATTATTGCTTATTCTCCATGTATCAACCACGGATTACGCGCCAGCATGGGACGTACCCAGGAAGAAGAGAAAAAAGCAGTTGCTTCAGGATACTGGCACTTATTCCGCTACAATCCACTATTGGAAGAAGAGGGTAAAAACCCATTCCAATTGGATTCGAAGACACCGGAATGGAGTCAATTCCAGGACTTCCTGAACGGCGAGGTTCGTTATACTTCACTGAAGAAATCGTTCCCTGCTGAAGCTGATGAATTGTTCGCTGCTGCTGAAGATAACGCAAAATGGCGTTACGCATCATACCAACGTATGGCAGCTATGGATTATTCAAAACCTGAAGAAGGAGAAGAATAGAAATTATTCGAGCTATATAGAAAAGCCGCTTCGTTTTTGAGGCGGCTTTTTTTGTGCCTTACCAAACTCATTTTTATCAATACGATAGAACTACCGTCAAAAAATTCTTTAAGCTTTAAAACGTAATTAATCCTTCTCCTTGCAAATCCCAGGTCATGGAAACATGATCAATTGTTCCGTACATATCGATATAACCAGTGGCACCTTCAAATCTTCCGGTACACATTCCTTCACGAATTTCATAAAGATAGTGCATACCATCTTCATCTACCCAAGGGTCTGTGATTACCCAGGTATAAAGCATATCGCCATTGGCTGCTGTTAATTCACCATAAATTGGAGAAACCGGGTCTCCATTTTCGTTAATACAAACCATATTATGTACTGTAAAATTACCCAGGAAAGTAGCATTTCCTCCTCCGCTAATCACCATTTGCAGCCCCGTTTCAGTACAGGCATCCGGATTAACAAGTACTTCCATTACACCACTTGCCCTCTGAAACTTTATAGTACGTTCAACCATTTTACCTGATTTCAGATCCATTTCAGGTTCTTCTTCAAAAGGAGTATCACAGGCAAATACTCCAAAAAGTACAATAAGAAAAATGCAGATTTTTTTCATAACGTTGATTTTTGGTGAATAAATATGTGCTTGGTTACACAACTTTAATGGAGTAAAAAAGATATGCCTGTTTACGGTTTTATAATAAAAAAGTTTTACAGGATCTGTAAAAATACTTCGAAGAAGTTAAAAGCTAAATCTAAAAACTTGTTCGTATAAAATTGGAAGAACCACGTTTAAAATGATTGCTTAATAGCAAAAGATCCGATCCGTTTATTAAAACAGACCGGATCTTCGTATTCTTTATAAATTAGCAGGAGTGAACTATTCTAAAGTTACATTAAGGTATACCGAATGACGACCGTAAGTTTCGTAAAAAGGTTTATAGGTAATGCCGCCAATTTCAAATTCCAATTTTTCAGGGTCACCGGAAATCGAATTGCTGATATCTTCCGCATCCAACGTTACTTTACGCCATTCTTTTCGCGGACCGTCTTCCTGGGCAGCCAGTAAAACCGGTCCGTAGAATAAACTGGCAACGTTTTGCTGATCCATTACCGGCTCTAAATAAAAGAGAAATGGCATACGCAACTCTACCGTATCTCCGTCTTTCCATTTGCGGCTGATGGTAAGGTAAGTTCCCGACTCCACATTTACATCTTGTTTCTTGCCATTTATAGTAACAAAAAATCCTTTGCTAGCCCAATGCGGCACACGCACATTCAGATCGAATTTGCCGCTACCGCTAATGGTTAATTTTGTATGGTCTTCTTTTGGATAAGCAGTTGTTTGCGTAACAGCAATGTCCTTATTGGTCCATTTTAATGTTGAAGGCACATAAAGGTTTACATACAAAGCATCATTATCTGCACTTTTAAAGTAAATAGAGTTCTGAAGTTTTGTATTGCTCTCCAAAGCCGTACCGTTACAACAGGTAAAACCGTCCATATGTGCATTACTGAATTGCTTAACCGAACCAGCACGCAAAGGCACGTGGTACGTATTTGCAGGAGTATGCTCATCAACCGATGCCAAAATATGGTTATAAAGCCCCCGCTCGTAATAATCCATCAACTCGGCTTGCTGATTATACAGAAAAAGGTTACGGCTCAATTTTAGCATATTATACGTTGCACAGGTTTCGTTCTGACCGCCTACCGCAAAACCGTTTTCATAAAGCGTTGCCGGCTGAGCTGTAAAACATTCGGCATTCGCAGGATTACGGGCTCCTGCAACACCACCAATACTGTACATGTAATCGCCGGTGGCTTTATTCCAGAAGTTATCAGCAATATCGAAATATTCCGGCTCCTTCGAGTCGCGATAAATTTCCAGTGCTCCCATAATTTGTGGAATATGCTGGTTGGCATGTAAGCCGCGGAACATATCAACATTTTTCGCCAGTCCGTGCGAATGTTCGGCATCGCCAAAAAATACGCGGATGTTATCGAATAATTTCGCCGTTTCCAGGTAACTCTTATTGTTGGTTAAGCGGCTTAATCGTGCCAGCGCTTCGTTCATTCCGCCAAATTCGCCGGCAATGTAAGTGTTCCAAATGCTGATAAGTGTTTCGGTTGGTACCACACTTAAACGAGCATGTACCCAGTCTCCCATTCCTTCGACAATGTCAAGTGCTTTCTTGTTGCCACTCACTTCGTAAATATCCATTAAACCGGCCAATATTTTGTGCAAGGTATAATACGGTGCCCAAACTTTATCGTTATCAGTTCCGTATTTTGCACCGTGTTCCAGCATAATAAACTGATCGGGCGGATAGGCACTGATAAAGCCTTTACCCCAGTTCCAGTAATCGGTGCGGATACCATCTTCGCTTAAATCCGAATCAAAATCAACTTTTCCCGGTCCGGGAGGAACAGCCAACGGATCGGCTACTGACTCACCACCTGCAGTTTTAGGAGTTCCCGATAGTTCTGCCAGGTCATACAACGTATTCACCATATACTCCATTTTCTTGGCAAACTTAGCCTGAATAGCAGGATCGTAAGCAGCACTTGAATATGCCTGTGCCAAAGCGCTCAGATAGTGTCCGGTGGCATGACCGCGAAGTTTTGTTTCCTGGCTGTCCCAAACGCCCAGAGGCTCAGCTCCTGCAGGTTGTTCCTGCCCAAAAGCATTGCGAAACATGTAAAGAAAATCATCAGGATTGGTTTCCAGCAAACCATTAACGAATTTATCGCGGTTCTCCACAAATTTTGTTTTGTGGTTATGCAAATCTTCGGTTAATTGTACCTCATTCAAATCAAAAGCCTCCAGCGTGCGGTGCGGAGCATGATGATCATGATCGTGCTTAACTACCGAAACAATTGCTTTGGGTTGAATATTGGTTCCGGCAACTCGTCCGCTTACCGTGTATTTTCCTGCACTTTGTACTTCGCTGTTATCTTCGGGGGCAGGCCAAAGCACACGCACTTCAGGCCCCTCGAAATTGTTGCTATAAACGCCTTTTACAAATCGTGGCAAACGTGGAAGGAAGCCCACTTCTGTTTCCACTTCAATGGTGGGAACGTCGGTTAAATACTTATTATACAACTGAGGTGTCGATTCCGGAAATTCCTGAAGTTCTGCCTCTTGTCTGTTACGCATCATTTCTTCAGCTTCCTCTTTATGCAAGGCACTAAAGTTAATCCATCCAATTTGTCTCTCACTTAAAGGAATCCGGTAAATACGGAAATCGTGCAGCTTGGCGTTTAAAGCAGCACTTCCGATACGAAACTGACTTTCTCCGTCTTTGCCATCAAACAATTGCTTTAACTCCACCTCAATATTTTTTACCTCGCTAAGCTGTTTGCCGTTTAGGTAGGTAGTAAATGTTTTTTCAGGAACATTAATAACAACAGCAATATGGTTCCATTTATTTAACTCTGGTGCTTCCGAATTTGCGGTGTAAATATTAGCGCCGGTATTTATTTGCGCCACATAAGTGTTGTTGGCACCGGGAGCCATAAACAAGGCAGACTTTCCATTCTTACCAAAATCGAAAAACGGAGCTGTACTTTCTGCCGATTGTGGAAAAATCCACCCCGAAATACTCATCGACTCCTCTCCTGCCAGCATTTCGCCGGGGATTGAGATATAGGTTTTACCATCGCCCGACAACGAAAGTACTTTTCCAAACACTTCATCGTCGACAAATTTATAAGCCGGGCCGTGAATAGTACCATGTAAATTATTTCTCGACCAGTCTTTAGCATTTTCTTCCAGCGTATAACGGGCAATTAACCCGGTTTCGCCAATGCCGTCCAAAATCTGATCGCCGCTTTGTGCAAATACGCTGCTTGTACCCCAGGCACAAAAAGCAAGTATTATTCCAACGATCGGCTTAACTAAATTCATACGATTAAAATTGCTTGTTTTCAACGGTATCGTATGTAACTCGCCTCTTTTAATCATTCTGTCGAGTGTAAATGATTTACATGCTCGTTTCATATTTTCTATTTTAAGTTTTTAATGCGATTCGACTCTTGCGTCAACTTCAGGTTTCAAAATTAAATAACAAGTTGCAATGGCCGATATAATAGGCCTACCAATACTTGACTATATGTTCAAATTATTATAACTAATATTCATGGTTATTCGGAAGCCGCTAAAAGCATTTATTTCAGTTTTATTGTTTTATGAAAATTGATAGATAAAGAACGGTTATGATCAGTTGGTTTTCGAAAATTATGGTTTGGGTTTGTGGTAACGTTGAGTAAATGCAAAGTAGGCGATTACGGATATCAAACCGACACAAATTTGATGCGGGCTACACTCCTTGAAATTACTACTATCACGCCTATTTTGTTTATACATTGTTATGCCGTCGTACTTTATTTCATTTTTCTTATAATCGTTGTTTTAAAATCGTATTTGTCAATCTCGTATTTTTTCAGGTCAAACTGATTTTTATCAAGATATTTCTCAATAAATGGCAAATCCGGAGCATAATGGAAACATCCACCAACTTTCAATGAATTCAGAATACTCACGTAAGTTTTCCCATATCCAATATAATTTCCGTCTTCTCTCAAATTATGATGATAGAAATGATTTGAAAATCCTATGTTACTAATTATTGTCCCCCATTTATCTTTTCCATAATCGTATTCCAACCAATCAGCTGTCTTTAAGTTTGAGGTTGTAAACTTAAATCTGTCAATTCCATAAACTTCAAGTCCTTGATCTATAAAGTAATTAACTAAATGTCCATTGGTACCACAACCTATATCTAAAATCGGTTGCATTAATTGCTTAACATCAATCTGTAAAATATTAAATTGCAATTCTGGCGAATATTCAGAACAAGCAACAGCACTTACAATCTCGTTATCCTTTTTATAAATTTTTTCCGCGAAAGGATTATTTTCCTTTAACCAACTTTTTAGTTTTTCGTAATGAATTTTTGAAATATCTTCAATCGAATTTGTTCGTATCCGAAAGTTTTCAAATAAGTCAGAGTAAATTTTTCTCAGGTTATTTTTCGCTTTCAAGTCAAACGAATAGTATTGATTTACTCTGCAGAATTCTTCTATTGCTTTATCAGTAGCATAATCAATTAAGTATTCCTTTGAATCTGGATTTAACTTGTCAATATTTGAAATAGCTTTAACCGTTTCTTCAGCAAACTGAAAAAAATCCAAATTATCAAGAAAGATATTTTTGCTCTGATTGAACTTTATTTGGTTATCAATATTTTTTATAAATCTATCCATTTGTTGTGGTCTTATTGTGAAAGTATGAAACATAACTTACATATGTTTATGATGCGCATATACCCTATCATCCTGCACGTCTGCAACATACTTATATTCTGAATATTATTCTGCGTTAAAAGCCGATAATAATTTATGGTTCTTAGATGTTTATATCGATTAATTTGTAGTTAAATTATGAAAAATAGTTCAGAAGGTCAAATCAAAATAACAGCTATAACCGACTAGCCTTTAATTCTTTGATTAATGGCTAAAGCCTGTTCTTATATTTCGCGAATGATCACCGCCCGGAAGTACGGGGCAAAAGACGGACAAACCTATTCAGGCACTTAAGCTTTCCGTGTCAACACAAACACGCCACACACGTTTTCGCTGTCGTAGGTTGAGCCTATAATTTGGGTTTCGGTAATGCGTTGTGCTTCAAAAGTATTGGGCAGGTAATTGATTTCGCGGCCGTTTTGCATGGCTTTAACTTCAACGCTCTTCAAAAGGAGTTTTCCATCGGTAATGGTGCCTTTTACTTTTTCGGTTACCCGGATGCTGTAGTTATTTTCCACCTCTTCGGTAAACGAAAACACCCCACTTACCTGGTTGCCGGTTTGCGTAAGTTCCACCGCTCCTACCGAGTTTCCGTATTCAAAATCTTCGTTGTATGTCCAGCTCCCTGAAATGTCCATCGTTGTAATTTTGCGGCAAAATTAGCAAATTTCCGGATTGTAGTTAGCATCCATTAAAACAGGATTTTTTTGTACTGGCTTTACCCCTCTCTCCGTCGAGAGCTCCCCTTACAAGGGGAGCAGGTTTTTATTTCAGTTTTGAAACTTATTTGAGCTAAACTTCCCAATAATAGCATTTTACTACAAAGTTTGATTCGGGATTTCCAATACCGCTTTTAACGCCGGCTTGGCTTTATTCTGCCTGTCAAAAAGAAGCGGATAGTTTGTCCTGCCGGGGATGGGGTAACCGTTTTTCCACGACATGTTATCCTGCAATCCCCACAAGGTTACCCGGTCAATTTTATCCCGTTTGTTGTAAAAAATCCGGAACAGCTCCTCATACCTTTCTGTTAGCTGTTGCTCTACCTCTTCAGGCAGCCCGTCTTTATACGGGTCGAGGAATTCCTCAAACTCTTCCATCTGAAATTGAGGGTGGCTCATCACCTGTCCGATAATCTGCCCCTCTTTGGTCAGCGGGAGAACATCAACATCCAGTTCGGTTATCATAACCTTTAAACCCAATGAGGCAAAGGTGTCGATGGCTGCCTCGATGTATTCATTTTTTGGGAAATTCAGTCCCCAATGTGCCTGTATTCCAACACCGTCGATCCTGACTCCTTCTTTTTGCAACATCCGTACCATGCGGGCTATGCCGTCTCTCTTTTCAGGGCGCCAGGCATTAAAATCGTTGTAATACAGTTCTGCATCGGGAGCATACTTGTTGGCATATTGAAATGCATATTTTACCATTTTGTCGCCGTCGCCAACTGCATTTACCCAGGTGGTAGGACGATACGATCCATCGTTATCAATTACTTCATTCACTACATCCCAGGCATTTACGTGCCCGGCATACCTTCCGGCTACCGCTTCAATGTGGCTGCGCATCCGCTCGATTTGTTCCTCCGGAGTATTGGGATTGCCCTCTTGGTTCACAAAAAACCAATCAGGAGTCTGGTTGTGCCAAACCAGGGTATGCCCCACGATGAACATGCCGTTTTTTTCACCAAATTCCACTATCCGGTCGGCCGGATCAAAATTATAAACTCCGGGGCGAGGATTAATGGGGGCAGCTTTCATCGAATTCTCAGGCGTGATGGTATTAAATTGACTGGTTATAATGTTTCGGGTAGCCGTATCCCTATCCGAAATGACAAATCTATTAACGGCACAACCGAGTTTAAATGCACCGGCATAGGCTTCTTTTAAACTCTTAGGCGCAGCTTGTTCGTCTGCTTGTTCTGATTTTTGTTGAGCACACGACGAAATCAGGAAAAAACTTAAAATAAGAATAATCGTATTTTTCATAGGTTTTGATTTTATTTTGGTCGATTAGATAGGTTAAAATAGAAAAAAGATTTGTTCTTTCCGGAAAAGCCGGAAAAAATATAAACTCCGGATTAACTTATTTAATATAACGATTTGGAAATTGCTTTGCCGTTTATACGTGATAGGTAGCTTCCCAGCTCTACCTATCGTTTGTAACGAGGGATAGCAGAGGCAGTAGAGCAAAATTTGGCTCAAAGTTTTTTAACAGCCCCAAAGAGAGGGTTAGCTGAAAATCGTATTACTTTCATTCCTGTTGGTGGTTAGCGGAAAAATTATGTTCTACTTCCGAAATTTATAGCCCAGCGAGAACATAAAGGCACGGTTTCGGGCAATCACATCATAATCGGATTGTGGTGAAATATTGTTCAGGCCAAAATGACTTGTAAATTCAAAGAAAAACGAATTAACTTCAATACCTCCGCCAACTGCTAAACCAAGCTCTAGACGTTTCAAATCGTCCTCTTCTGAATCTCCCCACTCAATACCCCATTCTTCACTAAAGTTTTCGCTACCACCCGATTCTTCCATTTTTGTTTTGCCGCTAAGCCCAATTCCAATATACGGGCCGGCCATTCCGTAAATCCGTGTCTGCCCAACATCGGCATACAATTTCCCATATACCGGAATATCGAGGTACCACAGGTTAACATTCGCCTTTGCATTATACGTAATTCCTTCGTACGACTCCGACTCATCCATTTTTATACCTTTTGTTGTGAGCAACAAAGCCGTTTCAATGCCGGCGCCTTCATTTATATCCCATTCGAATACAGGTCCTAAATGAAATCCCGATCTCATACTAAAATCTTCGCTGGCAGATTCGCCATCTTCTTCCAGAAATAAATCAGACAGGGTGTAACCAGCTTTTACCCCGATGGTTTGGGCGAACAAGCTGCACGAAAAAACGATAAAAACTGCCAAAACTAATAAGCGGGTAGATGTTTTCATAACGTTGGATTTTTGGATTTTAACTTTCTATACGTTGCATATGGGTTTATGTTTGTTTTTGTAGGATAATATACGGAGAGAATCAAATCGAAGTACGGGATTAAAAGAAGTCGTTTCAAAACATTTGACTTGGCAGATTTTCATAAAAAAAGGCCGCTAAATAAGCGACCTTCCCCTGTTATGTTCTGTTTTAAAACTTAGTCTTTAATAACAGTTAGAACGGGTTTTAACGAATAGCTTCCGTTTCCTTTGTCAACTACCGATTGTTCAGCATCAAAGTCGAGCATCATATTAAACGTTTCGCCATCGGCAATAGAGTCGTGTACATTAACTTTCAGTCCTGATTGTTGTGCCGAAGGAGTTTCCATATCCATGGTATCTTCGCCAATTACAAGCTGGTTGTTATCGCCCAGTATCAAACGTATTTGCGATAAGTAACCTGCCGGAATTTCGTCATCGGATAACTGAATACTGACACCGTCCATTAACTCCAACAGATCGATCTGGCCCATGGTATCCAAAGTCAGATCCATCCAGTTGCCTTCTGTAGTATCGGCATCGTTAACATTAATACGCAGGCCCTGCACATCAACAAGTACTGCGGAGTATTCGGCCGGAGCATCGGTTAAACGCACTTTTAACGTACCGGTTCCGGCATTGTTCTCGTCATCGCTGCAAGCCACAAAAAATGTAGCTGCAATAATAAAAGCTGTAATAATTTTTTTCATGATTGATTGTGTTTATGGATTAGAAACGAATCAGAACCAAAAATGTTTTACATCGATAGTTCTGAACTCATGATTATATTAACATATCCATATCAAAAGTATTAAACACATAATAAAATCAGAATACACAAAGCCATTTTAACAATTCAATATGACAAACATTATTGATCTCCGGCCAATAAATTCAGGAGTTTTTCGCATCCACCGTTCCGAATATATTCCGAGTGCTCTTCTGCAGTAGCAAAGGTTTTCCCGCAAATTTTACTACAACGTACCTCACCCCTGTTTTCAAACAGAAAATCGCGCATCTTTTCTTCTGCCCCGGGAACGATAAAACGTTTGTCGTCAGGATTATTGCTGTACCATTTTTCGGCTCCAAGATAAACGGCAGCACCAAGTGCTCCACAGGCATTGCCACTTAAGCCTATTCCTCCTGCAAAACCGGCCAACATCATTGCTTTTTCTTTTCCTGCACCCATTTTTTCGGCGCCAATACTGGCACAACTTACAATGGGAGTATCTGAACTTTCCGGCATTATAGTCAAACTTTTTTCTACCGTTGCCACAGCCTTTGGTGCCCAGCGACCAATTAAGCGGGCACAGTTTAGCGGTTTCCCGGTAATAAAAAACTTAATCATGCCCAGCTTCGACTTCTGGTTACAGTTTGTAATATCGCGGCAATTCACACTCGATGATCTTTGATTGAAGGAATCGACCAAATCACGCGCAGCCGAAATAGCCAGCGAAGTGGCAACATTTGAGTCTTTCGTTCTTCGGCTTGCCTCGGCACCGGCAGCAAGAGCGGCTCCCCAAAGCATTCCACATTGGTGCCCCTCTTGCACGATTCCGCCACATAACGGTCCGGTTGCCTTCTCAACTTCACTGTCGCGCTGTCCGAAATTTTTATTTACCACCGCAAATAGTGCACCCGTGCACCCCACTTTAAACAGGAGGCTACGGGCTTCTTTTCTGGTTGAACAGGTGTTTTTCATTTTTGTAAGTTTTAGATTGCTTTAGTCGCAAGAACAGACAATCAGAGATGTCATTTCGAATGAGGTATGAATGAGAAATCTGTTTCAATTTTGAGAGATTTCTCCTCATTCTTCGTCGAAATGACAATAAAATCTATTTTAATCCTTTTAATTTCTGTGACAAAATCGATCATTCCCCTACATTTCAACTGAAGGCAGAATATACTGACGCACTAATTTAAACAACTTCGATTTTCCGGCCCAGTTTCCACTGGTGAACACCACGGTCATATCCAACTCGGGGAAAACCATAATTACCTGTCCGCCCCAACCATTGGCACGGTACATTTTTATGTTTTTACCACTATGATACAAATCGCTTTGCCACCAGGTGTAGCCGTAACCGTTTTTACCCGAGTCTTCGATGGGCAACTTTATACCGGAGTTGTTTTTGTAAACAGTTGAGCTCTTTGCCACCCAATCGGCAGAGAGCATGCGCTCACCGTTCCACATTCCGTTATCGAGGTAAGTAATTCCCAGTTTCAGCATATTGCGCGGAGTAACACTCAACGAACTGGCTGCTTCAACAACTACTCCATCCGGATATTTCATCCAGGTGCCTTCTTTAATTCCGAGTGGTTCGAATAAATACTTTTTCGAGAATTCTTCGAGATCAAGTCCGGTAGCATTTCTTAAAATTTCGCCCAAAATAACAATGCCACCACCGTTGTAGGTAAACGATGTTCCGGGTTCGGCCCACCATTCACGATCTAAAACACAAGTTACCGGATCGTCGCAATCGAAATACAAGCGGTCCATGTCGTTGGTAGATTCCGTTCCGTGGGCGGCGCTCCACTCGTCCCAGACTAAGCCGGAGGTCATCGTCAACAGGTGCTCAATGGTAATGAATTCGCGATTATTGGTTTTCAGGTGTTGATGTTCGGGCAGGTAATCAAAAATGGATTGATCAACACTTTTTATAAAACCTTTATCGATTGCGATGCCGATACATGCCGACACAAAACTTTTTGTTACTGACATAACACTGTGTTTTGTTTCCGGACCGTATTCCACGTAGTCGCCATAGTAGTATGGTTTGTCCCATGCATACAGATGTCCCGGGAAATACTGTTCAACAACCAGTTTGTTGTTTTTGTAGATCAACATGGAATGTATCTCTCCAAATTTACCGGCGTAGATTTTCTGAATAGCATCTTTTATATAGCGCTCATCAATATTGGCATCATTCGGCGTGCCCACATTAATTCCATCGTTCATTTCTGCCGGAGGAGTTAAAATAACCTTCTCCGCTTTTCTATTGTTACACGAGCTGGCTCCCAATACGGCCTGCAGTATAACCAATATGAGTAACATTCTTCCGATCAGCAGTTTCATCTGTTTAAAATTTAAGGTTTCTAATGGCGACAGATGGAATTCGCTTAAAACGATTTCTCTAAATAAAATCGAATTCCTGACTGAAGCTCATTTCACGGCTTTTTAGATTACGAGTTAGTTGATATTATTTCAGCAATTACAGGACGTGCTTTTTCAATCCTGTTCAAATCAAGTTGAAGTCCGAGTGGTTCGTACACCTTGTTAAAGTATTCGTAAATTCCTTTTACCATTTCGAAAGGCGCCTGAACCGATTGCAAGGCAGTTGATCCTGAATTATTTACTACGGAACGATCGATACCTTTGTTTAATAATGTCTTAACTATTTCGGTACGGCAGAAAAAAGCTGCTGTGTGCAATGCAGTAGAACCATCATTATTCATAACATTCAGGTCTGCACCTGCATCGATCAAGACTTTTGCAATTTCTGTTTTACCAAATACACAGGCTGTAATTAACGGACTTGATCCACCTGCAGGCTCTTTTTCATTCAAATCGGCACCCGATGCTATTATTGCTTTTACTGCTTCCAAATCTCCTGCAATTACTGCAGCATGTATACTTTTCCCACTTTGAGGCGCTGTGCTTGTTTCTGTAGTTTCTGTCTTCTGTTCTTTGTTTTCTGTTGTTCCGGGATAAGCAGTAAAAGCAGCTAATACAATTACTACTGACATGACCGCAGTGGCAACTGTTTTTGTATTGACTGTGCGTTGACGAATGGTTCGCCATGAGTAAATAAGCAGATTTGAAAGTCCAAAAGTAAGTAAAGTAACCATAAGGAATTTCACCATCGACGGAATTGGTAATGCCATTAACGAGAGTGCAACTACTCCAAGTACAATAGTGTGTATGATGTAAACCGAGTAAGAATTTCTGTTCAGTTCGTCCATAAGCGCATACCTTTTATTTAAGCTGTGTCGGAAACCGTAAAGGAATACATACAGCAAAGTAAGTTGCGATGCCAGGCCAAAAGCATAATAAACAACACGGTCGGCAAACTGCGATATGAAATAGTAATTACGCGCCGGGTCGATAATATTGAAAAAGGTATTCAATGCAACGGCCGTAAAAATCCCGAGGGCGAAAGTCAGAACTACATTTGCGACTATATAAAGTCGTTTGTTCTTTTTAGTTGATTCGAATACTTTTAGCTTATAACAAAGCGCCCCCAGCAAAAACGACATAAAGTAAACCAACAAACGCTCGCGCTGAAAATGCAGGATAGCAGAATCGTACCAGCCGTTCAGTCCCAGTTGAGCAATTGTAACGCTGTAAACAACACCGACCACAAACATTACGATTACTGCCGTTTTTAGGTTAATTTTTAACGACAGCATTTTTGTTTTTGCCAGCACCAGATATATCACCTGAAACAGAAACAATACAGGCAAAAACCATAACCAGTTTTGTGCCGGGTTGTTGGCATAAAAACTCAGGTCGCTTCCGGCCCGTTCAAAAAAGTGGAAGTACGAGAACCATTCTTCCTGTGGTAAACCACGTGAATATAAAAAGATGAATTTGTATGAGGGAATCAACGTAAATACTGCGATTCCCCACGGTATCAAAATACGTCTCACCTTCGACTTAATAAATTCGATTGATGTTTTTGACTTCAGCGACATCGGGATCAGGTATCCGGAAATAAAGAAGATCGTAAACATTATAAATAGATCAAGGTACAAACGGATCATTCCGATTGAATTTGCTTTTACCGGATCGACAACAATCCAGGAGTTTTGCAAAACATGTTCATAAACTAATCCTGAGTGTAAAACAACAACCAGGAAAATCATTAATGTTCTTAAATGGTCGAGAAAATAAATTCGTGTTTTCATGATTTTTATTTTAGTCGGAAGACGAAAGCCCGAAGTCCGAAGTTTTTCGATAGTGTAAAGGTCGTGTGAAGCGTGATGCAGGTCTAATGAACTATGCAGCCAAGTGTATGAAGTTTGCTCAAGGCTTGAAACATATGGCGCAAGCATATAAATTATGATGCAAAACATGATGCAAAGCCTTGAAAAACTTGCCAAATAAGCGTTCTAAGAAGCACATAAAAACATCCAAAAAACACGCTCCTCAAAATAAAATATCATCGAAAGAATAGATAGTATAAGAGACAAACAAACAGTTTTTGTATTTTAGATTCATATTTAATTCGTTGCTGACAACTATGCCAAATCTTAACACCGCAGAAAAAAGTTTTCTAAACCAAATTACTCAGCTTGTTGAGGACAACATTTCCAACGAACAGTTTGGTGTGTCGGAGTTGGCAGATGCCGTTGGTATGAGTCGCTCGAACCTGTTACGAAAGATCAAAAAACTCACCGAATTATCCGCCAGTCAGTTTATTCGTAATGTGCGTTTAAAATATGCTACCGAGTTGCTTCAGGAAGGTTCATTCACAGTTTCCGAAATTTCATATAAGGTTGGTTTTGGCAGCCCCTCGTATTTTATAAAATGCTTCCGCGAGTTATATGGTTCCCCTCCCGGAGAAATGGGCATGCAGGAAGAGCCTTCTGAACAGGATCCAGAAACTGAACCAGAGTTGCAGGCTCCCGTTCCGAAAAAAAAGTTTCCGCTTTTATTGATCTCCATTTTTGCGATCGTAGCAATAGCGGCTGTTTTGTACATTGTGTTGCAACCTGATTCAGTCAACAGTAAAAGAGTAAAATCGATTGCCGTATTGCCGTTTATGAACGACAGCAACGATACCACCAACGTTTATATTATTAACGGACTGATGGAGGCCACACTGAACAATCTCCAACAAATTCAAGATCTGAGAGTGATCAGCAGGACTTCGGTTGAGCAGTACCGCGACAATCCGAAATCGTCACCCGAGATTGCAAAGGAACTAAATGCCACCTATCTTATTGAAGGCAGCGGCCAAAAAATTGGCGACCAGATTCTGCTCAATATACAGTTGATAGAAGCTAAAACCGACAAACATTTGTGGAGCCAGCAATACCGGCGTGATACCGAAGACATTTTTACTTTGCAGGCCGATGTGGCAAAAAGTATCGCCGAACAAATAGAAGCCATTGTTACGCCGGAAGAAATAGAACGTATTGAAAAAGCACCAACCGATAACCTGGAGGCTTACGACCTGTTTCTAAAAGGATATGATTTGCTTGGCAAACCAACCGAAGTAAACCTGAAAGCAGCCATTCCTTATTTCAAACAAGCCATTCAACACGATGAAGAATTTGCCCGTTCTTATGCCGCAATTGCTATTGCTTTCTATCTGCTGGACCAAAATAAAACGGAAAAACAATTTGCCGACTCCATAAATTATTATGCCGATCAGGCACTTTTTTACGACTCGAAATTGCCACAGAGTTTAACGGCCAAAGCTCTTTTTTATATGGAGCACAGCGAATACGAACTGGCACTTCCCTATTTTGAAAAAGCGCTGGAGATCAGTCCAAATTCAGATGTGGTTTTAATATTCCTGGTTGAGTTATATGTGAATTATTTACCGAATACCGAGAAGTACCTGGAATATGCTTTAAAAGGGCTTGAAATTGATATTGTTGCAGCCTACGATTCGGCGGCGGCAAGTTATAGCTACCTGCACATAAGTAATGCTTTTATCCAATCGGGTTTTGTTAATGAAGCAAAAAAGTACATTGATATTTCTCTCAGCTATTTACCCGAAAACCTTTACTCGCAATATGTAAAAGCTTATATCGAGTATGCTCAAGATGAAGATTTGAATCAGCTAAATAAATCATTGCTTACTACCTTTGAAAAAGATAAAACCCGTCTCGACATATTGCAGGAAGTGGCAAAATCATACTATTATCTGCGCGATTTTGAAACAGCAGCAAAATATTACAAAGCCTTTGTTGAAGCCCGTGAAATGTACAACCTTGAGATTTACCGATCGGAAAATGGGAAAATAGCTGTAACCTTTGATAAAATTGGTGAGCAGGAACTAGCTGACAAATATTTTGAGCAGTACAAAACATGGGCAGAAAACGATCCTTCTATTTACAGGAACTTTTCGCTAGCATTTTATTATTCCTATCATGGAGAAACTGACAAGGCCATCGAGTATTTAAAAGCATTCACAAAGCAGGATAATTTTCACTACTGGACGATTCTTTTTACACCTATCGATCCGCTGATGGACAATTTAAAACAACACCCGCAGTATAATAAGGTGTTCCGCGAAATTGAAGATAAATTCGATGCAAATCACAAACGGATAAAAAAATCGCTTGAGAGTATCGGACTCCTTTAGTGCATATAAAACACTACAAACCAGCACACTGAATCATCCACTAACCTCCTGGATTTTTAGTGATTTTGCCAATTCATCCAAATTAAATTTATGTTTTTGAGCCAGAGATTGAGTTAACTATTTATGTTTATAATTCCCCTGACACAAATACAAAAAATATAAAAATTATGCTTATTTTCATCCTATTATTACACATTATATACAGGACACGCAAAAACCAAATATTGAAATGGACACATGATTATCTCCAAACAATATCACTCTATCTCACAGAGAATGTTAATTATCATAATCGCTAAAATATAACTAATGAAAATTAAAACAATAATTGTAGTTATAATAACAATGGTACTATCTGCTTGTAGTCCAAAAATCACAACAAATCTGATAAATAAACAACCTGCACTTCGGGCAGAAGATAAAATTGCTTTGCTTGATGTACATCATAGCTTGCCAGAAAGGGCAACAAAAATTGGAGACTTAAGATTTCAGGATTCAGGCTTTTCTACCGATTGTAGTTTTAATAGCTTGATGAACAGAGCACGGATGCAAGCCCGCGAAAATGGCGCGAATATTGTTAAAGTGGTCGAAAAAAAGGCACCTGACTTATTGAGTAGTTGTTACCGACTTAAAATTGAGCTTTACAAGTACGACGGAGACGTAACAAAATTACCACAATATCAATTAACCTTAGATTAATATAAAAATTAAATCAATGAAAAAATCAATTTTAGCATTATCAATTGTAGCTGCATTGTTATTTTCCTCTTGTGCTACAATTATTTCGGGATCGCGTCAAAACATTACAATTTCCTCCACTCCAAGTTCGGCTGATGTATATATAAATGGAGTTGATGTTGGAAAAACACCGGTTGAGAAAAATCTTAAAAGGAATCAGGAATACACTGTTTTAATTCAACTGGAGGGTTACCAGCCATATGAAACGTTACTTACCAAAGAATTTAATGCCTGGTACATCGGAAATATTGTGTTTGGGGGATTAATCGGGCTAATTATTGATCCTATTACCGGGGCGATATACAAATTAACTCCTGAGGATCTACATGCTCACCTCGATGGCGAAACAGTATTCAAGACAGATGGAAAGGATATATATATGGCGGTTTCACTCGATATTGATCCGAGCTGGGAAAAGATAGCTCAACTTGAAAGAGCCAATTAAGAAACAATAAAAGGATACGTGTCAACATTGACAGGCCTGTTTATAAAGAATCCGATCCGTATAAGTTTAAAACATATACAGATCGGATTTCTTCTTTAATATGCAGAGTTTATTTTTAAACTAGTTGGATATCTTCCACAATCTCCTGCCCTTTTTTAATAGCCTCCAGATTTAGCGGAATTAATTTGTGGTAACGTTCCGGAAGTGATTTTTCCAGACCTTTTTCCACATTATCAAGCGAAAGTATCGGCCGAACTTTCAGGTAACTTCCAAAAACAATCATATTAAACACTTTTGGATTTCCCATTTCAACAGCCGTTTTTGTGGCTTCAACTTTAAAAATGTTGATATCCGTACGTGTTGGCGGATTGATGACTCCATTCGGATCGTACAATAAAGTTCCGCCGGGTTTTACCGCTGGTTCGAATTTGTCCATACTCTGCTGGTTCAGAATAATGGCAGTGTCAAACTCCTGCAAAATAGGCGAACTGATGCGGGTATCGCTAACAATTACTGTAACGTTGGCTGTTCCGCCACGCATTTCAGGTCCGTACGACGGGAACCAGGTAACTTCCTTGTCTTCCATAATACCCGAGTAAGCAAGAATTTTACCCATTGATAGTACACCTTGTCCTCCAAATCCGGCAATTATCATTTCTTCTGTCATAATTTCAATGCTTTAATGTGTTAATGCCAAAATGCTTAACTACTAATTTTCCGAATGTTCTCCTTTTACACTGTCTTTCAAATCGCCCAGCGGATAATAAGGAATCATGTTCTCCTCCATCCAGTTATTAGCATCAACCGGACTCATTTTCCAACCCGAATTACAGGTTGAAACAACCTCCACAAATGAAGTTCCTTTTTTATCCATCACGTTTTGAATGGCTTTTTTTAGCGATCGTTTGCATTTACGAGCCGTAGCTGCAGTGTGCACTGCCTGGCGTGTTACATACGATGTTCCAGGCAGCTGAGCGATCAAATTAGTGATCTTCATCGGATAACCGTTCAAATCAACATTTCGCCCATAAGGCGTGGTTGCGGTTACCATTCCTTCCAGTGTTGTTGGTGCCATTTGTCCACCGGTCATTCCGTAAATTCCGTTATTAATAAAAATCACAAGAATATTTTCGCCGCGGTTACAGGCATGCATTATTTCGGCTGCTCCAATCGATGCAAGGTCGCCATCGCCCTGGTAGGTAAAAACAAAATTATCAGGGTTTACGCGGGCAACACCGGTTGCCACTGCAGGAGCACGACCATGCGCAGCCTCCTGCCAATCGATATCAATATAATTGTAAGCAAAAACCGCACAACCTACAGGCGCAATACCAACGGTTTTTTCCTGAAGGCCCATTTCCTCTATCAGTTCAGCCATAATTTTATGAACTACACCATGAGAACACCCCGGGCAATAGTGCATAATATCGTCGTTTATTAGTTCCGACTTTTTATAAACCAGGTTTTCCGGCTTAATTATTTCTTTAATATCCATAATCTCCTCCGGTTTAGTAACTACGTTTAACTCCATAACTCAACTCCCACGAAAATTTATCTTCTAATGCATCAACCACCTCTGTTGGTGTAGGTATAATTCCTCCCATACGACCAAAATGGTTAACACGGGCATTACTGCCTGCCTCGTAAACAGATAGTTTAATATCTTCTACCATTTGTCCGGCACTCATTTCCACTGAAAGGAAACCTTTGGCTTTTCGTGCCAGTTCCTGAATGGCTTTTTTAGGGAACGGGAACAATGTAATCGGACGAAGCAAACCAACTTTTAATCCTTTTGCCCGGGCAATTTCCACTGCCTTTTGGCAAACGCGTGCCGAAGTTCCAAATGCTACAATTACAAACTCTGCATCGTCGCATTGAATGGCTTCGTAACGCACCTCCTCCTCTTCCATCTTACGGTACTTCTCCTGGAAACGACGGTTGTTTTCTTCCATTTTGTCAGAATCCATTTCCAGCGAAGTAACAATATTCTTTTTGCGGCTCTTTGGTTTTCCGATGGTTGCCCAGTCGCCGCTCATTTCTGCAATTTCTTCTTTTGTCCAGCGTCTTTTTTGGTCGGCCAGTTCTACTTTTTCCATCATTTGACCAATGGCTCCATCTGCCAAAATCATTGCCGGATTGCGGTATTTAAAAGCGAGCTCGAAACCAAGATCAACAAAATCGTTCATTTCCTGAACGGATGCAGGAGCCAAAACTATCATTTTATAATCGCCATGACCGCCACCTTTAACACTTTGGAAATAATCGGCCTGCGATGGTTGAATGGTACCTAATCCGGGGCCACCACGTTGTACGTTTACAATTAAACAAGGCAACTCGGCTCCGGCGATATACGAAATTCCCTCCGCCATAAGGCTAATACCCGGGCTTGAAGAAGAAGTCATTACCTTTTTTCCGGTAGCCGCAGCACCGTACACCATGTTTATCGAAGCAACTTCACTTTCAGCTTGTAATACCGTCATTCCTGTTTCGTTCCAGGGCTGACGTGCCATAAGTGTTTCCATCACTTCCGACTGAGGTGTTATGGGATAGCCAAAATAACCGTCGCATCCGCAGCGGATGGCAGCCTCGGCCAACACCTCGTTTCCTTTCATTAATCTTAATTCTCCCATATTTAAATTTTTAATTGTCGATTGTTGATTGATTAATCCTTCATCCTTTTAATTAATCCTTTTCTAACTGGCTTTTACACGGTATATCGTTATGCACGTATCAGGACAAACAACACCACAATTGGCGCATCCAATACAAGCATCTGGATTCTCCATATAAGAGTAATGATACCCCTTGCTGTTTACCTCTTTGTGTAATGCCAATACATCGTGCGGACAAGCTTCCACACACAGACTGCAGCCTTTGCAGCCTTCCTTATCAACAACAACTGCTCCTTTTACTTTTGCCATTTTTTCAATGATTTTGTAACAAAATTAATAATCTGAACAACGTAAAAAACCTATAAAAATCAGCTTATTAGACTTTTATAACAAGTGGTTTGAGTTCTTAATTTTTAATGGTTTTTTTCTTTCAGATTCGAATTTTATCACCGTAAATTATTTTGAGTTTCTACTCCGTAGACAAAACTATTTTATACAACATAAAATGTGTGCAACAATAGTTGCTTTCTAAATTCGGATATTGAACAATATCTATGTTTTATACCAGCAATCGCAGACATTTGGCACCACTACCGATAAAAATTATTTACTTTTGATGCCATCAGTAGCATTTTAAATTTAAACCAATGAAAAAACTTTTGCTTTTCGTATTGCTTATTCCATTTTGGACATTCGCACAAAATAAAACAACTCCCCGCTCGGTAGTAAACCTGATGAAAGAAAACGTTACCTGCGATTGGGCTAAAACCACTGTTGATGTGTTTAAAGCCGGCGATCCTGATACGGAAATTAAAGGTATTGCAGTTTGTATGTTTGCCGATATGCGTACCCTGCAAAAAGCGGTTGAAATGAATTGCAACTTTATTATCACCCACGAACCCATTTTCTACAACCACCTTGATGAAACCGAAGCTTATGCAAACGACCCGGTTTATAGAGAAAAACGCAAATTTATTGAAGACCACAAGTTAGTTGTATTCCGGTTTCATGATCATATACACATGACTCAACCGGACGGGATTTATGCCGGAATGATTGAAAAACTGGGCTGGAAGGATTTTGCCGTTAACGATGGCGGTACACTATATAAAATGCCGGAAAAAGAATTAGCTGACTTTGCCCGTGAATTAAAAGACCAATTGGGACTACAAACTGTTCGTGTGATTGGCAACCCCGAAATGAAATTTACAAAAGTAGGACTTGCTGTTGGAGCTCCTGGTGGTGCCCGTCAGATTCAAATGCTAAATATGCCCGAAGTGGAAGTAATGGTTGCCGGAGAAGCCAGCGAATGGGAAACCTACCTTTATGCCAATGATGCCACCACGCTGGGAAAAAACAAAGCCGTTATTTTTGTTGGCCATATAAAATCGGAAGAGGCCGGCATGGATTATTGTGCACAGTGGTTGAAAGGTTTTGTTAAAGGTGTGCCTGTTCATTTTATTGAGAATGAGGCTAATTTTGTAACGTTTTGATTATTTTGCTAGTTATAGATTAGTACGATTCGAACAGTTCATTATCAACTAAGTGATTGTCTTTCCAGACGGGAAATACTTTTTCCTTTAGCTGAAAAAGTATTCAAAAAAGCCACCGCTGACGATAAAAAACTAAAAAATAAATTCCTTTCACTAAAATCAAGAAACTCCTCCTTATAGACCTTCATGCTTCAGGCCTAACGAGCGTCAAACAGACTTGATTTCTTCACGTTCTCTACATTTATTTTCTTAACGCTTTTTCTCGAAGGCGGACCTGAGGGCAAATCTTGTGCGGACTCGTCAAAAATCCCTGCCTACCGCAGGAAGGCGTCAATCGGGTTAATTGGTTACATTGAAAAACCAAAGGGGTTATTTTTTTGACAAGATTCCCGCCTACCGGCTGGCAGGTTTGCTTTCTTTTAATCGACTGCAAAAGAAAGAGCCCGTCTGGCTTGAAGACAAAAGCACCAAAAACATTCCATTGTTTGTGCATTTGATAGGATTCCAAGCTCATGATTTAATGATCGTTTATGATTTTGATCCGAATAATTTAGAATAAAGCATAAAAAAAAATCCGGGCAAATCCCGGATTTTTCATAGATATGGTTAGATTAAAATCGTAAACTCAATTATTCAAAATCACCTACATCAACATTAATAGCTTTAGTAATCTTACCAATACTTTGCGGATCGATTATTCCACTAATACTGATCAGCGCGTTATCATCTCCGCCTACTACAAGAATCAGATCTGATATCTTTCCATTACCGGCATCGCGTGCCAGGAAACGAACAATTTCATCGTCTTCGGTTACTTCCATCAACACTTCAAAATCGTTGTTTTTGAAAAAACCATCAGCTTCCAGTTCTTTGTAAAAATCAAGCTTTTCGTTCAAAGCATCATCTTCCACCGATAAAATACGTACACCGTTTAATCCGGACAATAAATCCTGAGTGTCTTTGTCACCTGTTTCAATCTGGGCTGCAAACCCCAATAATTTACCGGAAATATTCACGGTGGTCATTCCCTTTTGGTTGGCATATTTTTCAAAGAGCTTATCAACCGGGCTTTTTTGTGCAAATACTGCCATGGGCAATACAACTGCTAAAATCAATAATAACTTCTTCATGATATTCGTTTTTTAAATTGTTTGTACTTTTCTGTTTCCATCCAGAACTTGCAGACTGCGCGCCAACTACATCGTTTCTGAATGCTTTATTCTTTATTTTAAGTCGAAGCTGTCCGATCTTTACAAGCTGTCTAAATCCTGTAACGGGCTACTTGCTTCTGTTGCTTCAATTTTTTCAATTCCCTCGTAAAACTCTACAACCGGTTTGGTGGCTTTTTTAACAGGTTCACTTCCTTTTCTTAGCTTTTCGAACTCTGACAAGTGGACCAATCCCTCGTTGTATTTACTGCCAACAAACTGTAGTGTTTTAGCTGCGTATGCATAAGCTTCCTCCGGATTTTCAAACGTATCGTCAAAAGGTTTTTGCTGCTCCTGGTAGAAAAGGAAACCACCCAAAACAATAATTACTGATGCAGCAATTCCGGTAACCGTTTTCCACATGGTGAGGTATTTCGTTTTATCGCGGTGCTCGTTTTCCAGAATGTAATCCATCACATCCTCTTCAATGGTCGGATCATCAACTGCTCCTGCCAACTCTGATATACCACCGAAAAATTCGGTGTACTCTACCAACTCTTCGGCTACCTCGCCCGACTGGAAATAAGCATACAATTGTTGCTCATCAGCCTCGGTGGTTTCGCCATCAAAGTAGCGTTGCAGTAATCGTAGTATTTCTTGTGTTTCCATCATTTCTATTCATTTTTAAATATTCATCACGCACTTTTTTTCGTGCTCTCGAAAGGTTTACCCTTATCGCATTTCGTTGAAGCTCTGTGGCCTCCTCAATTTCGTCGTACGAGAGTTGTTCAATATCTCGCATGTGCATTATTTTTTGCTGCAATTCAGGCAGTTGTCCAATCAGCATTTTAATTTGCGTTGCCGACTCACCTAACTCAACTTTTGAATGAACGTCTATCGTTTTCGCCTTTAATTTTCGGTCTGTGTCTTCATCTATCGGAACGGTTTTGTTTGCTCTAATCACATCAAGGCACCGGTTCCGAGTCATTCGCATGGCAAAGGCCTCAATGTTTTCCACTTCGTCGAGCGTTTCCTTTCGTTGCCATAATTTCAGGAACACATCCTGCACCACATCCCGTGCCTGATCTTCGTCGTGTAAAAAGTGCGTTGCAAAGCGAAGCAGCTTATTACTGACCGGTAGTACACTTGTTTTAAAATCTTTGGCAACCATGTGCTCCTTTGTTTTGTTTTTGCTTGTTTTCAAAGTTAAGACGCAGCCGTTACAATAGCATTACATCACTTGTTTATTTTTTTTGAAAATACTCCTAAAAACAAAAAAGGCCGCCATTGGCGACCTTTCTTTATATTCTATTGTTTATAAATAGTTGCTTACAGCAAACCACGTTTACGCAACAATGGTTCTTTAGAAGGATCCTGACCGCGGAAATTGCGGTAGATAGTCATACCATCGTCCGATCCACATTTCTCAAGCAAAGTACGGAATTTCGCCGCATACTCAGGATTGAAAATATCGCCGGTTTGTTTAAATGCATCAAAAGCATCAGAATCTAAAACTGCTGCCCAGATGTATACATAGTAACCTGCCGAATATCCATCGCCCGAGAAAATATGCGAAAAATAGGTACTGCGGTAACGAGGAATAAATTCAGGTATCAGTCCAATGGCATCCATCGACGCCTTTTCAAAAGCATTGACATCAGAAATATTTGGATTTTGAGTGGTATGGTAATCCATGTCCAGCAACGAAGCAGCCACATATTCACCGGTAATAAATCCCTGGTTGAATGTTCCTGCTTTCAACAATTTTGCCAATAATTCATCAGGAATAGTTTCGCCTGTTTTATAATGTTTGGCGTAAACTTTCATTACTTCAGGCTCGGCAGCCCAGTTTTCCATAATTTGCGATGGAAGCTCAACAAAGTCGCGAGGAACGCTTCCTGCTGTTCTATCGTAAGGGCCATCAGCAAATAAACCGTGTAAGGCATGACCAAACTCGTGGAACAACGTACTTACCTCATCAAAACTCAACAATGCAGGGCTATCGCCTGCCGGACGGGTAAAGTTCATTACAATAGAACCAATTCGCGAAACACGTTTTCCATCAACATACGATGCCGGACGGAAGCTGGTCGACCAGGCTCCAACCCTTTTTCCATCACGCGGATGAAAATCCATATATAACACACCAAGATGCGATCCATCGGCTTCCTGCACTTCATAAGCTTCTGCTTCTTCATGGTATACCGGAAGATCATCACGCTCAATAAATTTTAAACCGTACAGCTGATTAGCCACATAAAAGATTCCTTTTTTGGCATTATCTAAACTGAAATATGGTTTTACTTCGGCCTCGTCTAAATCAAATTTTGCTTTTCGTAATTTCTCAGAATAATACCACCAGTCCCAAGACTGCAGCTTGAAATCGCCACCTTCCTGGTCAATAATCTTCTGCATATCTTTTACATCTTGCTTAGCCATTTTTAAAGCAGGCTCCCATAATTCCATCAGGAAGTCGGTTATAGCCTCTGGTGTTTTGGCCATATTCACGTCTGCTTTGTAGGCAGCAAAATTCTTGTAACCTAATAATTTGGCTTTCTGGTCGCGCAACGGAACGATCTTTTTAATGATCTCTTTATTATCGTTCTCGTTATTATTATCGCCACGCATAAAATAAGCGCGGTAAATTTTTTCTCTTAAATCGCGTTTTTCAGAAAAAGTAAGAAATGGAATCCAGCTTGGTTTTGCCATCGTGAATACCCATTTTCCTGTTTCGCCAGCTTTTTCGGCAGCAGTGGCTGCACGCGCAATTACATCTTCCGGCAAACCGGCAAGATCTTCTTCATTATCAATAACCAACTTGAAGTTTTTGTTGGTTTCGGCAAGCAGGTTTTCGCCAAACTGAAGGTATAAATCCGAAAGTTCGATATTTATCTCCTTCATTTTCGCCTGGTCTTCAGCCGAAAGATTAGCCCCACCACGAACAAAGTCTTCGTAATATTTTTCAACTACACGCATTTGCTCCTGGTCGAAATCCAACTCATTGCGTTTATCGTAAACTGCTTTAATACGCTCAAACAAACCTGCATTCATTGCAATATTATTACGATGAGCAGTACGAAGAGGCGACAGTTCGCGTGCTACAGCCTGCATTTCATCATTGGTGTCGGCACTGCTAAGTGGTCCGAAAACACCGTTCACTTTATTTAGCAAAGCTCCCGACTTGTCGAAAGCCAAAATGGTATTTTCGAAAGTTGGCGCTGCAGAATTATCAACGATAGCTTCTATTTCAGCTTCCTGTTGTTTAATTCCTTCTTTTACAGCAGGCACATAATGCTCTACTTTAATTTCATCAAACGGAGGAACACCAAACGGCGTGTTCCACTCTTTAAAAAACGGATTTTCCATGTTACTTGTACTTTCCTTTTTCTGTGTTTGGCACGATGTGACCACCAAACCCAGGATAAAAACAAAAAATAGCAGTTTCTTCATTTTCTAATTATTAGTGATTTTTTCTAAATAAGCTGCGCAAGATAATACTTTTAGCTCCATTCATAAATGACAGAATTCAAGTTTTTTACGGATTCGAATAGCATTCACAGAAAATCGGCCGTGATCTTAGCAGCCATTTTTAATTCTTTGTGATTAGCAGAAACCTGCTTATGTATATGTTATAAAAATCAGTACTTTTGTGCGATTCAAAAAAATTGATTACAAAATGAAGATTTCATATTCCTGGTTAAAAGATTACATTAAACTGGAACAGTCGCCTCAAGAGATTTGCGATATTTTAACGCAAACAGGGTTGGAAGTTGGCGGTTTAGAAGAGGTTGAAACCGTAAAAGGTGGTTTGGCAGGTTTGGTAATTGGTGAAGTTATTACCTGCGAACAACACCCTGATTCTGATCATTTAAGCAAAACAACTGTAAATGTTGGCACCGATGAAGTATTGCCAATTGTTTGTGGTGCGCCCAACGTGGCGGCCGGACAAAAAGTGGTTGTCGCTACTGTTGGAACTACGCTTTATGATGGCGACCAGGAATTTAAAATAAAAAAATCAAAGATCCGGGGCGAAGTGTCGATGGGTATGATTTGTGCCGAAGATGAAATTGGCTTGGGTCAAAGTCACGACGGAATTATGGTGCTCGATCCTCATGCAAAAGTGGGAACACCGGCAAAAGATTATTTTAATGTTGAGTCGGATTGGGTAATCGAAATCGACCTTACACCAAACCGAATTGATGGAGCTTCGCATATTGGTGCAGCCCGTGATTTGGCCGCCTTCCTGAAAAAAACAGAGGATATTAAATATACAAAACCATCGGTTGACGACTTTAAAGTTGACAACAACGATTTGGTTATTCCGGTGGAGGTAGAAAATACAGAAGCCTGTCCGCGTTATGCCGGCGTTACTATTTCCGGTATTGAAGTTAAAGAATCGCCGGAGTGGCTGCAGAACCGTTTAAAAATGATTGGGCTAACACCGATTAACAACGTGGTTGACATTACCAATTACGTGTTATTTGAAACCGCTCAGCCATTGCACGCTTTTGATGCCGACGATATTACCGGTGGAAAAGTGATCGTAAAAACGTTACCTGCAAAAACAAAGTTCACTACGCTTGATGAAGTGGAACGCGAACTGGACGAAAACGACCTGATGATTTGCAACACCGAAGAAGCCATGTGCATTGGTGGTGTTTTTGGAGGCATAAAATCGGGAATGAAAGAAACAACAAGAAACGTGTTTTTGGAAAGTGCCTATTTCGATCCGGTTTATATTCGTAAAACAGCTCGTCGTCATGGATTGAATACGGATGCATCGTTCCGTTTTGAGCGAGGCGTTGATCCAAACGGACAAATTTACGCACTTAAACGTGCAGCTTTATTGATAAAAGAGATTGCAGGAGGAACTATTTCTTCTGATATCATTGATATTTACCCGGAGCCGATTGAAGATTTTAAAGTGAGTGTTTCGTTTGCAAACATTACCCGATTAATCGGTAAAGATTTGGGTGCTGATGCTGTAAAAAGCATTTTGGAATCGCTGGAAATTAAAATTGAAAGCGAAAACGAAACCGGATTGGAATTGCTTGTTCCGGCCTATCGTGTTGATGTAAAACGCGAAGCCGATGTTATTGAAGAAATTCTGAGAATCTACGGATACAACAACATTGAAATTCCTACTCAGGTAAAATCGTCGTTGCAAACTGCCGACAAACCAAATCCCGACAGTGTTAAAAACCTGGTGGCAGAAATGCTGACTTCACAGGGTTTTAACGAGATCTGGTCGAATTCGTTAACAAAATCGAGCCACTACGAAGGTTTGGAACAGTACAAAGACGAACAATCGGTAAAAATGCTGAATCCGCTAAGTGCCGACTTAAATGGTATGCGTCAGACTTTATTGTTCGGCGGGCTGGAATGTATTGCTTACAATGCCAATCGTCAGAATAAAAACCTGAAAGTTTACGAATTCGGAAACACCTACTTTTATAAGGGAACGCAGTTAAAAGATCAGCCGGCCAATAATTACTGGGAAGAAAGTCACCTTGGATTGTTTGTTACCGGTAATAAAGAAGCTGAAAGCTGGACCATGAAAGAAGAAGCTGCTTCGTTCTACGGATTAAAATCATATGCCGAAAATATTCTGAAACGTCTTGGTCTGTCTGCAGATAAGATGCAAATTGAAGATTGTGAAGACGAATTATTCAGCGATGTTCTGGCATATACACTTAACAACAAAGTGGTACTGAAACTGGGAGTTGTTGCAGGAAAATGGCTAAAGAAATTCGAAATTGAAAATCCGGTTTATTACGCCGATTTCAATTGGGACAGTGTTTTTAAAGCGCATAAAAAGCATAAAGTATTGTTTGAAGAACTTCCAAAGTTCCCGGCAGTTCGTAGAGATCTGGCTTTGTTACTCGACAAATCGGTTAAGTTCAGCCAGCTGAAAGAAGCTGCCTTTAAAATGGAACGCCAGCTGTTACGCGAAGTTGACCTGTTTGATGTGTACGAAGGCAAAGGAGTTCCGGAAGGAAAAAAATCATACGCTGTAAGTTTCATCCTGCGCGATGACAACAAAACACTAAAAGACAAGCAGATCGACAAAACCATGCAAAAGCTGATAAAAGCTTTCGAACGCGATTTCGGAGCTGAATTACGATAAAAATCACCACATATAAATTAACTTGCATCCCGGATAACTGTCCGGGATGTTTGTTTAAAGTAACTACGTAACATGCAGAACCACACTAAAGGAATTATTTACGCTGCAATTACCGCTTTCTTTTGGGGCTTTTTGGCCATTGCCCTAAAAGTTGCCGTGCGTAAAGTCGATCCCGTTACAGTGGTGTGGATTCGTTTTGTTGTAGCATTTATCATTCTGGCTATTTGGCAAGCCTTTACAAGGCCAAAATCATTTAAAATACTAATAAAACCTCCTGTATTTTTGATCCTTGCAGCGCTGGCTCTCTCGTGGAATTACATGGGATACATGTTGGGCATTCATCACACAACCCCCAGCAATGCACAGCTTTTTATTCAAACAGGGCCATTAATTCTGGCCATTGCTGGTTTTGTTATTTTTAAGGAAAAACTACTCAGAAACCAGGTTATCGGATTTGCCATAGCCATTTTTGGTTTTTCTTTCTTCTACCGCGATCAGCTACAGGCATTTTTCGAAACCGCCGGTACATACAGGCTGGGTATCCTGTTAACGATTTCGGGTGCTGTTTCCTGGTCGGTTTATGCCATTTTGCAAAAGAAACTGGTTCGCAATCATTCTGTCGATAGTTTAAATCTGGTGTTATTTGGATTACCTGCCATACTCTACCTGCCGTTTGTTGATTTTCAAGCACTGCTCGCATTACACTGGACCTGGTGGTTGCTTCTGCTGTTTCTGGGTGCCAACACATTTATTGCCTATACCTGCATCGGAAATGCCTTAAAGTACATTGAAGCCAATAAAGTCAGTATAATCATCATTCTCAATCCGATGATTACTTTTATTACCATGGGAATATTAACCGAGCTTAATGTTTCGTGGGTAGAACACGAACGTTTTTCAGTAATTACAATTTTGGGTGCTGTACTTGTATTTATTGGGGCAGTACTGGTAGCCCGGAAAAATAAGTCTCGATAACCTCTATCGTAAAGTGTTACTTTTGTTTTTCAGATGCAAACTTTCTATCTTTCATCTGTGAGTAATCAAAAAAAATATGTATGCGATCCCACTAAATGGGTCGATGAATTTTCTGATGAGTTTTTTCGTTTTGCTGTTGGGCGCGTAAAAGATCATGCCATCGCCGAAGATCTTGTTCAGGACACTTTCCTTTCTGCTCTTAAATCTCTTGGTAATTTCAGAGGCGATTGTCCTGAAAAATCGTGGCTTTATAACATTCTCAGAAATAAGATTATTGATCATTTCCGAAAAAAAACAAACCAGGAATTAAAACACAATAGCTCAGATGCAGGACATACAGACGAGGATGCATTTTTAAATCGCTATTTTCATAATTCAGGGAAACACTCAAATAGTTGGATGAGCGATGCCAACCCGAATAAATGGGCCATTTCTGCAGACACCATATTAGAAGATAAAGAGTTTATGGATTTTCTGATTTTATGTCTTTCCTATCTTCCCGAAACCTGGTCTAAAGTTTTTAGTCTTAAAAATATTGATGATTATACAACGAAAGAAATTTGTAAGGAACTCCATATTACCCCGTCTAACCTATGGACAATTATTCACCGCGCCAAACTCCAGCTGCGTTCATGTCTGGAAAAAAACTGGCTCGAATTGTAAGTACTATGATGAATTTGATGCATAAAATAATGCTAAGTTGTAAGCAAGCTACTTTTTACTCTTCAATAAAAAGCTTTCACAACATCGGTTGGTTAAAAAAACAACAATTAAATATACATCTCATGATGTGTTCTGGATGTAAAGCGTTTGATCAGCAAAGTGATTTAATTGATAAAAGCATGGAATATTTCAGCACAAATGATACTCACCTTTCCCCACTTACCTTATCTAAAGAAAAAAAAGCCGCAATAAAAAAGTCTGTTAATCAATTGATTAAATAATTAAAGACAGATTATTCTTATTTTCTTGAAAGGATTTTAATTCTCCACCGTCTTACTATACGATATTCAAATACAAAATTGAAATCGTTTATTAATTTAAATTTTAAAATCATGGAAAATAAGAAAAAGGCAAATTTAATTAAAGGAACTTTGGTTGCAGGCGTTTTATTAAGTTCATCAGTTTTAAGCGCAACACCAAACAATTCAAATATTTTTGAATACAACACCTTAGGATCGGGTGCCGAAGTAAGAAGTGAGATCCTGAGTAGTTCTTTTGACGGAATGAAAAACCTGGAGGCCACATGCGGCGAAAAGGAATCTGAAGGTAAAAAATCCGAGGCCAAATGTGGTGAAGGAAAATGCGGTGAAAAGGATAAAAAAGCCAAGAAAACAGAAAAAAAAGAAGCCAAAAAGGAAACCAAAGCTACTGAAACGAAAAAAGCCGAAGGAAAATCGAAAGAAGCAAAGTGTGGAGAAGGTAAATGCGGAGATGAATAATGGTTAGTGGCTGACAGATTTGCGTAGAGGATCATTTCATTTATGGTCCTCTTCCTCACTCTTTTAAATTTTGATTATGACAATACAGGCAGGAATAGGATTTCGGAAAGATTTTGCAGAAGAGTTTCTTTCAGGATCAGTTTTGCAACCATCGTTTGTAGAATTGGCGCCTGAGAACTGGATGCAAATTGGAGGTTTCTGGAAAAAGAAACTTATCGAGTTGGCAGAAAAATATCCGATTACTTGCCATGGTTTATCTCTTTCCATTGGTAGTCCGGAGGAGCTGGATTTTGATTTTCTCAAGAAAATTAAAAATTTCCTTAACGATTATGACGTTCAGGTATATTCAGAGCACCTCAGCTTTTCGAAATGCGATAACGCCCACTTGTACGACCTACTTCCTATTCCTTTTCGTGAGGACGCCATAAAGCATGTTGTTCAGCGCATTAAAGAAGCTCAGGATTTTCTTGAGCGGGAAATTGCCATAGAAAATGTATCGTATTATACTCCCGTTGCTGCACAAATGGATGAAGCCACTTTTATTAGAACAATTGTCGAAGAATCAGGGTGCAAACTGCTGCTTGATGTTAACAATGTATATGTTAACGCATTTAACCACGGGTATAATGCCAAAGAATTTATAGCGGAGTTACCGCTTGAGAGAGTTGAGTACATCCACATGGCCGGACATACAAAAATTGCCGATGAATTGATTATCGACACGCACGGCCAGCCCATCATTGATCCGGTATACGAACTATTTGAATGGACATTGGAAAGAGTAAATCCCGTACCGGTACTTCTGGAGCGCGATTTTAATATTCCGGAATTGCCAGAATTACAACAAGAGCTAAACAGCCTTAAAGTCATAATGAAAACTAAATGGGAGAAACGATATGTTGCTGAAAAATGACACATACAACGCACAGTCTAAACTTGCCAATTATTGCAGAACGGGGACAGAAACAGAAATTACCGGTGCCCTCGCAAAGCGTTTACCACAATATCGCCGGCTTGTTTATAATATTATAAAAGACACGCTGGCAACAACCTATCCTATTGCCTGTAAATACATTGAAAAAAATACCTGGGAAAAGATTTGCCATGACTTCTTTTCGAATCACCCCTGCTCACATCCCCAGGTTTGGAGGATGCCAAAGGAGTTTCTTGAATATTGCAAAGAGAAAAAAGTTGACAAACAATATGATCTGCCTTACCTAAACGACCTACTCTATTTCGAGTGGCTTGAAGCAGAAATGTATATGATGGAAGACAAGGAATTTCCCTCATTTCGTTCTTCAGATAACTGGTTTAAAAAGCGACTTGCAATCAATCCGGAATATGAACTTTTCAAACTTGATTATCCCGTTCATTTGACAACACCCGAAGAAGCCGGTAATAAAAAGGGAGCATACTTTGTATTGCTTTTTCGCGAAAAAGAATCAGGGCGAATACAGTTCGTTAATCTTTCAGCACTCTATGCTTATTTACTTGAAAGTATTGCTCGCCAGGAAAAAATACTTGAACAAATTCTAGCAGATATATTATATGTTTTTGGAATAAATGATCTTGTGTTATTACAAAAGGAAACACTCAAATTTTTAGCTGAATTGCACAATAAAGGTTTTGTTCTCGGAGTGTTAGGTGATAATTCCAACATCAGCATATAATCTTGCATTCATTAAAACAGAATAACATGAAAACTACTGTGGAAAAACTGCGCGAAATTTTGAAAAAACTTGATAACGTCATTCTACTTCTAATCAGACTAATTTTAGCATATGGATTTTATAGCCCCGCAAAAATGAAGTTAAAAGACATAAATAGTATTGCCAGCTGGTTTGAGAGCATGAATTATCCACTTCCTACATTAAGTGCATATTTAGCTACAATCACCGAAACAGCAGGAGTAATATTGCTTCTCATCGGATTGGGAACCCGTTTGATTTCCATTCCGCTGATTTTTGTAATGATGGTTGCTATTTTTACGGTTCACTTCAGTAATGGATTTAATGCTGGCGATAATGGTTTTGAAATTCCATTATATTATATTGCAATGTTACTCACATTACTAGTTTTTGGTTCCGGGAAATTTAGTGTAGATAATTATATTAAGCGAACTCATTGATAAACTAACTTTGAGGAAATCACTATTCCCAACAAGCATTTTATCCATGATTCAGAAAGCAAAAAATATGTCCCCATAAATTCCTGTTTCACTCAATAGTTTTAACTCCCTGTGTTAACATCATTATTTTACATATTGTTGGTGCTGCCCTGGAATTTTTTGGCGCCGTTCTGGTAAACAAAATGACAAGAAAGGCCTGGATTCGTAGTTCAACGTATTCAAAGTATATTACCTCAAGATTCCAGTCAGAATCCAATTTTCTGCGATTATCATCAATTAATTGCGGTCATACGAATAGCTAATTTCTCAGAAGTATTTTTGCCTTCCTGGTAAAATTGTATGCTTTAACAGACAAACAAAAATATTGCTAACAGATAACCTCACACTGATAGTGTCGTAAAAATAATATGATATAGTTGACTTATAAAATATTTATCGGACGCATCCATTGCTAACAATCCGATATTACACTCTTAATCAAAAAGTTGTGACTTACATCAGAATACCTGTTAAATGGGATTATTTTGAAGATGGCATTGACATTTTATTGTGTTAAATAAGAGAATATCTGAAAACTATGAAGGTTAAGCTTAATTCCATTCGCCGATTTATAAAAATTAAATCATTAAGCAGTATCGTAATGTTTGTTACATCAATGGCTGCACTTATTCTGGCAAATTCGTGCCTTGCACCTGTTTACGAGAAGTTTTTGGAATTAAAATTTACGATAGGAGTCGGAAATTTTCATTTGACCAAGTCGGTTTTACACTGGATTAATGATGGACTAATGACAATATTCTTTTTTCTTATCGGCCTGGAAATTAAAAGTGAATTTTTAACCGGATCATTAAATTCAATGAGGCGAGCTGTGTTACCGGTTTTTGCAGCCATCGGCGGAATGATCGTTCCAATAGTAATTTTCTTAACATTACATCATGGACAGGCAGGAATAGAAGGTTGGGGTATTCCAATGGCAACTGATATCGCTTTTTCATTAGGAGTATTAGGGATATTCGGGAGTAGAGTTCCACTCGGATTAAAGGTATTTTTAACCACTTATGCAATAATCGATGATCTTGGAGCAGTAATCATTATTACCTTTTTTTATAGCTCATCAATACATTGGAACTTTATTATAATAGCCTTAGCACTGTTGTTGTTATTATTCATTTTAACGGCTTTTACAATTTATTGGAAATACCTTTTTCTCCTTTTAGGAATCATTATTTGGATATTATTCTTGAAATCGGGAATACATCCTACAATTGCCGGCGTACTTGTTGCGTTTACAATACCAATGCATAGGGAAAAGAAATTTTCTGATGTTATCAAAAAAGGCAAAAAGGCCCTTAACGAATTATCAAAAATAAATGGAAAGAATGAAGCTGAATTAAAAGCACACAAAGAAGCAATTCAGGTACTGGATACTTTTACTTCAAAAATTCAATCGCCTTTGCACTTTCTTCAGCACAGATTACAAGGTATTGTGTCATTTATTATAATTCCATTATTTGGTTTTGCCAATGCCGGCATAACTTTTACAACACAGGGAGGTGCAATTTCGCCCCTAACGCTTAATATTGCCATGGCTTTACTTTTTGGAAAAGTACTTGGAATCAGCTTGTTTACTTACCTACCGTTGAAACTAAAAATTGGAATTCTACCTTTACATACCAACTTTAAGCAGATTATTGGATTAGGCTTTCTGGGTGGATTAGGATTCACCATGTCAATTTTTATTGCCAACCTTGCTTTTGATTCAGCAGACATGATAAATTCTGCGAAAATTGGAATTTTGCTTGGTTCGGTTGTGGCCAGTGTCTTAGGTTTTATTATACTAAAATACTCCATAAAAGGAAACCGAACATCAAATCAAAGTCCATACATAAATCCAGAACGAGACAGAATCCTATTGGGCACACAGGATATAAAGTAATATTATTGGCTTTCCTGAAGCGTATAAATTCATTTCAAACGCCCTTCTTTTCAAGGCACTTAACATCACAATTAAACATATTTTACGATAAAGTGATGAAACAAAATCACAAATTTTCGTATATTGTATATAGACAAACAGATAATGCCGGTACTGATTTTCGTATGAGAAACTTTGTAGAATTTTATAACTATGAAATACAGGTCGAACAGTATTTTGGCACACATTCCTCAAAATCACAGCGGAGAGCTGGTATTAAGACAAGCATTGTTTTTCCGGGAGAAACTTGGAATGCGGATTTTTTTGATGAAAATTAATAAGTCTAATACGTTTTTTCCCATAAATCCGAACTCAAAAAAGAATAAAATCCGTCACGAAAAGGCATTAGATCAGTTCACTAATTTTGTAAAAGATCACCTTCAAACAGAGATTCCGGATAACATAATTTTACGAGTTAAATGGGGAAAAGTAATTAAGACCTTAATTATCGAATCAGAAGAAGGCGGGCATGAATTTGTTGTGCTTGACAAAAGTGAGAAACACAATGCAGAAGACCTTTCCCGAGCGGATATTAACAGGTATATAAGTAAATCTTACTGTCCTGTTCTTTCCATAAACAAGAACTATCCCACAAAAAAAATCAAGAAGATTGTCATCCCCATCGATATAACACAAGGAACTAAAAAACGTTTATACTGGACTACTTTTTTTGCTAAAAAACTGAACGCGAAAGTTCATATTGTTTCAGCATTGAATGTGGATATAAAAGAGAGCAAGAGCCTGGCCTATAAAAAAGCCGAAAAAATTAAAGAAATGCTGCAAAAGAGAGGAGTAGAATGTGACATTAACATTCTGAAAATGCATGGCCGGGAACGTCACCAGGCTATTCTTGAGTATATCGAAGAAGTAAAACCGGACATGATAATCCTAAGAACGCACCGCGAATCGAGATTTACAGGTAAAAAGATTGGAACATTTGTATCAGAAATCGTTCACAACTGCCAAATGCCAACATTCACCGTTGGTGGTATAAATCAGGATTTAGATCCTGATTCAATTTAAATTATCTACTAACCGAATAAACAATGACCGACAAAATTCAGGAAATAACGCAAAAAATCTATAACGAAGGCATTACCAAAGCCAAAGACGATGCCGACCAGCTGATTGCTGAAGCAAAAGAAAAAGCCGATGCCATTATACGATCGGCAAAAAAGACACAGGAAGAGCTTATTCGCGATGCACAAAAAAAAGCTGCGGAAGACAAAAAACGAACAGAAGCCGAATTACAACTGGCAGCGCGTCAGTTTATCAGTCATTTAAAACAACAAATTACAAATCTTATTAGCACTGCCCAGATCAACTCACCAGTTAACGAAGCCTTTAACGACAGCGATTTCATTAAAAAGATCATACTAACATTAATTGAAAAGTGGGATCCAAAAGCCGGTAAAAGCATGGATCTACACCTGCTTCTTCCACCAGATGATCAACAGGAACTAACTGCTTTCCTGCAACAAAAAGCAACCGAGGCCATGAATAAGGGGATTGAAATTACTATGGATCCCAAAATAAAATCAGGTTTCAAAATTGGTCCAAAGGATGGCAGTTATCTCATCAGTTTCACCGCACAAGACTTTGCAAATTATTTTAAACTATACTTTAAGAACGGAACAAAGAAACTACTGTTTGACGCCGTTGAAACAGAGTAAGTACCCAATAGTTAAGTTGTGACTAAAACATAATTGAAGCAATAGTTACACCGGGCTTTAAATGATTTGAAGACCATTTAAAATTCGGTTATGCTGATAAAAAGAGAATATTATTGTTTGATTGCCGGGCTTCCCGATTTGTTCTTCGACGAGAACAAAACTCCTGTTACAAGCAGCGTTTTCAGGGAAGAACTGCAACACCAGCTAAGTCCACCCGACTACAAGTTGGTTGAATATCTCTTTTTACCTTTCGACAACCTAAACCTGCTAAATGTATTTTGCGAAGAAAACCAATCACACTTCTACCCCGGAAATATTTCGAAAAGCGCGTTGGAATTTCAGTTTTCGCCGGAGAACGAAGAAATTCAGCTGCCGCACTACATGATAATATTTATAAGCTGGATGAAAGGCATGGATAAAAGGCATGCCGGTTGGGAAGACGAAAATATCCTGACGACCTTGTTTTACGAACACGCACTTGACTGCCCCAATCCATTTCTGAAGAATTGGTTTCGTTTTGAGCTCAACCTGAAAAATATATTTACCGCTTTTAACTGCAAAAAATACAATTACGAACCGGAAACACATTTGCTAGAAGTTGAAGGCGATGATTTGGTGTACACACTTCTTATTGAGAACAAACTAAAAGCGGATTATTTCGAGGAGCTACTCCCCTATCACGAAGAGCTTTTTAGGATTGCCGAATCGAACATAGAATGGATTGAAATAGAAAAGGCAGTGGATAAAATCAAATGGGAATACCTGGATGAAAATACCTTCTTTCATTTTTTCACTGTTGAAAAGATACTGGCTTTTACGATAAAACTCCTGCTCATTGAACGATGGATGAATTTGGATAAAGAAACGGGCAAGGAATTACTAAATAAACTTATTGACGAATTAAAGACGAGTTACGAATTCCCTGCGGAGTTCAGTTTGACTAAATAAAACAATATGGCTACAACAGGAAAAGTTGTTGGAATAATATCGAACCTGGTGGTGGTTAAGGTAGATGGTCCGGTTTCGCAGAACGAGATCTGCTACATTGATCACGACGCTGTAAAATTAATGGCGGAGGTGATCCGTATTGGTTCCGAAAACGCCTATATACAGGTCTTCGAAAGCACACGAGGATTAAAAACCGGAACTCCGGTAGAGTTTTCCGGGCACATGCTGGAAGCTATTCTTGGCCCGGGAATTTTATCGAAAAATTTTGACGGCCTGCAACACGACCTTGATAAAATGGAAGGCGTTTTTCTGCAAAAAGGCGATTATACGCACCCTTTGGAAGTGGATAAAGACTGGAGTTTCAAACCACTTGCAAAAGTTGGCGATGAAGTAGAAGCCGGATTCTGGCTGGGAGAAGTTACCGAAAACTGGATCGCACATAAAATTATGGTTCCCTTCACATTTAAAGGCGATTTTAAAGTTAAGAAAATAGTAGCTGCCGGCGATTATAAAATTAACGATACTATTGCCGTTTTGGAAGATGAGGCTGGCAACGAACACCCGGTTTCTATGATACAAAAATGGCCGGTTAAAGTTCCGATAAAGACCTACAAAGATAAACCACGCCCCGCTAAATTCCTCGAAACAGGTATCCGGGTAATCGATAGCTTTACTCCAATAGTAGAAGGCGGTACCGGTTTTATTCCAGGTCCGTTCGGAACAGGGAAAACCGTTTTGCAACACGCCCTTTCGAAACAAGCCGACGCCGATATGATCGTGGTAGCTGCCTGTGGCGAACGTGCCAATGAAGTGGTAGAAATTTTTGCTGAATTTCCGGAGCTGGACGATCCAAGAACCGGTCGCAAACTGATGGAGCGTACGACCATTATTGCCAATACATCGAACATGCCTGTGGCAGCCCGCGAAGCATCGGTTTACACGGCCATGACCATTGCTGAATATTACCGATCGATGGGACTAAAAATATTGTTGCTGGCCGATTCTACCTCGCGCTGGGCACAAGCTTTGCGCGAAATGTCGAACCGTATGGAAGAGCTCCCCGGCCCCGATGCTTTTCCAATGGATTTGCCCGCAATAATTTCCAACTTCTATTCGCGTGCGGGGTTTGTAAATTTAAATAATGGAGAAACCGGATCGGTAACTTTCATCGGAACCGTTTCGCCTGCCGGAGGAAACCTAAAAGAACCGGTTACCGAAGCCACAAAAAAAGCAGCACGGTGTTTTTATGCTCTGTCGCAAAACCGGGCCGACAGTAAACGTTACCCTGCTATCGATGCGGTAGAAAGCTACTCGAAATACCTCGAATATCCGGAGTATATCGATTATGTATCGAAAGCCATTTCTCCTCACTGGGTCGATAATATTCTTGAGGCCCGAAACAGCCTTGTACGTGGACGCGAGACCTACGAACAAATAAATATTCTGGGTGATGATGGAGTTCCGATAGATTACCACGAAATATTCTGGAAATCGGAGGTAATCGATTTTGTTATCCTGCAGCAAGATGCGTTTGATAAAATTGATGCTTCAACCCCCATTGACCGCCAACAATACATGCTCGAAAAAGTACTGACTATCAATAATACCCGATTTAGTTTCGATCATTTTGAGGAAGTAAATCCCTTCTTCAAAAAAATTATAAACGTACTGAAACAGATGAACTATTCAGAGTTTGAGTCAGAACAATTCAAAAATTTTGAAAAGGAACTGGCAAAAATAATAAACGAAAAAGCAGTTGTTGAAACCGAACAAATATAAATGTGAAGAGAATGGAAACTACAGCTTTTCAGAAAATACATACCAAGGTTGATCAGATAACAAAAGCCACGTGTTCGTTGTATGCCACAGGGGTTGGTAATGAAGAAATGGCGCTGGTAAACGATCGTTTAGCTCAGGTGGTAAAAATTGAAGGCGACCTGGTAACACTTCAGATTTTTTCGGGAACGGAAGGAATTCCTACCAATGCAGAAGTGGTGTTTTTGGGTCATGCTCCGCAACTGGCTGTAGGCGACGAGCTGGCAGGACGGTTCTTCAATGCATACGGTCATCCAATTGATGGTGGCCCCGAAGTAGACGGCAAGCTGATAGAAATTGGTGGCCCGTCAGTTAATCCCGTTCGACGCAAACAACCATCGGAATTAATTGCAACGGGAATTGCAGGAATCGACCTGAATAACACGCTGGTAACCGGACAAAAAATTCCATTTTTTGCCGATCCCGATCAACCTTACAACCAGGTTATGGCTATGGTAGCTTTACGCGCCAAAGCTGATAAAATCATTCTGGGCGGCATGGGAATTACCAACGACGATTACCTGTTTTTTAAAAACCTTTTTGAAAATGCCGGTGCAATCGACCGTATTATCAGTTTTGTAAACACTACCGAAAATCCGCCGGTTGAGCGCTTGCTGGTTCCTGATATGGCTTTGTCGGCTGCCGAGTATTTTGCAGTCGAAAAAAATCAAAACGTACTGGTGCTTCTAACCGATATGACTTTGTATGCCGATGCATTGAGTATCGTTTCAAACCGGATGGATCAAATCCCATCGAAAGACAGTATGCCTGGTTCGTTGTACAGCGATCTGGCCAAACTTTACGAAAAGGCAGTGCAATTCCCCGATGGAGGCTCGATTACAATTATTGCGGTTACCACACTTTCGGGCGGCGATATTACCCACGCCATTCCCGACAACACCGGATACATTACCGAAGGGCAGCTTTTCCTTCGTAAAGAAACGGATATTGGCAAGGTTATCATCGATCCATTCCGAAGTTTATCGCGCCTGAAACAACTGGTAATTGGCAAAAAAACACGCGAAGATCATCCGCAGGTTATGAATGCTGCTATCAGATTATATGCTGATGCCGCCAATGCCAAAACCAAAATCGAAAATGGATTTGATCTGACCGATTACGACAAACGCACCATGAGTTTCGCAAAAGATTATGCCAATGAACTACTTGCCATTGATATCAACATTGAGATTGATACGATGATTGATACGGCATGGAAACTATTCGATAAATATTTCTCGCACGCCGAGACAGGCATTAAGGCCGAGTTGGTAGAGAAATATGGAAAACAGATAAAATGAAACATTAAATGGAGTTGTTATGGAAAATCAATTAGTTACAATCCTTAGGATTTCGACGCCTCAGCTCGGATCTTTTGTAAAAGATAAGCTGGAGGAAAAAGGGATTGAAGTATTTTTCACCAACGAGGGAATGACCCCGGGTGAGCGATACAATCCCGACGAAGTGCTACTAAAAGTGAAGTCACGGCAATCGGAAAAAGCCATTGCCCGGCTTTTGCAGCTGCACAAAGATTACGACCTCTATAAAGTTAAAGATGACGTAAGCTTCACCAACCTGAGAAAAATTCTTCTTCCGGTAAAACTCAGCGAAGACTGCATTGATCTGTGTAAATATGCCATTGGTCTTGCATTAAAAGAAAATGCGGAGATAAAGGTTTTATACGTTTATCCCGATCCGAATTTTAATAAACCCAGTCGGTATACCGCTTCTTGGGAAAAGTATGTAAAAATGGAGCTAAAAGAAGCCCATCAAAAGGCTCAGCAGAAACTGGTGGAGTTTAGCAGAGAACTCAAGAAACAGGTTCCACCCGAACTTTTTAATGGAATAAAATTACACTATCGCATGTTAAAAGGAACACCTGAGAACGTAATAACAGCCGCATGCAAACGCTACAATCCCGACATCATTTTAATGGGAACGCGAGCCACGAAACATGCCGATGGTGAGTTTCTGGGAAAAACGTTGATTAAAGTGATTGAGCAAACACATCATTCGGTTTTAGCGGTTCCGTTAGCTGCCGTTTTTAAGGGTAAGGAAGAAATAAACGTAATGTACTCCACCGACTTTTACGATTCTGACAATTCATCGCTGAACAAGTTACTGAAGATTCTGGAACCATTTAAGAAAAAGATTTATTGCGTTCATATCGACATGCTGGATGATTCCCAAAAACAGGAAAAAGTAAACGACTTAAACGCAATGCTTGAAAGAGAATACAGTCAGTACAAAATCAAGTGCGAACTTTTCGAAAGTAAGGATATGATAAAAGGAATTGAAGAATTTGTGGCCAAAAAGAACATCGATATTATTTCGCTGTCGAAAGTTAAGCATTCGGGGTTATATAAACTGTTCCACACTGATTTGGTATCTACTCTTGTGGCAAAAGCAAATGTACCCATCCTGATATTTCCGGTGTAAACTTTAAAATATAAAATTGACTATAAAATTTCAATATAATAGAACATCCCTCCACAACCTGAACAAACAACTAAACATCAGGTTAAGGGCACTTCCTACCTTAAAGAACAAGGAAGCAGCTCTACGCTTGGAAGTAAAAAAGGCCAAAGACAAATCCGATGATCTTGACCAACAATTAAAAATTAAGATTCACGAACAGGAGATTTCGGCTGGATTGTGGAATGAGTTTTTACCCGAATTGATAGGAATTGAAAACGTTAGTGTTTCGAGCAGAAAAATTGCGGGGGTCTCCATTCCGGTTATGGACGAAATAATTTTTAAGGAGAAAGACTTTAGCCTGTTTTCAAAACCCGATTGGATTCCGGCGGGTATTTCGTTTGTAAAAGAATTGGCCCGAATTGTTACCGAGCGCGAATTTTATACACGCAAAATGGCCTTGCTCGACAAGTCCCGAAAGAAAACAACACAAAAGGTAAATCTCTACGAGAAGGTGCAGATTCCGGGTTACGAAGATGCCATCCGGAAAATTAAACGATTTTTGGAAGACGAGGAGAACCTCTCGAAATCGGCACAAAAAATTGTAAAAAAACGACAGCAGAAACAAAAAGCAACGGCAGGATGATCGTTCCGATGTTAAAATATACTTTTCTGGTTTTTCACAGGGAATACGAAGATTTCCTGATTGAGTTGAACAGGCTTGGCCTTGTGCATATTGCTGAGCACGGCCTTGAGCTTTTGGAAGCAACAATAGAAAAAATTGCCGAGCTGAACAGGTACGAGCGGGCAATCGGTTTTTTGCAGAAAAGAGAAAACGAAACAGCGGAAAAACCGAAGATAAATTCGGCACAGGAAATTCTTGATGATCTTACGGAAAAACAAAAGGAACTGGATGAACTGGAGGCCCGGCTCGAGTCCTTATCAAAAGCAGCCCAAAAAGCCTTCCCATGGGGTAACTTTTCGCCGGAGCTAATCAAGCAGCTAAAATCGGAAGGAATACAATTTCAATTTTACCAGACCTCAAAAAAGAAATACCAGGATTTGGAACAAAGTAATTTTCCGGTAGTAACCATTTCCGAAACGCACAGCCGGGTGCTTTTTGTATACATCCAACAAAACCATGAAGCGATTGAAATTGATGCAGAACAACTTGAATTACCGCCACTTCCCTACTCTGCAATTGAAAAACAGATTTGTGAAACTGAAGAACGAATAAAAGCGATCAACACAACTTTTAACAGCTATGCCAACAACTCCATTTATTTGCTGCAACAAGAAAAAAAGACACTGATTCATTCGCTGGAATTCGATAACGTACTGCGAAATACCAACAAAGAGGCTGAGGACAAACTAATGGTGCTGGAAGGTTGGGTTCCGCAAACCAAAATACAGGCGCTGAACCAGTTCTTGAAAGACAGCGATGCGGTGTATTTCTCGCGTAAAGCCAAACCCGACGATAAAATACCGGTATTACTCAAAAACAACCGTTTTGGCAAACTCTTCGAGCCGATTGGTTCCATGTTTTCGTTGCCCGATTATGCCGAACTCGACTTAACCGTATTTTTTGCGCCGTTTTTTATGCTGTTCTTTGGCTTTTGTCTGGGCGATGCCGGCTACGGATTACTGTTTGTAATTGGCGCCGGGTTATATAAACTAAAAGCTAAAGCGGAGTTTAAACCCTACCTAACTCTGATACAGATTTTAGGTGCCGCCACAATTCTGTTCGGAGCCATTTCTGGAACTTTCTTTGGCATAAACCTTATTGAAACAGATTTTGCCTTAACTGAAAAGGTTCGGCATCTTTTTCTTAACCCGGACACAATGTTTAATCTGGCGCTGATACTGGGCGGTGTACAAATTATTTTCGGACTATTTATTAAAGCCGCGAACCAAACAAAACAATTTGGTTTTAGCTATGCACTTGCAACGTATGGCTGGCTGATTATTCTAATTGGCAGCATAAGTTATGTGGTGCTTTCCGGTGCCGGAATTATTCCAGAGAGCAAAACGATTTTGTATGGCATAATCGCGGCGGGTGGATTCTTTATACTCTTTTTCAGTGATCCGGGCGTGAATATTTTTGCCCGCATTGGCAAAGGCGTTTGGGATGTGTATTCAACGGTTACCGGCATTTTTGGCGATCTGCTTTCGTACATCCGGTTGTTTGCATTGGGTTTATCGAGTGCCATTTTAGGTTTTGTAATTAACGATATTGGGTTGCAGATTTTGGGAGCGTCTAAAATTTTAGGCCCTGTATTTTTTGTCCTATTCCTTTTGCTGGGGCACACATTAAATATTCTTATTTCGTCGCTTGGCTCGTTTGTACACCCCATGCGTTTAACTTTTGTGGAGTTTTATAAAAGCGCCGGTTTTAAAGGCGGCGGCGAAGAATATAAACCGTTTGGAAAGATTAAAGATGAATGATTAAGGATGAATTAAATAGAAATAAACTTTAAACAACTACGATTATGACAACTGCAGTTATTTTAGCCTATATAGGTTTGGCGATAATGCTTATTTTTTCAGGAATTGGAAGTGCTGTTGGTGTCTCAAAAGGAGGAAATGCCACAGTTGGCGCCTTGAAGAAGAAACCCGACAAATTTGGTAGTTACCTACTGTTGAGCGCCTTGCCGGGAACGCAGGGATTATATGGTTTTGCCGGTTTTTTTATCATTAACAGTCAGGGAATAATTACTGCCGAAATGACCATGCTGCAAGGAGTAGCCATTATGGCTGCCGGTTTAACACTGGGTTTTGTTGGATTCTTCTCGGCACTTAACCAGGGAGGAGTAACATCAAACGGAATTGCCGGCATTGGCTCAGGACACGATATTTTTGGAAAAACAATGGTACTGGCCGTATTCCCTGAATTGTATGCGATTATTGCGTTCGCCGCAACTTTTTTAATTAGCATGAATTTGTAATGTTAGTGCTGACTTCTACCCTGTATCATTTTTTAACGGTAAATTGCACCGAGAAAGAATTTAGAATCGCATGACACATATTTATCTTTCTTGTATTTTATTCGTTTTTGCAGTAACTTGAATAACATTAAGTGACGTTGCAGAACCATTAAATCAAAAAGTCATGCCCCGTAAAAGTGCCTGGGAAAAACTCCCCAAATCTATCCGTTCAGCTATCGTTTTGGTAATACTTGTGTCAATTGCGCTCGTAATTACATGGGTATTGTTCGATAAGGCAACAGATAATACCAGTTTAAACTTTAAGAGTGAAAACATAGCCATATTTGCCACAGGATCAGTAGCTGTTTTTGTCCTTATCCTTATGGTACTTTCAAAAGAATTTAGAAGAATAAGTGCGGTTTTAACAATTGTTGGGGTTGTTGGATTAACAGCAACCTACGTTTATAAAACAAGCAGTTTTGAACAAGGTTTTGTTGCTGACCGGGATTTTGGTTCAGAACCAGATGAGATGCAAATGGAGCCACGAGAAGAGCCGGAAGAATATCAAGTACTAGTGGCACAATTACAATCTGAAATTCAACAACTTGAAGAAAATAATGAAGTGATAATTAACGAACGCAACCTCCTTGAACGACAAGTCACACAATTGCAATCAGTTATTGCCAATGAAGGCAGTCCGGCCGTTAATGAAATGCAACAGCAAATAGCAAAACTCGAACAGGAAAATAACAGAATGCAAATAACATTAAACAAGAAGAATTCTGAAATTAATGAATTAAAACAAGCTACTAAAAATGTAACCGTAACTCAGCCCTCCCTTCCAGTCTATAAGTTTGAATTCCCTCTATCAAGACAAGATCGTAGCTTCTTGCAACAAATATTAAGCTTAGATAAAGAGTTTCGTGAGCGTGGAAACGAAAGACTTGAACAGCAGTACATAGAAAAGGCAAAGGAAATTTATAAAGATGTTTATCGCAGGAAATAAATTAAAAAAGAAAACACCCTTTTATTAAAATGTTTCCGAAAAGGCATAAAAAAGGGAACAACTTTTCAGTTATTCCCTTTTGTAAGAAGAGCGGCCTCTTCATCTATGCAAACATTAAAATCCTCGGTATTTTTAGTCAATCAAGCTATTAACTTCTGTCAACCGAATGAACACTATTTTAAACCTTTGGCAATTGCCAGTCTTTATTGTAATTCAGTTTCATCAAATCGTTGGCTGCTGCCTCGTTAAACGACTGCGCCCCATTATTCCAGTAAATACGCTGGCCAACACGATAAGCCATATTTCCCATCTCTGAAACAATAGCTGTTTTTGCGCCTACTTCAACAGGTGCATTTAAAGTGCCGCCTTTTCGTATACACGAAAGCAGGTTTTGCACGTGCTCATCCAAACCATCGCCATATTCTTTCCGGGCTTTAGCTTCAAAAAACGGCCCTTTCAACTCACTGCTGTGATCGGGTAAAATTTCGTAACCACTTCGCGTAACCACCAAAGTTCCTTTTTGCCCGACAAAAGCAATACCATGCGCTTTTTGGTACGGTCCGATTCCCGGATTTAAACCACATTCCCAAATCATAGTATGTTTTGGATATTGATAAATGGCTTGCTGAATATCGGGGGTTTCAATGGCTCCCGGCTTGTGGTAAAAAATACCGCCGCCCGGAGAAATGGACTCAGGCATATCGGCATCCATAGCGTACAAAGCAAAATCAAGGAGGTGAACGCCCCAATCGGTCATTGCTCCACCGGCATAATCCCACCACCAGCGGAAATTATAATGAAAACGATTCATATTAAACGGACGTTTGGGCGCCGGTCCCAGCCACATATCATAATCGACATAATCCGGCGCAATGGAATCTTCCATTACCGGATACGCCGTATCGTAACCTTTGTAAATCCAAGCTTTTACCAAATGAACATCGCCAAGTAATCCTGATTTCACAATCTCCGAAGCCTCAAACCAATGTTTTGAGCTGCGTTGCCACATACCTACCTGGCAATATAATTCGGGATGTTTGGCCTGGGCAGCCACCATTGCGTTACATTCTTCAATACTGTGCCCCATCGGTTTTTCCACGTATACGTGTTTTCCTGCATCCAGAGCCATCATCATCATTATGGCATGCCAGTGGTCGGGAGTACCGATAATTACCGCATGTACTTCTTTGTTATCCAATACATCTCTGAAATCGGCGTAAGTATGCGGTCGCTTACCCGTCATCTTTTCAACTTCGGCAGCTCTTTTCTCCAGTACATTACTGTCAACATCGCAAAGTGCCACACAAGCCACATTATTTTCCTCGCGCAAAAAACTTCGGAGGTTGCTAAATCCCATGGAACGACAACCGATAAGCGCCACATTTACCTGCTCGGCAGGCGATGCACAGGCATTTAAAAGTCCCGGAGCAACACCAACTGCTGCTGTGGCGATAGCCGATTGTTTAATAAATTTTCTTCTATTAGTCATTTTAATTCTTTTTTCTGTATCTGAATAGTTCCGATAACTAATTCTATTTAAAACTGCCGTTTTTCAATCCCCCATTTTTTATTTGGTACATCCGAAGTATGAATAACCAGCTCACCTCCCGCCACGATCTCATGATGGGTTAACCAGTTACGGCTTAGCACTTCGCCATTCAATTCAACACTTTTTATATAGAAATGATCCTTATAGTAATTCTCAACTCTGATCGTAAAAGTTTTACCATTTCCCCAATTTAATTTAACCGACTTGAAAATAGGTGCTGTAAGGTAATACACCGGCTCACCAACATTGGCGGCCGATAACCCGACGCTCCGCAAAACAAACCACGATGACATCGTACCCGCATCATCGTCCATGGTGCGTATATAGGCACGAGGTTGGTTTTTGTAAATGCGCCCTACATACGGGTCAATTCCTTTACTGTTGTTATTAAAGTAGCACTGAACAACGGTATCAAGCAATAATTCTCTAAATAATTTTTGTGATTTCCAGGGTTGGTTTGTTGCGTTGTATAATCCCGGAACCTGAAGATCGGGCTGATTGGCATGATTGTAATTGTTCTCATCAAAAAACTGATCGAGCTGCGCTAAAAAAACATCTTCGCCACCGGCCAACTCTTTTAGCCCTTCAACATCAAAAGGAACAAACCAGCGATATTGCCAAATCGTTCCCTGATACAATCCTCGGGCCTGCATTCTGTCAATATCGTTTTTGGTCAAATCTGCAAAATCTTTCAACCAATACTTTTCATATTCCATGGCCTTTTGCCGGTATTCTTCGCTGAGAGCATCGTCTCCGGTAATTTTTAAAATTCGGGAAAGTGCCCAGCAATCATAACTCGATTCAAGTGCTTTGTCTGGCGAACCATAATCCAGATGCTCCGCTTCTTCAAGCAAAAATTCTTTAATCTCATTTAAAGGAACATCATAACCTTTTTCCCAGGCATCTAACAAAACAACCATTGCATGCTCGGTACGAACTGTTGGAGATGGCTCGTGTTTTGTTGCCCAATTATCTTTTCCGTATGGATATAGATTTGTGATAGATTTTACTATATCTTCATATTTTTCGGGATAAAACAATGAAAGCATCGGAAGCTGTTCGCGGTAATTATCCCATATGGCCCAACCATTGTAAATGGCATCAGCGGTATGTTGAACCGAACCATCAATGGCTCGGTAAGTTCCATCGTCTTCCGAAATCAGGTAAGGAGCTTGCAGGCCCCGGTACAACAACGAATAAAATAAGTCTACTCTATCGTCTTCTCCGGTTACTTCAATGTGGTTTAAAAGCCTGTTCCATTGTGCCTCCGCACTCAAACGAACTTGCTGAAAACTTTTCTTTTGAATTCGTTGTTTGGCATAATCGGTATTTACAGATGAAAAGCCGACATAAACCTGAAGATCCGCAGTATTATTCACTTCAATCAGAAATTTATGTTCGCCTGCTTCAATAATCGATTGACATCCCGGCACTTCCAGACAAAAGTAAATCCGGTATATTCCGCGGCTGCAAGTTGTCTTAGTATCAATCCAGCCACTAATGGAGCTTTCCGTAACCTTATGTTGCTCGTTTACAAATCGGCCTGACAATGCATAAGAAAGATCAATAAACAATCCGTTGCTATTTTGCTGAAAGTGATACTTATGAAGGCCAAAATTATGCCCTACAGCCATTTCCGACTTTATCCCGTTTTCGAATAAAACCTCGTAATACCCCGGCTTTCCATTTTGTTTTTCTTTAATGAGTTCGGTATTAATATTTCCGTTTAAAATTGGTTTTATCAGAATATTTCCACCGGACCCCGTACACCCAACACCTTCGAGATGCGTATGTACAAAACCTTCGTACTTGTTGGCGTAAAACTCGTAACCAGTATGCGTATGTGGCGAAGTTACCGGGCCAATACTCAGCATACTAAAGGGATATGAGGCAGATGGCGACATTTGCCCATGATCGCCGGATGTTCCGAGAAATACATTTACTGAATTGATTAATTCACTGTTATCTGTTTTCGGAATACTCGGTCTACTCACTTCTGAAGAACAAGAAGAAACGAACAAAATACCGATAATAATCATTTGCAACAACGCAATCCGCCTCATATTCAATGTTTATTAAAAATCTAAAATTATTTATTCAACTCCCCACGATCTGTTGGCTTTTGGCCCCATTTCTACAACCAGTTTTCCACCGTTTTCAATGGCCTGGTGTAACAGCCATGGCGTACTTAATTTTTTACCGTTTAATGTTGCCGACTGGATGTACTTATTTTCATCAGAAGCATTCTTTGCTTCTATTTCAAAGGTTTTTCCATTTTCTAAACGAAGTAAAACACGTTTAAACATGGGGCTTCCAATCGAATACCCTGGAATTCCAGGTGTTACAGGGTAAAATCCCATGGCAGAAAAAACAACAAAAGCCGACATTCCTCCGCCATCCTCATCTCCGGGAACTCCCATTAAATCGTTTCTAAACCACTCTTTAATCAGTTTCCGTATAACTTTCTGCGTTTTCCAGGGCTGCCCGGCATAGTTGTATAAATACGGAATATGCAACGAGGGTTCGTTAGCCATGGTAAACTGTCCCACATTTCCAGTTTGATCGGGTAACTGCGCATAAAAACCATACTTACTACGCCCGAGTGATTCGGTAAATGTACGATCAAGCTCTTTCACAAATTGTGCTTCTCCACCCATCCAAGCAATCAAATCCGGGATATTATGCTGAACATCCCAACGGTAAGTCCAGCCATTATTTTCGCCGTAATAGTCTCTTGCTCCCATTCCGCCCGAGAATTTGTAATCAAAAGGCTCTATGAATTTTCCATCTTTATCTTTTGGATGAAAAAAACGGGTTTTCTCGTTAAACAGGTTGCGGTAATTGTATGAAGCTTTTTTAAAGAAAGCAGCATCCTCCTTCTTTCCTAATTCTTCGGCAATTTGCGATAAACACCATTCGTCGTACGAAGTGCCTAAAGTTACAGCAACCGGCTGACGTTTTTCTCCCGAGCTAACCTCCGGAATTGTTTCTTTTTCGCCGGGATATAAAGCCGGGATATAGCCATGTTCTTTGTAAAATTCGTCAAGTTCGCCGGCAGGTTTCCCCGACCACGGCGCCAGCGTTTTTTCGGTAATAGCCCCTTTACACGCCTCGTAAGCTTTTTCCAGATCAAAATTTCTCACTCCTTTCCGGTAACCATCAATAACCGTAGCAACTCCGTGATTGGAATTCATGCGGCGGCTGTCGCCTGTAATTTCAGGGAAGGTTGGCCACCAAAAGTTATCCATCTGTTCCGACATTCTTACAAAAGAATTCAGAATATCTTCCTCCTTCTTTTTATCAACCAAAACCCGTAATGGATGATGCGCGCGATACGAATCCCAAATCCAGTCGTCGGTGTAAAACGGACGACCATTATCGTTATGAACGCTCTTATCAAAGGCACTGTAGTAGCGTCCGTCTTCCGATATGCAAACCGGACGCTCGTAGCAACGATACAGCGAAGTGTAAAACACAGTTCTCTCGTCGGTAGTACCGCCCTTAATGCTTATTTTGCTAAGTTCATTGTTCCAAATTTCCCGGCCTTCCTTTTGGAGTTCAACAACCGATTTTCCAACCACTTCACGCTCCATATTGGCTTTGGCCTGATTTTCATCGATAAATGAAATTCCGTAATGAATAGTAAGCTTTTTTGTTTCCTTTGGATAGTTTAAAACAAGGCAGGCATTTCGGCCTTCCATAGTTGTCGATTCAGCCAATTTACCATCTTCCAACTTCGAAACGCCGGCAGGCTGCTCATCGGGCATCAGGTAGATAAAAACCTTTGTATGATTAGCAATCCATTGGTAACCGCTTAATGCTTTACCGTCCCAATTTAATGCACCATTCCCCGAACTTAAAATCAAATGAGAAGGTGCGTCTTTTTCAAACTCGATTTCGTAAGCGGCCGACTGATGCGATACCCCATAATCAACCTGAATTTGTTGCTCATCCAGATAAACAGAATACGAATAAGGTGTAAGTTTTTCCTGGTCGTAACTGTAATTTACAACCGGGCGTAACTGATTTTCGGCTCCCTGAAACGGGCTTAAACGAAAGGCAGAACTTCCGCGATGACTGGTTACTACCAGGGGCAAAGCATGTAATTGCACACTGGTATAGTCGCCACGCTCTGGATAAACACGTAACATACTGTTGGGTAAGTGAATTGTTGGGAATGTTGGCACCAACAAGTGGCTGATGTTTCCCATGTACGGGTTTACAAAATCTACTGGCTGTTTTACTCTTTCATTGTTCATTCCTTCACTTCGGGCAAACGAATATGAAAGAATTGCAATGCTTATAAGCATTGCTTTTTTTAAAATAGGTATCATTGGTTTCAATTTAAATTCGTAAAGATAGCCCAAACTCTATTTCTGAGTAGCGGCAATTGCGCCCCGAATATAACCTATTGACTCAGCAATTCCCAAAAAAGGGTTGTCCATGTTGCGTTCGTGCTCCAAACTTATCATTCCGCTATATTTTACTTTCCTGAGCATTTTAACCACACCCGGGATATCAATAATTCCACGGCCAACTTCAACTGAATAGCCTTTGCCGGTGTTGCCTGTTACATCTTTTAAGTGTACATCAAAAATTCGTGTATGGTACTTTTTAATGTCCTCAACAACATCGTTCCCGTTACGTGTGTCGTGACCAATATCCAGACACATTCCAATTCTTGGATCCAAATCTTTTACATGATCCCACACATCTCTTGCATCAGGATATTTATTAATATCCGGCCCGTGCAAATGAATCGCAATATTGAAACCATACTCTTTCACCTTCTTATCAACGTAAGGCAACAAATCATACTCAGGAACAGCAACAATAAGCTTCACTCCTACTTTTTTTGCATACTTAAAAGCCTGGTCAATTTCAGCCTCAGATTTCATATAAATCGGACCAACTGCATAGCCTTTAATTTCATTATCCTCCAGTTTTTTCAGAAAAGTATCTATTTCATCCTGAGAACTTTTAAGCGGCAGATGAAAATCTTTAATACACAAGTTGCGTACATCTGTGCGCTTCATCGTTTCAATAGTTTTATCAATATCGAATTTAGCAAACGTGTAACCAGCCATTGCGATATCAAACAATTCTTTTTTCTCGGGTGCCGGCTGTGGCTCCGGACGTTTTTCAGCATTTACAACACTACTTGCAAACGCTATTATGATCAAAAAAAATACTAACTTTTTCATCTATTTTAAAATTTACTTTTAATAATTTCACTGAACTTTTATTCCAGCTCATTTTTATAATACTTCTTTTATTGCTTGCTCAATAATCGGTTTCATCACGTTATAACCGGCAGAAGTAGGGTGCACTCCATCGTCTGTAAGTTCTTTCTTCATTCCATTTTTGTTATTCGCCATTGGAGTAAAACAATCGACATAGCCAACATTTGCCTCTTTTGCGTATTCCCTTATCATTTTGTTTAATGCCGGGATTTTTAGGTTTGGCTCTTTACCCGGTCTCCACGGATAGTCATATGCAGGCAAAACAGAACAAAGCAAAACTTTAATGCTATTATGCTGTGCAATTTCTGTCATCGATTTGATGTTGTCCAATATCATATTAAGTGTTGATGGGCCCTTGTTTCCGGCAATATCATTTGTTCCGGCAAGAATGACTACTACAGCAGGATTGAGATCAACCACATCCGATCGAAACCGAATCAGCATTTGAGGAGTTACCTGACCACTAATGCCTCGATTTATGAAGTGTCCGGAGAAAAAATCAGGATCTGCTTTTCCCCAGCCCTCTGTTATAGAGTTCCCAATAAAAACAACCCGACTGCGGTCGTGTCCCTCGTTTATTAGCTTTTCGTTTGCTTCTTTAAAACGACCAATATTAGGCCAATCCTGAGCCTGAACCGTTGTTACCAGAAACAGTGATAACGTAATAAAATACAATAATCTTTTCATTATTTCTATGTTAATCAATAAATCTGCGAATCTATAAATTGCGTAACAAAAGATCGATATAAACTTCGTTACAAAGTCGACTTAGGCCTATCTGCGGATAATGAACCGAACTTGTAATTAGGTTTATTCCCCATAATGAATTTTAAAACTCCGCCAGTCATAACGTCCTGATGCGTAATATAGCTTTTAGAATAAGGTTGCCCATTTAGCTCAACCGACTGGATATAAATATTTTCTTTGCTGTTGTTTTCCGCCTGAATTGTGAAAGTTTTCTCTTCGGGAAGATTTATCTTGGCCTCGTCGAACAATGGACTACCAAAAACATACACACCATTTGAAGGATTGACCGGATAAAAGCCGAGCGATGACATTACGTACCATGCAGACATTTGCCCACAGTCTTCATTACCTATTAATCCATCAGGTTCATTGGTGTAAAACTCATCAAGAATGTAACGGATTTTCTCTGCTGTCTTCCATTGTTGTCCGGCGAAAGCATAAAGATAAGCCATGTGGTGGCAAGGTTCATTTCCCTGCGCATACATGCCAATTAAGCCTGTAATATCAATAGAAGCATGTTCTCCCATGTCTCCGGTAATTGTAAATAAAGAATCAAGTTTATCAATGAATTTATTGTCGCCGCCAAACAATTCGATCAGTCCTTCCGGATCTTGCGGAACCAGGAAAGTGTATTGCCAGCCATTTCCTTCCGAAAAATCGCCAGTCATATGAATTGATTCCATTGGATCGTACGGAGATGCCCACGAACCATCAGCAAAGCGGGGATGAACAAAACCGGTACTTTTATTAAAGTAACTTTTATAAGATTCTGATCTTTCAAAAAAGTATTCGAAGTCTTCTTCTTTTCCAAGCCCTTTTGCCATTTGAGCTACACTTCGGTCGTCTATCGCATTTTCCAACGCTACAGAAGTTGCTTCACGAGCCTTCTCTCTTGGGATAAAGCCGTATTTCATAAGCGGTGCAATACCGCGTTGCGATTGAAAAGTTCCTGATGCTTTTAAAGCTTCAAAAGCCAATTCTTCATCAAACCCATCGAATCCTTTTTGCCAGGCATCAACAACAACGGGGGCTGCACTATAACCCAACATTGCATTGGTTTCATTTCCCATAAGGTGCCATTGCGGCAATTTGCCTTGTTGCTGGTAAATGGCCAACATGGAATTTATAAAATCGTTTACCCTTTCCGGCTGAACAATTGTCAACAGCTCATGCTGTGTGCGGTAAGTGTCCCACAACGAAAACACCGAATAGTTTTGAAATCCCGGATTGCTGTAAACTTCTTTATCGGTACCCCGATAACTACCATCGGCATCGTTAAATAAAACAGGGGCAATAAACGAGTGAAACATCGCTGTATAAAAAATTTCTTTTATTACCGGATCTGCAGTTTCGATTTCAACTTTCGATAGTTCGTGATTCCATTTCTCCTCTGCCTGTTTAGCTATTTTGTGGAAATTCCAATCTGGTGCTTCTGCTGTTATATTGGCCAAAGCGTTTTCCGAACTTATCGGAGAAATACCTACTTTAAAAATCACTTCTTTTGGATTACCCGCAAAAGAAATTACACCTTTTGCACCCTTTGCTTTTATAACATACTCGCCGGCCGGAGTAGTATCGTCATACACCTCCAGCTTCTCAATTTCCTGATTGCTTTTCAGTGTAAACCAAAGGCGCTGGTCTTTGGCCCAGCCTTTTGAAAAACGATAACCTTCGATAGTATGTGAATCTACTTGTTTCAGATAGGTATCGGTTGATTTATCGCCGTTTCCTTCTTTTAAATCGATAACAACATGATTATCATTTTCGGATGGGAAAGTATATTTATGAACGCCTACTCTTTCGGTAGCGGTTAGCTCCACATTGATGTTGTATTTATCCAGCAGCAGCGAATAGTATCCCGGTTTTACCACCTCATTATCATGGGTAAAATAAGAAGCGTAGGCATCGCTTATATCGTCCTGTTTTCCCCGATTTAAACTCACGTTTCCGTGTACGGGCATCAACAGAACATCACCTAAATCAGAACCGCCGGTTCCGCTTAAGTGCGTATGTGAAAAACCAATTACGATACTGTCGGAATAATGGTAGCCTGAGCACCAATCCCAACCTTTAAAAATATTGCTTGGCCCTAACTGAACGCCACCAAAAGGCACACTCGCTCCCACAAAAACATGCCCATGGCCTCCTGATCCGATAATTGGATCAACGTGTTTGGCTAAATTATCCTTCGTCGTTCCCGGTTCCGAACACATGCAAAACATTACTAGTACTAATGATAATAATGCAAACTCTTTAACCTTTATATTACTCATTAAATATCCGTCTTAAACGTTATAAATATTATTTCTTAATTGTTTTCAATCGCCTTTAAAGAAAAACAGGACTTCCCCAGCAAAAGCTTCGGGGAAGTCCGTTTGGCCAACATACTGACCTTGCCTTGTTGGTTGAGGCTAAAACTAAACTAGAACTATTCGTTATTCGTATCCCGGATTTTGTTCCAGAACGGCTCCTGTATTCAAATCGATCTCTGTTTGTGGAATAGGCCACAAATTTTGATAATCCTGAATGCTCAATCCGGGATTTCCAGGATTGTTATTATAGGTACGAACACGTTCAACCAATTTACCTAAACGCATAAGTGTTAACATACGCCATTCTTCGGTATATAATTCGCGTGCTCTTTCATCAAGAATATAATCGATGGTAACATCATTGGCTTCTACTGGTGTAGCATTCGATCTTTCTCTTATTTCATTAATATCATCAGCTGATAAACCACTTTCTGATAATCCAAGATAGGCTTCTGCTCTTAACAAATAAGTTTCAGCCAAACGAATTGCGTAAACATCTTTATGGTTTACACCTCCTCCAGCTCTTGATAAATCGGTGTAATGATCATTAGGAGATGCTGCTTTCATAAAAAATGGAAAGATGTATTGATTGGTATCTTTAAACGCACTTGAACGAGACTCGTATAAGCTCCAGTCAATTTCCATTCCATCATATGCTGAGTTTGGATTATCGAAATAAAAATGTCTTTTAATACAAGCCTCTGCATTTCTATAATCATTATTCCAATCGCTTTCCCAAATACTATAAGCTGTGTAATTTGAAGGCCTTGACCATCCTACCGGACGTCCTAGAGTATCGCTGTATCCGGTATAAGAACCATTGTAAATATCGCCCAAAAAGGCTTTGTATCCATCCGGAGTGTTGCCCATTCGGTAATAAGCACAACCATACCCTCTTTCGCCGGCATAAAAGCCACCGCCTGTTACATCAGGATCGTTTTGAACAACCCAGATTGCTTCTTTATTGCTTCCCAGGTTATGATTTTCTTTTGTAAACAGGTCGTAATAAACATTTTCGGAACCAAATAAATTAGGTTGTGAGCCAAAACGTTCCCGCATTAAATCGTAATCGTAATCGTTGATTACATGTGTTGCAGCATCAACAGCTAACTGATATTTGTTTTGCGCCAGATAAGTTTCGCTTAACATATGCCAGGCAGCTCCTTGTGTCAAGCGTCCGGCAGTAGCTTCTTGACCATTTAGCGGTAGTTTCTCAGCAGCAAAAGCAAAATCTTCTTCCATTAATTTGTAGATGTCAGCTTTTGGTGCTCTTACAAAATCGGTTTTAGGAGTTGCAATCGGTTCTGTTACCAATGGCACATCTCCATATAATGTAACAAGAATGCGATAACTGAAAGCACGGAAAAAACGGGCTTCAGCCAAATACATGTTCTTTTTATCTTCATTATTCCACTCCAGATTCTCGATACCTGCAATTACTGTATTTGATTGATATACCAAATCAAAAGCTTTGGTCCAAAACCTTTTTGGTAAATCGCTGGTTGGTGTAATATCGGTATCCCAGTTACTCATATAACCTCCGGCCGGGTCTTCTCCAAAATATGCCAGATCCGTTCCCAGTGCAGTAAAAACAAACATATACTTTTCGTTTACTGCCGAGTACCAATCGCGTCCAAAACTATACAGTCCCACAACTCCCATTTCAATATCGCCAGGCGAATTAAAAGCATTGGTTGTTGAAATAAAATCAAGTGGAGTTTCATCAAGTACGTCTTCGTTACATGAGTAAATTCCCAATAGTAAAAGTACCAAAACGATACTACCACTAATATATCTTTGTATTGAATTCTTCTTTTTCATTTTATTGTTTTTAAAATATTAATAACTGATTGTTTGATTATTACAATAAGTATTTTGATTAAAAACTAATATTTACACCACCAATAACACTTCTCATCATTGGGCTTCCAGTTTCAGGATCCCAGCCCGACCAGTCTGTCCAGGTATAAAGGTTTTTCCCACTTACATAAACCTTCAGGGTGCTAATTTTTAAATCTGAAAGCAAGCTATTATGGAATGTATATCCTAAAGACACATCTTGCAGGCGCACAAAACTTTTGCTTTGATATACGCCAGGATTTCTTTTCGGATTATAATAAATACCAGGAGCATCATTAACTGCATTATCCGGTCTCCAGTAATCGCGAATAGCTGTTCGGTTTAAACGGTAGGCAGAATCAGTCCCTCCTGCAACAACAGCTCCGGAATTACCTCCCAGATAATAGTTGTTACCTCCCCTTATCGAGTTTAAGAAGAAGCTAAATGTGAAATTTTTATAGGTCAAAATGTTGTTCATACTAATGCGATAGTTCGGATCAGTTGTGCCAAGTATTTTTCGGTCTTTCTCGGCAGTAATTTCTCCATCATCACTTAAATCGCGAACTTTAAATTGTCCCGGGTAATAGCCTTCCATAATAGTCCCGCTAAACAAATCTTCTTCCTGCCATACACCATCGTTTACATAGCCGTAAATTGTACTGATAGGTTCTCCTATAAACCAACTGTTTCCCAAGTCTTCGGTTACCTCGTCATAGAGTTTGGTAATTTTATTTCGAACCAGGGAGAATGCAAAAGCAGTTTTCCAATTAAAATCACGGGTTTTTATGTTTTCAGTAACCAGACTCACTTCGATACCATTGTTCTCGATTCCGCCAATATTGGTCCAAACACTAGAGTTACCGGTGGTTCTCGGAATAGATCTCTGCACTAATACATCAGTTGTTTTGGCTTGATAAGCATCAACACTTCCAGAAATTCTGTTGTCGAAGAAATTGAAATCAACTCCCATGTTAAAAGAGGCTGTTTTTTCCCAACCTAAATCAGCATTTCCAAGCGAAGATGCATAGAGACCAACTGCTGTAGCGCCATCAAATGCAGTTGCAGTACTTCCCATTTTCGATTGGCTGGCATACCGGCCAATACCCTGGTTTCCGTTTACACCATATGACAAACGGAGCTTAAGAAAATCCATCCAGTCCACGTCATCCACAAACGACTCTTCTGAAATAACCCATCCGACTGAGACCGACGGGAAGTTTCCAAATTTCTTATTACCTCCAAAACCGGAGAAACCATCTCTTCTGATTGTTGCCGTAATTAAATAACGGCTATCAAAACTATAGTTTATACGCCCCATATACGAGAGCGTATTCTCTTCGTAAGCAGAAGTAGAAACCTCCTGGTTTTCGCCAAGTTCCAAGGCATTATATCCCAAAATTTCGTTGGCAAAACCATACGCATACAAATACGAGCCATCACCCGAAACATTTTCGCGACTGTATAAAAAGTTTGCATTTATATTATGTTTCTCAGCAAAAGTTCTGTTATAGGTAAACAAACTGTTTAACAACCATGTTCTTTGGTTCGAATTGTCAACATAGCCAGAGCCATCGGTTTTTGATCCGTTAGCCATATTAGTTGGGTAATAACGCGAAGTTTTATCAAAGTCATAGGTTTTTGAATAATTCGCCTCATATTTTAATCCTTTCACCCAAGGAACTTCTATTACTCCTTTTAAAACCAGGCTAAAATAATCTCGCGGCGAACTATCGTCTGCCAACAAGTTTCCGAGCGGATGGTAATTGTATGATTCTCCGGCGATATATACCGGATAGTCTCCATTTTCATCGTACTTATTTCCCAGCGGGCTTGCCTGCAAAGCATAACCTGCCGATGCACTAACGCCTGAATAGTCTCGGTGCGAAAAAGTAGGGTTAAAACTCACAGTTAACCAGTCTGTAATTTCGCTTTCGAAACGACCGCTAAAACTTAAACGTTCGTAATTGTCGTTCAGTAAAATTCCTTCTTGATCTAAATAAGAGGTTGACAAGTAATAATTGGTGCGATCCGTTTTTCCTGATACACTTAAACTGTACGACTGAATCGGTGCAGTTTGGAAAACTTCGTCAACCCAATCTACCTCATTTCCGGCTAAGTAGTTAAGCTGTTCTTCTTCAGTTCTCAGGTAAGTTGCAACCAAATCACGATTTGTAACATCAGGTCTAACCGGACGTCCGTCGGCACTGGTTGGCCCTTCTTTATACCAATCGTACAAATCCTGCTGGTAGTAGTAATCCACCAAACGAACTGCATATTGCTCTGCATCCATAACATTCGTACGATCAGTGTTTGATAATCCCTGAACTCCATAGTAGGCATTGAACGTAAATTTTGGTTTTCCTGAACTTCCTTTTTTTGAAGTTACAACAAGAACACCATTCGCCGACCTTGAACCGTAAACTGCAGCTGCACTGGCATCTTTCAGAATGTCGACAGACTGAATATCATTAACATTTAAATCGTTAATACTCCCGTTGTAAATAATCCCATCTAACACAATAAGTGGCTGATCACTAGCCGACAATGAGGTTCTACCTCTTATTGAAAAAGAACCACCGTCTCCGGCGCTTGAACCGCCAGATGCATTTAATCCGGGAGAATACCCCTGTAAAGCCTGAACCAAACTAGTGTTTGCTGCCTGCTCCTTTCCGTCCATTTCCATACGCACGATAGAGCCTGTTAAGTCCTTTTTCTTTTGCGTACCGTAACCAATGGCAACAACTTCCTCCAGTCCAATGGTTTCATTTTCCAGCTGCACATTAATAGTTGTTTTTCCTGCAACTACTACTTCCTGGCTTTTCATTCCTACAAAAGAAAAAACCAAAATTGCATTCTCCGGCACTTCTGCTATAGTGTACTTACCATCAACATTGGTTGTAGTTCCCACTATTGTTCCTTTTACCAAAATTGTAACCCCCGGAAGTGTTTGTCCGGCTGTTTCAGTAACCTCGCCTGTTACTGTCAGAATATTTGTCACATCCTGAGCATTAACATTTTCCAGCATAGAAAACGAGAAAAAAAAGATTAATAGGAAAAACATTGATGTCTTTCGCAATACTTTAATACGTTTAATGTGATTCATTATTTAAAATTTAAATAGTTTATATAAACTCCATGCTCCACCCAGTACGGCTGTTGCCATTTATTTTTATTTATTATCATGATGTTTGTAAAAACGGGAAGCACAAACCCTAAGAAGAGAGTAAAGGAGATATCCGGTTAGACCAGGAGGTTTAAACCTCCTGATCATTTAACCGGCTACCTTTTCTCTGTTTCTTATAAAAAATAATAGATCTATTTTTTTGTTGATGCTCTATCCGACCGTACTACAAATCGTCTCCATACAGAGAGATTTCTCCAATATTTATACAGTTTGTATTTTGCCAGTTCGGGAATTTTACCAGAATACGAATGTAACGTACTTTTTCTCCCACTTCATTTAGATCGAAGGTAAACCCTTCGTTCCAGGCATCCTCGTCTGCCGAGCTTTTGGTTCCATATTTGAATCCGGATGGTTTTATAATCTCAAAGTCGCCAAGTTTATGCCAGTCTTCCTGCCAATTGTAAATACCTGCTTCCGGTGCTGCTTCAACAAAGTTTTCGGCTTTGCTGTTGGTGTTATTTACGATATCAGAGTAAACTTCATCGTCTTTACTGAGATAATTAAGCGGATCTTTTTGCTCAACATAAGTTGTGGTATAATATGTATTATATTCGGTTTCTGATGTAAAATCATCATGAGATTTTAATTCATCAACTCCCCACACCTCAATAAAACGTGGACTATGTCCCGTAAAAGGACTATTATCAGTTCGTGGCCAAATTTTAAACTGGTACAATGTGGCCAATTTTCCCATATCAATTGTAAACTTATTTGGGAACCTAAACTCAATTCCGTCTCCAGATGCATTGGTATAATCAACGGTATGCAAGATGGTTCCATCTGCTCCGTTATTGCGAAGCCCTCCATCGAAAATGGCAGAGAGAGGTCTTCCGTTATTTACAGATGTATTATCACCCGGTTTATCACTTGTAGTAAAATTCGCCTTATCAATTTCGCGCTGAAACTTAGGCATAACATAGCTAACTTTTGCGGTTGCAAATGTGTCGAGTCCATTTTCAGGCAAGTAACAAGAATAGATGTTAATTGTATCGCCGGTTGATAATCCACTTATATACGATGTGTTATCATCGTTTGGAATCTGTTGTTTAACGATATTCCCGTCTTGCTCATACTCCACAACAGAATAAATCAATTCTTTATTGTTTACTTTATTCCATTGAATTTCCATATCAGAAGTTTCGAGTTTTGAAATCTCTGCAACGCCTCTTTTACGAATGTTTTCAGTATAGAGGTCTCCTAAAACAGAAGCGGTAATCTCTCTCGACATTGAAATATTGCCTTGCTCATCCTGCATCTCAAACTCAAATACATAATCGTTTTCTTGCATGTTCCCGATTATTGTTTCTTCCCAGAGACGACCAGTAGAATCAGCTACCGGATTCAAAGGCACTTCTACGCTTTTTTCGCGATCTCCCCAGTAAATTACTGTTGTAGTTGTCCGGGGATCTTTACTTACAAGCCATTTGAACTTAATTCGATAATTACCCGGAAAAGCGATCATTGAATCCACTTTACCTATGTATATCGTTTCGCCTTCTTCCAGGTATTTTTCGTGCAAATAATTCTGGTCCTCGCAAGAAAAAATAAACAAGGACAAAATAATTATAACTGCTGTCAGAGAATATCCTTTATTTCTATATAAATATTTCAATTTTATATTTTTCATTTTATAACTTTTAGATTGTGACTATTCAATAGCAGTGCCTCTTGCATCGCCGAAAACAGAAATTTCGGCAGCGTGCATTGATGTTGTTTTGGCCCATGTTTCTTTAACGACGAACCTCAGATAGCGAATATTTGTAGCATCCTCGTTAAAATCGAAGTTGAAACCAGCTCTGGAAGCAGCCAAGTCTTCCTCAGTGTTTGTACCAACCCTACTTCCGGAAGGTTTTACTACTTCACATTCTGATAACAGTTTCCAATCTTGTTTCCACTGATCTATATCTGCATAATATTCATCACCTATCTCATGTGTTAACTCATCTGTTCCGTATATATCAAATATTTTTAAGTTGTGCTGGCTGTAGGCATAATCATAGCGTTCCCACAGAACTAACCGGGAAATATTCCCTGTGACACCGAGATCAACAGTAAAAAACTGAGGAACCGAATAACCTGCCGAAGGATCGGTATGCCAGATTACATCGGTGGTTCCGTCCCATAAATTTGAAACAGGACGGTTACTCCTTGTCGATACATTGTCTCCATTCAGATGGCCATCTGCGAAAATTTCTTTATCGAATTCCGCTTCAAACAAAGGAGAAATTTCAACCTTCACGGTATCTGATTTATTCTCATATTTATCGACCAGGCTTAAAGCGAATAAACGTTTATCGGTAGTAAAACCGTGTAAACTTTTAGTTCCGTGCGCAGCTGATGTGTAATAAATATCCTGTAATTCCAGGTCGCCTTGGTCGTTTGCAGCCAGGAAAGAGATTCCCACAAGAACTTCTGCCGGGTTTTCCCAGGTTATTCTGGCTCCACCATAGGTAGGAGTTACTACAAACGATTCCAGAACTGCTTTCATTGGCGAAGGCAGTGGTATAAAACTAGCCTCGTAAGATTCTGATATGTTCTCGCTGTGATCAACCACATACAGCGACACTTGCAACTCTGTAGTATCGCTTAAGCCTTCAATTCTCAGGCTCGAATTGTATACCGAAGAATTAATAGAATTTTCTTTGCCATCATTTACATATTCGCAACGAACGTAAGAGATGTCTTCTTCTTTAGGTAAATCATAGGAAACAAGGGCACCTCCGTATTGTGGGGTTATCACAACATTCGAAAGACCGGATGGCGCGATATCATCTACAGGAACCTGCCCCACTGAGGCTTCATCGCACGAGTTAGTGCCGATTACAATGAGGCACAACAAGAAAACTGCGATGCCCACATTCTTTATATTATTAAAATATGCTTTATTCATTTGTTTGTTGTTTTAAATAATAAACAGAATTACCATCCCGGATTTTGAACAAGATTGCTATTTACTGTAAGCGTACTATTCTTAATCGGCCAGAGGTAGTTACGATAAGAGAATCCTCTACTGGTGAGGTAGACAGTTCGTTGATAATAGTCTTCATTAGTTGTTCCCTGGTAGTCCCAACCACGAACGGGCTCGTTCATTATATCCATAGCATCTGTCCAACGACGTAAATCGAAAGTGCGTTGTCCTTCAAAAGCCAACTCAATAAGACGCTCACGTTTTATAATTTTTCGCATTCCTTCTTTTGTATTCGGATCATTCCGGAATTCAGCCTCGGCCATTTGCCATGTTTCACGAACACCTTTTAATCCTGCACGCGCGCGGATTCTGTCAACCATTTCATATACTTCTTCCGTTGGCGTACTATGAGATTCGTTTAATGCCTCGGCATACAACAAATACAAATCAGCCATACGATAAACTGGAATTGAGAAACGATAAGGACTTGGAGATGGCGATTGCGTTGGAATACGGTAACTCACCTGTTTTTTAACAAAATACCCGGTTGAGATATGCGCCTTTTCGTAAATAAAACCATGTGCCTCGCCACTTTTGTTGTGGATGATAAAAGGATTTTCTTCATCGTTATTAATCAGTTCATAAATACCTCTGTCGAAACCTAAATTGGCGTAAAACCTTGGCTCTCGGTAATAATTAAGGTTAGCGGTTACTCCTTCTTGCTCCACATAATATTTATGAAAACTTCCGGTATCTTCCCGCGTATCAAAACGGTCATTATAATTCCAGTTCGGATCTTGTTCTATGGGCAAACCATTACTTGTGTAGAATAATTCGGCCATTTTCATTGTAGCACAAATTTCTGCAAGTGAACCTCCTCCATTATCATAATCATAAAACATTGGAGTACAACGATTCTGAAAATCGTTATTGCTTTTCATACATGGCCAAATAATTTCAGGATTTAGATTTACCCGCTCGCTGGCAACACCTCTCAGCGTATACTTTAATGCTGTGGTATCCGACATTTTTTGAAATCCCGGATCAAAACGGAATAAATCATGGCCGGCAAGTTCGCAGGTGTCAATTGCATTTTTAATGGCAACAGCTGCTTTTTCCCATCGTGCCTGAATATCGGAACTACTGCCATCTCCTCCGATTAAGGTAATGCCTCTGCTATCCACAAAACCATCATAGTAACTAAACGATCCGTTAAATAGCGGACTTGCAGCCCAAACCAAAGCTTTTGCTTTAATGGTTAAAGCGATCGGAATTGTCATCCGCCCTGCTTCCTGACTTAAATCATTAACCTGCAATGGCAAATATTCTATTGCATCATCAATTGTTCGGGTTATAAAGCTAACAACACTGTCAACCGGTTGACGATATACTTTTACCTGATCGGGATCGGCACTTACTTCAAGACTCTCTTCAACAATTGGAATTGGACCATAGAGTTGCATTAAAAACAAATGATAATAGGCCTTTAATACTTTTACTTCTGCTTTCCAGGTGTTTCTTTCCCATTCCTGTAAATCGGGCACGTTATCGATGTTATTGATAAAAATGTTACAATTACGAATGCTTGTCCAAAGGTTTTTACCGCCACGTTCGCCATCCCAATAGTTTTGATAAGGCGAAGAACTGTTTTGAAAACCTCGGGCAATATACCCGCCATTCGAATTTTTAAACAGGGTTATATCTTCATCCCACCAATAATCATCTCCTCCAATATTTCCTGGATAATTTCCAGCATCGGCAAAATTAGGTAAGCCATTATAACAAGTATAAAAGAACTTTTCAGAGTTTGCTCTATTCGAGAAAACTGTTTCCATTGTTGCAGTACCATCAGGAACTACATCCAAAAAATCAGAACAATTAGTAAAAGCGATACTAGTTCCGATAATTAAGACTATTGCTTTAAAATATTTTTTTAAATTCTTCATTTGATACTTTTTAAAAATCAATAGTTGCTCCAAGATTTATAACACGCTGAAGTGGGTAAGCTAAACCGTTTCCACCCATTTCAGGATCCCATAATTTGAAAGCCGAGAATACTGCCAGGTTACTACCCGATACGTAAATACGGGCATTCCCGAATCTGCATTTCTCGACAAAATTCTTAGGTAGTGTGTAGCCTACCTCCGCTGTTTTCAATCGTAAGAAGGCACCGTCGCGCATAAACCAGGTATTCCTTTTGTTGTTATTATTGATTGTTGATTCTGATAAGCGGGGCCACAAAGCATAAATATCTCTGTTGTTCTCCGACCAATAACTATCGGCATAAACCTGCAACATTGCGCGGGTTGTTGTAAAACCATCCACACCGTTTTTAACGAATGGGGCTGTTGCATTAGGATCAATCCAAAATGAAGACCTGGCAGAGCCCTGGAAGAAACAAGAAAAGTCGAAATTGCCATACCCCAATGAAACTCCAAATCCATAATTTATTTCAGGAGTTGTAGGAAAGCCAATTGGCACCTGGTCTTTTTCGTCAATTATTCCATCGTTGTTGATATCCTTGTATTTAATATCGCCCGCCATATAATTATCAAATTGCGTTGGTGCGTTTGCCACTTCTTCATCGTCAATAAACAAGCGTTCTGCAACATAGCCCCATCGTTGTGATACACTTTGACCAACGTGAGAGCGCCAAGGAGTGTCTTTATAATCTGGTTCCTCAAACACCTTGTACTCGCTTGTTGCGTAAGTAAAGTTTCCTCTTAGGATCATCCACAACTTTGAAGAAAATGATTTGGTATAGTCAACCGAAAACTCGCAGCCGCGGCTGGCAGCTTCGCCAATATTTGCACTTGGTGTTACCTCTAAACCCATTGTTGTTGGTATATCTGTGCGGCGTTGCAAAATATTACTGCGGTATTCATGAAAGAAATCTGCCTGAATTTCTAACTCATTCCAAAGGTTTAGCTCGGCACCCAAGTTTGTTTTTCGGCTGATTTCCCAGGTGATATTCGGATCAGAATAGCGGTTAATCGATATTCCCGGACGCGAGAAACCAAAATCGTAACCGGCAGTATAACCTCTGTCGCCGTTGTTCATATCAATATCCGACATGTAGAAAAAGCGATCGCTGTTGCTACCAATCTGATCGTTACCCACCAATCCGTATGTTGCTTTTAGTTTTAGCTTTGTGATTGTCTCCTTGTATGGCAACATAAAACTCTCGTTTGATACCATCCATCCTAGACCGGCAGATGGGAAAAATCCCCAACGATGACCTGAGTCAAAACGTTCAGAACCATTGTACCCGAAGTTTGCCTCAAAAAAATAGCGATTGTCGTAACCATAAGTAAAACGTCCGGCAAGCCCCATATTTCGGTATGGCAATGAAAGTTGAAGGTTATCAGATATTCCGTCATGCTTTTCACGCATTGTAAAAACCATTAACCCTGAAAGTGAATTCTTTTCTTTTAAAACCTTCTTGTAATTAACAGCAGCTTCCACATACATAGTTCCCACCAATTCTCGTGTACCCGGCTCATAGTTCAAATAATCCGTTCCTTCATCAGGATTAAGGTTAATAAGCACGTAATCATCAGGATCTGGTGTTTCAGCCACATTGTACCAAAACGGATCGTATTGTCGTCGTATCTCCAGCAAAGAGTACCTGTTTATATTAAATAAACCTCTAACCGACAATCCTTCAGTTAAAAAATCAAGATCTTGATTTATCTCAAACTGAGCATACATATTTGAGCGGTCTTTTGATTTGTACCCTTTAACCATTTCGGCATATGGATTCAAATAATTTCCGGTGTCGTAATTCCCAAAAAGAATATTCTTGGTGTAGATATTAGCTTCATCCGGTTCGTAGTACGGTAAAAAATAAACCGGACTGGCATTCAGCACTTTTTTGTACAAATCGCTACCACTTACTAACGGACCTTTATAGGTGTCGAAATCACCATTTAATCGCACAGTAATTTTTGTAGACTTTGAAAGGTATACATTTACGTTTGAACGTAATGAATATTTATCTGAATTAATATTGTTATCGTAATTCTGACGAGTGTCATTCTTCAATATCCCCTTATCATTTGTGTACTTAGCGGCAATGTAATAATTGGCCACTTTTCCTCCACCACTAATATTTAGGTTATAACGCTGATTGAATGTCCCTCTTTTAAACAACATATCATCCCAATCAACCTGCGGATACCTCAGGGGATCAATACCTCTCTCGGTATAATCAATCTTCTTCTTGCTATAAGGTAAGTTTATATCACCGCGAGTTACAATTGCCTCGTTGTGGAGTTTCATAAAATCTATCGGATTAACAAAGTCCAACTCTTCCGTAGGTTGCGAATAGGCTCTTTCCATTCTAAATGAAATCTTAGCCTTTCCTTCGCGCCCTTCTTTGGTAGTTACCAAAATTACTCCATTTGCACCACGGGCTCCGTAAAGAGCTGTAGCGTTGGCATCTTTCATAATCGAGAAACTACCGATATCATCGGGCGTTAAACGAGACAGTTCTCCTGTACTCATTTCAACACCATCAATCAAAATAAGCGGATCTTTTTTACCTGTACCAAAAGTAGTTACTCCCCTGATAAAGAACTGGGCATTATCCATATCCGGCTCACCTGTTGTTTGGTACGAAATCATACCGGCAATGCGTCCCGCAAAAGCAGTAGTAAGGTTACTGGCGGGAATTTTCAGATCTTTCGGAGAGATGGTTGAGATAGAAGAAATTACACTCTCTTTCTTTTGTTTTCCGAAAGCCACTACTGTTACCTCGTCTAACTCATCCATTTTCTCCTGCAATGTAACTTCCAGGTTCTGCTGTCCGGTGTACTTTACCTCCTGTTTTTCCATCCCTATGAATGAAAAAACGAGTTTATCTCCAGCCTCAGCTTCAATGGTAAAATAGCCGTCAGCGTCGGAAATAGCACCTCCAAAAGTACCTTCAATAATTACGTTTGCCCCCGGAAGAGGGTCTCCATTTTGATCTACAATCCGTCCTTTAACGGTTTCGGGTTGTAGACTCTCTGTTTTTTCCGAAATTAAATTTCGAATGGGATAACCGGATCTTTTGTTCCAGTTGCCTCCCGCAAATACATCAATGTGAATTAAAAGGACAAGGGACAAAATCCCGAAAGCCTTTAATACAAACAAACACGTTGATTGTAACTTCACGTAAGAACAATACGGTCTGACTTTTTTCATAAAATATTAATTTGAGTTTAATTAAGTATCTCTGCAACAGCACCAAACAGCCGAGCAGCATTTATTTGATTTTGAATAGTTTGTTTATCGTGTATTAATTTGAATCTCTGCTCCGTTTTCTAGCTCTTTCCAGTCCAACCAAAGCGGATTATGTTTTTTTCCATTTATCTTCAGGACTCGAATTTCAGATGCTTGTTTTGAGCCACCGGAAATAATCAACTGACCTTCGGGCAGTTCTACCGATATTTCTGAAAAGCGTGGAATATTAACCGAAAAACCACCTACTCCCGGCATCATCGGATACAAGCCAACTGAAGCAAATACATACCAGGCTCCCATTGTCCCTAAATCGTCGTTACCAGGTAATCCGGAAGAGCTACTGTTGTACATTTCGTTAAAAATTCGCTGAATTACTTTATTTGTTTTCTCGGGCGAGTCCGTCCAGTTGTAGATCCACGGAACCTGAAAATCTGGTTCGTTTCCGGCAGCATACCAGTCTTCGTCGTACGATGCGTCAAGACGTTCAAAAAGAGTATCCAGCCGTGCTTCTGCCACCTTTTTCCCGCCAATAGTATCGATCAAGGTTTCCAGATCGTAGGGAACCATCCAGAAATAGTTTTTGTAAGTTGCTTCCCGCCAATCGTGGTGAATACTTTTCCATGTTCCGTTTTCGTGACGGGAGCAAAGCCAGTTGATTTGCGGATTGTATAAATTCTTCCAATTGTTTGATCGTTGTGTAAAGAAGGATGCTTCTTTCTCGTTTTTCAAAGCTTGAAGAGCAAATTGCCCAATTGCATAATCTGCCGAAGTATATTCTAAAAGCATTGATGCCGGAGCAATTCCTTTTTCGTTATATGCTCTCAAATAAGGGCGAATCTCTCGGTCCTGCGAATACAGCCTCGGAATAGTCGCTCCTCTTTTCATATGAAAGAAGGCTTTTTCGGTATCGAAATCAGTGGCTCCAAATGCATACGAATTGGCAATAAGAATTGGTGTTGGATCGCCCTGCATAATTCCGGTTTCGATGTTGGCCAACATCCAGCGGCCATAACCTCCGGCCTGATCTGCAAAATCAACCAACGATTGCATCATATCGCTGGCTTCTTTCGGATAAAGCATAGCCACCAGCTGTGCCTGCGTGCGATAAGTGTCCCAAACACTAAACGAGCTGTAAACATCTCTGCCTTTTTGCGCTTTATGCACTTTATAATCAGCACCAATATATTCGCCATTAAAATCACTTACCAGGTTGGGATGAATTAAAGTGTGGTAGAAATGGGTATAGAACTGAACAAGATCGTCTTGTTTGTCGCTCGCCACCTTTATCTTTCCAAGATTCTCGTTCCATACTTTTGAGGCCGATTGGCGATAAGCGTCAAAGCCATTTTCCATTGCCGACTGGCGTAAATTTTCGCGTGCATTCTCAATCGACACAAACGATATTGCAATTCGGTATTCAACTTCCTGATCGTTTTTTGTATCAAAAGAAAAATAAGCGCCTGAGTTTTTCCCATATGCCAGTTTAGCTGAACCGAGTAAATTCTTTTTCATCCATACCCCGGAACCCTCAGCTTCTCTGTCGAATTCGGCTGCAAAATAAATTTTATAGGGTGTTTTAGCGCCGCAAAAATCACCGCCATAACTAAATCCTTCGCAGCTTGTTGGAGAAGTTATTTCAATGCGGGCATTTTCAACAAAAGTTGCACTAACTCCGGCTCCGATAATAACTGTCCCCTTTTCGCCTGCGAAAGTAAATCGTGCAATTCCCGAACGTTTATTAACTGTTAATTCTGCCTGTGTGTCATCTTCCATCAACACCGACAGAAATCCGGCGTTTGCCTCATTCACTTCAACATAAGGCTTAAATCCGTCCATGTCGTTGGGAGATTTTTGCAGTTCGCCGGCTAAAGGTATAACTGGAAAATTACCCATGTTGGCACAGCCGGCTCCACTTAGCTGGGTAATTCCAAATCCTCTTTGAGGTGTAAAAAAGCCGGGAGAGAATTGTACCATCCCAAAAGGATAGGTTGCCCCAATGTAGCTATATCCACAGCCCAGCCCGTCACCTTTGCTGCCTATAAGCGGATCTACCAATTGCGCATAAGATTGCGCGTGTATATTCCAAACATTCAGGTATAGCGAAAGAAATATAAGAAACACAATTTGTTTGGTTTTCATCAATATGCTTTTGATTACTGATTATTTTGCTGACCGTTGGTCAGCTATGAAATTTTTAAATCTGTGATTAAACTTTCGGGCTCCAGCCTTTTTCGTATTCGCGCCCCCACAGTTTCATGGCATCGCGATCGAAAATCCCACCGTTCTCAGGATCTACCTCAAAAGATTTTTTTATACGATAACCGATATTAACGTAGTGAGTAAGCATCTGGCTTTTAGCGCCCATTTCTATTGGAGAATTCAGCTCATTTGTTTTTCCCCGAATTGCATCAAAGAAATTAATAACGTGAGCATCAGTCATTGAACCGCCACCTCCAAGTGCTGTTCCGGCCTCGTCGCCGTCTGACTTGTTATTGGATATTAACTTTCCGCTGCGGTCGTATACTTTGTATCCATTCCGGTCGACAAAAACAGAACCATCAGTTCCATAAATAACGGTTCCTCTGTCGCCACCATAAGTTTTGTGCGAATTACGGCTCTTGCCATCCCAGGCAATTACTTTATCATCAGGAAAACGAAAAGAAGCATAAGCAGTGTCGTACATTTCCCAGCCATCATTTTTATAATGACGCTTAGCTGCCTGAACATCAACGTACTCAGGATAATCAACATTCAATGCCCAACGTGCAACATCCAGTTCGTGTGTTCCGTTGTTTCCCGATTCTGCTGTTCCCCATTTCCAACCATACCAATGCCAGTTGTAATCCCATGTATTATGCTTGTATTCCTCGCGGGGGGCTGGTCCCTGCCATAAGTCCCAATCCAACCCCTGGGGGACAGGGGCTGGTTTTGGAACTACTACACTATCCCTATTATTTGAGTAAAACGCGACGGCCCGGTATACATCACCAATCCGCCCATTGTGAATATCTTTAATTATTGCTTTTGTATAATCTGACGAACGCTGTTGATTTCCCATCTGAATTAACCGATCGTACTTTTTTTGCAAGGCAACCAAAATCTCACCTTCGGCCGGATTATGTGTACATGGTTTTTCCAAATAAACGTGCTTTCCGTGCTCCATTGCCAACCATGCACCAGGCGCGTGCCAGTGATCGGGAGTAGCATTAAACACTGCGTCTACTTTTTTGTCTTCTAAAGCAACACGGATATCGTTAATTAAATTGGCATCTCCTGAAACCTTTCCTTTTAAATTATGCGCAACCCGTTCACGTTGCTTTTTCATTACATCACAGATATAAGCTAAGTCAACATTGTTTTTAGAATCCTTCACCATATTATAATAGGCACTTACCCGGCGTCCACAACCCATAAATGCCACTTGCAAACGATCGTTGGCTCCAATTACCCGTGAATAACTTTTAGCCGACATGGCCATTGCAGAACTTCCTAAAACTACACCTGTTGCTCCGGTTGCTACATTTCTTAAAAAACTTCTTCTGGATGATCTCATATCTTTTCTATTATTTTTTTCGATAAAAACTCAATCTTCATCAATCACATTTCTTCCATCTCACATTTTCAAAAGTAGCATCGCAAATAATCTTCATGAGTTGTTTTTGTTTCAGATAGGGTTGTTTTTGTTTCAAATGTTTATTTTTACCCACCTCAACAAAAAGAAGAGGATGAGAAACGGACACAATACACTAATAATCACACTATTAATAACAATCGCATCATGTACAAATTCGTTCGCACAATTTATTCGTTTCGATCATTTTGATACAAGAGAAGGTCTTTCGCAGAATAATATTAATAGTTTAATAGCTGATTCAACGGGCTATATATGGATGGGAACAATTGAAGGAATTACTCGCTTTGATGGTAGTAAATTTGATATTTTGCGCTCAGTTCCTTCTCAGCCAAATACGCTTGAAGGAAACTATATTGAAAAATTATCGTCATGCCCAAACGGAAATGTTTGGGTACATATTCAAGACCGAGGACTAAATTTATATGACGCATCAAAAGAAAATTTTCGAATATTCAACGATTCATGTTTTTATCCGGCGAACGCACTACACACAACAAGTCTACTTTCTGCACTAGACACCGTATTGTGGTTTACCGATCCTAACGGACTCTATACTTACAATCTGGAAAAAAACAAAACTACAAAGCTGGAATCTCCCCCGGGAAGAAATTACTTGATTTATTCAGGAGAGAAAAAAGCACTGCTTTGGGGAAGCCTGGGAATATATATCTATTCTATGTCCGAAAAAGAGAAAACTCCAAAAAAGATTGTAGACCAACCAATACGAAATATCTCGCAAGTTTATAACGATTCACTGGTACTGGTAAATACCGGTTTTTTAGAAATACTCAATATTAAAACCGGACAACTAAAAAGAGTTCCACACAACAAGCAACTAAATGATTATTTAAGAGGCAATAGAGTTTTAGCACTTGCAGGTTACAACAACGAAATTTGGCTAGGTTTAACAACATGTTTAGTTCAGGTTATAATGAATGGGGACAAAATAGACGACGTTTCCAAATATTCTTATGATCCTTTTAACGAATACTCTTTTCATGGTCAAGACGCCGCAAACTTTGCATTTGACAAAGAGGGAAATTTATGGATCGGAACCTCAAAGTATGGTGTCAATCTATACTCGCGACAAAAAAACCTTTTTAGCCACCACTCCATTTCAATACTATCAAAAGCCGATCAAGAAGTTGATCCGATACGGGCTATTTGTAAATCTGCGGATGGAAATATCTGGGTTGGCTTCGATCGTTTAGGGCTGGTCCGTATTACGCCCGATAATCAGCAAGTTTTATATTCCGACATATATTTCCCGGGAAATACAACACAAAGTCTGGAGAACATCAGATCAATCTATGAAGATTCAAATGGAAAACTATGGATTGGCTCCGGCAAAGGATTATGTAGCTATAACCCAACAAATAACCACGTAGAATCAACCATTCTTAAATACGGATGGGAGTGGCCCGATGTATGTTATCGGATGCATGAGTTTGATCAGGGGAAACTAACAATTACCAATCAATTTGGCATTGGGATTATAGATTTAAAAAATGGCAAGCTCGAAAAAATACAAATGCCTGATAATTATGCACCATGGTCTATTCGAAGCATTACAAAAGATAAAAATTTAAATTTTTGGTTTGTTTCAGGAGATATCGGTATGTGTAAATTAACTCCCGAAGGAGAACTAACTTATTTTACCTACGAGAAAGACAAATTTAGCGACAGCAAACTCTATTCCCAGGAAATAGTTGGAGATACAATGTGGATCGGCAGTAATACCGGCTTAATGGCATTTGATATAAATAAAGAAAAAGTTGTTGCAAGTTATTTTGAAAAGAATGGTTTATCAAACAATCTTGTTTACAGCACTATAAAATCCGGCGATTATTTATGGATAAGTACAAACAGAGGAATAAATAGGTTGAGTTTAAAAGATTTCACAATTGAAAAATACCTTACGGACAACCTTTTTATGGATGATGCTTTCTTCCATGACTCGGAAGGTGAAATTTATTTCGGTGGTTACGATGGTTTTGTTAGTTTTAATCCCAACCAAATAAAAAGCAATACAACTCCTCCCAATCCTGTAATTACCAATCTATTCATCAACAATAAAAAAATATTGCCCGGAGATCCCATAAGCGAAAAAAGAACTTTACCAGCTTCACTACTAAACCTCAATTTATTAGAACTCGACTATAATTCAAATACATTTTCGCTGGCTTTTGACGCTTTCCCTTTTGATTATCCCGATTTAACTTATTTCAGATATCGCCTGGCTGGACTTTCTTCAGAGTGGGTTATGACTCCCACAAATTCCAACAGAGCCATATTTACAAATCTTCCTCCCGGCGATTACACCTTCGAAGTACAAGCAAGTAAAAATGCACAATTATGGAGTTCCCCAATCCAGCTAAAATTGTCTATTATTCCTCCCTTTTACCTCACAAGATGGTTTAAATCACTCGTAATTTTCTTTATTCTAATCGTGTTCTATTCTATTGTAAAAATTCGTATTTATACGATAAAACGCTGGAATATTCAGCTTGAAAAGCAAATTAAAGAACAAACACAATCGATTGAGGAACAAAAGAATAAAATCATCGCACAGAAAGAAAAAATGGTTACCCTAAACAAAAAGTTACACGAAGCCGACCAGGCAAAACTTCGCTATTACACAAACCTTTCGCATGAGTTTCGCACCCCACTAACCATTATTTTAGGAAATATTGAAGTTTTAAAAGAACAAAGAGTCAACCAGTATATTTTAAAAAATATCAAAAAAAGTTCTGATCGGTTATTCCGGCTCGTCAACCAATTTATCGATCTTCATAAATACGATCATGGTGATCTAAAACTTCAAATCTCGAAATTCGATATTGTTTCTTTTACAAAAGAAATTACAGATACTTTTAACGAGTATGCTCTTCGAAAAAATATTCAGATTGAAGTTTTAAAACAAAATGATTCAATCCCCCTTTGGCTCGACAAGGATAAAACCGATAAGATTATTTATAACATTCTATCAAATGCCATAAAATACACGAAAGATGATGGTTATATTTTTATCGACTTTGAAAAACAAGAAGATGGGGTTGTTATAAAAATTACCGACACAGGTATTGGCATATCAAAACAAGAACAGAACAAGATCTTCGATCGTTTTTTTAGAAGTGAAAAGATAAATAATTATACCGACGGGCATGGCATGGGGCTTACATTAGTAAAGGCCTTGGTCGAAATCCAAAAAGGAATAATTAGCTGCTCCAGCCAAGAGGAAATGGGAACTACGTTTAAAGTATTTTTCAAATACGGACGAGAGCATTTTAAACCCTCGGATATTACTGAAGACGAGAGTATTTCATCAATAAAAGAAATAGTCCTCCCCACCATCCCGTCTATTGATCCAGGCAATCCCTCTGGCAATGAAATCCTATTAGTGGAAGATAACCCTGATTTGTTGGAATACCTCTCCTCTTTGCTTGGGAAATATTACAAAATCAGATCGGCGACAAACGGAAAAGAAGCGCTTGAAAAACTCGAAGAAAGTATTCCGGAACTAATAATTACTGATTTAATGATGCCGATTATGGATGGATTAAGTTTATCGAAAGCAGTGAAAGAAAAACAGGAAACCCGCTTTATTCCCATTATTATACTAACAGCCAAAACAGATACATCATCTAAAATTGAGGGTTATCAAACCAATATTGATGATTATATAGAAAAGCCCTTTAGCCCAAACCTTCTACTTTCGAGAGTAAATAATGTATTGAACAAATACCAAAGTATAAGAAAAGATATAGAACAATTTTCGGCCTCCAGAAATGACAACTGGAGCGAAGATGATAAATTATTTTTTAAGAAGATCCTTATTATTCTGGATAGTAATTTTTCTGATCCGGAGTTTAATGCTGATACTTTAAGCAGCTTAATTGGAATGAGTCGGGTGACCTTTTACCGGCGAATGAAAAAGCTAAACCAAGAGAATCCCGGAGAATTTATTCGCAAATACCGTTTAAAGAAAGCGTCAAATCTTATAAAAGAAGGAAGCAAAACTATTAGTGAAATAGCATCGGAGGTAGGTTTTCAAAGTCTTCCTCATTTCAGAAAATGTTTTAAAGAAGAATATGGAACTACTCCTTCAGAATATAAAAACTAGTTTATTTTCACATTATTACAACTCCTAATCATGGTTTCGTCAAAATTAACCAGCTCAACGTATTCAATAATCTCTTCGGGGAGCACTAGCTATAAAAGCTCTCGAAACGCATCAAATTGTTTTCTTTTCTCCACAAAATGAAATTTTAATCGTTCACTATAAGAATTTAAATTATTCCATCTCTACACGTTGAGCAAAATTTATGCAAGCGGGCATAAGAAAAACCGTAACTACAAATTGTTAATTACAGTTTAGGATAAAAGTGGGAGGAGCAGGATTAATTAAACTGATCCGGAAAGGAGAAGTATAAAGAAAAAGCTCTCGCTGCGCATCTTCGTCTTTTTTCATGTTCTGACATCAAATAATAAATTCATAATGCCCAAAAATGAAAAAAGCCCGTCATAAAATGACGAGCTTTTTCTTGGTGGGAAGAGCAGGATTCGAACCTACGAAGGCTGAGCCAACAGATTTACAGTCTGCCCCGTTTGACCGCTTCGGTATCTTCCCAAAGTATTTTAAATGAGCCGAATCCCAGATTCGAACTGGGGACCCCGAGATTACAAATCACGTGCTCTGGCCAGCTGAGCTAATTCGGCTTATAGTTTCAAAATATATTTAGAACGTGGCTGTTTAAATCAACGTCTGCAAAAGATAGAAAACCATAAAAAAAGGGAACAACTAGTTTAGTTATTCCCTTGTGGGAAGAGCAGGATTCGAACCTACGAAGGCTGAGCCAACAGATTTACAGTCTGCCCCGTTTGACCGCTTCGGTATCTTCCCTAAATATTTTTTAATGAGCCGAATCCCAGATTCGAACTGGGGACCCCGAGATTACAAATCACGTGCTCTGGCCAACTGAGCTAATTCGGCTTATTGTTTCAATCTTTTGTTAGAACGTTGCTGTTTCAAAACAGCGGGTGCAAAGGAAAGAATTAATTTTTAATTCTGCAATACCTTTTTTAAACTTTTCACCACTTTTTTGAACGCTTTTTCTTTTCGAAAAAAGTGGGTAAGCTACCTGTGTCGCACCGCTACAACCGCCTACCCTTGCTGCCTTCCGACCCTGGGGGGATTCGGCGGGAGCTGGTCGCACAGGACTTACCCGGCGACAAAAGTAGAAAATTTTGTTCTTCCGCCAAACAAAATCGTTCTGTCTCGTAATTTTAAACGTCGAATAACTACTTATCAGATTGAAAATGAAATACAACTGAATGAAATTTTTTAAGCTTTTTTTTATGTCATACGGCGGAAGTCCAACATTTTAAGAAATTATGTGAAAAAAGCGAGCAAAAAACCGAGGTGCAACTATACATAGTTTTACGCTAATGCTACAAAAAATCATTTATATTTGTCAAACCTATAATTAAAACAAACATCATGGAACAAAAATCATCACCTTTACTAAAATCATCGTTAACCTATGGCATTTATGCGGCTTTAATTTCCATTTTCCTCAATGTAGTTATTTGGGCCGGCGGCATCATGGAATCGTTAGGTCTTTTTGGGTCGATAATTGTTGCCGTTTTATCACTGGTAATTTCTTTTGTTATACTATTCATTTTCGCAAAAAATTACCGAAATAAAGAATTTGACGGCTACATTAGTTTTACAGAAGCTTTTAAGTTTCTCATGCTGGTAACAATTGTTTCAACTGTAATTTTGGTTATTTACACCTATATTTTCCACAGTTTTATTGCTCCTGACTATATGGAGAACCTGATGGCCAGCATGCAGCAAAAAACACTGGAATTTATGGAAAGCCGTGGTGTTCCTGATGCAAGTATTGACCAGGCAATGGAACAGTTTAAAGAAATTCCTACAATTGCAAAAACATTACGCCAAACAGCCCTTTCAGGCATAATTGGCGGTGGCATAATTTCGCTTATTGTTGCAGCAATTGTTAAAAAGAAAGTTGAAGATTCATATTAATAATATACAAAAGCGTTTTTAATGGATATTTCCGTAGTTATTCCCCTGTTTAACGAAGAAGAGTCGCTGCCCGAATTGACGGCGTGGATAAAGAAGGTGATGGACGGGAATAACTTCTCCTACGAAGTTATGTTGATCGATGACGGCAGCATCGACAACTCGTGGGAAGTAATCGAACAACTTCAGAAAGAAAATTCCTGTATAAAAGGTATTAAGTTCAGGCGTAATTATGGAAAGTCAGCCGCATTATATTGCGGTTTCGAGGCTGTTCAGGGCGATGTGGTTATCACCATGGATGCCGATTTGCAGGACAGCCCCGAAGAAATACCGGAATTGTACCGAATGATTAAAGAAGATGGTTTCGATTTGGTTTCGGGCTGGAAGAAAAAACGTTTCGACCCGGTTCTTACGAAAAACCTGCCCAGTAAATTTTATAACTGGACCGTTCGGCGAATGAGCGGAATTAAGCTGCACGACATGAACTGCGGCCTGAAAGCTTATCGTAAAAACGTTATAAAAAGCATTGAAGTATACGGCGAAATGCACCGCTATATTCCGGTTCTGGCAAAATGGGCCGGCTACAAAAATATTGGCGAAAAAGTGGTTGTTCATGCTGAGCGAAAATACGGAGTAACCAAGTTCGGGCTGGAACGTTTTATTCGTGGCCCGCTTGATTTACTTTCCGTAATGTTTATCTCGCGCTTTGTAAAACGCCCCATGCACTTTTTTGGTATTTTGGGTGCCCTGATTTTTATTATTGGTTTTGCCTCTGCCACATATCTTGGAATTCAAAAGATCATTCAGCTAAACCACGGAATTACCGGACATTTAATTACCGACAGCCCCTATTTTTATATTGCTTTAACATCGATGATAATCGGAGCTCAGTTTTTCCTTGCTGGATTCCTTGGCGAATTGGTATCGAGAAGTTCGAGCGATCGTAACAAATATCAAATTGATGTAAAGACATTTGAGTAAAGACCTATTATTTCATGGAGCAAAAAGATATCCGTTTTCGTAAACAGCGCGACCTTGGCGTTGTAATTTCCGATTCATTTGATTTTTTAAAACAAGAAGCAAAACCGATCTTTCAGATGATTGGCATTTATGTTTTGCCTTTTGTTATTTTATATGCCGGTGTGCAGGTATATTTTCAACGTAATGTGTTAAGTCAGTTCGACCTCGGCAATCCAGAAAGTCTTATGGCCGACATTGGGCCTTTCTACCTCAATCTTTTTATGTTTATGTTTTTCGGACTTTTTGTGCAGTCGCTGTTAATGGGCACTTACTACAGCTACCTTGAAGCCTATATAAAACACGGAAAAGGAAATTTTCAACTCTCCGATATCAGTTCGAGGTTTTTCTCTAATAGCCTGCTGGCACTCGGAGCCAACCTCATCTTTGTAATCATCGTTTTTTTCGGTGCTATGATGTGTCTTCTTCCCGGATTATATTTTGCCAATACCTTTTCGTTGGTTGTTTTCATCCTTATTTTCGAGAAGAAAGGAATTAGCGATGCCTTGAGTCGCTCGTGGAAACTGGTAAATTCAAGCTGGTGGAATACACTTTTGATCAATCTGATTGCAATAGTTATCGTATATGCTGTTGGCATTGTACTATCTATTCCTTCGATGATAATGGGCGTTTCATCAAATATTTTCTCTGCAGAGCTTACCAATCCGGCAGATTATCCCACTTGGTATTGGGTATTAAATGCTATTTCATCGGTAGTAACTACTGTTTTATTGGTTATTCCGTTTACATTTCAGGCATTTCAGTATTTCAATCTTGCCGAGCGTAACGATCCTACAACCCCGCTTACTCCACAGGAATAGTCAATATTCTGTGGATCAGACCGGTTAATCTTGCAACAAATTCAAAAAAGCATGTAATACTTTTTACTATGCAATTGTAACGCATGGCATTTTGTGTCGTCTTATAAAAAAGCAAATCAACTTTTTATAACGAACAAAAGCCATATAAAATGATTAAGACAAACGACCTTTCTAAAGTTTTTCGAACTGATGAAATTGAAACCAGTGCGTTAAACAAAGTCAATGTGCATGTTAAAAGCGGCGAATTTGTTGCCATAATGGGCCCTTCCGGCTGCGGAAAATCAACACTGCTAAATATTATCGGGCTTCTTGATAATCCAACATCAGGCAAGTATTTTTTCGATAATGAGGAAGTTGGACAACTGAAGGAACGCAACCGAACCATGCTTCGAAAAGGAAACATCGGTTTTGTATTTCAGAGTTTTAACCTGATTGATGAATTAACCGTATTTGAAAACGTTGAGCTTCCGCTTATTTATTTAAAAATGAAAGCTAGCGAGCGTAAGCAGCGCGTTGAGGAAGTATTGGAACGCATGAAGATCGGTCACCGAAAAAAACATTTTCCGCAACAACTTTCCGGCGGTCAGCAACAACGTGTAGCCATTGCCCGTGCAGTGGTAGCTAATCCAAAACTTATTTTGGCCGATGAGCCCACAGGAAACCTCGATTCAAAAAATGGTTTGGAAGTGATGCAATTGCTCACTGAACTTAACCAGGAAGGAACCACCATCGTAATGGTTACACACTCGCTTCGCGATTCGGAATATGCCCACCGCGTTATCAACCTTTTCGACGGAATGGTAATTACCCAGGAGGTAAAAAAAGAGTTAAGCGAATTAATGCTTTAAACATCTGGCTACATACAAACACTGCTCAACTCCCACAGAATAGGATTGAGCATCATAAAAACCAAAAACAATAACCATGTCAGAATTTAAACGTAACCTCAGACTGGGATGGAGAAATATCCTGAAAAACAAATTCTTCTCATTCTTAAATATTGGTGGTGTGGCCATCGGAATTGCCGTAACAACACTCATCCTTTTTTGGGTGGTTGACGAACTCAGTTTCGATAAATTTAACGCCAACCTCGGGCAAATGTACCAGGTTTACGAACACCAGGTTTATTCCGATGGGCAGGATCTGCACACCGGATGTACTCCTTTCCCTTTGGCCAACGAATTAAAACAAACCTATCCTGAAATTGAGAATGCCACCACTTATACCAATCTCGGCGGTTTACCCGTAAAATACGAAACCACCGAATACAAAGACATAAGCCTTACCATCGCCGATAAGGAGTTTATGAATATTTTTTCGTTCGAAGTTATTGAAGGAGATTTAAATGCCATTGAAGCTCCCGACAAAATTTTGATCACACCAAAAATTGCCCAATTATTTTTTCCCAATGAATCGGCAATTGGCAAAATGCTGACTATTTACGGGACCTACACCTTAACAGTTGGAGCGATAATCGATTACCCCAAAGACCATTCATCTACGCAGTTTGATATTTTGGCATCAATAAAACTGGCCGAACAACTGGGAGCCGATCTCACACGCTGGGGAAACAACTGGCCCTTTACCTGTCTGCTGCTAACCAAAGACACTGATGCCAATCAACTGGAAAGCAAGCTGACCGGTTTTCTACAGGAAAAAGGACAGGAAAATACATCCATCTACCTGTTTCCGTATGCAAAACGCCATTTGTATACTTTCTCCGGAGAAAACAACCGCATACAATACATCTACCAGTTTTTGGCCATTGCCCTTATTATTGTTCTTATTGCATCTATCAATTTTGTGAATTCCTCAACTGCCAGCTCTGAAACACGCCGGCCGGAAGTTGGAATCAGGAAAGTTTTGGGAGCAACAAAAGCAAATCTCACATCACAGTTTTTCTACGAAAAAGGATTGATGATTGTAATTAGTATTGTATTGGGGGGAGCAATGGTACTTGCCTTTACACCACTATTTGGTCAACTTTCCGACAAACACATTTCCCTGTCGTTATTGGGTAACAGGTACCTTATTTTGATGCTTGTTGGAATGATCCTGACCACACTCGTTTTATCAGTGGCCTACCCCTCGCTGTACATTTCATCATTTGCTCCGGCGCGTGTATTAAAAAAAGCTGCCCGAAAAAGTGCCAACCGAATAAGTTTCAGAAGCCTGCTGGTAGTTATCCAATTTACATTGTCAATCATTCTGATTATTTGCACCATAGCGGTGAATTCGCAACTCAAATTTATCAATAATTACGATCTGGGGTATAACCAGAATAACCTGGTTTACATCAATCTTGATGATGCGACAAAAACAAAACACGAAGCGCTCTCGGCATCGCTAAAAAATATTAGCGGCGTGGAAAGCCTTACAAAAGCAGACAAACTTCCGTTTTGGGGAGGTAACTCGTCGTGGGGTTACGACTGGCAAGGCAAAGACCCGGAAAACAAAGTACTGATTTGCGCCATGCGTGTTGACCGCGAGTATTTCAAAACACTTGGAATTTCATTGGCTGAAGGACAAAGCTTTTCGCCATCCACAGAGTTAACTGAAAACAGTGAAAGTGAATTCTCAAACGAAGTGATCCTGAACCAGGAAGCTATTCGACGGATGAAAATGACTGATCCTATTCAGAAATACTTTGGCAGAAATGGCGACGACAGAGCACGTATTGTGGGTGTAGCAAAAGATTTTCATTTCGAGTCGTTACGCACAGGAATTGAACCCATGGTGATGATACCGTTAAATCAGAATCCCGATGTTTTGATTATGCGGATAAGACCTGAAAATTTTAGTCAATCGCTTGCCGCTATAAAGGAAAACTGGAAAACGATTATTCCTGACTCCAACATTGAACTCGGCTTTTTTGACCAGCGACTGCAGGAAATGTATAACGCAGAACTCCGCATATCAGGACTGTTCCAATATTTTTCGTTTGTTGCCATATTTATTGCCTGCATAGGTTTGTTTGGTCTATCGGTTTTTGCCATCGAACGAAAGCGAAAAGAAATCGGCATTCGCAAAGTAAACGGATCGAAAGTTTCGCAAATTCTGGCGATGCTTAACAAAGATTTTGTAAAATGGGTACTTATTTCATTTGTAATTGCATCACCACTGGCATGGTATGTAATGAGCAGTTGGCTGCAAAACTTTGCATACCAAACCGAGCTTCACTGGTGGATATTTGCACTGGCAGGAATTCTTTCCATTGCCATTGCTCTGTTAACCGTTTCGGTACAGAGTTATAAAGCTGCAACGCGCAATCCTGTTGAGGCACTCAGATATGAGTGACGAAATCCCGATCGAAGCATCGGGGCTGAGTCTTTACGTTACGAAGAAAAGAAACTTTAATAAAAGCGGGATTCCATTATTACCAATTCGGAATCCCGCTTTCTTTATGCAAAATCTCCGTTGGTAACACTTAAAAAAAGGTAAAAGGTTTCGACACACATTTGTTTTAGCGGGAAAACAACCTTCAATAAGCTTTTGAATTGCTGCACATTACAAGAATCACATCTAAATTTTATATAATTTATTGGCATCCGTTTAATCATTTTGGAGGGTAAACGGTTATAAATGGGTAGATTTGCACCACAATTTTTAAGATGCGCAAAACCCAAAGTAAAAAAAGAACAGAAGGAAAACAGCGGGCAGGCCTGTTTAGGGTACTGGGACCATACAAAGCACTCGTAACCGCACTAATAATAATGGCACTGGCCGGCAGCGGGATCAATCTGCTAATTCCACGAATTATTGCACGCGGAATCGACTCATTTACTGCTAACCAATTTGACGCCAAAACGGTTATCACCCAATTTGTACTGGCAGCTCTCGGCATATTCATTTTCACCTTGCTACAGGGGATTGTACAAACATTAGCTTCCGAAAAAGTTGCCAAAGACCTGCGCAATAAATTGTCGGATAAGATTTCGAAACAAAGCTATTCGTTCATTTTAAAAGCCAATCCATCGAAACTTTTAACCAACCTGACTTCCGATATGGATTCGGTAAAAATGTTTGTATCGCAGGCATTCGTTTCCATCATCTCATCGTTGTTTATCATTTTCGGTGTAGCAGTTTTGCTGATTTCTATTAACTGGAAGCTAGCGCTGGCAGTACTCACCATCGTCCCTATTTTGTCGGTGGCCTTTTATATCGTATTCAAAAAAGTAAAAGTGCTTTTTAAGAAAAGCCGCGAGGTGATCGACGCCCTCAACCGTGTTATAAACGAAAGTATTCTGGGCTCGGCACTAATAAGGGTTTTAAACTCGCAGCAACCCGAAATTCTCAAGTTTGCAGAAAAGAATGTTGAATCGCGCGATTTGGGACTTTCCATTGTTCGCCTGTTCTCGGTGCTCATTCCTATCGTAACATTTGTGGCCAACTTTGCCATTGTTATCATTCTTGCACTTGGCGGACATTATGTGGTTATGGACACCCTTTCGCTGGGTAATTTTGCCGCATTTAACAGCTACGTAATGATGTTGATCTTTCCGATTATGATGATTGGATTTATGAGCAATATTATTGCCTCGGCAACGGCTTCGTACGGCCGGATAAGGCAGGTTTTGGATGCTCCGCCGCCGGCTGATAACGGTGCTGTGGAAACAGATATATCGGGAGATATTAAACTTCAAAACATTACACTGAGCTTTGACAAAAAACCGGTGCTGAAAAATATTTCGTTCGATATAAAAGCCGGAAGTAAAACGGCGATTATCGGACCAACGGCTGCCGGAAAAAGTCAGTTGCTTTATTTGCTGACCAATCTTATACCGCCGGATTCCGGTTCCATCACTATCGACAATATTCCGGTTAAAGATTACTCTACTGAGGTTTTAAACCGACAACTTGGTTTTGTTTTTCAGGATAATGTGATTTTTAATATGAGCCTGCGTGAAAACATTGCGTTTAACGACCAGGTTTCGGATGAAGATTTAAACAAAGCCATTGCCACGGCGGAACTGGCTGATTTTATAAAAAGCTTACCCGACGGTTTAAACACTATCGTTTCAGAGCGGGGAACCAGTCTTTCCGGCGGACAGAAACAACGTATTATGCTGGCGCGTGCACTGGCTTTAAATCCAAAAATACTTTTGCTCGATGATTTTACTTCGCGGGTTGACCGAAAAACCGAAGATAAAATTCTGGCTAATATCCATAAGAATTACCCGGAGCTTACGCTGCTTTCCATCACACAGAAAATAGCCCCTGTAACCGGATTCGACCAAATCATTCTTCTTATGGAAGGCGAAGTGGTAGCAACAGGTAAACACGAAAGTTTGAAAGAACATTCGCCCGAATATATTCAGATTTATAACTCACAAAAAAGTACCAGCCACTATGAATTATAATCTGAACCGCACACCCGATAAAAAAGAGAAGAAACTTCCGTTTCTGAAATCGCTAAAGAAACTGGTGGCTATTATCAGTGGCGAACGACGCAACCTGATTATAGCCTTTGCAGCAATTGCATTAAATGCTGCATTAAGTCTGGCTGGCGCATACATAATCGGGTATACGGTAGACAATTATGTGCAAACCAAAGATTACCACGGAATTTTGCTTTTTGCCGGAATTTTGCTGACGATGTATGTGGTGGCATTTTTTGTGAATTATGCTCAAATGATTATGATGGGCGGCATTGGGCAACGCATGTTGTACAGTCTCCGCAATTCGGTATTTCATAAATTGCAGGAACTGCCACTCGACTTTTTTAACCAAAATAAATCGGGCGACCTGATATCGCGCATCAACAACGACACACAAAAGGTAAACGAATTCTTTTCGCAGTCGCTGATGCGTTTTATTGGTGGAATTATTACCATGACCGGTGCAGGAATTCTGCTTCTGGTAATCAACCTGCCATTGGGTTTGGCAGCACTCTCTCCTGCCCTGTTTCTTTTGGTTTTCACTAAAATTATTTCGCCGTGGATACGCCGAAAGAACGAAGCCAGTTTAAAAAGTCTGGGCGACCTTTCTGCCGAAATTCAGGAAAGCCTGGCTAATTTTAAGGTGGTGGTTGCTTTTAACCGCCGCGACTATTTCAGAAAACGTTTTACCGCCGCGAACGAGGAAAATTATAAGCACTCGGTTTATGCCGGAATTGCCAACAATATTCTCAATCCGGTTTATACTTTTGCGGCCAATATTGGGCAACTGATTGTTTTGGCGCTGGGTATTTACCTCATTATTCAGGGAAATTTTAGCGTTGGTTTGCTGATTAGTTTTATTGCCTACGTGATGAACTTTTATAACCCCTTACGACAACTGGCCATACTTTGGGCAAACTTTCAACAAGCTTTGGCAGCGTGGGATCGCATCTCGTATTTACTTTCGCTTGAGAACAATCTGGAAGTTGTAAAAGAAACGGAAACACAACAAAGCAAAACACTGGTACATTTTAACGATGTTTCGTTCTGCTATCCAAACGGCAAAGAAGTGCTGCACAAAGTTAACTTCGATTTGGAGCGAGGAAAAACTTATGCTTTTATCGGGCCTACAGGTGGCGGAAAAACAACTACTGCATCCTTGATTGCCCGCTTATACGATGCTACAAAGGGAACGATCCTTCTGGATGGAAAAGACATAAAATCGTACGATGCAGCTGAAAGAACAGCAAAAATCGGGGTGATTCTTCAAGACCCAATTTTATTCTCGGGCACGGTAAGAGAAAATATTTTATATGGTAACGAAGCAATGACAGCTTTAAGCAATGATGAGCTGCGCAATTCGCTTGAAGAAGCTGGACTGGGAAGCTTGCTGCAACGTTTTGATAGTGGTTTGGAAACGCCTATACAAATGACAGGCGACGGAATTAGCCTGGGGCAAAAACAGCTGATCGCTTTTATGCGTGCCATTTTACGAAAACCGGAATTGCTCATTCTCGACGAGGCGACGGCAAATATTGATACCGTTACCGAACAACAATTGGAAACAATCATCAATAACCTGCCGGCATCAACATCAAAAGTCATCATTGCACACCGGCTAAACACCATTGAAAGTGCCGATGAAATTTTCTTTGTAAACTCGGGCGAAATAACAGCTGCCGGGTCGTTAGACAAAGCCCTTGATTTACTAATGCGGGGAGCAATGGAAAGTTAATATTGTCGCCAATCAGCAATTGATTTCTGTTGCATTTTTTCATCTCGGCAAGGAATCGTATTTTTCGGAAAATTTTAACAATGCGAATTTCATTTCTGTTCCTGTTTCTGCTTTTTACACTTGGATCTGTCGCACAAGGCAGCAGTGTAAAAATTGCTTTGCTGAAATACAATGGAGGCGGCGACTGGTATTCCGATCCTACTGCCCTACCCAACCTCATTGAGTTTTGTAACGAAAATCTGCACACCAACATAAATCCCGAACCATCGACCATTGAAATTGGCAGCCCCGAACTGTTTAATTTCCCTTTTGTGCACTTAACCGGGCACGGCAACATTATTTTATCGGAAAGCGACGCGATGAATTTGCGTGTTTATCTTGAGGGTGGAGGTTTTTTACACATCGACGATAATTACGGACTGGATGAATATATCCGACGCGAAATGAAAAAGGTTTTCCCCGACCAGGAGTTTGTTGAATTACCACCATCGCATGAAATTTTTCATCAGAAGTACGATTTTAACGACGGTATTCCGAAGATACACGAGCATGACAATAAACCGCCACAGGCTTTTGGATTATTTGTAGACGACCGGCTGGTTTGTTTTTACACTTACGAAACCGATTTGGGCGATGGCTGGGAAGATATCGACGTGCACAACGATCCGGAAGACCTGCGCCAAAAAGCACTAAAAATGGGTGCCAATATTATCGCCTACGTCTTCGGACAATAAACAGTTTAGCAGTTATACAATTTAACAGTTTAGCAATTCAACAATTTACTTTATGAAAGTAGTAGCCATTAACGGAAGCCCACGACGCAACGGAAATACATCGCTATTAATAGAAGAAACATTTAAAATCTTTCGGGCGGAAGGAATAGAAACCGAAGTTATTCAGCTGGGAAATAAACCGGTTCACGGTTGTACGGCTTGCGGAAAATGTCGCGAAATTCAAGATCGCAAATGCCACATAAAAAATGATCTGCTAAATCTTTGCATCGAAAAAATGATTGAAGCCGATGGAATCATTCTGGGTACGCCGGTATACTTTGCCGATGTAAGCACCGAAATAAAAGCACTAATGGATGTAGCTGGTTATGTTACTCGCGGAAATGGTCATTTGCTCAAACGAAAAGTCGGCGCGGGTGTTATCTCTGTACGCCGTGGTGGTGCGTTGCCTACTTTCGATACCATGAATCGTTTTTTCCTGATCAACCAGATGATCGTTCCTGGTTCGAGTTACTGGAACTTTGCTTTTGGCAAAAACAAGGGTGACGTGCTACAGGATGAAGAAGGTATAAATACCATCCGTACGCTGGCGGAGAATATGAGTTGGTTGATGAAGAAGGTCGTGGAAGATTGATTAAAGATTGATTTAGATTGAAGGAAGATTGAAAATAAAAATGCTTTAATGCTTTGATTCAAAACTCTACCAAAGATTTATGAGGAGTGTAAAAGAAGAAATAGCAGAGAAAATTTGTTACACAGAGCTTGTTTACGGCAGGATAAATAAGAAACTGAATATTGAGCTTCCAAACAATAAAATCGAAGAAATGGTTCGCTCCATTATTAATGAAACCGAAGAATCCGCCTTTCAACAAAAAGGTAAAAATATTTACGTTGCCAATAAAACACGCAAGATTAGGCTTACAATTAATAGCAACACTTTTAGAATAATTACCGCGGATAAACTGAAATAAATCTAAAACGAAATGTTTTTAACTCTTTACAAGGATTCATAAACTGAGACTGCCTACTACAACTGCAAACTGCGACTGCAAACTAAATCTCCTGCCAATTCATCCTTAATCGATCATCCTTACAAGTTCTATTCTCCCTTTTTCGCTTCCTCCCAAATCTCGTCCATTTCGGCAAGACTCATATCGTGCAGGCTTTTTCCTTGTAACAGCGTTTTGCTTTCAAGGTAATTAAAGCGTTTTATAAATTTTATGTTGGTGCGCTCCAATGCGGCCTCCGGATCGATGTCGTACAAACGCGCAGCATTTACCACAGCAAAAAGCAAATCACCAAACTCGGCCTCCATTTTATCTTTGTCGGCATTGTTGATCTCAACGCTTAACTCGTCAACCTCTTCTTTTACTTTATCCCAAACCTGCTCTTTGTATTCCCAATCGAAACCCACGCCCCGCACTTTTTCCTGGATACGGTTGGCTTTAACCAATGCCGGCATGGCAGCCGGAACACCTTCCAGAACACGTTTATTGCCACCTTTTTCTTTCAATTTTAAGGCTTCCCAGTTTTCAGCCACTTTATCGGCCGAACCTTCAACATCCACATCACCAAATATATGTGGATGACGATAAATCAATTTCTCGTTAATTCCTTCCAGCACATCGCCAATATCGAAAGCTCCTTTTTCATCACCTATTTTGGCGTAAAAAACAATGTGCAATAATATGTCGCCCAGCTCCTTCTTTATTTCCTGCAAATCGCTTTTTAATATCGCATCGCCCAATTCGTAAGTTTCCTCAATGGTTAATTTGCGCAACGACTCCAGTGTTTGTTTTTTATCCCACGGACATTTTTCGCGCAATTCGTCCATAATATCCAGCAAGCGCTTAAATTCTTCTATCTTTTTTTGCATAAACTTTGAACCTTTTATTTTTCGGGTGTATAAACCTAATAAATCCATAAATTATTCCATTCCGAATGAAAATTCATGAATGAATCAGGTACAGATTGGTAAAGGTATAATTAAGAATAAAGATGAAACTATTTGACCGTAAAAAATATATTCTGCTCGGTTTAGTTATAATCCTATTAATATTAGGCTTCGCATTAATGGCGGGACCAGAATCAGTAGATAGTGAGTTTAATGCGGCTCTGTTTAATTTCAGGCGAATAACGCTCGCACCAATATTAATTCTTGCAGCGTATGGATCAATGATTTTTCTTATTTTTAAACGCAAGTGATTTTTAAGAAGAAAAATATCTCCCGGCTAACAAACGAAGAGCTGATGACCGCCATAAAAAATGGCAACCAATCGGCTTTCTCCGAATTGTACGAACGATTTAATCAGCGTTTGTACTACTATTTTTTTCGTATGCTGGGCAACGACAAAGAAGTGGCCAACGATTTTTTACAAGACATTTTTCTGAAGATTATCAACAAACCGGAACTTTTTAAACCCGGGAACAAATTTACAAGCTGGATTTTTACGGTGGCGCACAACATGTGTAAAAACGAATACCGCCACCGCGAAGTGCGCAAAATAATTAGTAATGATGAGAATCCTGATCAATTTCTGACGGATGAAAATTCGTATGAAGAGACGCTGAAAAAAGAGCAGCTTATCACCCAATTATTTACTGAAATTGAATACCTGGAAGAAGATCAGAAAGCAATATTACTGCTAAAATACAAGGAGAATTTTAGTTTGAAAGAGATCTCTAAAATATTGGAACTGCCGCTTGGAACCATTAAATCGAGGTTGTATTATGCACGTGTTGAGTTAACAAAAAAGCTGGCAAACAAATCGTTACTTTAAAAAGAATAGTATGCAAAACGATATGATAAGCGATAAAGAATTAAGCTCCACTTTTAACCAGGATGCTGCCAATCATTTCCCCGACGAAGCAGTTCGCGAACGGCTGGAATATGCTTTTATGGTAAAAAGCAGAAGCTACAAAACCACCCAAAATTCTTTTCTTGGATTGTTCGCCTGGCTGTTTTCATGGTCTAATCTACCCTTAAAAGCAGCAATGGTTTCGGTTGTATTACTTTTTTCGCTGGTGAACATTAAAAATATTGAAACACCAATACTGCAACAAATGCAGGATACCACCTCGAATACCATGCCTTTACATATCGACTCATCACAAACATCACCTTTTTTTGCCGATACCTGCTCCATTTCCAGATTGATTAAAAGCCACAGCGAAAAAGAGACCAGACAATCAGAAGAAGCAATTTCTATTCAACCAAATTCGGATTCTATTACGATACAACTTTCATCAAACGCTGATAAAAATGCTGCATTTGCTGCTCCAGATCGTTTCGTTTTGTCTGATCTTCGAATTTTGAGGAAACGGCAATCAATTGATTCAAATAATACAATTCCCGCTGAATCTCCTCTTTTAGTCTAAGTTGCTGACTCTTATTCAGGCTGTCATAAAATTCGAGAGTTTCAGTAATATCACTTTCTAACTCTTCAAATAGTACCTTACTTTCCTTTTCATGCCCGGTTGCAAACATTAATTCAGCTTGTTTGATCGCAAAAATATCGTAAGGAATTTGTGATAGCGGAATTTCAGAAGTACACTTCTGAAGCAATTGAAAAGCTTTCTCTTTATCCCCCTTTTGAAGTAGAATTGCCGCCACTTCGTTAAAAGTATTGCGGGCCTGAAAAACAGTTAAGTTTACAACCGTATTCCAATCGGCATACACCGACGGATCGGAGATATTTCCCCAATTGAACGTATTTAACAATTTGTCTGCGATAACTTCAGGATTGCATTTCCCGATTGAAAATGTACCTTTTGGATTGGTCTTTTCAGGAATGAGGCGATAAACAAAACCTTCACATTCCAGGTAGGCTCCCAAGCCGTGTTTTGCAGCTTCACCTTTCGATACAAAACATATTGGCCGCTTGCTAGCGTTTGAACTAATGATGTCCCAAAACGCCAGCTCGTTTTTATACAGCACTTTCTTTCCCTCAAGCGAAACAGGTATCTTCCCTTTTTTCTCATTGGCATCAACCATCAGATTCAGCCGGGTTATTGGAATAAAATTTACACGATCGCCGGAGTTCAATGTCACTTTTGCATTATTGTTTTTTAGACTTAAAAAATTAAGTGCCTCCTGCCACGAGGTATCCCTGTTAAACTTCTTCAACACCGGCACATAAGCCAACTCGCCATGGTCATATTTATCCTTGGGCAGCATCATTTTTAAACCGGCATCGTCATATTTCGGATTTCTCAATCCATTAATAAACCAGTTGGCTGCTAAAAATGGCATGATTACAATTCGCACATCGGTACGCAGTTCCTCCACCTCCTGGCAATAAAGCAGCGGATATGTATCGTTATCGCCACTGGTAAACAGAATGGCATTGGGAGGACACGATTTTAATATATTCTCAGCAAAATCCCGTGCAGCATACCTGCCCGAACGATTATGGTCATCGAAATTCTGAGAAGCCATTAATACCGGCCCCGCTAAAAACAGCACAATCAAAGCGGGTACTCCAACTTTGGCATGTTTTATTTTTTGCTGAATCAGATTCACCGCTGCCACCAAACTAAAACCTATCCAAATGGAAAAGGCCAAAAATGCCCCCACAAAAACATAATCGCGCTCGCGTGGTGTGATAGGAATTTCGTTGATATAAACCGTAAGTCCAAGTCCGCCCATAACAAATAATGCCAGCACAATAAAAAAGGTTTCGCGGTTTGTTTTGTATTGATAGAAAGCCCCCAGAAATCCCAGCAACAGCGGAAGAAAATAGTAGGTATTTCGTCCCTTATTATTTTTCAGCCAGGAAGGTACCTTATCCTGCGGCCCAAGCCGGACATTATCTAATAAATCAATTCCCGAAAGCCAGTTACCGTTTAGGATGGTTCCCCTTCCCTGCCGGTCGTTTTGACGGCCCACAAAATTCCACATAAAGTAACGTCCAAACATAAAACCAAACTGGTAGCGCGCAAAAAACTTTAACTGATCTGTGAAGCGCGGAACAACAATCGTTTTACGTTCACCATTCCGTTGTTTTATAGCAACCCGCTTTCCCGAAATCGTAATCCAACTGTTGTAGGCTTTTATATGGTTTTCATCGCTGCTCGACATACGTGGAAACCATGTACACGTTTGTTCATCGTATTCGTAATCGGGAGCTAAATCGATTGGCATATATCTGCCATCGATAAAATCATAAGAAGAACGCTCATTCACGTCTAACAAAGGTGAATTGTAGTTTTGTCCGTAAAGCAATGGTCGTTTGGGGTATTGTTCACGATTTAGGTAATTAATCAGCGAAAAAATGTTATTGGGCTCACCAAAGTTTACCGGTGGATTAGCCGAAGATCGAATGACATTTACGGAATAAACTGAAAAGCCAAGCAATAAAAACAACACAGATAATGTTGCAAGTTCGGGCAGCGATTTCTGTTTCTTTTTAAAATAAAAGATAAGTGATGCCAGCAAAGCGAGAATAAAGAACATACCAAAGAGTGTTCCCGAATGTAGTGGAAAATTTAGCTCGTTAACAAAGAACAAATCGAACCTTGAAAGCAGAAATAAAACCAGCGGTGTTAATACATATAATAACCCTAACAAAACAACCAGCCCCAATCCAAAGAAAAGAATAAGGTTCTTTACGGAGTAACCGTATTTTCTGAATCCCATAATCATTACCACCGACGGAAGAACCAGCAAATTCAACAAATGCACGCCAATTCCAAGACCTGTGATCAGTGCTAAAAAGAGAATCCACTTTTCGTTTCCTGGCTGCCCGAATTGTTCGTCCCATTTTAATGCCGCCCAAAACGACAGAATAAGGAAAAACATGGAAAGCGCATAAACTTCACCTTCAACAGCCGAAAACCAAAACGAATCGCTGACAGCAAAAGTTAATGCTCCAATAACCGAACTTCCAATTATTACTATTGCTGACTCCGACATTTTTGCAACCAATTTTATAATTACGTGATAAAGAAAAAAGATGGTTAAGGCACTGAACATGCCTGACATAAAATTGATTGTCCAAGCAATTTCTTGTGGATTTCCGAATGACAATAATGAAAACAATCGCCCCAGTAACATAAAAAGCGGTGCCCCTGCCGGATGATTCACCTCCAGTTTTGAAGCTGAAAGAATAAACTCGCTACAGTCCCAGAAGCTGGTTGTGGGCTCCAGAGTTATTACATAGAGAAGTAGAGAAATTAGAAAAACCGACAGGCCTGTAATTTTTACGATTGATTTTGTGCGCATATATTTTTTGGTGTTAATACACGCATTTAATTAAAAGTTCAAATTTTTAAACCCTTGTAGATTTTCATACCCTTTCGAAAAAAGAATTTAATATATTGCAGCTATTAATAAATAAAAACAATATTATGATTTTAGGAGTATCAGAATGGCTCAGCGGCAAATTAGGCTGGGATGTAAAAATGATTAGAATTGCATTTGTTGTTGGTGTTCTATTCGCCGGCGTTGGTTTGGGTCTTTACCTTATTCTTTGGATCGTTAAAATGTTCTCGAAATAAAAAAGCTGACAATTTTCGCATCGGTCAGAAATTGAATATCAAAGCCTTCCAACATTCGATAGTGGCAATTTATTTTCGTAAATTTGCCGTGCTTAAATTATTAAGAAGATACATTGGATAAACAAATTTTACTGGAAGGAATTGATCTCCTTGAGTTTTTTGGAGTTAACAATTCGAAAATTGAACTGATAAAAAGGCTTTTCCCAAAAATTAAAATCACTGCACGGGGCCACGTCTTGTTCGTTCAGGGAGAACCAAAGGAAATAAAAGCTTTTGAGAAAAAGTTCGCCCTCATTCTTGATCATTATTATCAGTACAATATGCTCTCGGAAGAAATTATTCACGAGCTATTGGATTCGGGTGTTTCATCGCTTGAAGAAAACGGAAGCAGCGAACCCGATATTATTGTTTTTGGCAACAGTGGAAAACCTGTTCGTGCACGCACGCCTAATCAGCGACGACTGGTAGAGAGCAACAGCAAAAGCGATCTTATTTTTGCCATCGGGCCTGCCGGTACCGGAAAAACCTATACTGCTATCGCACTGGCTGTTCGGGCATTAAAAAACAAGGAGATCAAAAAAATCATTCTTAGCCGCCCGGCTGTTGAAGCAGGTGAAAATCTGGGATTTCTTCCCGGTGATTTAAAAGACAAAATCGATCCGTATTTGCAACCGCTTTACGATGCTTTGCAGGATATGATTCCGCCGAAAAAACTAGAGGAATTTTTAAAAGACGGCGTGATACAAATTGCTCCACTGGCTTTTATGCGCGGACGAACATTGAGCAATGCTTATGTTATTCTTGATGAAGCACAAAACACCACCGTTAACCAGCTAAAAATGTTTTTAACCCGGATGGGACTAAACGCCAAGTTTATTATTACCGGCGATGTTACGCAAATCGACCTTCCGAGAAAAAGTAATTCGGGATTGATACAGGCATTACGCATTTTAAAAGGCATAAAAAATATTTCAACCATATATTTCGACAAGAAAGATATTGTACGCCACAAGCTGGTGCGCGATATTGTTGAAGCATACGATAAACATGCTGAAGAAAAAACAGTAATTAAAACTGAATCAAAAGAAAACAGTGACCAGTAACTTGTGTTCCGGTAAACAAACCAACAATTTAACAAGTTAAACAAAAACCAGCTAAATTTGTAATAAAATCGACAACGTATTTTAACGCAAACAAATAGATTACATACAATATAAATATTCAATAAAATGGGTAACGCACTTACAAAAACAAGTTTCAATTTTCCGGGACAAAAAAGCCACTACAAAGGTAAAGTTCGCGACGTATACAACATCAACGATGATTTTTTGGTGATGGTTGTTTCCGATCGTATTTCAGCATTCGATGTGGTATTGCCAAAAGGAATTCCTTTTAAAGGCCAGGTACTGAACCAGATTGCAGAGAAATTTCTGGACGCTACTGCTGATATTGTTCCGAACTGGAAAATAGCAACACCCGACCCAAACGTTACAGTGGGTCATTTTTGCGAAACTTTCCCGGTAGAAATGATCGTGCGTGGTTATTTAACCGGCAGTTCGTGGAGATTGTATAAAAACGGCGGTCGAGATATTTGTGGTGTTCCGCTTCCTGAAGGCTTGAAAGAGCACCAGGCTTTTCCTGAGCCGCTGTTAACGCCAACAACAAAAGCAGAACAAGGCGCTCACGACGAAAATATTTCGCGCGAAGAGATCATCAAACAAGGATTGGTTTCGGAAGAAGATTACAAAGAACTGGAACGTATTTCGCTGGCTCTTTTTAAACGCGGTAGCGAAATTGCCAAAGAAATGGGACTGATTTTGGTGGATACCAAATACGAGTTTGGTAAAAAAGACGGCCAGATTTACCTCATCGACGAAATTCACACACCCGATTCATCGCGTTATTTCTACGCCGATGGTTACCAGGAGCGTTTTGATAAAGGCGAAAACCAAAAGCAACTTTCAAAAGAATTTGTTCGCGAGTGGTTGATGGAGAACAACTTCCAGGGCCGCGATGGCGATGTACTTCCTGAAATCCCGGAATCGTTTGTTAACGAGGTATCAGAAAGATACATTGAATTGTATGAAAATATCACCGGCGATAAATTCATAAAATCGGATACTTCTAAAATTGAAGACAGAATTGAAACTGCCGTTACTGATTTTTTGATGCAACACGTATAAAAAAGTAACAATCATAAACTGAAGACACCTGCTTAAATTTAAGCGGGTGTTTTTGTTTTCAGTTCATATGTTTACATTAGTGGCAAATTGAAAAAATTACAACAACAACATGAAAAAACTGACGATATTTATTTTACTGGCGTTTTTCGCGCTAAACAATTATGCGCAAGACGAATTCACCCTGGTAAAAGAAGGTGACACTGCCCCCGACTTCTCCATTACGATGGAAGATGGTTCGGTAAAAAAACTTTCAGATATGAAAGGCAAAGTAGTGTGGATTAACTTTTTTGCCAACTGGTGCCCGCCATGCCGCAAAGAGTTGCCTCATCTGGAAAAGGAAGTGTACCAAAAACTTAAGCAAAACAAAAACTTCGAGGTACTGGTAATTGGTCGTGAACACGATTGGGAAACGGTAAATAAATTTAAAGCCGACAATAATTACACACTCCCCTTCTACCCTGATACCAAACGCGATATTTTTTCGAAATACGCCAAACAAAACATTCCGCGTAATTTCATTATCGATAAAGACGGAAAAATTGCAGTTGCTTCTATTGGCTTTAAAGAAGACGAATTCAACAAGATCATTGAAAAGGTGCATGAACTATTAAAATAGAATTTGTAAAAAATGATTAAAAGAGCTGTTTTGTATTTTTCAAGCAGCTTTTTTGTAACTGATGTAACATAATCAAACAATACACACCGTTTTACAAGCTATCATTTAAGATCTTAAGCTCTTTTTTGCTCTTTTTGCCAAATTGTGTATTTTTGCCGCGCATTTTAAACGTAGGTAACATGTTTTTATACAACCGGGTAAATAAGGAAGAACTAAAAAAAAGACTTGCTGAAGAGACTTTTCAGCGTAAAACGATTTCGTTTTATCGATATCATATTCTTGAAGATCCGCAAGAATTCAGAGACGAGCTTTTCCGCGACTGGTTTCCGCTGGATTGTTTCGGCCGAATTTATGTAGCCCGCGAAGGAATTAATGCACAAATGAGTGTCCCCGAACACCACTGGGAAGCTTTTGTGGAGTCCTTGAAAAAACATGAAATTCTGCAAGACATCCCCATTAAATATGCCATTGAAGACGATGGAAAATCGTTTTACAAATTAACCATTAAGGTGCGCCCAAAACTGGTTGCCGATGGTTTAGACGACGATGCTTACGACGTTACCAACGTAGGACAACACTTATCGGGAGTTGAATTCCATAATTATATCGGACAGGAAGACACGGTTGTTGTTGACATGCGAAACTACTACGAAAGCGAGATCGGACATTTTGAAGGCGCCATTTGCCCTGAAGCTGATACTTTCCGCGAAGAACTGGAGATTGTTACCGATCTGCTGGAAGACAAAAAAGATAAAAAAGTGCTGTTGTACTGTACCGGCGGAATTCGCTGCGAAAAAGCAAGTGCTTACCTGAAACACCAGGGCTTTAGCGATGTGAACCAGTTGCACGGCGGGATTCTGGAATATGCCCGACAGATTCAAACAGCTAAGCTCAACTCAAAATTTATTGGAAAAAACTTTGTTTTTGACGAACGTTTGGGCGAAAGTGTAAATGGCGAAATTATTTCAAAGTGCCATCAGTGCGGCAAACCTTGCGATTCGCATACCAACTGCGATAATCACGGGTGTCATATATTGTTTATTCAATGCCCCGAATGTGCCGATAAATACCATGGGTGCTGCACTCCTGAATGTGCCGATGAAAAAATGCAGGGCACCGGCCGTCCATCCGATCTGCGTATTGGTTTTGGTAACAGCCGTAAGTTTCGAAAAAGCCTTTCGTTAATGCAACTCGAGCAACAGAAATAGTTTCGTTGTAACTTTTATATGTTTTGATATTTTTGCGGCATGAATAATTTTTGGCAAGAGTTTAATGGACCTGCTTTTTCGCTGGCCCCCATGGAAGATGTTACCGATACGGTTTTTCGCGAAATCGTAATGGGAATGACAGCTCCGGGGAAACTACATATGGTTTTTACCGAGTTCACTTCTGTTGAAGGTATGAATCATCCGGTTGGTCGCGAACGTGTTTCGGAACGATTGATAATAAATGACTCTGAACGTGCTTTGCTCAAAAAACTCAACATTAAAATTGTGGCACAAATCTGGGGGCGCAACCCGGAAATTTACCACAACATAGCCAAATACATTACCGAAAATTACGATTTCGATGGAATCGACATAAACATGGGTTGCCCGGTAAAAAAGGTGTTTAAAATTGGTGCCTGCAGCGCTTTAATCGGCGAACCGGAACGTGCTAAAGAAATAATTCTGGCCACAAAAGAAGCCACTCACCTACCCGTGAGTGTAAAAACCCGTACCGGAATAAAAGAGCACATCACCGAAAACTGGATGGCCAACTTACTGGAGGTTGATCCGGCAGCTATTATTTTACACGGCCGTACGCAACGCATGCAATCGGAAGGCGATGCCAGTTGGGAGGAAATCGCCAAAGCCGTTCAACTGAAAAACAGCTTAAAACCACACATTCCGGTTCATGGTAACGGCGATGTGATGTCGTACCAACAAGGACTTGACCGCGTAAACCAAACCGGCGTGAATGGTGTAATGATCGGTCGTGGAATTTTTCATAATCCCTGGTTTTTCAATCCTGAAACGGAAGAAATTTCAATGGAAGACCGGATTGCCAAATTGCTCGAACACACCCGTCTTTTTGAGCAAACCTGGAGCCCACACAAAAATTTCAATATCCTGAAACGCTTCTATAAAATATACCTCAATTCGTTTCCGGGAGCGGCAAAAATGCGTGCCGATGTGATGGAAATGAAAGGTTATGACGAGATATATTCTTATTTCAAATAACACCTCATCCTGACATACCAGATTATTTTCAGCCAAAAAAAACTCGACCAGGTAAGGGTGATCCTGTGATGAGTTGTCATAACTTAGTAAACCAAAATTCAATAGTTATGACTAATCAATCCAACCGTCGGCAGTTTATTATAAACAGTTCTGTTACGGGCTGTGCTATTTTGCTCTCCGGCAAACTTTCTGCCTTTACTTTTCCTGAAAATGAACTACCCGATCCGAAAAAACTGAATTACTGTGGCTATACCTGCCCTGCCGATTGTCAGTTTTTGGAAGCATCAGAAAAAAATGATGTTGAACTAAAGAAAAAAGCTTACGAACAATGGAAAATAGAAGAGCATTACGGAATTGTATTTGAGGCGGATAAGATATTTTGTTTCGGGTGTAAAAATTCCGATAAGCCTGCTGGTGTAGTTCTTACCAATTGTACGGTTCGGGCCTGTGCCATCGATAAACAGTTCGATTCGTGCATTCAGTGCAAGCAACTAAAAGACTGTGATAAAGATCTTTGGAAAAGATTTCCTGATTTTCATAAATCAGTTATCACCATGCAGAAAACATATTTTGAAGGTAAAGCCTGAAATTTCTTCATAAAACTGTAATTATTTGACCGTTACTTCTACTTTTATTTCATAAAAACCGAAATAACCGTTATGAAGAATTTGTACCTGCTTTTCATCTGCCTTATAGCTTTTTCTTGTAGTTCGAACAAAACCGAAATTTACCAGTGGCGCGGCGAAGACCGCAAAGGAATTTTTAACGAGCCAGATCTTCTAAAAGAATGGCCGGAAGAAGGACCTGCCGAACTGTGGTATGTTGAAGGTATTGGAGATGGATATGGTACGCCCACAATAACCGACAATGAGATTTTTATAACAGGAGCTATTGACAGCACTGCCACTTTGTTCTGTATTGATTTAAATGGGAAGAAAAAATGGGAAGTTGCAATCGGTAAAGAATGGGTAAGCAGCTACCCGGGATCGCGATCGCAACCTACCGTTGTTGGCGATTTAATTTATGTTGGTTCGGGAATGGGTAATTTATTTTGCCTGAAACGCTCGAATGGAGAGTTGCTTTGGGAAAAACGTTTTGTGGAAGATTTTGAAGGTATTTACCCGCGATTTGGGCACTCGGAAGCGCCTCTTATCGATGGCGACAAAGTATTCTGGACTCCCGGTGGAAAAGAGTACAATGTGGTTGCTTTAAACCGTTTTACCGGCGAGTTGCTGTGGAGTAATCCTGGTCACAGCGAACGATCGGGCTACAATCCCGGAACACTTATCAAACTACCAACACGCCACATTTTCGTTACGTTCTCTGCTTATAATATGATGGGTCTTGATGCTGAGACAGGTGAATTGTTGTGGACACATGCACAGGATAATGTTCCGATCGAGAAACGTCAACCGGGCATGGGCGATACACACAGTAATTGTGTTGTTTACGACTCAGGTTACATATACTACGCTGCCGGAGATGGAAATTGCGGTGTAAAACTTCAACTCTCGGAAGATGGAACAGCCATTCAAGAAGTGTGGCGGAATAAAGGTTTCGACAGTTATATGGGCGGCATTGTAAAAATTGACGACCATTTATACGGTAGTGCCACCTCGAAAAAGTTTTTCAGAAGTATTGATACCACAAGTGGCGAACTAAGCGACTCACTTAAACTGGGTTGGGGCGCTGTTATTGCAGCCGATGATCTGCTTTATTATTATGGGCAAAACGGAACAATGTCATTAGTCGGTTTCGATGAAGCCGGAAAAATGAAGCCGGTCAGTGATTTTAAAATTACACGAGGTTCTAAAGAGCACTTCTCCCACCCGATAATTAAAGACGGGATTTTATACCAACGCCACGGTCAGGTACTGATGGCTTTCGACATAAAAGAAAAAGCTTAAAGCTCTACATATTTCAGGAACTCTTCGCGAACGCTTTTGTCTTTAAATTTACCGGAATATTCGGCAGTAACGGTACTGCTGCTTTCATCCTGAATTCCGCGCGACGATACACACATGTGTTTGGCATCGATTACAACGGCCACATCATCGGTTTTAAGTATGGTTTTTAGCTCGTTGGCAATCTGCACTGTTAAACGTTCCTGCACCTGCGGGCGACGTGCAAAATAGTCGACAATACGGTTAATTTTGCTCAATCCGATTACTTCGCCTGATGAAATGTATGCTACGTGTGCTTTCCCTACTATCGGCAGAAAATGATGTTCGCACGTGGAATTCATGTTGATGTTCTTTTCTACCAACATTTCACCGTATTTGAATTTATTTTCGAAAACAGAGACTTTCGGTTTATTGGCTGGATTTAATCCGTTGAATATTTCCGTTACAAACATTTTGGCTACACGATGTGGTGTTCCACTCAAACTGTCATCTTTCAAATCGAGCCCCATTGTTTCCATTATATCGCGAAACTTATCTTCAATAATTTCCATTTTCCGTTCATCGCTCAGCTCGAAAGCGTCATCGCGCATCGGAGTATCGATAGATGTTGCAATGTGATTATCGCCTATTGTCTCATGATTATCATGTCCGTTTGTTTTACCATTCCTTCCATTTCCGGTATTGGTAAATATTATTTCTTCTCTGTAACTCATAATTTCTGTTTCTAGTTTCTACGAGTTAATAAACAGACCAAAAACTATTTTGTTTAATCTATAAAAACAGAATATTAAACAAACCACTCCGCTTTTATAAGCCACCTATCAACTTTCCAGAAGCCCCCAATGAAACTATCTGGTTTTTAACCACATAAAAAGACGCACAAAAAATTCAAGTTTAAACGGCTCAATCCCCTATCGCCATTCGTTTACACCGCAAAACACGAATTCATTTTTTTTTGCCATTTTTTTTCATTTTTCTTTGTCAGTGTAAAAACAATTTCTACTTTTGCACACGCTTTAACAAAGCAACAACGTTCTTTTTAAAAACTGATTAAGTTTTAAATACCAACGCTGAGAGGCGAGGGAGATTTAGCAACTTTAATCATCTTTTGGAGAGATGGGTGAGTGGCTGAAACCACCGGTTTGCTAAACCGGCGTACGGGTAACACTGTACCGGGGGTTCGAATCCCCCTCTCTCCGCATAAATAAATTCGGGATGTAGCGCAGTCCGGTTAGCGCACCTGCTTTGGGAGCAGGGGGTCCCAGGTTCGAATCCTGGTATCCCGACTTGAAAATCAAAGAGTTACAAAATTATTTTTGTAACTCTTTTTTTATTTGCAAGCTATTTGCAAGTAAATCACCTTTCCGATTACGCCCCTTTTATTCCTTATGAAAAAAATTATTCTTTTTTTGTCGGCATTACATTGGCTTAACATTGGCACTATCTCAAATCTCAATTACCGTATTATGAGCATTTATATTTTCTAAATTCGTTTTACCATCTCTTCAATAAAGCTCTATATTCCTTCCTTTTTCACATAAACTTTATACTTTTATAAGCGAACTTCTGATACCAAATAAAGTCCAAATACAATGAATGAAATAGAAAAAGCCTATTTTAAAAAACTTCGTCTTGACTTGTTAAAAGAGAAAAACAGCTCTCATCTGGATAAGTTTGCTTATCCTCTAATGCCTCTTCAATATAGCTACGTGCATAATCATAGAACGGGAAAACTAGAGCATGTTCAAGGAGTTGACAGGGTTTTAGGGTACCAATGTGATGAATTCACATTAGACCTATACTATGACAAGCTACACCCTATTGACCGGAAATTAATTTTTACAACATCTATACAATGTATAGATTCTGCAAACGAAAAGATTTTCGAAAAACCTTTTGGCGCACAATTTACTGTCTTATTCAGAATAAAGGCAAAAAATGGGAAATATGTCCATATATTACGACAATCAACTATTTTAGAATATGAGAAAAAACTGGAAAGAACGTTTAGTGTATGCACGGATGTTACAGCTCTGGGGCTTACCTATAAAATGAACTCTTCGTTTTTTCTTAAAGAACATACATCTTTGGATTTTACTCAGCTTAGAAATGAATTGATAAAAACAAAGTGGAAAAAACTTACTCCCCGTGAATTTGAAGTTCTACAACTCATTGCAGAAGGAAACACAACTAAACAAATAGGAGAAAAACTAAACATAAGCAACTTTACCGTAAATAAACATCGACAAAATATAATTAATAAAACATCAACAGGAAATATCCAAGAGTTGCTTGATGAGACATTTAAAGGACGAGTATAACACTATGCACTGGTCAACAACTCATTCATTAACCGGAAGAAGTCCACTGGATAATTAAAGAAGGGTAAATGTCCTCCATGAGGCAAAAAAACGCATTCTACATTTTCGTTTTCAATAAGAGTCTCCATATTTTGACAATATTCGATATCAATATATTTATCATCATTTGAAAAAACCAACGAAACTTTGAACTTGGTTTTTTGAAGATTCTCTATTTCATTTTTAAAATTCTCAAAATTACTGGCATCATTTAGTGCTTTTCTAAATCCGGGGTCACTTTTAATTAATACTTCACGGATTAACTGCTGATTATTTTGGGTCAGGCTGCTAATAATTTCATCGAGTTCACTATCTTCCCATTTCTCTTTGTACATTAACGCACCTATTTGAGTGAAAGCAGTTGACATATCCTTAATACTACGTAAAGGAGGAGTTCCAACACAAATAACATGCTTAATGCCTGAAAGTTTCTCAAGATTTTGAAGGATAAGATGTCCACCAAGAGAATGCGCAAAAACAATTTTTTTTCCAGCGATTTTATTTATACGCTCAATAACACTACAGCCTAGTTCATCAAATTTATAATTCTCTAGCTTTGGCGTATTCCCATGCCCTGGCAAACAAAATGTAGCAACCTTAACCTTTTCAACTATCTCTTTGATTATGGGATTAAAAATGGTTGGATCAAGAGAATTACCATGCAACATTACCAAACATATGTCATTTTTCACTAATAATTTTTCACCTATGTCCATTATTTTTAAGTAAAAATACTTATTAGTAAGTATTGCATATGGAACTTTTAATTATTTTTTTTGTAAGGAAACAAATTATTAATAAAAAAAATATGTATAGCTAATACATTAAACGAAATTAAAAAACAAAAGAAAATTAGTTTCAACTTTCTGTACATTGTAATTCGCCAAACTATAATCCTACACAGAAAGTTCGATAACTAATTTTTTTTGCTTGTATTTATTAGAAAGAAAAAACAAGTGGTAATAAGACAACATTGGGACTGTGTAAAATAAAAAATAAGATTCATTTATAATGAAAGTAATCTATTCACTATTAGCACATTCACCATCAAAAACACTGAACAAGAGTCAATTAACACGGATTATCACTCATTTTTATTTTGAATCATTACCAGAAATCTTACTTTTGTAATCGAATTAAAAAGAGAATATATTTAGAATAAAAAACATAAGATAAAAGAACATTAGTAAAAACGACTTTCTGTAACATTGAAAATCGCCAATTTTCCAATTCCTACGCAGAAAGGCAGTCCTACTAATGCTCACGGCATATTATACGATATGGCGTGGGCTTAGTTTCTGTTTGTAGGAAAGGTGTTTGGCGATACCTCAATGTAAAACAGAGTTAAGCTCCACGCTTTTTTTATGCCAAATCAATCCGTAGCCATACCATCCACTTATCCAAACCGCCCCCCGTGAATGCCCTGGGACAAAAGACGATTTATGTCTCTTCCCCGACAAACCCTGATTATTTAATCAATTTTATTCACATTTAAATGACACAAATGAATTCAAGAATATTTTTTATCGCTTTAATGATGCTAGTTGTTGCATCGTCTATTTCTTATTCCCAAAACAAAATGGAAGCCGGTGGTGCTATCAAGTTCGATATTAATACCGGCAGCAGTAATGGCGAGTATGATTTTACTGGCATCAACGGACGGTTTTATTATTACCTGAACGACAATTTTCGTCTAGCACCGAATATCAATATCAATTTCCCATACAAAGAAACCGACAGCGGCATAGAGGCAAAAGCATACGTAACAACCTATAACGCCCAGGTACATTATCTTTTTGATTTTCTCAATCATCCCGGATTAAAGACTTATGCTTTGGGCGGATTGAGTTATAACCACGTCAAAGTAGAGGCTTCGGGGATGGGGCAATCCGTAACTGAAACCGCCAATGATATGTCATTGAGCCTTGGTGTTGGTATGGATTATCAAGTTAAGTTCGGAAAATTGTTTTTCGAGGTTCAGGATATGTTCGGAGATTATGACCCCTTTGTTCTAAGCTTCGGCGTAATGATCGCGCTTAATTAATCACCTAAAATCACATTTATTATGAATACACATATCTTACGAAAAACGCTGTTGGCAATGTGCCTAATCAGCGGCTTGATGTTCGTGTTCAATGGTTGCAGCGACGATGAAGAAGAAACAAAAACACAAGTAACTGCACTAACTTTTGAAGATTTAGATATCAAAGAAACAGAGTGTGGACAACATTTTACCCGTGACAACATGGCGTTAACACTGGAGTCGTCCTACGGCCACGAAGGCGAGTGTGGAAGTTCGTCTCAAGCGTGCTGTTTCTTGAACGAAATTGAACCTGTGGGAGACTTTAATATTGAACGAGGCTCTTTGTGGATTTGCACGGGGCGACTGGTTGTCGATTTAACCCAGCTTGGAACAATAGAAAAAATCAGTGTAACACTGGGTGACTGGGGGCATAATCGGGTTGCCCTTTATGATAGCGAAAGCAATCAAATTGCCTTTAAAGAGAATACGGATGTCGCCACCATGGAAACCCTCATCTTTGATACACAGCTTGACAATGTTCACTCTGTTGTTGTCTCAGGCTGTGAAGGCCTTGTTAAAAATATCACAATTGAACATCAATTCTAAATCATCTCATAATGAAAACACTCTTTAAAATAACGATTATCGCCATCATGGCGTTTTCCCTCACCCGTTGCGGTATGTTGAACACGGCATCATTAGTCGGACATACGGTCAATGGGGATATCGAGTCAAAAAGTTTTTCCTATGATTACGAAACTAATTTGACCTCAAAAAGTGAACTGATAAGCGCATTTGCGGCTGTTGGTGCACAGTTGGGCTACACGGTAGAAAGTCAAACACCGGAAATGATTTCGTGGGAAACCGGAGAAAGTAATAAATTACAGGAATACTTTGGAAAATATTCTTTCTCGGGGCTGTCCGCATCGATTACATGGGACGACGATGAAAACAAACAAACGTTACGTATCAGCTCTTATGTCGGGGGAAACTTTTCCGAAGCAGACAAAGCAAAGGTTGATACGCTTATCCAGGGCTTTGAAACCAAGCTGAGAGAGAATCTTGAAGAAGGTCATTACTATCTAAAAAAGATTGAGTAAGTCCCCTATTCTCCTTCATTGTTGCCCGAATTCTTTTGGGCTGTTTATCACAACAAACCAAAAGGGAAAGTGCAGCAATGGAGGAAAAATTCAAGTAAAAAGGCACAAACGGATGATTGTGTCCATTAAACATCCTTTCAAACGAATAATCATGTATAAAACCAGAATCTCAAAATCGTATAAGAGCAATCAGACTTTTGATAAAATTATCTCTATCGTTCGAAACGAACTGAATGTCAAAGTGGGTAACACCAATATCTCCCCCAAAGGCAGGATATCCGTAAATGATTTTGACATAAAACAAAAGACCCAGAACGCCTATGTTTCCTCGGTCGTTATTGAAGGATTTATCAAGCAAAATGGAAACGATGTTGACATAGAAATCTCTGTCAAGACAAAGGGCGGAAAAGCGATTTTAATCGGGTTGGTCATACTTTCTATTATGCTTCTTATCATTATTATAGGCCCGGCCTTAATTCCAGCATATTTTGTTATCGTGTATCTATACCATCGAAGAACCTGTAATCTGGTAAGAAGATCACTGGATAATATTGAATATGATTTGTAATAAAAACCCCATCAGAGTACCCCATGACAGGAATTTGAAAAGAATTCTTCAAAAGGAAAATTTATATCTGAATAACCAAGTAAAAAACAATTTATGAAACACTCATCAATTATCTAGGAGGAGACGGATTTTCCAGTTTGCCTGGCGGCCAGTTGAAAGAAATCGGAACAAACCACTGGCTATATCCGAACACGACGGCAACGAACAGCACGGGTTTTACTGCTCTACCAGCCGGAAGAAGAATATATGGCGATGCCGACTATAAAGGAGAAATCGCCTATTTCTGGACAAAAGATAAAAGCCAGTGGGTTGATCAATGCTGGTTCATGAGAGTTATGTATGATCGCTCTTATGCATTAATGGAAACAATAAACCGCTAAGACGGGTTAAACGTCAGGTGTATCAAAAACCGACAATAACCTATTTTATTATAATGTTAAATTGAATGCCGCCCTTGTCGTTTTTACGCAAGGCGGCATTTGTTTTTCCATACTTTTAGTACGAACCAAAATGCACCCGAATGGAAGTCATCTGCCTTGAAAGTGAAGCGCTCTTCTCTCTGGTTGAACAGGTTGTCGAGCGCATCAAAGAAAAAAACAACATCACCCACGATAAATGGATAGATGGCGACACCGCCATGAAACTGTTAGGGATTAAATCCAAAACCACGCTCCAACATATGCGCGATACGGGTAAAATCCGTTTCACCCAACCGAAAAAGAAAATCATCCTCTATGACCGTGATTCCATTATGGAATTTCTGGATAGCAAAGCCCAGGACACATTCTAAATAATCTGCACGACAATGAAACAGTTAGAACATTCCTGGAATACGCTCAAGAAACTCTTCTTCACTGATAACCGTGCCGCCGCCCTTTTCATTGGCCTTAATCATGGCGCGAACGGTAAAAACACCGCTGACCAGTCCGACACTCTCATAGGGAAACTTCCCGCAAGCCTTGATGATAAGCTCATTCGCCTTGTCTTCATATTCCGGCAATTGGTCAGGCTGGGACAGCCAATCATTGACTTTGGGATTTTTATAATCAAACGCCATGGGCTATGCCCTTTCCTCTTTGTTTCTCCGAAACGTTATTTTATCCCATTAACCTCAAAATTTCAATATGAACACTGAAAAATCACCAACAATAACCCGTGAGTTGCTGGAAAAATCAACCTCGGATGAAGCCATTGAAAAACTAAGGCAAATCGATTTTGAGTATCAAAGCAAAAGGCAGGAACTGGATAACATCCAGCAAGTCCAGGACGGCAATTTTTATATGGGAAAACTTATCGGGTTGCATAATGAAAACGGTGCAAAGTCTTATGCGGCCAATCGCGAGCATGCGCAAATTCTACTTTATGACCATTATATTGATCAGGCCGAAACGGTTTATGATACCTACCACCCACAGGACACGGATTTAAAGCCGGAACACGAGGCAGACAAAAGCATGGCTGAATTTCAAAAAGGCTATAACGAAGCGTACATTCTGTTTCAAGAAAACGCCCAGTTGGCTCAGTCGCTTGATAAAAGCTTTGAGGATAAAGAACTGTCCCGAGCCGAAGGCTTTCAAAAATGCTCTGACGATTTGATGCGTGAGAAAGTGACACAGGAGATGGATAATCTGGGAAACCGTTCCCTGGACAAGAATATGGATAAAAGCCGGGAAAGGAATACCGACAAAGATAAAGACTAACCCTTATGTTTTACTAAACGATCCCCTTATGACCTACTTAAGCATAAAAAAGACAGATATTCTGGATACTATTTTATTCAAGTTCCCACAAAATGTCGATTGGACGGTTCGCCATGGTGTTGAAGGTGTTCAGGTATTCGGCGGTATTGGCTCGGGCAAATCTTCCGGGTCGGGTTACCAGATAGCCAAAAAATACCTTGAAAAAGGGTTTGGCGGCCTCGTTCTAACCGTCAAAGATGACGAGGTGGAAACGTGGAAGACCTATTGTAAAAATGCAGGGCGCACCAACGATCTGATTATTGTCGAGCCGCAAGGAAAGCACCGTTTTAATTTTCTTGATTATGAAATGAGCCGTAAAGACCGGGGCAAAGGATTAACGGCCAATATCGTCCAGCTGTTTCGAACGGTTATCGATGCGGAAAGAACGATTTCATCGGGAGAGCGGAACCGCGAACGCTTTTGGGATGATGCGATGGATATTTATCTGAACAGCGTTATTGATTTATGTATTCTGGCCTATGGCAAGGATATCTCCATTGATAAAATCCATGATGTAGCGACCTCCATTCCTAAAAACATGGACGGGCTGTTTGAAGAAAAGGCTTATGATAAAAGCCTGTTCGCCGATATCATGACTCGCACGATACGTGGCAAGTATCATAAAATGTCCTCACAAAAGAAAGAACTCTATTCCCGTTTGGAAAAATACTTCCTTGACCGCCACATGGAGCTAAGCGAGAAAACCCGTTCCATTATCGAATATTCCTTAGACAGTTTTCTTTTCCCCCTTACCCGAGAGCCGTTTTATTCGCTGTTTTGCAGCGGCGAAAGTACATTCTCGCCCGAAGACTGTTTTACCAAAAATAAAATTATTCTGCTGAACCTGCCTGTTAAAATCTATGACAAGGTCGGGCGTGACATTCAAATCATGTTCAAATATATCTGGCAAACGGCAATGGAACGACGCAATACCGACTTACACCCCAAGCCTGTTTTCTTATGGGCGGATGAAGCCCAGAATTTTATCCATCATCATGATATGGCCTTTCAGTCCACGGCACGATCCGCCCGTGTGTGTACGGTTTATATCACACAGAATTTACCGAACTATATTGCCAATATGGGCGGTGAAGGCAACCGCGCCTATGTTGACTCTTTTCTGGGAACATTAGGGACAAAGATATTTCATTCCAATTCGGATACGGTAACGAACGAATATGCCAGCAAGCTATTTGGGAAAGTCTTTGTAAGTTTTTACACGGAAGGAAACAGTTACGGGAAAGACCTGACGATTTCCGAAACGGAAAATGTAAAAGACAGTCCCTACGTCGCCCCGGAAGAATTCATACTGCTTAAAACCGGCGCAGAAGAAAACGACTTTATCGTGGAATCGTTTGTTCACCTTCATCGTCGACAAAAAAACAGGAACATTCATTACACGCCCCAGCTTTTTGTAAAATTCAAACAAATGCAATAAACAATCACACACTAAAAAAAATCATAATGAAACCACAAGAAAAAATTGAGTCGAATTACGCCACCAAATTTTTGTACCGAAGCTATCTTCGTATGTTTTACCGTCAGGCCATCCTTGCCCTGACCAAGTTCCCGAACCTGATTGTCGCAGTGTTTCTAAGGCGAAAGCTGGGAGAACGCTATTTTACAATGGCGGCCAGCGTTACCTTTGCCGTAATCTTATACACCCCGTATCAATACCGCAGAGACTTGCGCCATATCAGCGAGATTTTTGATTACCTGAATTTTACCTGGGTCATTTTTATCTTGCTATTCCTCATGCAATCTATTTTTCGCCGTTTAGAGTTTAAGCGAAGTTCAAAAATCATACGGGGCGATATATACAGCTATTTTGAAGGGGAAACATTAAACCCCTTATGGGATTGGGTTGAACGAAAAACCAAATTTATCAAGAATGATGCAACCAAGGTCGAACGCTATTATGAGCCTTTACTGGTGTTTCTGGTCGGTGTTGTTTTGATTTTTACCTATTTCGCCGTTTTTGTAGGCCTTTTCCTTATCCTTCTTGCTTTTTTTCATTATCTGCGCGTGGCAGTTTTATATGCCCAGGGCAAAGATTTTTTAATGGATGAAGTGGACAAGCTAATTATCAGTAAAAATTTAAAAGAAACCATTCTGGATAATAAACCAGCCTCCGAAACACAAGGTTTTAGAATCCCCGGTGGACGACCTGAAAAACAAGTCAGCCAAGCCATTATCAACCGAATTTACGGCAGTGATACGGAGGACACCGTGCTAATCGAATAAAATCTCATAAGCCGTGCTTAGGGAAGATGTCTGATATAATTTGAAAGAAAAATAAGGGGCTGTGCAATGGTGTATTTTTACGCACTGCACACCTCTTTTTATTAACCGTTGCCACCACCGAAAAGAATATTTCTCATTTCTTGTTTACCTTTCATATTGAGACCTGCTGAAAGTGTAACAAAAGCCGTGGGCGTATTCAATTTCTTTTCACAAATACCCCATATTCAAAGAAAAAAAGAAAAACCGGAAAAAAGAAAAAAAGAATGCCGCTTTTCAAGGTGGGTTGACCGGGCTTGGTCAAGGTTTTTGTCTCTATTTTTTTATTCCATTAAAAAGTCAAACACCCTTATCAAAAAAATCGGGCAAAACCCGATAGGGCGTGACCTTTACAAAGACTGGGCAAACCGCCTATCTTTGCATGTGTTTTTTTGTTGGCATTTAATTGCGTTTTCAATAAAAACGTTCAAGCCGCTAATAATTGTATTGTATGGCAGTGACGATAGTTCCTGCCTTAGTTCCCTTTCAGTGGACGGCAGTGGCGGAATATGAATAAACCCTTTAAGCACACTATCAAACCCTTGCTTTTCGCTTTCGTAAATAGACAGATAATAAGCCAGGTTACAAATATATGAACCTGCTGAAAATGATAGTTGTGCCGGAATATCTTTTTCCAACATCTTCTTTTCGACTTTTTTTAGTTTAATGGCCGTTTGATAGTTTTTACTTCCGTCAGGACAAATAATGTCTTGCTGTTCATCCACTATAATCTTGTTATCGGCATTTTGTTCAAGATAAAGCTTTGAGCCGTTAATATTCAGCCCAACGCCCAGAATTAAATCGTAACGTTCAAACTCAATATTTTTTATAAATTCCCGAACGCTGTTCTGGTTGACATCAAGAATAGTCGTTTCAATAACATTGCCTGATATTTCTATTCCCTGCAATGATGATACAATCTGCTCAGAAGGATTTGTTTTTATTTCATCAAAACCTGAAAAACCATAAACTAAGATTCTCCGCACCGAAACCATCCCTTAAGAATATAAGAAGCAACCTCATTTTATATTTAAAACTCTGGTAAATTCAAGCATTGAATTAGACAGGGATGTAGTTCATGTATTAAATTACAAAACATCATTTTTTCCACTCATAAACAGGGTTCTTCATCATCCGACGGTATCTTTTATCCGAATCCCATTTTTTCATTTGCCTAGATTCTTTTTCCATTCGTGTTATCCATTCCTCACTAACAATTTCAAAATGACCAAAAAGTTTTAACGGCAAAGCTTTTTCAGGGTCATCATGATTTCTAAGAAAATGAATAAATGGCTTGAGAAGGTAGTAATAACGGGTAAAAGCGAAATAAAAATAATGATAAGCAATTTCTTTATCGACAACGTTCTTTATAATAGCAATGCTAAACACCTCAAAGTAGTCCAAGAATGATACTATATCAGCCTTAATCTCTTTAAAATCTTCTTTTTGTGTCAGAGCTTCAGCGTCAATCGGTATTTTTTTTATCGTAGTCGTAGTGTTTTCCTACTGACTTCTTAAGTTTTAGAATCCTCTCGTTATCCCATAACTCCATAAAGTAAAACGTTTTATCAATCTGATTCCATTTCAGCACTCGCAATTGCTTTCCGGTGAAATAAAGGGCGAAAACGGAAACTATAATGGCAACCAGCGAGACAATCAGTTCGAACGTCATATTCTTTGTTAAGTCAAGGGTAAAGCTATCCATTTCTCAGTTAAATAATTTTAGGGTTCTTTGTCTTTTGCTAAAATCATTAATACGTAAACAATATAAAAAAAATTACAAAATAATGGGAATGATAGAGGGGCATCATTTTGATTTCTTTATACTTTAATAATAAAGAGTTAAAAAAGAGCCTCATTTTCAGAGGCTCTTAATATTTCAGTATTCGCATGCCAACATGATAGTAAGAATGCGTTTGGTATTTTCAGCATCAGCAGGGTCTTCACTGCCATATTCCATCGAGCTATCATAGTAATCGAACTTCCAGAATATAGTTTGTCCATTGAGTTTGAATGAACCGAAGTCATGTTCCCCGTAAGGATCATTATCTTCGGTAAAGTTATCAAATGCCTGAACCATGGACAGGATTTCCATCCGGTCGGCTTCGGGCAGGTTTGCAATGCCCCGCGTGATGACGGCTTGTCCAATCATCATGAACATCGGCAGGTTTTCACGAAACATGTCATTAATTTGGGCAATCTTTTGAGATTGTGTAAGCTGTGTAGTCATTCTAAATTCTCCAATATCTGATAAATGAAAAATGGCCGGAATAATCCGGCCACCAAGAATTACTGTTCTTTTTCTTTGTTACGACGCACAGTCAATGTCACGTCCATATCCAAAAGAGAAATAATCTGGTTCATGCCCTCATGGTCGGAATGCTCCCATGCTGCGCCAACACGAACCCAACGGGTTTTATCGCCCAGTTCTTTGACAACATAGACTGTATGGGTCGGTTTATTGGAATTTTTGGATTGTTGATTTTGTGATTTGTCTTTCATCGCTTTTTCCTTTCGTTTTACATTAAAGACGGCAAAGCGAACAAACCGCATAAGTGGCAAAGGGCAAGCTCCCCGAATGCAACAAAAAATGAGAGCAAAGCCATTTTTTTGCATGAGTCAGCGAAACCCTGAAAGGGTTGGGATTAGCGAAGCCCTGCCCGTGCGGTTAGCGTAACCGTCACTTTATGAAACGAAGGAAGAGATTGAGATGAAAACAATAAAATCAGAAAACCACCAACCTTGCCGACTATTAAGATGTGCTGTGAACAGGCATAATCATTTGCTAAGGGGTGCTTATGAATAATTTCAGCGTGAACGCATAACATTCTTTAAAAGAAACAAAATTAAGCAATTGAAAATTATGCTATTTTTGGTGTAGAATTCATTTTGATATTCAAAAACAATTTTTAATTTTTAAAAAATTAATAACTAACCTGAAATTGACCCTATGAATAAAAAAGTTGTCATCATTACCGTTTTGATTTTAGCCTTTGTGATTGCTGTAATTGGCTTACTTAAAACGGGTAATAAGGCGGATGTACCTGTTCAATATGCTTACATTCCAACAGCATTAATTGATGCTCCTAGTGCTGTTTCAGAAGATACACTGTCAAAATCCGGAATTAGCATTAAACCTTTTTCGACGGGAATTGAAACGGTACAGGCTTTAATTGGTGATGCTGCCGATATTGCGACATTGGCCGAATGGCCGTTTCTATTGGCTTCCTTAAAGCGAGAAGATTTAAGAATTGTTGCAATGATTAGCACGGCAAAAAGTATGGGAATGGTTGCCAATAAGGATAAAGGAATTGAAAAGACCTCCGATCTTGAAGGTAAAACGATTGGATTTCCCCAAGGAACAAGTGCCCAATTTGTCTATGAAACACTGATTAATTCCTCTAATTTGAACGGGAAAGTAAAAGGCGTTAATCTTGCCCCGCCTAATTTACAGCCTAGTCTAGTAAGAGGCGATATCGATGCAATCGTGGTCTGGCAACCTTTTTTAGAAAAAGCGATTCAGCAAAATCCAGAAAAATTTCATTTGCTTCCAGGCTCGGATGAAGTTTTAAACGTGGTTTATTTTGTGGTAACAACCCAAGAGTATATTAATAATAATCCCGACGGAATTAAAAAGGTCTTGAATATATTAATCGATGCCGACAACAAACTAGCAGCAAACGATCCTGAGACATTACGCCGATTAAGTAATAAAACCAATATTGATATCGAGACTCTATACAAACTTACTCCCCTTTTCAAATTCGAGGTAACAATTGATAGCACAATCACAAATACCTTTGAAAGGCTCTCACTCTGGGCTGTATCATCTGGTCTAGCGGATGAAACAGTTTTACAACGCAACTGGAATCAGTATATTTATTCAGATATATTAAAGGAAATTGCCCCCGATAATGTTAAATTATAAAACACAAAAAAAACTGCTGAGTATTGTATTTTTTGTCACGTTTCTCTTAGCGATAGATACTCTGGCTAATCAGTCGCAATCTTTTGGAAATGGGCTAATATCAATTGCTGACAGTTATAAAAGCTGGTTTGATACTTCACTAATAAGGGATATCGTTTTTACTGTTACCCGTGTTTTTATTGGATTTGTCATCGCCTCCATACTCGGAATTTTAATTGGCCTGTTTACTGGAAGATACGTCCCTTTGCTTGATGGACTCGTTCATATTTTAAATTACTTACGAGCCATCACACCCGTTGCATTAGCCCCCTTTTTTCTTGTGATGTTTGGCATTTCTGAGCTATCCAAAGTGTTACTTGTTGCATGGGGAGCCTTTTTCCCTGTGTGGATTAATGCGCATTTGGCCAACACGGCATTATCCGAAGAAATGCGAGCGAGTGCAAAATTGCAAGGGCTGTCAAAAACGCGTTTGTTTCGTCACTTTTATCTTCCTGCAACGCTAGGGGGCGCCTATCCGGGAGCACGTATTGCAATCGGTATTTCCTTTATTCTTGTTTATATCAGCGAAACGCTGGGCGCTGATTATGGAGTAGGATATCGGCTGAAAGTAGCCTATGATACGTTACAACTAGATATGATGACAGCTTCTTTGCTATTACTGGGAGCGTTGGGGTTATTATCGGATAGATTATTTGTCTATTTGGCAACACAAATGGCACCATGGCTAAAATATGAGAAAAATGCAGATAACCGTTAACGATATACAATTCAGCTTTGGCGAAAGAAAAATATTCGACAAAATCAGCTTTTCAATTCCGCCTAATGAGGTAACGGCAATCGTTGGTGTCTCTGGCTGTGGAAAATCAACTTTGCTCAAGCTTTTATCCGGTTTAAAAACCGTCGACCAAGGTACAATTGAATACGGTAATAAGCAAACCATAGCCCTTGATTCAATGGCTATTATCTTTCAAGACAGTACTTTATTTCCTTGGAAAACGGTTAAAGAGAATATTCGTCTAGCCAGCAAAGGTCGCGTTAACATTCAGGAAATTGCCGAAGAAGTTGGTTTATCGCACTCGCTTGATTTGTATCCGGATCAATTGTCCGGCGGAATGAAACAGCGTGCGGAATTCGGTCGTGTTATTGCTCGTTCCCCTAGGATATTATTTATGGATGAACCTTTTAGCCGCCTGGATATACAATACAGACGCCATCTCCAAGAAGTGTTTTTAAAATTACAGAAAAAAAATAAACCGACAACGGTTATTGTAACCCATGATATCAATGAAGCGATAAAGGTTGCAAAACACATAAAAGTCCTTGTTGGTAATCCGATACAGCAGATTTGTGAATTTGAAATATCAGACTCATCTAATGAGAAAATAAAAGAGGATGTTGAAAATATACTTTGTGATGATTTCACCTCTAACCTAACAATAAAATGAAAAGAAAGAAGACTGTAACGCCTATAACAGGTGTTATTTTTGAAGCCTTAATGGGGACAATAGGACTTGTACTATTCACTGCAGGTTCGTTTTGGGTAACAGAAACAGCCGCTGCGGCCATAAAAAATTGGGGAACACCGGAATGGGTTGTTTATTTAGGTGGTGGACTTGTCTCATGCAGTTTATTTCTAATAATAATATTATTGTTTTCCTTCGCTATAAAAAGACCTATTGCAGACATAATAAAATTGAGTGCATATGATTTGAATGTAGCTGTTAAAAGAATGAAATACGTATTTTACGGTGAAGGGCAGCCATACAAAAATGAAAACCCATTAACAGGAATATTAACGGACGCCGAGCATATTCTAAATGAGAAAAAGAATGAAAAAAATATAGATAAAATTGTCCTTGGTGGAAAATATGAAGAATTGCAATCTAAATTTATTGAAAAATCAGGTTTAGAAAAAACCGAAAATGTTGACCTATATATTGCCGGAACCATGCTCGGTACGTTTTGTGACGATAGCACTGGACTAGCCTCTCAAATGGTATCATTGAGTATAAAGAACCAAAATCCGCCTTTTAACAATGCCTATTTTTGTGCTCCTGGACATATCTGTAAAGGGGATGTCTGCCTTAATTCCAAAGGGCCACATCAACGAGCATTATATCCATTTTCTGCCCGTATATCCGCAGGAGATACGTTACTTCAACTTTGTAAAAATTGGAAAAACAATCATTTCCCTCTCCAACGCAATCTCGGCATATTTCTTTCTTTTGTGCCTCAAAGAGATATCTTTCCTGCCATACAATTATGGGGGCAAAAGGCTGCAATGATTTTATGCTCCACTGGAACAGTAGACAGAAAAAGCGAATATAGTAATGGACGATTCAATACAGCAATAACAAAAGCAATGCCTGTTGCCTTGATGCTAACAAATAAAGAATATCGTCTTCATTGCAGTAATCCAGAAGAAAACAAAACCCCATTTAAGCTTGATGATACTCTTATGCGCTTACAGCATCATATTCGTTGGGACTATCATATTGAGAAGAACGAAAAACTGGAAGAATGGAGTCTGCATGCTTTTAATACAGAAATTGAACCCCGTTTTTCGGTTAAGCATTATTCTTCTCTTGAAGAAGAACAGGAGTTCTTAAATCTCATAGATTGCTCAACACGCTATAATAAAAAAGTACTTGATATGGTTAAAAAGTACCTAAAAAGATTATCTACCAGTGATGAGAATCCAATGAATTTAAAAGAATTTGAAAAAATTATAACAAAGATAAAAGAAATTACTTATACGTTATCGGGCGAATCTTCCTCTATCCAATAATCAAATTATTTGATAGCAGTCAGAGTATACATGACCCCTTTTGAATTATTCTCAATAAATGTAATATTTTTAAATCCTGTTCTTTGTAGTTTCTCTGCAACAGAACCTGCAGGCAATAAAGAATGTGACCGATTATTTGCAGTTAAGAGCAGTTTCTTACATAGAATTTCAAAACTTTTTTGCATTGTATGGAATAGAGCTTTGTCATCTAATGAGTTTCGGACAATTTCAACGATTTTTTCTTGGTGTCCAGATGCGTCTCTGGCTGTTAATACAAATACTCCACCAGGGCATAAAATCCGGTACGCCTCTTTCAGGTGGTTCTCAAAATTATCCAACAAATGCGCCGCAATCATCGAACTAACCCCATCATAGCTATTTCCCTTAAGATTTGGCATTGACGTCACATCATCTTTTATCAATGTTAAACGACTGTTGTTCTCTATTTTTTCTTGAAGATACGATAGTGATTTTGCACTTATATCTATACCTGTAACATGCTGCCCCGTATTAATGAGCAAAGAGATTAAATTCCCAGAACCACACGCCAAATCAATAGCATGAGAACAATTTTTAAGGGCATTGTAATGAATAGCTAATATGGTTTCATAGTGTTTTGATTGTAACAAAACATCATCATATACTTTTAAAAAATCCCATTCGTCAAAAATACTCTTCTCCCCCTGAGTATCCTTTTTTAGAAAGCCATAATTCATCTCATAAACCTGAGCGGGTAAGCTGTAAACGATGCTCATCATCTTCCTGTTTTATATAGAACAGTACAATATAACAATTTATTTTTTCAAAGAATAAACGAATCATCCGCAAATCTAATTTTAGATTAAATCCCTCACCCTCTGTGCGTATTCATCCCTGAATTATTGCTCATAATCCGTATCTTTAAGAGCAATAAAACCGGAAAAAGCCCCCTGTCCATGATACGGATGATACAAAGCACCAACGGCGGACACGCCAAATCCTACTTCAACGATGCCCTTTCCAAGGGCGATTACTATATGGACGACCAGGAACTGGGCGGTCGTTTCCATGGCAAAGTCGCAGACAGGCTTGGCTTAACCGGGGCAATCGAAAAAAACGACTTTTACCGCTTGTGTGAGAATATCAATCCCAAGACGGGAGAGAAACTCACACCGCGCAATAAAACAAATCGCACGGTGGGATATGACATTAATTTCCACTGCCCTAAATCCGTTTCCGTTTTAAATGCGCTGGGGGATGACAAGCGCGTGATGGATGCGTTCCGCTCCTCCGTTCATGACACCATGCAGCTCATTGAGGCGGATGCCAAAACCCGTGTTCGAAAAAACGGCAAGATGGAAGAGCGCGACACGGGCGAGCTTATCTGGGGTGAGTTTGTCCACCAGACGGCACGTCCGGTGGATAATTCAGCGCCCGACCCGCATTTGCATGCACACTGTTTTGTGATTAACACCACATGGGACAATCAAGAGGAAAAATTCAAGGCCGGACAGTTTCGGGATATCAAGCGGGATATGCCCTATTATCAGGCCTGTTTTCAAAAAACGCTCTCGGATAAGCTCAATGCCATTGGCTATACCACCCGTGTAACCGACAAGGCTTTTGAGCTGGACGTTATTCCAGAAAAGGCAATCGAAGTTTTTTCCAAACGTACCGATGCCATCGGGCGGTTTGCCAAAGAAAAGAACATCACGAACAAGGCCGAGCTGGACTCTCTGGGCGCACGTACCCGTGCCAAAAAAGAAAAAGGCTACACGATGCAAGAATTGCGTTCCCTTTGGCATAGCCAGGTCGAGCATATTGCACAGGATAAAAATGGAGGGAACACAGATAACAAGGGTAAATCCTTAACTCCCGAGCAGTGCGTAAACCATGCGCTAGAGCATTGTTTTGAACGCCATAGTGTGGTTCAAGACCGTGTTCTTTTAAGCACGGCCATTTCTTACGCGATGCAAGACCCGTCCCTTTCTTCCGATGCCATCCGCAAGAGTTTTGCGAATGATAGCCGGATTATCAAGGTCAAGGATAGAACCCGCATTCAATGCACGACCTTAACCGTGCATGCCGAAGAAAAGCGGATGATTGACCTAGCCCGTCAAACCAAGGGCAAGTTCATACCTGTAGACCGTCATGCGGATAATAAATCCTTTGCGGGGCTTAATCCTGAGCAATCGCGCGCAGTGCGTCACGTGCTTAAAAGCGTTGACGGTATAACGATTATTCGCGGCGGTGCCGGTACAGGTAAAACGACTTTGATGAAACAGGCCTTTGAAGCGATTGAGGACAAAGGGCTGAATGTTTATGCCTTTGCCCCCTCTTCCGAAGCGGCGCGTGATGTGTTGCGCAGTGAAGGCTTTAACAATGCCGATACGGTTGCCAAGCTACTGCTGGATAAAACCACACAGGAACAGACCAAAGGTCAGGTCATCTGGATTGACGAAGCCGGATTGCTTTCAAGCAAAGACATGGTGTCGGTATTGGAGCTTGCCAAAAATAACAATGCGCGGTTGGTGCTTTCCGGTGACACAAGACAACACAGCTCAGTACGGCGCGGCGATGCGCTTCGTATCTTGCGCGATGTCGGCGATATCAAGGTAGCAGGAGTGAGCCGTATCTACCGTCAAAAGACACAAGAATACAAAGACGCTGTAGCAGATATTTCCCAAGGGAAAATCGAGCAAGGGTTCGAGCGGCTGAACAAGCTCGGCTCGATAAAAGAGAAAGCCCCGTATGAAGTGACGGACGAGCTGGTCAAGGACTATCTGGAATGCCGAGATATGGGCAAATCGGCCCTGATTATCGCCCCGACACATGCGCAAGGCGAAGAAGTTTCGGACAAAATCCGTCAAGGGCTGAAAGAGCGCGGAACGCTGGACGAAAAAGAGCGCCCCTATACACGCCTGAAAAACAAAAATCTGACGAATGCCGAAAAACGGGATGTGCGTCAATTTAACGTGGGGGATGTTATACAGTTCCACCAGAATGTCAAAGGCGTAAAGAAAGGCGCAAAACTCGAAGTATGCGGTATAACCCAAAGTGGGGTTGAGCTTAAAAACGATGACGATACAACACTGTCCCTGCCCGTTGCCAAGCCTGAGGTGTTTGATGTGTACACAGCCCACGAGATGAACATTTCCAAGGGGGATACCATCCGCATTACCAAGAACGGGTTTGATAAAAACAGAACCCGTCTGGATAACGGCAAGGTGTTAATGGTCAAAGGCTTTGACCGTGGGGGCAATATCAAGGCGGTATCGGTAGGCAATGTCGCAGGGAAAGAAATCCTGCTGGATAAAAATTACGGCAATATCAATCACGGTTATGTGATGACTTCCCATGCCTCGCAAGGCAAGACGGTTGACCGGGTGTTTATTGCCCAGCCCTCGGCCACGTTTCCGGCCAGCAACGCCAAACAATTTTATGTCTCGGTATCGCGTGGCCGTGAGGAAGTAAAAATCTACACGGATTCCAAGGACGATCTACTTGACCATATCGCCATCAGTGGCGACAGGCTGTCAGCTACGGAATTGAGCAAACGCCACACACACGAATTTGAACAGCGTATCAATACCACACGTGCCCGTAAGCAGTTTAGCAAAGAGAAAGATGAATTTATAAAACCAAAGAATAATGACAGAGACCTCGAAATCTAAAACACGTATCGAAGAAGAAATCGACAAACGCAAGAAAGTTGAAACCATTTACGAGATTGGAAAAACAAAAGGGAAAAGTATCTACCCGTTCGTACGGTTCGTGTGGCCGGACGGCAACGAGCAGGCTTTTGCCTATGCGCATTTAAGCAAAGTTACGTTTTCCCTGACCGATGATGTCAACATCATCGAAGCCGCCTTTACCAAGGAACAACTCACCATCAAAGGATACAGACTCCATCAGCTTTATCTTGACCTTATCAATCACACGGTCAACCAAATCGTGGTCAAAGATGAACGCTATACACAGCTCTCATCTGAAAACGAAGAACCATACGTGACAGAGGTCGAGGTGAAGGATTATTTTGAGGGGTAAGATTCAAATTATAATATCAAGCCGACAGCAGATGCTATCGGCTTGATTATTATCTTAAAGAGTTAATTGCGACACTACTGCCCTTTCCTCATGCGCTGTGCCATCCGCAAAGGAATAATATCCGCCGTCCGTCCCACTGAGGATAATATGGTCAAGAACGGATATATCTAAAATTTTACCGCATTCTTCCAATTTGCATTGAAGGTTTTTGTCCTGTTCGGATGGTTGCAAGTTCCCCGATGGATGATTATGGGCAAAAATTACAGAACACGCGCCACTCTTTAACGCCGTTGCAAAAATGAGCTTGCGGTCAACCACTGTCCCGGACTGTCCTCCGGTTGAATGAGTATACACTCCAAGAACCTTGTTTGCTCGGCTGAGAAGCATCACCTTAAACTGCTCGACAATGCCAATCTTCATATCGTCCCAGTTTTCCCGAAAGACCGCATAGGCATCGCCGGAACAGGTTATTTTCGGGCGTTTATCCATATCCCTCATGGGCTTGTAAATAATATCGATTTCATTGAGGGTGAATTTTGTATCTGTCATTTGCTGTTTGTCCTTTCATGGGTTGTGATGAAAAGACAATGGCAAAGCTTATCGGAAAACAATACGCACAAAGGTTTTTAGAGCGAGCAAATAAAACCCAATTTTTTTTCGGAAATTCTCTAGCAGAACTTTATATTTCTTCCCTTTCAGCTCTTTTAAATAGATTTCAAATTCGTCAACAATCGCCTGATGGAATTTAACTCGGTTGATTGTCGTTATTCCATTTTGACGTCTTATCATCTCTCCAACAGTCCAAATTTTGGTATCATTTGATGTTTGAGCCTGATGCAATAAATTGCATCGTACTTTTTTGTAGAAATAATCTGCTTCAACGGTGTTGAAATAGCCGCTAAAAGAATTTCTTTGAGTTAGAAAGTTTCTAAATATCTCGCCAGATTCTCCAGAGCTATCCTTAATTCCATCACGAAATGACTGCAAGACTTCAATCAAGAGACAATCTATAGACATGATGGTAAAACCAAATTTTTTAGCGGACGCAGAAACTTTATCTTCAGCATCCATTAAAATTTCAACTGGTTCAAGATAGCGTTCTTTTATTCTATTCTCAAAATAACCAAAAGTCTTTAACCAATCTTCATTTAGAGGATTAGATAAATCAAGAGCCTGATAATCTGTGTTTCTGATTCCTTTTGCAATCTCCATCACTACCGTCTTCTAGCTAATCTTTTTCTATTTTGTAGTCTAGGCCTACTGTCAACTTCGTACAAAGCATCCATTACTTTATATGCATTGATTTCCAGTAATTGTTCGAATAAATCCAGTCCTTTATGTTGATAGTGCGTTCCGAGATTATGAAGTGTAATAGCAATAGTTACCAACTCTGGAGCGTCTGCCGCCATAGATGTTCTTATATCTCCCAATTCCTGCCCCGAACCATTTATCATCTGCTGAGAGACTTCATATATTTTTTCTGGCATATGAGGTGTTAAAGAAGCTAATGTTCGGGAGACAAATCGGGTTTTACTTCTTTCGAATGTTCTGTTGTCAATAAAAGCATCAAGAACAGATTTGAATTGAGGACTAAGGTCTACATTACTTTCATGGTGTAGAATCCACGTAAGGATTTCATCAATCTCATCATTCTGCAACCCAAGTAGTTCAATAAAGTAATTTGAGCAATTTGAGCGATGTTCTCGATATTCCCACAATTTTCTAACTGAATAAGCAAAGCCAATTAATGCTTTAACATTTTTCGTTTTTCTCAGCTTTTTATACTCTACTTCACACCAATCATGATTAGCCTTAAGAATAAGCCGAAATCCTAATACTTCACCAAATAATTGGTCACTTGAGTCAGATGACAACAATAAGACTTTTGTCATCCAGTTATTCAGCATTGCATCATCCATCCAATGAACAGCACTTGCAATAGTAATTCCAAAATCTCTTCCACCAATAATCTGTGGATACGCCTGACTTAGCTTCAATAGAAACTCATTTGCGTCATTTACATTACACCATGGAAGAAACCTTCTTATCAAATATACTAAAGCAAATTCCCAAAGTTCAATAGCATCACCATATTTCAAACTTCTTCCTAGAAAATCTAGCCAACAGTTATATTCCGGTTTTTCTCTAAAAAGAAGTCCATAAGATATTGCTTCGATTAAAGTATAGTTTCCTTGAGGCACAACACGCCCGCTATCATGCCAAATTAAACTTCCCTTCCTCTTTTCTTTTTTGTCTTCATTTGTCCGGGCAATTGGCCATCCATTATCTGTACTACTCATCCAGCGCTCAAGCCGATTGCACCACTCATCCGAAAGTCCCTCTGGTCTTTTAATCCTCTTTTTAAGAGCTTCGGCACAAGATTGATAAAAGCTATCCGAGTTGAATCCTTTTGATTTAAAATGGCTGATAATGTTTTGCAGTTCGTGGAGGTCTTTATTGCTTTCCGAGAAACACTCAACAACATACTCAATTGCTCTACTTTTTTCTGGAGGAAGTAATTCGGCAACAGCCAAAGCCTTTTCTGGATTTTTTTTACAAAGCTCACCTAATGTCTTTGCATGTACAGAGCTACTGAGATAGCGCATAGTTCCCCGATGATCGTTTTCGTTAAACTCATTAAAACACTTTGCAATATCTTCAACACTCGCCAATTCCATTTGGCCAAGAGACATTGGGCTTTCAGCTGCCATAAAACCAGACGATCTTTCTACCTCCAATGGATTTCTTACATTTTTCCCGAATTTTCTTTTTTCCTCTTTTACAATTTTCAAAGCCTCTGGGGATAACTCCTCTTTGGGTAAAATAGACAAAAAATCAAACCGGACACCCCTATTCCATCTTAAATAATCTCTGCGCATTTTTGCGTCGGTTTTATCCTTACACTTATAGGCCTCCAAGGATAAGATTCTGTTTTCAAGCACTTTGCGCTTTGAATCTTCTAGATTGGGAAATAATGCAGAAATAAGCTTCAAAGAACATCGATAGGAAGAGCTGCCAAATTCACTCCCAAGAAAAAACCGTCTATCATCTTCCAGTAGATAAGTCAAAATAAAATCTGGATGGCTCGTAATAAGTTGTGATATGCCTTTTATTATAAGGCGATGCTGTGGAGAAAATAGGCTACTTTTCTTTAGATTAACAAACGCTATAAAGTTTGTGGTATCCTGAATAGCATAAAGTTTTATCGCATCTTCAAGAGCTCCGGGAAGATACGGTTTCTCTGAAGATTCTTCATCTTCACTTAAACGAAACCAGATACCGGATACATCTAAATATCTTTCTTGAATCGGTTGGTATTTTGTTTTCAATTTATCTGTTAATCTGTCAAGAAATGGCCAAAAGCATTCGACAAATTCTTTTGGTGAAGCTTTGGCAATGGCTCCCAGATTATGCCATTGATGGTTCAGTTCTGCCAACCTTTCAAATGGGACACACTCGGCATTTTCAATTTTCCATTGTGATATTTCCGCATCCTCATTTTCTTCTACTGAAACGTCCTCTGGCTCTTGTTTTTCTATCTTATTAAATTGATTATTAAAATATTCAACCGCAATAGCTGGCGCTAATTCAGAGTTCTCATAAGATATCAGAGACACAATATCTTGTGCAGCATACCCTCTTGTTTCGTCAAGTTTCACTAGAAAACTTGCTAGCTTCAAACTTAATTCATCCCATTTGTCGTTTTCTTGAAGAACATAAAATAAGTTGTTTATCTCTTTTTCGTTTTTCCAATATTTGTCTAGGAGGAAAATTACCTCTTCATGCTTTTCTACAATAACAGATGAAAGAATAATTATAGCCCCTCTCTTTTGAATTTCACTTCCCTGCATCCAAAATTCAATATGAGAGTTCTTCAATTTATCAAACCAATCATCCTGTACTGAAATACTCTGGCATATTTTCAAAAACAAATTCTCATTTTCCAGAAGCTTTGAGATGACAAGGATTTCTTCATTGCGGGGTGATGGGCTAGCACCAATGGTTTCGATTAGCAAATAGAGAATGTGTTTTCTTAGCTTTTTAAAATTATCTAATAGAAGAGACTGAATCTGATTCTTATATTCTTCTGGGTCGGCTTCTCTAAGATAAACTAATGCAGTATTTAGCTTAGGTCTAATATTCAAATTATTCTGATGAGAAAAAACAAAATCAGTTAGGCTCCCCTTCTTGACAATAGAACGAGTCCAAACAAAAGCCTGAAGAGTTTGGTGGGCAAACGATATTTGTTTTTTATCAATACTCTTTGAGAGAATGCCTGCACTGCATAAATAATCTATGTCTTCGATATCCTCTTCGTACTTAAACAGTGGAAGCCCTTGTTTGGCATCTTCTGTCATTTCTGTAGCAATTGAAACTAAAAGTGCTGTTCTTCTTTTCTTTTCTTTTCTCTCTCCAAGTGAATTAGCCCAAATATGGTCATAAAGCTCAATGTGTGATTTAAAATGTTCCTGTGGATGGTTTTGAATATATTGAAGGTAAAAATTAAGATTACTCGGCCTTTTTAAGAATTCTTTGAACTCATTATCCATGAATTGGAGTTCAATACTCAAATCTTCAAATGTTGCTTGCACATCTTCCCATTCCAGCAATGGTAGTTTTATTTCATGGGCTTCAAGACTATTAAATCGCTGGTCATATTGGAATTCAAAAGGACGAGAAGAAGCAATGATATGAACATTAGGAGTATTGTGAAGTGATTGCACGAGGTCGAGGAGTACCGATAGCCTGTTCGTTTTTACATCAATCAACTCACTCAGGGCATCGAGTTGGTCTAAAAGAATAAAAACCTGTCGTGTTTTTGCAAGCAGTTTTACACATTCGTGAATTGGAGCTGGTAAATGCAGATATTCACTTAAAGATCTAAAATCAGTAACGCTATGCCCCAACTTATCAGCTTTAATGCCCAAAACAATTTGATTATCTTCAAGTAACTGTTGAGTAATCCTTGCCAAAAGCGCGCTTTTACCTGTTCCTGGCTCTCCTAACAAAATTGTACTGGAATGAAACTGGGAATGAACACTCGTAAACCAATCGTCTTCCTGTTTCCGCTCAATCCACTTGTCATTTACGGAAAGGGTTTGCTTCCAATTCGCTAGGTATTCAGATGAATCTTTGAATGCCTCTATTATCTTATTTTCATCAATATTGGTACTATTTTCGCTTTCCTTTTCAAAAATCTTGTCTCGATTAGTAATACCTGCCAGAAAAGAGTCAATTTTATCGGATATTATTTCTTCTTCGTAAAACTGTTTTAATGTCCTTGGAGAATGAACCAACCTTTGGCAGATTTCATCCCAACCCCAAACTTTTACTTCGAATGACCCTTTTTTCTTATTCTCTTCTTCAAGTTTACGAGCAACCTCCTGTATCTTCGCATCATTGGGTGCGGTCGTTGCTAAAATAAATACATCCGGTTTAGGAACAAAATTCTTAGCCTTTTTAACTTCATCCCCTAATTCTTTCGCTGTGACTTCTTTCCCGAAATTTGACTTCTTCCCCTTGCATTGAATGCAAGTGAATACTCCATCTTTTGAGCGACCATAAACATCTACGCCAAGTTGCTCTTGTCCACCACGACCATTTAATTGAATATTTGGGTCTTGGAGTAACTCCCCCCACAGAGTGTGGCAAAACTTTTCAAAATCTTGCCAATTACTAGGAGGCCGATATTGTTTGTTATTTTGAGGCATACAATTCCTTGAAAAACATATTGATAAATATAACTATTCCACAACTATATAATAGTAATTCCAGAAACGCTTTTTAATTTTCACCTGTTTCAACCAACGCTCCCAAGAACCTTGCAAAATCACGAATATCGCCGTCAACGCTGGCGCGTTCCAGTGCCGCCATATAGCTATCCCTTTGCTCAACCGGAATAACAGTCCACGAATACCCACCAGACGCTAGCATGGTATTAAACAAGAAACGCCCGATACGTCCGTTACCATCCATATAAGGGTGGATATAGACAAAGACAAAATGTCCCAGAACTGCCCTAACACCTGCGTTTTCTTCTTGGCGCAATAAGTCAAACAGTGCCGGGATAGCATCGCGCACGGCCTCAGGATTAAGCGGCGTATGTTTTGAGCCTTTGATATAAACCTGATTATTCCGATATCCGGCAAGGTCGGCAGGTTTTAATAATCCAGCAACAACACTTGGGGCAAACAATTCACGATACCAGTCACCATGATCGGTATCGGCAACCTCTCCCGGATTTTCTCCGGCAAGGATTTTCTTGATACTTTCTTTTACAGCCTGAAATGCCTGATAATACCCACGTGCGGCCATGGCATTACGGGCTTCCCTGTCTGCTTCATTGCCATCGGGATTCCAGTTTCCATCCCTTACCCGTTCAATCAGTTCAGGCGTGACGCGGTAGCCTTCGATGGACAAGGAATGATAAGCATCTTCAGCATATTGTTCCTCGACTTCTTTCATATAGGATTCAATATCCGTGGGTAATGCTTTGGGCTCAGGAAAATTCTCAATCACTACACCGCGCATTTGGTGCCACATCAGTTTTATCCGGCTGACATAGGGCGAGTTTTCCCGAATTCCGATAATGTTTTCCGGCAGTTTTTCAGCAAACGGGTCTTCCTCCCGAATGGTGTATCCGGCTGATTTCATGGTTTTAACAATGGTGTCGGCTATCCGGTTATTGCCGATATTCCGAAAAGCCCCGGCCAAACGTCCGGCAATCACGCTATGCCCGCCTTCCAACAGCTTTGCCAAGAGTACCGAAGCATCCTTGACCATGGCAAGACACGCTCTTGCATCAATTGAATTACGTGTAAAGAAATCGGCATTAACGGCAATCAATCCACTTTCCAAAGAAAATACATTTAATCCATCCAGTACTGCAATGTCGTCTTTGGGCGGTAATGACAACCGCATATCAAGAATGGATGTATTGTGAATAAGCTGTGTGACTTTATTCCTCGCCTTAGGCGAACGAACCAAAAGCTGTGACGGGACGGTTCTGTTTCCAACAGAAAGTAGTAATGACTGGTCTGGAGAAAGACACCAATTCCCCTCAAATCTGGACATTAGATAAACCTGTACGAAATTCCAAAAAGACGTGTACCAAGATGTCGTATCACCGTTTGGAGCCTCCGGCCTGGTGGCAATAAACCATCCTTTCATCACCTCTTCGATAAATCCATTTGCAAGAAGCCTTTCCTTATGGGTTCGAGATAGCGCATCAGCCTTGATAACGGCAAGGCCATTTTCATTTTGTAGTTTTTGTAAAACTTCAAGTGATTGTGCCAGTTTTTCCGATGGTGTTGCCATAGTTATCTTACCTTAATTTAAAATCCGTATTTATTTTAGCTTATTCCGCTGTATTATTTATAGCTTATTCCGTTGTATTATTTATAGCTTATTCCGTTGTATCATATTTAGCTTATATTGTCGAGTAAAATTTAGCTTATTTTGCAAAAGTACGGATAATCAATGAACTAAATACCATTTTCTAAGAAAAACCGCTGTGCGTATTCATTATTTCAAATCGTACTTATTATCCCACTTCTTCTCACAGAAAGGACAAAATATGACAGACGAAAAGATTTTGAGACTTCCCGAACTATTGGCAAAGACAGGGCTATCCCGAAGCACCATGTACAAGATGGTCAAAGAACAAACCTTCCCCAAACCCGTTAATCTGGGGCTACGCTGTTCCGGCTGGCTTCAATCAGAAGTCAATGACTGGCTCAATCAAAAAATCACCCAAAGAAATGAGGGAAAGCCTGTTTAGGCTTTCTCCCCCTTTTTATTTGAAAGAATCCACGTAATCAGCCCAATCCTGCATCATTAGAATGCGTTCATCGATAAACTGGGTTCTGTCGTATGCCTCACCCAACGGATTGGGCGTTTTATGCGCCAGTTGTTTTTCAATCACTTCACTATCGTATTTCAGTTTTTCCCGTATGGTGGTTCGTGCCAATGCCCGAAATCCATGCGCCACCATCTTGTCCCCGAAGCCAAGTCGTTTAATGGCCTTGTTAACCGTCCCGTCACTCATGGGATTGCGAGGCTTGGGTTGTGACGGAAACACCCAATCTGTATTGATTCTTGCAACTTCTTCCTTCTGTTTCAGCAACAATTCAATGACCTGATTACTCAGCGGAACGATATGGTCACGCTTCATCTTCATCAACTCAGCGGGAATAAGCCATTTCTTTTCTTCAAAATCGATATGGCTCCATTGTGCCTTTCTAATTTCGACCGGACGGCAGAACGTATAGAGCGATAACCAGACAGCCCGGCGTGTCCGCTCAAAAATGCGGGCTTCGTTACGTTCCAAAGCCGTGATAAAGGCGGGTAGCTGGTCGTTATCTATCGTTCTGAAATGTCCCAAAGGACGGGGTTTCAATGCACCTCTGAGGTTATCTGCAGGGTTATACTTGCAAAAGCCGCGCTGAATGGCAAAACGGAATATCTGGCCGCAGACGTATCGGGTTCGTCCGGCTACATCCAAAGCCCCCTTATCCTGAACTTTCAAAAGACAGTCATTCAACAAATCAGGCGTTGAAATATCGGTAATTGCCCGTTTGCCGATATAAGGAAACACATGAAGCTCCAAAGTCCTTTTCATTTTAAAGGCATAACCTTTGCTCCACTCGTCTTCCTTATAATCGAACCATTGTAAGGCCACACTTTTGAAAGTATTACTGGCCTTGCGAATTGTTTCCTTTTTGATTTCTTCCCGCTTGCCCATCGGGTCTTGTGGCGGATTTAAAAACAATAGTCTTTTAGCTTTTAAAAACTCCTGCCGTGCATCCGCAAGACTGATAACTGGATAAGGGCCTATTGACATTATCTTCTCTTTTCCCATGAATCGGTATTTCATACGCCAGAGTTTGGAGCCGTTGGGTTTCACAAAAAGATATAATCCACCTTCGTCCGCAAGTTTGTATGATTTGTCCTTTGGTTTTGCGTTTTTACATAAAGCATTGCTCAATTTCATTACGATACCCCCAGGGTAGTTGCGATACCCCCAATGAGTCAGGGTATCTGGGTTGGATTTCAACAAATTTGACAGGATTCCCTCGGAACAAAAACGCACAAGAAAGAGCCGAAAAACCTAGGTTTTATGGACTTTCTTGGAACATATAAGACATTTTAGGATTATGTAAATGGTGCTGCCGAGTGGGATTGAACCTGCTTTTAACTAGTTTGAAACATTGGGAAAAAGACTTAATGGATTTTCCCGATACCCCCAAACGTTCTGCCCTATAGGACAATTAAAGAAACTATGGCAAATACCATTTCATAAAAAATAATCTACGCTCCGATGAAAATCAATGTCACCTACAGAATATCACACTATGGAATCGTCGTAAAATAGTAAGTGAAGAATTATGCATTCTCTCGCCTGTAAACTTCGCAAGTAAAATGTTTCATGCATTTGTATGTTTCTAACAAAACTATAGGTTTTATCGTTGACAATTTCACAACTAAGGTTTACATAAACTTCCCGACTATTGTGCGTATTCGCGCAAAATTAATCATGCAATATATAACATCGTTAATAAAAAAAGGAGTACCTAATGAAACATACGATGAATACAATAAAGTTACGCAGCGATTACCTGAAAGATGTGGTCTCAGTCCTTGTGAGCCAACGTCACAAAGTCGGGATTTCACAAGAAGAACTGAATGCTCGCCTGGGGGTATCGGATAGGTTGGTAAGCAAGTGGGAATGCGGTATGCGTTCCCCCACCTCTTTCAATCTGTATTGCTGGGCATATGCTTTGGGAATGAAACTGACTGTTACGGCGGATAAAACTATTCCGCCCTACGGTAGGCCAGAACACAAAGGCCGAGCCGCCAATGACAACCGCTTTGGCATTGTCAATTAACACCCTACGAACCGCTGGAAATTCCAGCGGTTCTTTTTTAAAGACTGACAATCATGTCAGCCCCAGCTCGCTTGCCAAATTATACGCTTCCCATTCAAACGCTGTCCAAACTAGCGTATTTTTCAAATCGCCTTCGATTTTCAAGGGCTCACCCATTTCCGATTCAATTTGCAAGCGGATATCTTCAATTTCGGAATAATAGGTGTCATAAAATTTATGGGTATCGGCATAGTAGATTAGCGAGCCAATCATACCGGAAGCACAGCCATAACGCAGGAGTTCTTCGAAAAAGTTTTGAATATCGTCTGAATCCAAGGCTTCGTCGATCACGCAGGCTTTGATAGAGTCCACGTGAATATCACGGATGGTTTCAAGTTGCGATTGAAGTTGATTTTCAGATAACATTATTGCCTCTCTTTCACAAGGTTATTGGTTGAGGCAAAACCAAAGGCTCTTGCAAAAGACGGACTGTCATGGACAACACGGATACGGCGCGGGCAGTCCATTGACACTCCGGCGTAAGAGCCTATGCCGAAATTAAACCAATAACCGGGAATGAGAGGTTGTTAATCGAATATTCAACCGGGTAAATAAATGCCCAAACTGCTTGTCCTAGCATACTTGTCATTTACAACTATCCCTACACTATACCTTGCTCTGGTAATTGCAACGTAAATCTTAGACCGACTTGTTTCAGCTAATTCAGAGTTATTGTCGTTCAACCAATCCAGAAATGCCTTAGTTGGGTAAATAAGCACTCTGTCAAAAGAAAGTCCTTTCGACTCTCCAAAATTCATTACACTGTAATTCGGATGAACTTCTTTTCTTTTACTATCCCTTAATTGAACTGGCTCAAATTTTTTGAGATAGGAAACAATGTCGGATTCTTTTACCAAAAACACACCGTCATGGTCGGTAGTTTTCTGATTTCCTGACGAAGTTGCTATCATACCAGAAAAGAGTTTATTAGACAAATTACAGATTTCTTTATTACTCCTGTAATTAACTTGTAATGAAGTTCTATCGGTTTCTATTTGAATGGCGTCATCCTGAAAAAAATATTTTGCAATATTAGCCTTTCTATATTTTTTGTTCTTTGATGCTGTATTTGTTGAATAAGTGCCTTGTCGAGGATCTCCAACTAATAGGATACTTGAGTTACTGACGAAAAGATGTTTTAACAGCTCTAAATCATAGCCTGCCAAATCTTGGACTTCATCGACAAAGATGTGTGAATATATTTTTGAAATTCTATCAATTACCAAACCTTTTGTTTTTTCATTACATCGAAAAACGAATTTTGAAAGTTTGTCAGAATATATTTTTAAACTATTTGAAAAGTAATGATGTTCAAAGTCTTTTCCTTCGCCAAAATAAATTGGTTGTCCATACCTTGTACGGCCTTTAAATCCAGATTGACTATTAACAAGAATCATACCTTTTATTTTCTTTTCAAACAAAATGCCCTGAAATGGCCTTGCTCCATGCTTTAATAAGAAGGAGAACCATGTTTGGACTGTAATATGCTCAGGAATACATTTATTTATTTCAACTATCTTTTTCCTGATTTCAGCTTCATTTGCTTGGGTATAAGTGGTAATTAGCACCCTCCCGTCTTCGACTTTAAGTGCTTCTTTGACCAAATGGGTTGTTTTACCCGAACCCGCAGCCGCTATTATCAATTTATTTTTGGACATCCGGTTTTATCGCATCAAGTATATATTTAGGAAACGATACATCTTCGGAGGTATCAAAAATCTTTAAGGCACATTCCGTTTTATGAGCCCTCATGTATAGGTGCATTGGATCCTCGTCTTCATATGAAGTGCCCAAAATTTTATTTAATTTTTCAAGTCCATTTTCTTTTAAAAATTTCGGTTCTAAGGTATTGTAATTAAATTTTTCAATTTTACCTGTATCAACAACTTCATCAAAGCAAATATCAATGTTTTTCTTCTTATTGTCGCCCAAGTAATCCTTATATTTCCTTTTGACGGCTTCAATGTCGCCGTCGTTATCCGTGACAATAACAATGTTTTTATTAAGCTTCTCTGCTATTTCTAAAAACCTCAAAAATGAAGTACCAACTGAAATAACATCAATTCCTTTTTCAATGGGTAATTTACCGTCATTATTCAATTGAAATGCCTTTTGAATTACCAATTCATCAGAATCCCCCTCAACTAATATCGCCTTTGTACAAAGAATTAAGCGCAATGTGTCGTAACCTGACAATTTTTTAAAAAATTTCTGGGTATCGTCAGATAAATCATTCAAACAGGTTCTTTTTAGGTCGTTTATAAAAATCAAGTTTTCAAGACCTAATTTGTTAGCTACAAAGCTGCTATGCGTTGAAATAATAATTTGCTTGTCTAAACTGCCGGATTTTATATCCCTAATAAGCTGATTGAGCTTAGAATGTGACAAATGATTTTCCGGCTCCTCCATTAAAATCACATTGGCTTCTTTTGCTTTTTTATGCCCTAATGCTAACTTCGTTTTTACAATGCTTTGCTCACCCTTTCCAATAAAATGAAAAGGAATATCCTCTAAATATGTCATCAAGCTGCTTTCCCATGCATTTTTAGAAGAAAGCTCAACGGACAATTCAACTTTTTTCTCAGAAATTTTTGCCGCCTTTTTAATCTTTTCGTTGATTTTTATTATTGACGGTTCATCCATAAATGACTCTTTCATTCGTCGGTGAGCCTGAGAAACCTCCACAATTTCATCTAATTCCAAAAATTCTTTTACTATACGAGAAATGTAAATATCCGAACCATTTTGAAACCGATTACTGGCAGAATCTATCAATGCAGATTTCAATGGAATTGTTCTTGGTGTTATACTTTCGTCACGGGCAAAGCTTGACCATGTAATATTATAGTATTCAATTGGAAGTGTTTTAATCCCTCCTAATTTGACCAGTTTTTCGTATTGCGGTTGAAATCTCTCATCAAACGCTATCTTTAGGGAAAACCCAGTTGCTGCCTTTTCTGAACTTGCATCTCCCAAAAACTCGGCTAGATCATCCCCTTCTATAAAAACTTCAATGAGAATATGCGGCAAAACTGCCGCCGAATTACCATGTTCAAGGTTCTTAATGTATTCGGCAACAACTTCATTATTGAAGAGATACTGTGTCAGTTCATTTTTAAGATATTTACCATAAAACAAACCACTTAAAGCCAAGTGAATTGCCTCGATAATAGTAGATTTCCCTGCTTCATTGTTACCGACAAGGATATTCATTCCATTACTCAAAGGAAGCTTAAAAGACCCTTTGAATATTTTGAAATTCTCAATATGAATTTTTGAAATATGCATAGCTTCGATTCTGATAATCTGGAGTGTAAAAACCTTTTTCAGGTATAGTTAGTCGATGATATATATTAAATAAAAATACTACTTTACATGGAATTATAAAACATAAGTTGATAAAAACAAGCCACAGTTGAAACAATCCCAAAATAAAAGAGCAGCATTAGCCGCTCTTCCCTGTTAAATTCAATCCATAATCAAGTCATCGTATTTGTCGATAATGTCATTGCCGAAAGAATCCAGATAGTTCTGGGTGACGGCTTCGGTCGTATGCCCCAGGCTTTCCTGAATGATGGCAGTGGGTACGCCTTTGCGTTTGCCCATGGTCGCATAGGTATGCCGTGCCGTGTATATCGTAAATGGAGAAATTCCGATATTTTTTGCAATGGTTTTTAGATAGCCATTGAGTTTCTTGCGCTTGTTCAAAATCGCCGTGGGATAGTGTTCGGGCGAGTAGGACAAATTCAGTATAGGGAATACAAACTCTTCTTTATCCGTGCGCCCGTCAATAAATCTTTCCAGTATCGGTTTTAGTCGTGCATTGATTTTCACATTAAACCCCTTCCCCGTTTTCTGTCTGGTATAGCGGATGCGCTCTAAATCGCCTTCAATATCACCAAGACGGAGCAAAGCCATATCCATCCAGTTCATACCACGCAGATAGAATGAGGCCAGAAAATACTCTCGGGATCGCTCCAAAGGCGAGTTCGGCTTTAGGTCTGCCTCTAATAGCTTTTGAAACTCTTCCTCGCTTAGAGATTTACGTTCAGGCGTACCGTTCTTTATTTTGTAATCCTTAAAGGGATAACGGGATTGGTTGGCAACACCCATTTTTATGGCCTTGTTGTATATCGCCCGTAGCGTTCGCATATAAACACTCAAGCCGCCTTTGGTGCCGCCATTGGCAAAATGGGCATTCTCAAAGCGTTGCAAGAACGCGTAATTTATGTTGTCGAATTTGATTGCCTTACCACCCGTCAACGCTTCCAGTCGATTTGACAGCATTTTATAAACACGGGCGTTCCCCTGTTTTCCTGCTGTTGTCATTTCTTCGGTAAGCTGATTGATAAAATCAAACACGGAGGATTTCCCTTTGGCTTTTTCCCCAAGGATAGCGGCCTTGACCTCGCTCATAGGCATGAAGTCCAACTCCCCTTCTTCATCCAGTTTCGTAAGCACATCAAACGCCTTGGATTTCTTCTTGGATAAAAGGTTGTTGACCCGTGTTAAATTGTCAAACTGGTTACATGACGATTTGATTTTCTGGTTTTTATTATCCCAGTCATTTTCCGGCAAGGTATAGCCGGAAGGAATTTGCACACTTTTAGAGTTAATCACAACGCGCATAACCAGAGGGTAGCTTTTGTCTTTGCGCTGTCTTCGCTTGTCCAGAAGGAGTTTTACCGTTAATCCCATATGTGAAAAAATTTGCAAGTTATTTGCAAGTAAATATCGGTTTTTTCTGTAAGAATATGAAATTGCGAAAATCGTAAAACACTGAAAAACTGACACATTAACATCATATCAATTCATATAAAACCAGTATTCACCCTGCTTTGGGAGCAGGGGGTCCCAGGTTCGAATCCTGGTATCCCGACCATTGAAAATCAAGGAGTTAAACGAAAGTTTAGCTCCTTTTTTATTTATCGCTTACTAGTAAGACCAGAAACAACTTCATAATTACGCCCCACACTATAAATTTTATCCATTTTCCGCGTGAGTGCTTACATACTCGCATAGTATAATGAATATCTGAATATCCACATTCGCGCCTTTTTTTCAATAAAACAAAAGAGAAGAATTATTTACAAGCGTCAAATTCCTGGATAGCAGAGCAATAATTGAGTTATTTGGAAATCCAGCAGCAGATCAGACCTACTCCTTTTCTAAATCCAGTGTAACAGAATAATCCTTCAAAGCAGCAGTAATAGAACAAGCAGAGTTAGTGGATTTCATGAAACGATTCCTGAATATTCAGCTATGACAGTTGATAATATGCGAAAACATAAAGTTCCTACTATTTGCAATGCAGACAAAGCAAATGGAAATGATTAAAATGTACCATTTTAAATCAAAATAAAAATCTGGCAATCTTGGTTCATGATTGCTATGACATTGTCTTTTAGGTGGTTATTTTGTAACTTACTTAATAAATGCAAAATTAACAGATATCATAAAGTATGTAATCATCGGCATAATTTTGTTGTTGTCGGTTTTTACTAGCAATGCACAAAGAACGTACTCCATGAGAAATTTGAGGCAATCTTCAAGTGAGGAGTTATTTGTATATTATCAAAAATCTTTGGATTTAGAAAGGAAAGGAGAATTTATAGCATTGACAGGGTGAGCGGTAGGTCTTTTAAGAATTGCCTTTTCTATCTTTTGTCTACTTCAAATAAATCAGAATACAACCATTCTGTAATAGTATCCACTACATCTTCCACATTTTCATCGTTTATTTCGTACAAATCATTCATTACAATGGCATCAAATACTGAATCCCAAATCTGTTCTTTTTTCATTATCATAACTAATAATCGTTTAATTTTTGTTGAAAAATTGCATTGTCAATGACACAATATCTCTTGTTAGCTGTGTTGGGGAATTAAAATCGCAATTGGTTAGACCAACTACATAAATGTCTGATTCAAGGACGTAAACAGCCATCGATTTGAAACCAAAGATATTACCACCATGTTCGCGGCTCAGCGTGTTGCGTATTTCTTTCAAATGCCAACCATATCCGTAATCGATTTCTTTCCCATTATTTAATGTCCAATTGGTAAACAGTTGATTCTTGGTGTCTTCATTCACCAAAAGGTTGTTGTTAATTGCATTTTGCCACTTCAGCAAGTCATCAACAGTTGACATCAGTGCACCCGCAGAATAAACAACATTAAAGCTTATATGCATTTTATTCATCAATTCATTTTTGTTTTGCTGATAACCGTAAGCCCTGTTTTCGATAACTTCCCGAGCGTTTGCATAGCGTGAATTTTTCATCCCTACTTTTTGAAAGATATTCTCTTCCACAAAATCTTCATACCTCATTCCTGAGATCAATTCAATAATATAACCGAGAATTATGTAACCTGAGTTATTGTACTGAAATTCTTCTCCCGGGGCGAAATCCATTGGCTCATTTTTGAAAAAGTCAATTAGCTCCGAGGGGCTTAAATCCTTCTCGGCAATGCTCCCTATTGATTTCATACTTGTATAATCTTTAATTCCGGAAGTATGTGTCAGCAAATGATGAATCGTTATGGTTTTATCATGTGTCGGAAATTCGGGGATAAACTTTGTGATTTCATCGACAACTGAAAGTTTCCCCTCCTCTACTAGCATCATTATTGCCACTGCAGTAAATTGTTTTGTCATTGATCCGATCTGGAATACGTTTTCCGTATTCATATCAACATCCAGTTCGATATTAGCCTTTCCAAATGCTTTCCGATATACCGGCTTTCCAGCCTTTGCCACCAAAAAAACCGCTCCCGGTTCTTTAGAGGTATATTTCATTGATAAAATATTATCGATCTCTGATTCCAGTGTTGGTTCAAAACAACTTGGTAAGGTTACCACTAATAAAATTGCAATTGTGATGAATTTGCTGATCATTGTATTCATTTTTGTGTTTTCATTTTATCTTGATAGTTCAACTTTTTTAAATAAAAGATCCAGTTTTTCACGATTTAGCCACTGTCCTTTTGACATTACACCTTGTGCATTTCTCCAATGGTAGTGCATTTCGCTTAAACCTGGTATCATGTATTTTCCTGAGCAATCAATTGTTTTTGTTGCTATGTATAGAGATTGTAAGTCTTGTGGTTCTACAGACAGAATTTTTCCATTTGCTATAATTACGCGATGGTTTTCTAAGACAATCCTGTGCGTCATGGGAATGACGTTAACATGCTCAAATGCAATTGTATCGTTTATGCCTGCCCTGCTGTTTATGGCAAATAGAAAAAACAGCACTCCGTAAAACATAGCTTTTATATTCATGACTTTTACTTATTTTGATTTCATTCAGATTTCGTGAAGTTTGAATAAGTTTATTGAGGATTCTTCCGATTGGATGCCAATTGAAGCGATATCATTCTGTTTTTAAAAAATAGTACCATCGCAACACCAGAAATAACTCCTAAACCGCCAATAAGCTGATGCATATACAAGTGTTCACTCAGGAAAATAACACCACCAATAATTGCAATTACAGGATTAAGATTGTTGTAAATGCTTACAGCGCTTGTAGGCACAAATGCCAATGCATAATTTGTAAGAAACGATGTGACAACCGAAGACAACGTTCCCAGATACAATACCGAAAGCAGGAATGACGGTTCAGAAAGAGGTTCAAAATAAGCGTTTAAATCTCCGTTATTGAGATGTCTTGTAATTCCCACTGTATTGAATACAATAAAGGCAATAGAAATCATTATGGCTGTGAGGCTTGAAGATTCGTATCGTTGCATAAGTTTCTTGCCAATCATATAATAGCCAACCGTGCAAAGCACAGAAAGTACAAGAAATAAGTTCCCCAGCCAGCTTTGAGTTTCCAAACCACCTTTGTACAAAAAGATATATATCAGGCCAAGAAACGATAGAGCAACCCCTGCCTTTTGTAATAGTGTAGTTTTCTCTTTTAAAAAGAGTGCCCCGGCAATAATTGTAAATGTTGGCGATAACGCAAATATAATTCCGGCCTGCGACGCGGTGGATGTTTCCATTCCTATGGTCTGAAAACCAAAAAATAAAATGGGGTAAAAAAGCGACACAAATAAAATGGATAGCCAATCTTTTGCACTTATTTTTGGCATCTTAATTTTCCCGAAAATAGCGAGTATCAGAATTAGTATAAAAGCAATTGTAAAACGGTGAGCCAGCAAATCATAAGCATCTGCTTCGCGCAATCCGATTTTTACAAAAATAAAGGATAGCCCAACTATTATTGTAACAATTCCCAATCCCACATTCGCCAAAACCTTCTGATTTTTAAAATTATTTATTGTTTTCATGATTAATCTTTTTAATAACTTATTCGTAAAAAAAGTCCGTGATTGGTTAGTGCCCTTTGGTTGTAGTTAAACTGGTCGAAATTGCTTGCCCATCCGTAAACAAGCTGCTTATTTTTAATACCTAGCCTGAGTTGTTGTATACCGCGTGTAATACCTTTTGAATTAGCACTGAAAGAGAATGACGCTTTGAGAAAAGCCGTTATATTATTGCTGATTTCGGGAGCGTATAACACCGTAGCAAAACTTTCTGACGTCCAGCTTTTTTGATAAGTTGCACCTGTTCGCAGGAGGTACGAAAAGGCATTATATTTCTTCCCATGCTGAAGTGAAGCCGTGGTATATAATCCTGGATTTTTTAACCCGAAAGCCAGGTTTGACGACCAACTTTTCACCAAATCATATGAAATTGTATTACGAATGTTGTACAAATTCTCCTTGGTACTATAGTCGCTGTCGAGATAGGCAAAATTCGAAAATCGTAGTTTTCCCGAAATTTTCACTCCAACGATATGCTGATAGTTGTTGGAGCGATTGCCCACAAAATTCTCCGGGCTAAACCGTAACTGAGATTCACCACCGGCCAAAACAGAAATTGAGTGCAGAATTGCGAAAATAATCAGCGCATTCTGCAGGATATATTTGAATGATATTCTCATGATTGCTCTATTTTTATTGTTTCAGGATGATGGGAAAGTTAATGCGCCGGTTCTAACACCTTTTATTAACAAGAAGAGACAAAGTGAAAGTTCTGCGACAACAGCAACTGTCATTACGAGAAATTCACTTAACGAGGCCAATTCAGGGAATAAGAAGTTAACCACAGCATCAAGCAGGTAACTTATTCCGGCGGCAAACACCAAAGCTCCCAACCACTTCGGGAAATACACAGCCTTATAAATCAGATGCCCGAGAATTACACAACTTACGCCAAAAAATACTCCACTAATGAGGTATCCATACGCATGCGCATTCAGAAAAAGTAAAACGAGTGAATTCAACTGTTCGCCTGAAAAACCTGTCATTACTTCACTGTCTCCGAGAATCAGCAGTGGCATGTAATAATTGAGCAGGTTTAAACCGATTACGGTTGCTTGTGCCAATCTGAAAAATGCTGCCAAAAGCGCAAGTCCACGGTTTACCGGTTTCAATACGAGGTAAAAAAGCAGCGCCACAGCAACATCGCACATTACCATTATCAGGTCGCTAATGAAACCGATTCGGAATAGAAAAGAATGTTCAGTAATGTTTTTAGCTGATGCCAGAGCATCGCCTGAAACGATGATACCGGAACGCACACATAGTTCGCTAAACAATCCTGTGATAATAATAAGCAAGTACAAAATACCTGCAGCATGTGCATTGGATTTTATTGACTGAATCATTTTCATGGTTTTATTTTTCTATTGTTCTGAAATAATTATTGTATCGCGGCTAACTGTAAATGCGCCAAAGTAGCCCAGCACATCTCCCGAAAGATTGGTAATTGGGTTTGCCGGATTGGCGCTTCCGATCATCCCACTTTCGAAAAGTGCAGACAGGGTGCGGTAGTATTCATAAGTTGATTCAGCGAGTGTTTGCAACTCAACCACTACAGTATCTTGCGGGAAAAACTGTTCTTCGTCCCAGCGCAATGTGATATTGTTACCGTCAACATAAGCATCGTCGTAAACCACCAGGACATCTTGCGGTTCCTTGAGATTGTTTATTTTTGAAACTTTCAATCTGTAGAAATTTTCAATTCCAGATGGATCTTGTAAATGACAATTCACCAAATAACCTCCAGAGAACTCGAAATAATCGGGCGTAGTTTCAATAGATAATGAATCAATTAAAACTTTGTAAGGCATTTCAACTTCTGCCGTATATGTTTCTCCCTCAATCTCAACTGATAATGAATATTCATTACCTTCAGTACCGGGCAGGTATTCGGTGTACACACCCGAACTTGTTTCATTGAGTTGGTACGTATTTCCCAAATTGTCTGAAACAGCGATAACAGCCCCCGAAACAGGCGGGTAAATGCCTGGTTCAAAATAATCGACTGATTTTGTTAGCTGAATAACGAGCGTGTCGTTTATGTCGGTAACGGCTCCGTCGATCACCAGTTTTGGATCGATAGAGTCGAGTTCAATGTCGATTATATCACGACAAGAAGCGAAAAGGGCAGCAAGCGCCGATAATAATATGAATGTTTTTATTGTTCTCATGGCATTAAAATTTAAAATTGTAGGTTACTGATGGAATCATTTGAAACAGAGCTAAACGCTCGGCTTCAGTTCGTGTGGGATCATTCTCATTCTCCTGGAAAGTGATGGAAAAAGCATTTTTTCTTCCGTAAGCGTTGTAAAGCGAAAAGCTCCAGCTCGATTCAAAACGTTTTTTCTTTTTCGGTGTGTAAGTGGCTCCCAAATCCAGACGATGATAATCGGGCATACGGTAAGCATTGCGCGACGTATACACCGGCACCGTAAATTGGTCAACCGAATATTTTCCACTGGGGAAGGTCACTGCATTTCCGGTATTAAAAACCCAGTTGGCCGACAGATTCCATTTTTCATTTAACTGGTACATCCCCACGACCGAAATATCATGCGTACGATCCTGTTTGGCTGGAAACCATCTACCATTTTCAATTTCATCCATCGATTTCTCGGTTTTTGAAAGTGTATAGCCTACCCAACCGGTTAGTTTGCCTGTTCTTTTCTTCACAAAAAGCTCAAGACCATAAGCTCTTCCTTTTCCAAAAACCAATTGAGATTCAACATCCTGGTTTAACAGAATTTCAGCTCCGTTTTGATAATCGATCTGGTTGTAAAGATCTTTGTAATACACCTCAACCGAGGTTTCGAACATGTTGTTTTTAAAGTTACGGAAGTAGCCGGCAGCAATTTGGTCGGCAACCTGGGGCTTCACATTCCGGCTGCTTGGAATCCAAACATCGGTTGGTAACGATGCCGAAGAGTTTGATAACAGATGAACATACTGCGCATTTCTGGCGTACGAGAATTTAAGCGAGCTCTTTCGGTTAAAAATGACATTGAATGTTATCCTGGGCTCGATCTCTTTATATTTCTGAATGACTTCACCGTCTGCAAAAGCTTCACTTTCTACTCTTTCATCCTGCTCGTTATAAGTATACACGGTGTCGGGGCCAACCGCCATATAGCCGGAGTAACGTAAGCCGTAATTCATCTTTAGATGATCGGAAATATTCCAGTCGTGCGAAAGGTAAACAGCTCCTTCAAACGATTGCTTCTCCCCCATTATAACCGAATTGAATACGTCATTATTTTCGGCATTTATTTCTCCCGGACTGTAGGTGTGGTAAATCGTATTAAAACCAAATTTCAGTGTGTGGTTGGCATTAATGTAATATTGTAAATCTTCTTTCCAGTTTATATCGCGAATTCCCGAATTGATGTAAATCATATTATCTGAAAAGTTGTAACCGAATCCATAATCGTAGTTACTGTAAATCAGCGAGCTATTTAGAAATAACTGATTGTTGAAGATATGATTCCAGCGGAGAGTTGCTGTTTTATTTCCCCATTTCAAAGCGAACAGATCATCGATGTTAAATACATCTCGTCCCAAATATCCAGATAAATAAATCCGGTTGTTATCGTTTATTTTGTAGTTTGCTTTGGCATTAAAATCATAGAAATAGAGATCAGTTTCCTTCTGTGATTCATCGTTCGAAAAAATCAGGAACATATCGGCATAACTTCGCCGCCCTGAAATAATAAACGAGCCTTTATCTTTTACAATTGGCGACTCGATTGTTAAGCGCGAAGCCAAAAGTCCCAGCCCGCCCGAAGCACTGAATTTTTTAGCGTTGCCTTCGTTCATCTGGATATCGAGAATGGATGATAAACGGCCGCCATAAACCGCGGGAGCGTTGCCTTTGTACAGTTTCATATCTTTAATGGCATCGGAATTAAATACCGAGAAAAATCCCATTAAATGAGAAGCGCTATAAATCGGTGCTTCATCAAGAATAATCAGGTTTTGATCTACGCCGCCACCACGAACATAAAATCCTGTAGTTCCTTCAGTACCTGAACTCACGCCGGGCAGCAGTTGAATAGTTTTCAAAATATCCTGTTCGCCCAAAATCACCGGAATCATTCTTGTTTCCCTGGGCGATAATTTTGTTACACCCATTTCTGCAGTTCTGGTGTTTTTATCTTCGGCTTCACTACGAACAACTATCTCCTCCATTTCTGCCGATGACGGCAGCAATTCAACATCTTTACTGTTGCTCTCGGTTAAATGAAGCGGAAATCTGTTCTGTCGATAACCGATATACGAATATCGAATGGTGTAATCTCCTTTAGGAATTGTTAACGAGTAGAAACCATAGGCATTGGTTGCAGTTCCGGTTTTAAGTTCTTCTACATAAATGGTTGAACCGATGAGGCCTTCGCCCGTTTCGGCACTTCGCACATACCCGCTGATGGTAACCGTTTCGTCGGCTAAAACCGACAATACAGTTACAAAAATCATCAGCAGTGTAAGTGCGATTTTGTTTCTAGTTTTCGAATTGTTTTTCATTTTTTTTAATTGTTTCTGTTTTCATTGTTTTTGTTTCCGATGGCTCCGAGGTGCGTAAAATTGAATCCTTGCGAATATTTTAAACCGTAACCAAATAACCTGTCGAATGAGCTGTGTCCGAACAAAATAGCTCCTGCAAATGCCAGTTCTTTTATTGAATTGTTATATCCGATAATCCCTATAAACACCGCTAAAAATTTGTAATGAAAGATGTTGTATATGGCGGCACCAATTTTTTTTCCCAGCAAGTAGCCAAACATGCTGATATCCGGAGTAAATAAAAAGAGTATAAATACCCACCATTCGTATCCCAGGAGTAAACTCACATAGAATGAAAGGAATAGCATGCTTATCTCTTCTATTTTTAGAAAAATCCTCATCATTTTGATTTTAAATAATTTAGAACCAAAATTACGTTGTAGAGATATGGCGTTCGACGTATTTGGGGAAGTCGGACGTTCGAATTTCGAAAGTCAGACCATCCTATCTTCAATAGCTAATTGAATCGGTTTGAAAATAAATTTTGCAGCACGTTTGCGCTATGTATTTTTCGGATCAACAATAATTACGACATTCCCTTTTTTGTGTTCTGAAGCTACATAGCGGTGTGCTTCACTAACTTTCTCAAGCGGGTACTGGCGATCGATAACCGTTTTTAAATACCCCTCGGAGAAAAATTCCGACAGTTGAGAAATTAAATTGCGAAGTTCACTTTCAGAAAGTAATCCTGTTGCTCCAAATATTGCTTTCTTTTTACTAAATACAGAAGTCCAAAACATTTGCATTAGCAAATTGAATTTTAGTACCGGCGACACATATTTTCCTGATTCAGTAAGAATTTTTTTACTTTTTGAGTAAGAACTTTTTCCAACGGTGTCAAAAATAACGTCGTATTTAATGTTCCCGCTTGTAAAATCTTCGCGGGTATAATCAATTACATGATCGGCCCCCAGCGATTTCACCAATCCCACATTTCGCGAGCTGCAAACTCCGGTGACTTCGGCACCAAAATTACGGGCAAGCTGAACGGCTGCGGTACCAAGACTTCCGGAAGCTCCATTGATCAAAACTTTTTGTCCGGGTTTTATCTCTGCTATCCCCTTCAGAAAATTTAATGAAGTTACATGTCCATCGCCATAAGTTGCGGCTTCGGTATAGCTCATTGTATCGGGCATTGGCAGAATAACTCCGTTTTCCGGTACCGCAACAAATTCGGCATTGGCACTCATTCCCAGCGTAGTTTCGCCAAATACACGGGTGCCGAGATTGAATTTTTCAACCTCCAGGCCGGTCTCTACAATATAGCCGGCAAATCCGGTTCCGGGAATGGCATGTTTGGGTTTAAACAACCCAGTCATTATACGTCCGAAATAGGGTTTTCCGGTGCGCATCATTCCATCGGCAGCTGTGGAAGTAGTAGCCACAACTTTTACTAAAACTTCATTTTCTTTTATTTGTGGTTTTGGCACGTTTTGCAATTTTAAAACGTCAGGGCCACCGTAAGCTGTTGCAACAATTGCTTTCATTGTTTTTTTCATGACATCTATTTTTAGTATTTGAAATTCTAATATTTTATCTTCAACGAAATCACGAAACAAAGGTAGAGCAGGCAGCTGCACGAGTCGTTCGGGAAAACTTTACAGAAGTTCGGAATTATAATTGTGGGCTAATTAGTAATAAAAAAACCTCCACGATGGGAGGTTTAGAAATATAAATCCTGCAAACTTATTCGGTTCTCAGTATCCATTGTGATATCTCCACTAGAAAATCATCTACAAATTTCTTTTCACGCGTTGCATATTCGTCTCTGTTACCGGTTTCTGCCTCTTGGAACAGATGATTGGCCTTGTCAAAAGTCAATAACTGATAGTCTGTTCCTGATTTGAGCAGTGCATTTTCCATGCGATCTTTGTTTTGATCGATGGTGACCTGTTTATCCAAACCACCAAACAAGCTCAATACCGGTACTTCCAATTTTTCAAAATCTTTTGAAGGGTCATAGTAAAGAAAGGATGTAAGTGATGGCAAAGCATATATTATTTCGAATTCATTCGTTTGGGCAGTCGCCTCCTGTTCTATCTTTATGGAGTCGACAATTTGTTCTCTCGATGATAGCTCATACAAAATTGCTTTTGTACTTTCCCTGAATTCGGATAGTGCTTCTTTTATATTTCTATCGTCCTCAATGGCCCTCATCAATTTGTTATGCGCTGACACATTGGCTTCAATAATCGACTTCGGGATATTCTTCTGATTGTATTCCTGCCTTACCTGATAAAGAACAATATCAATAAGCGGAACTCCAGTTGCGCCCATTAAGATTACTTTTTTCACGGCCTCATTTCCAACTGCAACTTTGGCGGCAAGAATCCCTCCCTGGCTATGACCAAACATGATGAATTCATTGAATTGATGTTCTTCTGCTGACTTAAAATAATCCATTATACTTTCCAGATCGGCCACATGATCTTCCAGGGTGCTATTAACAAAATTTCCGGTGCTTGTGCCAACACCTCTGTCATCATAACGAAAAGAGGCAATTCCCTTTGAGGCCAGATGATCAGCTATAATTTTAAAAACTCTAAAACCATCCAGTGTTTCATCTCTGTCCTGATCCCCACTCCCCGAACTCATTATAACCAAAGACGATGTTTTAAGTTTGTTCGGAATCGTTAAGGTTCCGCCAAGCTGTGTTTCACCTGTATTTATTACCAGGTCGATATCTTCCCATTTATCATCAAGCAAACCAGTTTTTGATTCTGGCTTTCCTGCTGTAATTAAGATCTGGTTATTGTCATCCTGTGTTTCAACACGAAGTTTCTGTTGTATATTTCTTCCATTAGTAAAGCATGTCGATGCAATGACTAAAATTCCTGTAATCGCAAATAATTTCATCATTCCTTTTATATTGTGATAATTATAGTTCTGTTTATTATATTTTTTAAACAGGCATAGTAATTTACTCTGTTTTGAACAGGCTATCAACCTTTGTTTTCATTTTTTCGTTTGGTAAAACCGCATAGAATTCGTTTAGTAAATCCAAAGATGTTGGTTTCCGGGGATATGAATTATTCTTCAAAAAATTCCGGAGGGCAAGGTTTACTTTATCCTCTCCAATTAACTCACTTAATTCAACCATAATGATAGCTCCTTTTGAATATGATATATGTATATTCTCGTGGGTGACTTTGTAAAGAGGCTGGTCACCATCTAATCCTTTTTGGGTTTCATAAATTTGCTTATGGATTTTTAACTGATCCATCATTTTATCCTTGCCATACATCTTTTTGTACAACATCATTTCTGTATACATGGCCAATGTTTCAGTAAGCATTGCAGCTCCTTCTCTGTCATCCGGCTTTATTTGGTTATTTCCCCACCATAAGTGCGATAATTCATGTCCTGCCAGTTCATTAATCACATCCTGTTTTTTATCCGCATAAATATTCGCATGGAAGAGTTTATTCTCGGTCATAAATACTGTAGAGGGATATGCCGTGGCTGCAAAGCCTTTGGTAAAAGAAGATACCTCAACAAAATTGATACTTGTAAAAGGATATTTACCAAAATTCTCACTGCAATAATCCAATGTAATTATTGCGTTTTTGATAAGTTGATCAACATTTTCTGCATGATTTTCATCGTAATAGATATTGATTTTAACGCCTCTATGACCGATCGTTTTCTTACGATAAGCTGCAGACGAGACCGCGAAACGGAAAGGAATATTTTTTGCACTGTACTCAAAATAATTTCTGCTATTTGCTGACCATTGCCTCTTTAAATCGCCTGTTCCTACTGCGGTTTGACCTTTTTCTGTAGAAAGAGTCAAACTTAAATTGATAAAATCCCTACTAACTACTTCCGGGGCTTCCAGTCGTTTCAATTCAGAAGCTACTCCTAAATCATAAATAACCCGATGCTGATCATCTTTAATCTCCCTGTCTTCCTGATAACCTATAGCGGGAAAATACCTGCTAATTCTTAAAAAAGATCCGTTTCCAACTATAGCATTATGAGATTGATGCCCGTTAACTGCAAACCATTTATACGATAAGGTAAAGTTCAATTTCGCTTTTTCGTTTGGCTGCAAAGGCTTGTTTAAATTTATTTCGGTTACAAATTTATTTATCGCAATGCTTTCATTCGAGTTGTTAAATACAGCAGATTCAATTGTTAAATCCGGACTAAAATTTATCAATACCTTATGGATGGGAAATTTTGTTTGATTTTTTAAAACATATTCTCCCTCAATTTGATAGGCATTTTGGGACGGGAAAAGATGAACTTTCGCTACAACATCTGTAATTGTCGGTTGTGGTTTGTTTTCGTATGCTCGGAAAGATTTTTCATAATGAACTGCTTCTAATATTGTGCTTTCTTTATCTTGGGGAACATATCCTTTCATAAAAAGCACTCCATTTAATACGCTCAGAATAATTAATGCAGATACGAAAATTGATTTACGTATGTTCCATTTTTTTGTTTTGGCAAAATCATTTAGAAACCACAAAAATCCGATAAAACCTAATCCGAACAGCAGGCGTTGAGAGAAAGCAGAAAGATAGATTCCATAGCCATTAAAGTCGCTGAAAACACCATTATAACCCGAAAATATGTGAAATAAAGGATATTTAATAATTGTTTTTGAAAAAGGACTTGCCAATACAAAAACACTTACAACTGAAACTCCAAGGCTAATATACCGATTGCTGATATTATCATTTATCAGCAATAAAAAAGCTGAAAAAAGAATCAATGGGAAAGTATTGAAAACGACCACTCCCCAATAGGCATAACAATCAATCCTTGTGTATGAGTAGCTGAATTGAAATATCAATCCTTCAAGAATTAATATCCCAGTCAGGAATATCAATAGAATACTAACTGAAAGAATGTGTCCTGCTAATTTGCTGTTGGAGAAATACGTGCTTTTTTCAATCAATAGAAAATTGGAGCCATGACTTCTCCAATACAAATCGTTGACAAAATAAGCCAGTATCAGTAATCCTAATAAATGGAAGTTTGAGGAAACAGAGGTAGCCATTAATCCGGAACTAACATATTTTTCCGGTAATCGAATACCTTTATCTATTTCGGCAAACATTTCCATTCCCAGATAAAATACAAGTAAGATGGAAACAGCCACAATGGTAATACTTTTAAACAAATAAGTTAAATCGGTTTTTAAGAACGACAGTACGGATTTCAAACCAGCCACAATTCCAAAGTCGGGTTTCTGAGTTTGGAAGTTGTCTAAATCTCCTGGTATTTGGGGAGTCTCCAACTCATTTCTTTTATTTGCTCTTTTACCTGTTCGTATTGAAAATGAAAACAACCTGAAAGCGATTGTCAAAAACAGTATCGATACCAGAAAAAAAGCAGTTCGGTTAATTAATAGCCATCCCGACAAAGGAACGATTAAGCTATTCTTCTGCTGAACGGAGAAAACTCCGGCTTCAAAAAAATAGGCCGATAGGCCAAACGGGTCTAATAGCGCAGAGATCTGTTGTGCTTCAATGGATTGGGGTGTGCTGCCAGACATAAAAGGCGAATTGGAAAATACCAAAAGCACCATGTAAAGCACATAAAGCAACAAGCCTCCCACAACTACCAATAACTTTTTGCGGGTTGTATAGGCCGTAAAAAACAAAAAGCTACATACAAAAAAGCTATTTATCAACCCAAAAATCATGAGAGGATACAAATAATGCCAAAGATTAAAGCCTGACTTTATTTCATTACCACTCCTTAGAGTTTGACCGATCACAAAACCTAAAACCAGAAGCAAAAAGCTGAAAAATGTTTTCAGATAGAAAAACCAGAATTTTCCACTCAAATAAGTCATTTTGGAGAATGGAAGTGAAAAAAATACGAGATCGAACTTTGCGTCCCATTCCTTAAAAAGGAACTGAGTCGAATATAAAATCGCAAAAAATATAATGGATAAACTCAGCATGCCCAACATAAAGCCAATGGAGTAAGGTGAATTAAGGTAAATTCCTTCTCCGGCAGTAAGCGTAAACTTGTTGCCACTAAAAACTCCTGACAATACTAAAATAACGACAAAGAAGTAGGTAAGCCAACTCCTTGAGGTATTCACTATTTCTAATCTCACTATAGAATTCATAACGATTTCTTTTTAGTTAGTGCATAAAAATAAACGTGCTCCAACAAAGGTTTTGTGGGAATAAAATCATTGGGTTGTTCTTCAGAGAATACAGCAATTTGCAATTCCCTTTCAACTAATTGCTGGCTGATAACCTGGAAATTTGTTTGGTAAAAATCCAGTTCATCCGCACTGATTGCCTTCGACCAAACTCTATTTTCCAGTTCAGCGATTAACGATTTGGGGTTACCCGTGGTCAGGATTTCACCTTTATTAATTATTGTCATTTCCGAGCACAAATTTCGTACGTCTTCAACCAAATGTGTTGAAAGAATTACGATTACTTCTGTGCTGATATCGTTTAGCAAAGCATTGAAACGATTTCGTTCTGCCGGATCAAGCCCTGCCGTTGGTTCGTCCACAATAATAATTTTTGGATTTCCAAGTAATGCCTGAGCCACGCCAAAACGCTGCTTCATTCCACCCGAGAATGTATGAACTTCTTTGTTTCTAAAATCCCATAAATTAACTTTATTCAACAGATATTGAATTTGACTTTTGCGTTCAACACGGTCTTTGACTCCTTTTAACAGGGCAATATGATTTAAAAGGTTGTAGGCACTAATTTTTGGATACACGCCAAAATCCTGTGGAAGAAATCCCAGGCTTTTTTTTATGTAACCAGGATTATTAATTATATCAATATCATTGAATAATATACTACCGGATGATGGTTTCTGCAGGCCAACAATTGTTTTCATTAAAGATGACTTTCCGGCACCGTTTGGACCTAAGATACCAAACATTCCGTTACCAACTTTTAAGGAAATATCTTTAATTGCCTGGTGATTATTTTTATATGTAAGACTGAGATTTTTAATTTCTAAAGTATTCATAAAGCAGTATAATTTTCTGGCATGTCCATATCTTTTTATAACCACAAAAGTCTGGTAGTCGCTTGTAAAATTCGTTCGGGAAAAAATTTCAGAAGTTCCAAATTATAATTGCGAACCAAATGGCAATAAAAAAACCTCCTAAAAGGAGGTTCTAACAGGGGTGAGAAAGTATGGAAATGTTATTGTATAATTTATCTTATCCAATATCATAGGTACTTTCAGTTGAGCACTTGCCAAACCAAAGGATTTTGCGTGAGTAACTTTATTGTTAATGAGGATGGCGTAATTCAAACCAACGATTTGCAAACTGTCAACAATTTCATCTAATTAGACAGCTGTCTTGTCAAAAATCGATTCGTTCATTTGTTGAGCGTTTGATACTTGGACTATGCCTACAAGGAAAAATAATAGTGAAATTCGTTGTTTCGTTAGTTGTGATGTGTTTATTTTCAATCTAATGATAGAAATTGCATTACAATAATTATTAAGAAAACAACAAATTGAGGAATCGTGACTTTAAAAACTTCCCGATGGATAAAACCTGCAATAATCAGGCTTGTGATGAAATTGATTAAAACAATACCGATCGGAAAATATGCCGAAATTCCGGGTAATTTAATGATCTCAGCTGATACTAATACCTGAATTATCCCAACGGCAAACAGCAATATTCCTCCTTGAAAAATCATAATTCTTAAGGAGCCTATCATTATTGAATCATTAGTTATCTTTTTCAGTTCCGGCATTTGTTTCTTTTCACCATAAACGTTGTGAGCAATACTTATTAAAATGATAATTACCCCAGCTACTATTCCCATAATTACCTGATTTTAAATAACAAATTTAAACTCACGAGCACATGCTATTACCAACAACAAAAAAGCTAGCGTTGAACTGATTGTTCTAATGATGTTAAGACGGTTCCATTTGCTTTCAAAGCCTTTTCGGAATTCATCCATTTGCTCGGGTGTCATCGATTCTATTTGTAATGCCTCCAGAGCATTATTCAAAGGCACATTGCCAATAATAGTTACGCCCATTACTCCAATAAAATAGAGTATGGTGGCTAAAATAACATACCAAAACTGGTTATTTATTGAAGTCTGAAATGATAAATAACTTAGTACAGGCAGCAATATCACCAATCCAAAAAAGACAACAAAAAACAAAGGATTCAAAATTGCCCTGTTCATCGACTGAAATGCCTGCAGATAACTAACGTCATTAATTTTGGCTAATCCAGGCGTCACTGAAATAGACCATGCGTAAAACAATCCGGCCATTAAACCTGAAAATATTGTCGTTATAATTAAAATAGTTGTATTCATTTTTTGATTTAATTTATCCTACTTTATCATAAATGCTTTTTCATACCCTCGTGTGTTGCCTCAAAGCCAATATTTTTGTAAAATTTAATGGCTTCTGGCCTTTTCTTGTCAGTTGTTAATTGCAGTAAATGAGCGTTCCGTTCTTTTGCTCTATTGATAGCCAATTCAAACATCATTTTTCCTACTCCATTGCCCCTTTTATCGCTTCTAACCCTTACCGCTTCTATCTGAGCTCTCAATCCTCCTCTATAAGTTAGATATTGTAGAAATGATAATTGCATGCTACCAATAATCTCCAGATCATCATTCTCAACAACTATAAGTTCCTGGGTTGGATCATTGTTTATATTTTCAAAAGCATTTAGGTACTCAATGGGTAATGGTTCGCGACAAATTTCTCTTGTTCTACCATACTCATCATCTGCTAACAATTCTACAATCTTTACAAGGTCTTTTTTTGTTGCCTTCCTAAATTTCATTTCATTTTTAGATTTTCAATTATTTTAATGTCTACCCAAAAAATATCTACATTTTCATAGTTTTCTGATCCGATATTTCTGGAGAAAAAAAGGTATTTTCCATCCGGGCTTACAAATGCAGAAGCTTCCCAGGCTCCTGTATTTACCTTATCTCCCAAATTGATGGCATTACCCCATGAACCATCTTGCTTCTTAAAGCTGATATAAATATCGGAACTTCCATATCCACCTTCTTTTACTGCATCCCATAGTATATACGATTCATCGGGAGCGATAAAAGGATGGTTCATGTTTTTGATTCCGGAATTTATGGTTTTGCCCAACTCACGAGGAGATTCATGCTTGCCCTTTACTACACGTGAAAACCTTATGGGAAAGTCGGGCTTTTCTTTATAGTATGAATCGAAATAATACGTTCCATAAATTGAAGAAGATAGGCGCATGATGGGAATATCATTAAAGGGAGCTTTAAGTTCTTTTAATTCTGACCATCCCGTTTCAGCGCGCTCCATATATCGCTTACCAAGGTGCATGATTTTACCATCGGGAGAGATAACAGGTTGCCCAACCCATTTGGAAACAACAGATTCCTGCCATTTATTATTATCATTTTTTAAAACAACAAAAGTAGGGTCTTCATACTTTCCTCCCTGGCGTATAAAATAGAACTCCTTCAAATCCGGAGTGAAGGTTCCACTATATTCATAATATTCAGTACTAACAATACCTGGAGCAAAAGCCTCAGGGGTTAAACCCGGTGCCTTTTGCCCCAGATAAAGACTTTCTCTGTTGTTGCAGACATTTAATAAAAATGCGAAAGCAAGAGATAAAATAACGATCTGATATTTTTTTGTTCTATTCATCATCTATTGCTATGCCCGAGCTTGTTTTGCCACCTTTAATTTCCAGTATGTAATAACAACAGCTACATATTCAAAACCAATTAGCCAGAAACCCGGATCTCCAAAGAATGAGAGATGATTTCCTCCATTTGGAATAATGAATACTGGAACAGTGATAATTGCATCGAGTACAATAGCACTCGAAAACATGACAATTCCTAAAACCACCCCATGCGTGGTGTTTCCTCTACGATAGTACAGGTAGGCTCCGATGTAAGCAGCAGGAATGATAGCTGCCATAAGTACAATATTGGCCTGAAGATCTGGATCCTCCATGATTGGCACAAAATATGATCCAACATATGCAAGGATACCGAGGACATAAACCACCAAACAACTAATTATTACATGCTTAAAATTTATATTTTTCATCTTTTTAAAATTTTGAATTAATTGAAAATAATTAAGCAAATAGTATTGGGCTATTAAGCCCGCTACTACTTACTCATCGCTGTCATTGTTTAATTATTAAGAACTTCCTGATTCCAAACACCTGTTGTCAGCGTTTTTGTAACATAATCCTTGAAATCCGTTGCTTCTCTTCCCAGCACCTTTTGCACATCATACGATATCTCCTGATTGTCAGGGTTTCCTAATACTTCTTCGAACAGATAGCTAAACAACCAGACATACGAATCAGGTAATCCGGCTGCTTTCATTCCATTTTTGAATTCTTCTAAAGAAATGGGGTGATAATAAATTTCCCTTCCTATTTCAGCAGCCATTGTTTCTACTGCTTCCTTGTAAGTCATTTTCCTTGGACCTGTCACGGTTACGGTTTCTCCATTATAAGAATCATCCAACAGAACTTTTGCCACTACCTCGGCAATATCATCTGCATCAACAAACGGAATTTTTGCGTCGGGCATTGGCAGGGCAACTGTACCATTTAGTATAAACTCTAAAAATGCACCTTCACTAAAATTTTGATTGAACCAGGAAGCTCTAACAATTGTATAGTTCAGTCCTGAATCTGCAACAATCTGTTCGCATGCTTCTGCTTCCTTTTCACCTTTTCCTGAGAGTAACACCACTTTATCTAATCCTGCTTTTAAAGCTTTATCAGTTAGTGTTCGTATCGCATCTCTTGCTCCCGGCACTGCTAAATCCGGATAATACACGATGTATGCGCGGTCCATGTCCTTTAAAGCGGCATCATAAGTATCCGGATTTTCCCAATCAAATACCGGATTAGTTTTTCTACCTGCTATTCTCACGTCATGGCCTAATTGTGATAAGTTCTTTGCTACACGGCTACCGGTCTTACCAGTGCCGCCGATTACTAAAATTTTCTGTTCCATGTTTAATAATGATTAATAATTGTTTTGATATCTTTTACTAGTTGCAATTCGCACTCAATTCCTGATATTCAGAAAGTGATACGCTTGGAATCTCCTGGTTATTATTGATATGAATGCAGGTTAAATCGGGATTGCGATCTACCCTTAAATCCACAAGATTTTGGTTGCTGCTTACACTGAGCTCCGACAATGAATTAATCGATATGTACAGGTAGTTCAAATTAGTGTTTTGCCCAAGGTCAATGGTTTGCAAAAGATTGTCAGAAAGCAGCAGCGTTTCTAATAACGGGTACGTGTCGAGATTTACAGAAGAAAGCTTGTTGCTGGTTAAAATTATACCTTTTAGCTTATCTGCATTTTCAACTTCAACGAATTTTAAATGATTATTAGTGGCCAGTAATATTTCAATGGTTTCACTTTTAAAAGAAAGAGAATCCAGCACATTCCAGGACAGGTCAAGTTTTATTAAGTTATCTAGTTTTGACAGCCCATAAATGGAATGAAGCTCATTTGCCTGAAGCAGCACCGTATCCAAAAGCGTGTTATGGCTTAGATCAATATCTCTTATCAGATGACCTGAAGCAGAAAGAAAAGTAATGTTAGTGAATCCCTTAATTCCTGTTAAGTCCTCAATATACATATTGGAAGCAGAGAGGTTTAGATCTAAATGGGTAACATTTAAAGCATCTGTTTTCAAAATTTTTTGATTGACAACTCCATCTGAATCTATGTTTTGCTCAATCAGTATGGATTCAAATTGATTGTCCGGAATGTATACGAAGTGATTGATGGGATCTGCGTGTTCATCATCTTTTGTACAGGATGCAATAACAAAAATAAGCGTAATCAAACTGAGCAGGATGAATACATTTCTCAGAAATTTGGCGCCAGCTATAAAATCCAGTTTGAATCTCCGTTCCACTTTCCATTGCTTATTCCTTTTTCTTATTGTTTCGATTCGGAAAAAATGCCCTTGTCGTTTCAGACCATCTTCTAACGAGCTGTTATTTATCTTTCTGGCACTTTCGGGTGCCAAGATATTATCTCTCATTTTGCATTGAATTTTACAGATGTAATTATTCATAAAGCCAAATTACGCTGGAAGGCGGAGCAATGCTTGACTCTTAACGCCAACCTTTTGACACTTTGCGCCAGAAGTATTTTTTAGTGGATTTTATGAAATTCTAACGGGGATTGATTTGTCCGTTTTTTGAAGGCACGACTAAAATTACTTTGTCTGTTAAGCCCTTTCAACATAGAACCTGTTAATGTTTATTCTGATTTTGTATTGAAGAGTACATCAGCTTTTACCCAATAAACTTCTCCTTTCTCAACACCTGCCCAGCCTTTCTTTTCAGGATTATTATATCTTCTGGAGTAGATAAAATATTATTCATTTTCAATTATTAAACTTGCAATGACTGAGTTTATTTGATTTGGTCTTATCTTCCAGTTATAGGCTCCATTGGTCAACAAGACTACTGTGACATTTTGATTTTCTGTTTCATTCCGATAATGTCTAAAGGATGAGATACCTGCGCCACCGTGACCGACCATTCTATATCCATCTTGAAGGATATAGGACTCCCAGCCTAACCCAAAACTTCCATCTTTTCCATTGTTTAGTTTGATTGGTGTCCAGATTTTTTCGAGCTGTTCTTGAGGTACTATTTTTTCATCTTGAAGTATCTGAAACCATTTTACTAAATCGATTATAGAGATATTCAAGCCAGCACCGGCATACATAGGAGGTGAATAGTTTAATGGGAACATTTCTAAATTGCCATCTATATTTTGATAGCAAGTCACCCTATTGGGAATAACCTTTTTAAAGCCGCCATATTCGGCAGAATTTAATCCTAATTTATCAAAAAATTGCTCTTGCATATACGATTCAAAATCCTGGTTTGCCAGTTTTTCAATTATGATTCGAACCAGTAAAAATCCGGTGGCGTTGTATTTTGATTCTGTTCCTGGCTTTGAGCTAAATGCTTTGTCTTTCAAGGCATCAATCACCATTTTTTCACTCTCCGGAGCCAAATAAATTTGGTAATCGATTTGATCGGGAATTCCCGAAGTATGAGACAGGAGTTGTTTCAAGCTTAGTTTTCTCCAGGCTTCCGGTAAATCTTTTCTGTCCGGAAGAAATTCTTCCACAGTTTCATCGACACTTCGATTATGAATACCTAATAATTGAAGAAGCGCAATCGAACTAAATAGTTTAGAAATGGAAGCCACCGGAAAAGAATGATCCAATATCATTGGAACCTGAAGTTGAATATTGGCTACTCCAAAAGCTTTTTCATGCACAAGTTCATTATCTATTAAAACAGCATAGTTTAATCCGACAATATTCAAGCTGTCAATCATTTCGTTGAGATAAGTATCGGTTTTATTAAAAACGTTGTTATCCAAAGAAATTGTTTTATTCTGGCACTGCGATTTTGGAATAAAAATGCCAATTAGTAGCAATATTAACAGAAAGTGTTTTATCATTTCTTATTTTGTTTTTGCAACTTTCGATATTAGCACCGGGTACTTTTATTTGGATTAAAAAGTGTTGTTATCATTTAATTTGTTTTTCAATCCAATTTGAAATATCATTTAAAACCATTGGATCTATGGTCTGTTCAATTGTCGGATACTCATCCAATGAGCCTGTAATGCATTTCTGAAACAGGTGGTTCATATTGGGATATTCCTTAATGGTAACTTTTTTATTTCCTCCTTCTTTAATGGCTTTCTCTATGTATTCCAGATTTTCAGGTGCTACCTGAACATCAAGAGATCCGTTAAGTGCGAGTACCTGACATTGAACTTGTCTTAGAACCTTGGCCGGATCATAGCTGATAAAGTATCTGTACCAAGGCATTTTAAATGGTGACATCAGCAGCTGAATGTATTCCTCTTTGGTCTTTTCTCCCGGGATCTTATTTTCTTCTGTTATCGCATCTTCAAGATATTCCCTTAGCATGATTTCAAATGAATCACTCTCTCCATATTTGTGGAATAATTCAAAAATATTCCTCCCCATTGTTAATTCCTTTTGAATATCATTTTCATTTAATCCGGACGCTTTACCAATTAACTCTGATTGTTTGAGCAGTATTTGATCGCCTGGAACACCAGGTCCAGCTAGGAGTACGATGAAAGCCAAATCTGTATTTGTTGCAGCAACCATTGGTGCAATCAAACCTCCCTCGCTATGCCCGATAAGTCCAATATGTTCCTGATCAATTTCATTTCTTGTTTTTAGATAAGCAATGGCAGCTCTTACATCATTGGCAAAATCTTCGGATGTAGCAGTAGCGTGGTTGCCGGTTGATGCGGCGAATCCCCGATCGTCATAACGTAAGACGGCAATTCCCTTTCTGGTCAAATAGTCTGACAGAACAAGAAAAGGTTTATGAGTTAAGAACTCTTCATCTCTATTCTGAGGGCCGCTACCACTGATCAAAACAGCCACTGCAAATGGACCTTCTCCCTTTGGTATGGTAAGGGTTCCTGCTAATTTTACATCGGGAGCACCACCCGGGAAACTCACTTCTTCGCTAAAATAGGGATAGGGCTTTTTCGGTTCCTGAGGCCTGTTGAGCTTCTTTTTTGCGACCTCATTGGTAGTTAGATTTAACGGAAAGGATTGATTTACCTGATAAAAGGTACCTTCAAATACACCATCATTATATTGTCCCTTGTATCGGGCTCCCAACTCTGCTATTTCAATTATTAATGTCGAATTTTTAAAACTTGTTGAGCTGGTGGCTATGCCAATAGCTTTTTGATCGGGGCTGTCCATAATTGTGCTAAATTCCGAGTCCTCTTTAGATATGTGAAATACCAGCGTAAGTTCCATATTCTGGACTTTAAGCAATCCGTTCCATTTTCCGGTGATGTCCTGTGCCCTGATCAGAAATGGAACAAGAATAATGGCGAATAATAATATTTTTTTCATTTAATACAGTTTTTAATGTTTGATTGATCCATTGGAAGCAACTCATTTTAATATGGTTGTTCTATTTCCTTGAATATTTCATTTTATTGAATTGAACATCTTTTGCTCTACTACTTGAAACTTTAAAACCTATAACTTCTTTTGATTTGTTTCTTAAAAAAACAACTTTCAGAAAGGAACCTTTGTTTCCAAGAAAGTAGTCATTTTTAATAGCATTTAATTTAAAATCGCCTAGTCGTGTATGATTTGCTACTAATGCATTTTCGTCCGTACTGAATGTGTAGTATGCATTTAATTCAGGACTATAATATCGGCCATTAAATTCTTTAAGGGTTTTAGAATTGTAGTTTGCAGGAATATATTTATCTGAAACGATTTGGTATCCATCATCCAGTGTCATTATCATCTGATCAGCATTGAAAGATAGTGCAACATACTCTTTTATATTCATTTCAAACTCTTGCTCGTCAACCGGAACTAAAGCTGTTTTCCCATTTTGGGTAATGAATTTTAAGGTGTCGTTTTCTACTTTAATTTGACGGGAATATTTATCTCCTTCATCCCAGTAATAACCTTCAAATTGTTTTAAATATGAAGTTGCTTTTTGAATTGTTTTTTTATGGGTTAATAGTTTTTCTGGTGATGAAGTTTTTTTATTGACAAGGCAAGGTTCCAGGCAAATATCCATAATATCGTAAACCATTCGTGCACCATTAATTTCGCCATTGGTGTTTGTAAAAATGATGCTCAAATCGAGTTCCGGAAATCTTGCTAAGTATGCCTGATAACTGGCATCCTGACCACTATGTTCAATTCGTTTAAAACCTTTATAGGTATTAATAAACTGACCACCAGCATAGCCATAAAGACTTCCATCATTCAACGGTGTCTGAGTATGCATTTTTTTGAATATACTATCATTGCCAACAACCTTTGTGTCAAAGTTATTTGCCCATTTACTCAAATCCAGAATTGTTGTATTAAGGTTTGTTGCGCCCACACTGAAGTTGTTAAACAGATCTTCTCTATAAGTTGAATCGGTTTTGTAATAGGAAATACTTTTGTTTTTTACGATCTGGCCTTCTGTATCTACAAATTGAGAGTGATGCATTTGTAAAGGTTTAAAAATGCGTTTGGTTGTAAACTCCGCAAAAGACATCTTTGATACTCTTGCTACAATTTCTGCTAACAAGGTATAGCCAGAGTTACTATACATATGTTTTTCGTTAGGTTGAAAATTTAAGGTCTTCTGATTGAAAAGAATACGCAATACCTGTTCATTTGTAATTACATCGTCAAGGGTCCAACCAGAAAGACGTAATAAATTAAACTGATCTTTTAAACCACTGGTATGATTGAGTAAGTGACGGATTGTAATGGTATTGTGAAAATTATACATTTTCGGAAGATAATTTCTAATATCGTCATCTAAAGAAAGTTTGCCTTCATCCTCCAATAGCAAAATGGCAAATGCGGTAAATTGTTTAGAGACAGAAGCCACATGAAATGATGTTTCGTCAGTTATTGGAATTTGGTATTCCATATTTGCTAATCCAAATTGTTTTTCATAAACCAATTTGTTGTGATCTACTATCCCAATTGAGATTCCTGGTGCTTTTTCATCATAGCTATTTAACAGACTGTCAATGTTTTTGTCTATTTGGGGAAGAGCTAAAGAGAAGTCAACCTTAATTTGAGCATTTGACTTGTCTATAAAGAATAGGCATAAACTAAGTATAACAATATGGTACGCTAATCGCATTTGAATTACTGTTTTTTTGATAGATAATTGACTTTTCGGAATAACCGATCGTAGACTGCCGGACAGATCAAATTATTATCACATTTTTTGAATTTGACTTACTTAATTATTCACAAAACAAAATTAAGTTGGGGAGGAGATAAATGCTTGACCCTAAAAGCCAATCTTTTGACACTTTGCGCCAGCGATATTTTTTATTGGATTTTACGATATTCTACCGGAGACTGATTCGTCCAGTTTTTGAAGGCACGACTAAAAGCACTTTGTTCTGAAAATCCGGTTTCAAAAGCAATTTCAGCAATACTTCTTTCCGGGTTTTTAAGGAGGTCTCTTGAAACTTCTTCCTGGATTCTTTTAATCAGGTCTCGAAAAGTAAGGCCATTTTCAGATAAGCGGCGGGTAAGCGTACGCCTGCTCATACCCATTATTTGCCCTATCTGCTCAACGCCCGGGATTCCACTTGGTAATGCATCTCGAATAAGATTCTCAACATCATTAACTATTTTGTTCCCACTTAACTCAATGCCTTTTGTTTCTTCTTCAACTCTTTCAACCAGAAACTTGTGAATGCTTTCATCAGCTTTTGCGGTCCTCCTATCCAAATCTTCCTTTTTGTATGCAATGTAGTTTTGCGTTTGATTAAACAGAATGGGACAGTTGAAAGCCTTGTTATAATCGTCAAGTTTTTCCGGGGGAGCGTGTTTAAATGAAACTTCAACTGGAGAAATATCGGATTCTGTTATTGCCCGAAGCACCAAAACTGTAGCAGACAATGTAGCCTCATTGGATAATTCCATACCCCGACGAAGAGCCTCGCGATTTAAGAAAACACGAGATATTTCGATATCTTTTTCAACCTCAAAGAAATAGGTGTTTGACAACAACTTAAAATACCGTTCACTTCGTTCAAAAATCTCACCAGCCCAAGAGCAAGTCTTCCACGATAATCCTAAAACTCCATAATCTTCCATTTTCATTTGTTGACCGATTCTCACTGAAAATCCGGGGCCTAACTTTTTATCTAATAGCTCGTGAAGCTCAAAAAAGTGATTTGCCGGAACAACCTGGATATTGTCGATCGAATCAATGGATGTTGGTAAATCAACGAAGTCGTCCCTGGTCATGCCTTCATAAAAAGCATGATTTATCATTTTCTGATATAGATTTTTTGAGATGTAATTCATTTAGAAACAAAAGCAATTATGAACCTTGTTGAATCTTTGAAACATTACTTCCAGGGGTTTATACCCCAGACTAAAAGGCTGAAAATAATAATGCACGAATTCCTATTTCATTGTATTTGTAACATTTCAAATGTTATATGGTTTAGTTATGCATTCAATGTTGTTTTTTTAGTGAAATCTGCTGCCAATTTTACCAGGGCATTTAGCTTTGCATTTTCGCTTTTTGCATTACGAATTTTTAATAGTTGCTCGTCAGTAAAGCCATTCATTTTACCTAATACCGTATGGGCACTAAGGCAATAAATACAACCATTTACCTGGCTAACAACTAGGGTTACTGCTTTTTTTTTCCTTGTTCGACAATGATGTTGTGGCATTTCTATAATCCCAAAAAGGCTTTAAACCATTATCAAAATAAGCGATTGTTGCATAAAGATTCGGGACAAAACCCAATGCTTTCGTTAATGCATCAAAAATCTCCTGGTTTGTGGCAGATACTTCTTCTCGTGTTGGGATATAAAATGCTATTGTTACGAAGTTTTCTATTTTTTACTGTTCGAATGTTCTATGTCATTATTGACAGTACAAAATTGAAGCGAATTCAACTGTTGCAAAATGGACAAACATTGTTAGTGGAGGGACAATTTTCTAAAGTGGTAATTGAATGCTTTTAATTTACTCGTTTTGCTTCAGAAATTCTTTTGGTGTCAACCCTACTTCTTTTTTAAAATAGGTATTAAAAACAGTTTTCGAATTAAAGCCACTTTCATATGCCAACCCTAATAACGAAATATGATTATTTTTTGGATCAAGAGCCAGTTGTTTAAAATATTCAATTCGGTAATGGTTGATAAATTCGTTGAAGTTCTTGCCAACTCGTTCGTTTAACACCCACGAAAGTTTATTCGGATGAATTTCCACCAGGTCGGCTAACGAACGGAGTGACAGGTTAGGAATAAGAAAAGGCTCCTCTTCTGTAATAAACTGAGTCAATTTATCGAGGTAGGCAACAGCGGTTTCATTATCCAATAAAGGAGGTTTTGTTGATGTCTTTTTTACAGGTATTTCTGTTTGATGATAGAGTTCTTGAATGTACTTTTTATACCGTGGATCGGTCTTTAAATAGTTTACCAAAGGATCGGTAAAATTGAGTAATAAAACAGACGATTTCAGCTTTATTGCGTGAGCCAGCCACGAAAATGCCTCGTCATTCTTTTTCATGCAGGCATAAGCCACAAATAAATAAGAATGCGCTTGAAATGAACTTGGTTTCTGGGCTTCCTGCCTTAAACGCTCCAGGTATTTTTCCGTTCCCGTTTTATCTCTTTTCAAAATATAGGCCAGACACAGTAAGCCTAAACGTTCATCCTGTATAACAATATCTTCTGGCATATTTTCAAGAAACGCAATAGCTTCTTCAAACTTTTCCAGTTTCAGCAAACAATAACTGCGCACTACAAAAGCCGGAACGTTGTGCGGATTTTTATCCAGCGCTTCGTTAAAAAGCGTTAGGGCATTTTTATAATCTTCCGTGCGATAATGGAAATATGCCCTGTAAAACAGGGTTTCCTGCGACAACGGATCAATGCGATGAGCTGTTTCGAGATGATGTTTTGATTTTTCAATATTACCTGAAATCAGGTATAGCAAGGAATTAAATTGATGTGCTTCGGGGTAGTTTGGTTTCAATTCCACTGCTTTTAAAGCATGTTTAGCTGCTTGCTGAAAATTGGCGTCGTAAAAGAAAGAATAATTGGCCAGTAAATAATGTACCCCGGCATTTTCCGGATTTAGCGCAAATGCCTTGTCCATGTATTCCCGCGATTTTTGCCAAGCCTCTTCTTTGGGCATCAACTCGGTAACCGCAAAAAAGCTGTAGGCATCCGACAAACCAACATACGAATCGGTATGTTTCGGATCAAGTGCAATAGCTTGTTCATATAGCTCAATTGCTTTTTTTGCATCCACCGGATTCCATTTATTAAAATGAAAACGGGCTTTCAGAAAATACTCGTAAGCATCTAAATTGTCGGTTTTCTTTTCAACCAAATGATCCTGAATCTCGAAGTGGCCGTATTGCTCGCGCAGTTTGTCAGCAATTAACAAACTAATTTCATCCTGAATTTCAAAAATATTCTCCAGTTTGCGGTCCCAGGTTTCTGACCAAAAATGAAAATCTTCTTCGGCATGAACCAGCTGCGCAGTAATTCGGATGGTTTTAGCCGCCAGCCGAACGCTTCCTTCAAGAATGGTGCTAACATTTAGTTCGTTGGCAATTTGCCTGATGGGAATATTTTTATTTTTGAAAAAGAACGATGAAGTTCGTGATGTAACTTTTAATTGCGGAATACTGGCAAGTGCATTAATAATTTCTTCGGTAATCCCATCGCTGAAATATTCCATTTCTTCACTTCCGCTCATGTTTACAAACGGAAGTACGGCTAATGTTTTTTCCCTTGAGGGTGTTTCGTTCATTTGTTACAAAATTATAAGATACATGTTTTACGCATGTTGTTCCACCAATTTTTGTTTCCTGTACTCGCTGGGTGTTAGGCCGGTAAATTTTTTAAAAGCGGTATTAAAAGACGACTTTGAATTAAACCCAGAATCCATTGCAATTCCGAGTAAGGAATATGAATCTGATTCCGGATCTTCAATTCTTGCCTTAATTTCTTCAATACGATGCCGGTTTATAAAGTCGAAAAAAGATTCGTTGTAAAGCCGGCTTATTAATTCAGATAACTGGTAGGCCTGTATATTTATTTTTTTACTCAATTCGGCTAAAGATAATTCATTCTCGGTATAAACTTTCTCTTCTTCGATAGCTGTTTCAAGCCTGCCCCCATATTCTTCCAATTGTTCCTCGGTTAGCACAAATACGCTTCGTCCTTTAGTTTTTTGAGGAGCCTCAATTGGTTTTTCTGTTTTATCGCCCCCTTTCGATGCAACCATTTCCTGAATATTTTTTTTATTCCAGGTAGAATAAGCCAATGCAAAAATAATTATGCCGATAACCAGCCCGATAATATTATTCGACAAGCTAAAACTGTAGGAAAGTACATAACCAAAAACAAATGAGATACAGGCCACAACAAGTGCAAACAAAAAGAAATAAAGTATATTTTTTGCTTGATTTAACGAAATTTTTTCGATGTCGGAGAAATTATCCTTAATCTTTGTTTGGTAATTTTTTACCGCCACCAGACTGAGTACAATATAAATTGAAATATGTACTACCCGCAGCAACTGCATTAGCAAACCTTTTAACGGCACATGATCGTTTAAGAAAATATATTCGGCCCATTCAATCTTCTCTTCGGCACTCTTCAAATACAAAGGAATAAATGAAATAATGTAAATTAGAAACGGCAGCCCGTGTAATACATAATTTCGTGGTAAACGGTTTTGAGTGAGCACAAAAATGTAGATAAAAAGAAGTGGCCCGTAAAGTAAGAACATCGGATCGGCAACATTCGTGAAATGCGGAAAGCTTTTATAAAACCCCGACATTCCATAGATACCTCCTAAAAGACTCAAGGATAGCACAAATGTTAGCAAACCCAAAACTACCGATTTAGTGTCTTTTAAACGGTTGTGAGCAATAATGTAAGTTAAAAACAGGCCTTGAATGGCAGCCGCAAAATTTAATAATACCAAAAATTGCATTTGATAAATTAGTTTACTGATAGCGATGCTGTTAAAACATCATACCTTTGGTAAATGTTTAGGATTTCTTTGTCCAATTTGACCAAAATAAAGAAGACTGCCGAAAATGGCAGTCTTTAATTTTAAGGCAATCGCAAGATAATCTAATATTTAATTATTTCAGATTCATATCCTATTTGTTTAATTACATCATTTAGTTCTACAAGTGTAATTCCTTTCTTTATTTTTCTTGAAATATATAGATTACTATAAACTTTTTTCTTTAATCATTGATTTGTTACAAAACGTAGCTTTTTCAAAATCCCGAATATTGATTGACATAAACGGGACATCCGGGAACATCTTTTTCAATTCAGCGATAATTCTTTCAGACAAATTTCGTTTTTGCATTGTCGTTCGACGACTTTTGTTTTACAATGTTCTCTGAATAATCAATTACAAAATGTGGCATTTCTGATTATTTAATGTTAGTTATTCGATGTGAGTTCTTTTAACTCTTTCTTTAAATTCTCATGTCAGTGGCAATTTCCTCCTTGGCACATTTCCAATGTTTTTTTTGAAAAAGGTTATCCCTTTTTTATATAAGTATGAATTCTGGTATTACGATCCCCTTTTTCCTGGTCGGAACTTGCAGTGGCGAAAAATTTAGTAAAAAGTAATAACACCATTAGAGCAACACTTCCATTTCTGTTTGACATTTCGCTAACCATTCCTTTAATCTGGTTGTTTAAGTTTTTTACAAAAGTATAGCTGCAGAATATCGTAAGCGCCCCGAATTATAATTCCGCACAACAAAATCCCGATCACCACTTCCTGATCTTTCCCCGATGCCAGAATTTTCCTGTTTCATAATCACCTTCGAGTAGATTCAGTAATTCATTTGCAACTTCATCACTTGTTCTTGAGGCCTGCATTCCGCCCATATCTGTTTTTACCCAACCCGGATCAAGTGCAGAAACCTTTATCTGCTTACTCTTCAATCGTTCAGCAAGCAGTTTGGTGTACATATTCAATGCAGCTTTCGACATCTTATAATGAGGCAGAAATTCATCGAAATTCTTTTCACTGAATGATCCCCATTCGGATGTGACATTAACGATATGTGCACCAGGATTAAACTGCGATAACAAAGCTTCGGTAAATCGAATTGTTCCAAAGAGGTTTATTTCAAAGGTCTTTAACAAATTTTGGAAATCAATTTTAGATTCATTCCAATCATCCATCAGAACACCTGCATTGTTAACCAGGTAATCGATTTTCTTATTCTCAATTAGCTTGGCAAACTCTTCAATAGAATTTTTATCTTCCAATTTTAATGGCAAACATCGAAAATAATCATCTTGCAAACTGTTCTTTCCTGAGGTTGACGTCCCTATGATTTCTACGTCATTGCGAGATAAGAGTTTTTTAGTCAAAGCCATTCCGATTCCTCTGCTGCTACCGCTAATTATTATCGTTTTCATGATCAAATGTAACCTGAAATGTAACTTTTAAACTAGAAGAAGTTCTGTTTGTATTTGTTTGATCTCTTCAAAAAGCAGGTTCATAGGTTTTCTGACTTTTGAAAGATGTTGAGATCGATCTGATTCGTGACGGTAACCAACGGAGGCAATAACACATGCATTTAATCCCTTTTCCTTCAATCCCAGAATTTCATTGTACTTTTCCGGTTCAAATCCTTCCATTGGGCACGCATCGATTCCCAATTCGGCACAAGCCATTAAAAGTGTGCTTAATGCCAGATACGGTTGTCGTTCCAGCCAGTTGGTTAGTTGAGCTTTTGTTTTCTCGTTCAGTTTTGTTTCGATAAAATCTCCATACCCTCTTAAATCGTTGTAATCAATATTTCTGGTATTTGCTGTTAAGCGAATAAATGCATCAATATCCTCCTTTTTCACTTTGTTATAATTACAAAACACAAATAAATGCGAGGCATCTGTAATTTGGTTTTGGTCCCATGAAACAGGCTTCAATTGCTTTCGAATTTCCAAATCCTCTATAATTAGCACTTTGTAAAATTGAAGGCCATATGAAGATACAGACAACTGTATGGCTCTCTTCAATTTATCTAATTCATAAGTACCAATTTTCTTTTCGGGATCAAACTTTTTTGTGGCATAGCGCCATTCTAAATTCTTTATTAATTCCATGACTTTTAATCTTTAAGTTGATAATTTTTCATTGTAAATTCTTCTGTAAATCCATATTTGCTGTAAAGCGGTTTGCCCATTTTCGAGGCTTGCAAAACAGCATAACTAAATCCCAGCCGTTTAGAGTTCGTAAGTATTTTTCGTAAAATATCCTCGGCAAACCTCCTTCGTCTCATTTCGGGAATAATACCCATTGAGTGAATACCGATTACCTGCGAATTGTTGTGAAATAAAAGGCAGACACCAACCGGAGAATTATTGCAATAACAGGCAAAATAATTCACTACTGCTGAACTTTGAAGAATTACATCGCGGCTGATCGTATAACCAAATGAATGTCGGAATAATTCGGCCCAGAGAGTAGCCTGCTTTTGTGTGGTAACCTTCCGAAATTGAATGCCCGGGTCAGATTCAAATTCGGTTGTAAGTTGTACTGTCATTCCTGCTTGTTCTGACGATTGAACAAAATTGTTTTGAGCGAACAACTCGTCATCTAAATCTGTGCTATGCCACGTTGATACTTTTATTGGCACTTTTGATTGTAGAAGAATCTCTCTTGCTCTTTCTATCATGGGGGCATTCACATTATTTGTAAACCACAACCTGTTCGGCCACTCGGAATAATTAACTGCGCAATAATTGATATTGTTGGTAGTATGTAACGTATTCGTTTTTTGCCCAACCGTTGCCCACAGGTTTGTTAAATTCTCTGTATTTGTTTTCATTAAATCCATAGCTGTCAATATTTTGTTGTAAGCCTTTTTATATGATTTAATTTTTATCTGAATCCTCTACATAATTCTGCCGCTCCAACCATTTTAAAATTGCAAGGTTTGTTTCCTCTGGTTTCTCTTGTTGAATCCAATGACCACAATCCAGGTTAACCACATCTAAATTTGGTGCGAAATCGTATAAGCTTTGAGACTCAGGAATCATATCTCTGTCCCCATATATCATCAATGTCGGTTGTTTAATGATTGGTTTGATGTTTGCCATTAAATGCCAATTACGGTCAAGGTTTCTGTACCAATTTATACTCCCTGTAAAACCTGATGACTTGAAAGCAGAAGCGAAAACAGACAGTTCGTTATCCTTCAATATAGGCTCACCAAGTGGGTTAGTTGCTCTTGCAAGATTAATCATTGACATTCCAGGCTCAGGAGGTGCAGGAGGAACATTCTTGCGAAACAGATTACGAAAAAACTGAGAAGTATGATTTTCCAATATACGATCTGCCACTCCCGGTTGTCTGTTAAAGTGAACGAAATAAAAGTCTTCACCAAATACTTCTTCCATAAACTCAATCCATGGTTTTTCACCTCTCTCCTGATAAGGTAAAGCCATGTTTATCACTCTACGTACCCGCTCAGGATGTAATAGAGCGAGATTCCAGACTACATTTGCTCCCCAATCATGGCCAACGAAAGTAGCATTCTGATACCCATAATAATCGAGTAATGCTACAAGGTCACCAGTTAAATGTTGTATATCGTAACTTGTTACTTCGGTTGGTCTGGATGAGTTTCCATAACCTCTTTGGTTTGGTACAATGACATGATAACCAGCTGCGACAAGTGCCGGGATTTGATACCTCCAGGAGAATGCGTGCTCCGGAAAACCATGACAGAGTATAATCGGATTATCAGCATTTTGCATACCTGCTTCAAATACTTCGAGCTCTACACCATTGACTGAAACCATTATGGGCTCTGGAAATTCGATTGAATCAAGACTGATGTTGGTTATATTTGTCATCCTTTTATGATTTAACGTTAATATGATAGTTTGTCGAACTTTTCTAATAATTTGTGTGTGACCAATGGAATATCTTAATCTGATTACAAAACTATATTCTGAATTGCCGTAAAGTGTTCCGAATATTGATATACAGGTTCTGAATTATAAAGGCGAACCTTTTTAAAAGTTATATGCGTATTCTATTATAAAGTGTAATCTCTTAAGACAAATTAATTTGAACTGTTTCAAGTGCCGCAAAATCATTATCGTTGATTGGAATTATTATGGATTGAGGAAATTCAACTGAATTAAGACATGAGTTAATTAAGGTTGTCAAACTTTTTACTGTTTAATATGACACTTGGTCAATTTTCTCTAGTAACCTAGGCATGTTGTCAGAAAAATCAATCCAAGGATTCTTTCCCATCCACTTATCTAATTTAACACCGGGATCTTCATATCGCATTACAAATTTTTCAGGGCCATGAGCAAATGCGACTACTAATCCATATTTTGCATCAAAAAAACCGCCATGTGGACCTAATCCCGGGTAACTTATTCTCCAGCCTAATCCATCAATTTTTACATGACCTAAGGTTAATTTTCCAACCACATTATCGGGCAATACAAAAAACCATGTCCAGGGACCACCTGAAACGATAGTCATTACTTCATCAATACCCAATCCATCATCTGCACTGTTTACATGTAATTTTCCAAATTTGTCTTGAAGAAACACAGTCACTTCCGCCGATAATGCTTTCATATCATACACTTTTGGATATGGAGCCATGTTGTCTTCACCGGTAGTTAGAGCGCCTCCATTTTCTACCGCCGGCTCTCTTCCAGCTTTTTCAATTTGATTGAGTAAAGCAGCTCTATCTAGATGAAAAGCAGCAATTAAATTTTTAGCTTCTTCCTCGTTTAACGCTCTTGTTTTTGATGTCTCGAGAATTGGCTTTGCCTTCTCAGGAAGTTCTACGGTGCTAACTCGTACTCCAACTGACTGCAATACAGCATTAATATCCGCTAAACCTGTGGCATCATCTCTACCATCACTAAATGATAGTTTGATATTTTCTTTATTTGCCGGCAGAGTGAATACTTTGGCTTGTTCATTTTGAATGTTTTTTTTTGATAAAACTTCCAATTCAAATTGTTCCGCCATCATGTTTGATACCTCAATCTTTCTCTCTTCAGACCAGCGATTAATTCCAAATTGCTCATTCCCCTGTGCAAACAGTTTCCCAACAGAGATAGGAATTAAAAATAGAACTGTTAAAATTGTTTTCATGACTTTTAATTTTGATGATTAAATTTTCCACCAAAATTACCGTGTCAATCAGTGCAAATCGACAGTTTTAAGGAAGTCGAACGTTTGAATTTGGAAAGTCGGACTAAAATTAAAGAATCACTTTGAATAAATTATGAATCAATGGAATTCGCCTCCTCTGTAAAATAACCACATTTTCGGAAAACAAGCCCTCCGGGTTTTCAAAAGCTTCCGACATAAAGCCATTCATTCCAAAAACGGAAGAATTAATTGCCGCCGGCACACAGAGCCAATTTCAAAAAGATTTAACCTCGTATACTTCAGTTAAAACTTTTTGAAACGAGCTAGCAACGAACAACACCAAACAAATAAATACTGTGTTTAAGCAAGTTACATGAGTTACATTTAAAAACAATGGATAAAAACGAATGAAATCCCATATCAACACTTCCATTTTCTCTATTCATTCTTTATTTCTTTTCCTTTTGAAAATTTTCCGAAAATGTTGCAGGAAGTGTTTACGGGGTTGAATGAGAGCACTCTACCACTATGAATTATATACCGATCCCAAAAGAAAGGAAAGAAGAACAAAATGAATCTAAGATTCTTCGTTGTTTAAGGTCTCCATTGCCTCAACAAAATCCAACTTAATGAGTTCCCAATATTTACCTTTTAAGCAAATCGGTTCAAAATCATTATCAGCTGTTTCAAAATTGGTAAAGTTTCTGAGTATTTCATCAGCATCATGTGAGTATGGATAACGCTCTTCATGCAACTGAATCATTTGAGGGATTGAATAGAAGTCTAACAACTCATGTAAATCCCAAAAATCTTTTTTTCTGGCTCCACGGCGCACAACATCGATCTTCATCGCTATTATCTCGTCGAGTGTGGCAAGCCTTATATTGTCAATCACCAAAGCTGGACGAATAAAAGGATCGGTATAATACAAATCGAGCTTAATACAGTCTTCTGCTGAATTGCCAATAAAGTATGATTTCCCCATCGCAACCGGACCTTCACGAGAATCAACGTATTCGAAATTATTTTTAAGGTGCTTATCTATTACCTCAAAATCAATCTCGCCGTAAGGAGTTTCGGTGAACAAATCAATGTCAAAAGATTCACGATGCCCTAACTGCAAACTTAACGCGGTTCCTCCTACCAAACGAAAAGGAGTGAAAAGTTCTTCAGCCATCAACCACGATAATATTGAGCGTAGCTGTGACTTTACAGTGTTGTATTTTAATTGGCTGATCATTCACTCACTGAAGATATTTCTTCATATTGTTTTTCAATACTGAGGAACGTTTTGAGATATGGGCTAAGATGGCTTGTACTTCTTTTTTCCCATAAAAACGCATTATCTCGGAAATCTCCTGATCGTTACCCCGCTCAAATATGCGTTTTATAACACTGACTTTGCTCCTTTCCCAGTTAATTGAATTAATATCGGTATCCCAGAACAAAACAGGTCGCAGAAGTTTTAAATTGGGCCGGTCATTCAGTGCTTGTTTTTTCTTTTGTTGCTCAATATCGTAATAAGCTTGTAATACAGCAAAAAAGCTTTCATCGATTCCCAAAGCATTACCCAGTCTTATGGATAGTGCCGGATTGATGCGACGTTTTCCTTTGGTAATATCCCCTAAAAGTTGAGGATATTCACCAATAGATAACGCAATACGCCGCTTGGGGAGTTTTCTTTTTTTCAACTCCCTTTCAAGGATAATTCCCGGATGTATACCCTTTAAAAGCGTGATATTTTTTTCGATAGCGCTCATGATAATTACTTTTGCAAATATAAACAAATTTGTTTATACATAAAGTTATGTACTTTTAAAAAACCAGGTTACAATAATACCTCCATTGCTTCATCAACAAGCGAGTTATCAAGTTCTTTCAGGTAGGCCTGGGTAATTGCCAGATTTTGATGCCCCATTGATTCACTGATAATATCGGTAGAAATTCCTTTCTGCTTTAAACTGTTGGCATAACTATGCCGGGCAACATAGCTTGATACATTCTTTTCAATTTTACACAGTTTCGCAATTTCCTTCAATTTTTGGTTATACCTCGTTAAAGTCTTTTTCTTTCTGTTTTCTATCTGCGTAGGCGACATTTTGTCTTTAAGTAAAATCGGAAATATGCATTTAGAACCGCTTTGATGTTCTTTATAATAATTTAAAATTTTCTGAACAGGAGGCAGGATCTTAATTCTAAAATTTGCTTTGGTTTTTGAACGTGTATAATAAATCTGGCCGTCAATCACATCCTTCCATTCTAGTTTCATCATATCGGCATAGTTCATCCCACGAGTATAAAAACTGAAAACAAAATAATTTCGTGCATCAACTAATTCCGGATGCTCACCCAAGTCTTTGTTAACGATTTTTACTACATCATCATAAGTTAATGCTCTTTTGGCTCCTCTACCCTTTAATTTCGAAATTTGATATGATTTGAAAGGATAGTTATCTGGTTTAATCAAGCTTCTTTTTATCGCAAAATTAAATAAGGCTCTTAGCGTCCGCATCCGTACGCTTATTCCACCATCTGTTCCATTTCTCGATCTTAAATACACTTCATACTTATCCAGAAAAGTCGGCGTGATATCGTTAAAATTTAATACCTTTTTCTTACTGTATTTTTTAACAGAATTGTAGGTATCGCGGTTAACCTGGGCATTGCCGGTCCTTCCGGCCTTTATCATTTCTTCAATCAATTCGTCCCAGAATTTATAAACGTTTTGATAGGCCGGATTAGATTCGATCCGAATGGCCCTTTCGATATCGGTTAAGGTATAGCTTCTCTTATTTTGCTGTAGTTCTGTAACCACACTTGTAGCATGGTCAATTAACTTTAGTAATACCCTGTTTTTGTTTAAATAGTTTGCAGCATTTTAATTAAATATTCCTTTTTTCGAATCCCATTCTTTTGTATCCGCTGTGTACGGAGTACGAAAAAATATAGACTTACGATCTTTGGAAATACGCAAAGAAATAGGATATTTACCATAAGATAGCTTTTTCTTTCTCAGAACATTCTTAAAACTAATCATTTACATCATTTTTCGGGTACAACATAGGTACAACAAATGGACATTTAAAGGTAAATAAATGAAATTTAAGAACAAACAAAAAATCCATAACTAACTGACTATGTGACCACAAGACAATACATGAAATTAAATGAAACCTGTTTTAAATGTTTTGGGAGCAGGGGGTCCCAGGTTCGAATCCTGGTATCCCGACGAAGTGGAAAAAGGGAGTTAGACAAGTTCTATCTCCCTTTTTTATTTGTCTAAATGAAACACTTGTAAAACAATCGATTAAAATACCTCTCTCCCACTCCTCAGATAATTCTCCATAGTAAAGTCGTCATCAATTCCACAATCCTTACTGTATAAAAACCATTCGATTGATCCACCAATGCCTTTTTATGAAATAGGTGTTCTTCATCAAGTTCGTATTTTGCAATACATTTGCTTGCGAACATTTCTATCAATTCTTGGAGCGAGTATGGTGAAGGAGAATTACCTTACTCCCAAATCTTATTCATGACAATTCTAGCTAATTGCAAATAAGAGTTGGTGTCAAATAGAAATCTGTTCTCTTCCATATCTGCAAATACGATATATCTCACATCTTTCATTTTGTGAAAATGTAAAGTATTAAACCTGAAAGAAATACCAACTTGCCATTTTGATGTGAAAGTGTTAAGAGTTCTGATTCATGAAACATTTATAATTAGTTTGTAAAACTATCTCGTGATGCGAGAATCCAGCGTATAACACCGTACGAACCCTACAATGCTATTTGCAAAATGTTAGCGGTTGTTATTTTTTTAGTTCCTCATACTTAATTATTTTCAAGCGACTATTTGTCTCATTTAGAAATGAATCAATTTGAACATTCCATGCTAGTTCCAATTTTGCGACCCCAGATAAACCTCGCCTAATGTGGCACCTTCGCTGTGAAATTCATACTTACACTGCATTTGAGTAGAGATATGGATAGAAATGTGTAGTTACAAACTACACCTAGAAGGGATTACATGCCAAATTTTATATCCTTCTCAATGGCTACCTTATATTTCATGGTATCAAATCGATATAAAAAAGGCTGTTTATGAGCTCCCCCTGTTTTTCGCTCATTTAATCTTTCGTAAATATCCCATTTGAGCATTTTTTTCTGAAAACTGCTTCGCTCCATTTTCTTGTCCAAGATAATCTCATAAAGCTTTTGAAGCTCTGGCATCGTAAATTTCTCAGGCAATAAGTTATAAGCAATGGGTTTAAAGTAGAGTTCCTTTCTTAAAGACTCCATAGCCTCAATAATAATAATTTGATGATCAAACATAAGTTTTGGTAATTTCGTAACCTCCGCCCAGCAGGTATCCTCCTCAAATTCACCACCAGTCAAGGTGATCAATTCATAGTTGACCAGGGCAAAAAAACCAATGGAAATCACCCTCTCTGGCAATTGCACAATATCAATAGTTTCAAGACCTAAATCCTTTATCAATGATCGAAATAAGAATCTATTCGGGTCACTGAAGGTGTTAAACTGTTGTAGGAAAATTTGATCCAATCCCGTTCGCTGTTTTAATACTCTGATAGCCGCCGTCTCTACATTTTCGCTCCTAAAAATGAATCCTCCCGGCAATACCCATTCATTTCCAGGTAAAAGTTTTGTTAATAAAACTTTCAGTTTATTATCCTGAACTGTGAATAGAACACAATCGACTGAAATATTGAAATCGATTTGTTCACGATTATTTTTGACGTTACTTATTATTTTCTCCAAATCCATCGGTTCAAATATATAAAATTTTCATTGTGTTAATTTGCCACAATGAAATTATTAATTAGATTTACTTAGTTTTTTTAATTCATAACTCTTTTTATCATGAAAGTCTTTCGCATTATCCTTTATATCATCCTGTCGATATTGATCATCGGTTTTGTCGCTTTTCAAATACTGAAATACAATCCAAAACCTGAACTCATTGCACTGGAACGTAGACCACTTTCAGAACAGGAAATTGATCAACAAGCCAGATCTCTGGTCGATCAAATGACTATAGAAGAGAAAGTACAGATGATGACACCCGTTCTAAAAAGCAATTTGAAAATGTTTTTAGAGGTGATAGGTGACGGAATGAAATACAACCAACCGTCTTACCAGGCGGGTGGGAATGAACGTCTGAACATTCCGACCATGCGCTTTTTTGACGGGCCAAGAGGCATGGTGAGCGGCGAAGCTACCTGCTTTCCGGTAGCAATGGCCAGGGCTGCTGCCTTTGATAGAAATCTGGAAATGAGGGTTGGCGAAGCAATCGGGAAGGAAATTCGGGCAAATAATGGAAATTACTTTGGAGGAGTTTGTATTAATTTGCTGAGGCATCCTGCAGGGGGAAGGGCTCAGGAAGCGTACGGTGAAGATTCTTATCTTCTGGGCCAGATGGGTACTTCTTTGATGAAAGGCGTTCAGAAATACAATGTGATGGCCTGCATCAAACATTATGCAGTCAACAACCAGGAAAACACCAGGTTCAGCGTCGATGTCGAAGTTGATGAGCGGGTATTGAGAGAAGTTTACCTGCCGCATTTTAAAGAATGTATTGATAATGGCGCTGCCAGTGTTATGGGTGCTTACAATAAATTTCGAGGTGATCAGTGCTGCGAAAGCCCACATTTACTCAGAACCGTGCTTAAGGAAGAATGGGGATTTAAAGGATTTACGATCAGCGATTTTCTCTATGGCGTCAGAAATACAGAGCTGGCTGCCAATGCTGGTTTGGATATTGAGATGCCTTCTACTGAAGATTATGGATCTAAACTGTTGGAGGCTGTAAATGACGGGAAAGTATCAGAAAATGTTGTGGATGAGAGTGCTTTTCGTATAGCGCGCACAGTTTTGAAATTTGAAACTGCTCCTGATCCAATGTCAGAATATCCCACTTCTCTCATTGGCAGTAGAGATCATATTTCACTGGCATTAGAGGCGGCTGAAAAATCAATGGTTTTGATGCAGAATGAAAACAATGTATTGCCGCTCAATAAAAATGAAATCAAAAATGTACTGGTGGTAGGTCAGCTTGCCACCACTGAAAATATAGGTGATCACGGGTCCAGCCAGGTAAGACCAGCATATGTTGTGACACCCATGCAGGGATTAAATGCATTATATGGTGAAAAAATAAAATTTACCCATATAACTGGCGAAGATCTTGAAATGGCTAAAAACCAAGCCTCAGAGGCCGATGCCATCATTTTTGTGGTAGGATATAATCATGATGATGAAGGAGAATTTATTGAAATGGGTGGAAATACAGTCGGCGGCGATAGGAAAAGCTTGAGGCTTCATGAAAATGAAAGTAAGCTATTGCAGGAACTTGGCCCATTAAACACAAACTCAGTTGCAGTGCTGATTGGAGGTAGCGCCATTATTGTTGAAGAGTGGAAGGATAGAGTAAGTGGTATTATTCATGCTTTTTACCCGGGTATGGAGGGCGGAACAGCTATTGCAAAAACAATTTTTGGCGACAATAATCCAGGAGGAAAGCTTCCATTTACAGTGGCATCGGATGAGAGTCACTATCCGACATTTGACAGGCTGGCTACCGAAGTGACCTACGATCGATATCACGGCTATATCAAACTCGATTATGATGGAAACAAAGCTGCTTTCCCATTTGGTTTTGGACTTTCATATACCACCTTTACCCAGGACAGCGCCACCATTTCAGTTGAAAATGATCAGATTACCGCAGAAATAAACGTCACCAATACCGGAGAGCTTGCCGGTGACCAGGCGCTACAATTGTACATCGGCTTTGACAACTCAATAGTAGAAAGAGAACATAAATTGCTGAAAGGCTTTCGGAGAGTAACGCTTCAACCTGGAGAATCAAAACGAGTACAAATAACCTGCCCACTGGATAAAATCAAATGGTACAATTCTGAAACAAAATCCTGGGAGTTGGAAAAAATGAAATACCAGGCTTATATCGGATCAAGCAGTGATGAGGATGACCTGATTGAATTAGCCTTCACTTTGGACTAAAACAATTTGATATCAATCAATAATCAAAAGCCTTAGGTTTCGATTTTATCCATTAAAGCATCCTGATTATTCATTTTCTCAACTTATAGAGAAGCAATCACGCGTTACACAAAGCTAAACGCGCATCAGATGCGATTAATTGATCTATTCAGTCTTCTGCAAAAGCTGTTTTTGGAACTTTATCGGTCAGGAGAAAGGAGTTAAACAGCTCTTATTTTTAGTGTTTTTTGCCCAGTCTGCCTACAAGCAGGCTTTTAAGAGTTTCTTTTATGATACAAAAGCGAAGGAACTTTTGCACGAATTATTTACTCCCTCTGAGTTGAGCAACAGCTACCATTGTTGGTAAACGTTTTTATACATTTAGTTGGCGCAAGCTTTGTTTAAAGAATTATTTATCTGAATAATTTTCCAAATACCATCCTTCTTTTCCCATATTCGAGAACTAGTTTTGGGAGCAGGGGGTCCCAGGTTCTAATCCTGATATCCCAACTTGAAAATCTATTAGTTACAAATTCAATTTTGTAACTCGTTTTTATTTGCAAGTAAATTCCCTTTCTGATTACTCCCCTCTTGTCCTCGTTAAAAATATGGAGAGCTTTTTTGTACTACAGCTAACTTCGACTTCTTCAGCCAACCTTATTGAGTATTTTTTGTATTCAAGTCTTCAATTCTGGATTTTGCCTTGTTAATTACAGCAGAGATATCACTTCGGTTTTTAATTGAATTATAACGCTGAAGAAATGGTAAACATTCTTGATAGTACGGTTTCGATTTTCTAACTTCTTTCTTGTATTCGTGATAGTCCAGAGATGTTGGCGACTTTAATTTTTCATAATCTTTATTGGCTGTATCAAAAATCATCTTGCCCTTATTATACAAAATCATTCCCATTTGGATGTTTGCATTTAAATTCTCTGGATCAATATCTAAAACAGTTTTAAAGCACTCCATCGCGCTTGGTTCTTTTCCAGTTTGGTGCAGAGACATCCCTTTATAATTTAAAGCATTAATATTATCAGAATCAACAACCAGAATATCATTTGCAATATTAATCGTTTCATCATAGCTTTTGTTTTTGAAATAAAAGGACATTAACTCCAGAGAGTACTTCTTATATTTCCCTTCAATATTTCTCGCCTTTCGTAACACTTTCTCCGTAGATACACTATCCTTGTACTTTTCAGCGAGTTTTAACTGCTCATCAATCATATATAAATCTTGCGAGCCGAATTCAATCGCTATGTTATTATATTTAATTAGCTGCATATCATCTTTAAGGTAAGAAGCACAAATACTCGCCAGTGATGCCGTCCAAACCATATTAGATGAATCCACTTCATTAATCATCAGTGCTTGCTGATAGTAATCAATCGCCTGCTGATAATTTTCATTCGCAAATTCCTGCTGTGCTTTATTAGAAAACGATTGAAAAGTTTCTTGTGTTCTTGCAGAAATAGCTAAAACGACAAGTGAAATTGTAAAAAGAATCTTCATTTTATTCGATAATTATTAGTAAGAAATTTTTCAAAGAAAATAAATTGATAGCATCTGAAAAAGAAACCCGACTGATATGTAAAAATATAATTAATACTGTCAGTCGGGTTAAAAGCTGTTTATTTACTAAATTCTATTCCTCGAAAAGTTCTTCCAATTTCTTCCCTAGCTCCTCTCCTCGTACATTCTCCGCAATTAATCGTCCCTCGTTATCGATAAGATAAGTTGTAGGAACGGCTTTTATTTTATACTGTGCAGAAATATCCAAATCGTTAAAATTTGGCCATTCTAAGTTTTCATCACTTACTGCTTTCTTCCATGCTTTCGGGTCTTTATCGATTGAAAAACCAATAACTTCAAAACCTTTTGCTGCATACTTGTCGTAATTGGCTTTTACATTGGGAAGTTCTTTACGGCAAGGTGCACACCACGAAGCCCAAAAATCAATCAGGATTACTTTTTTATCGCTAATAAGATCATCCAGACTCACTTCTTTTCCGTTGGCATCAGTGGTGGTAAAATCAGGAACTTTTTCTCCCGTGCGGTTGGCCGGATATAAACCTTCGGCAACCATTTTGCCATAGTAGCTCTCGCGCGCTTCTTCTGACATGTTTTCGAAAGTCGGGCGTGCATCAGGAGTAAGATAAGAATACAGGTTCAACATCATCAACGGCCCCCAAAAAGTTTCTTTATTGGCTTCAAATACCGCGTTGTAGCGTTTTTCTACTTCACCAAAAAATGCTTTCTCTGCGCGTTCCATTTCTTTATATTCCTGCGTATTCTGCAAAGAATCGAGTTTAGACTGATTTTTTTCTACTCTCGCTTTATAAAGTTTCTCTTGAATATCGGCAAACTTCTCATTTTTATCATCGTACATTTTATTTAACTCCTGGCGAACGGCCATCTGGCTTTTGAAATAATCATCACTGTCGGAACCATCTACCTCCATGTTTATGAATTTCAATACCGGGCTCTCTTCTCTTCCTGTACTTTCTTCCACTTCGCCGGTTACAGTTATAGTTGAATTTTCAAGCATAACCTGGAAATAAGCTTGTTTGTCTCCTAATACCAGGTAATATAAACGTGGTTCAGGAAGCTCTCCTGCAAAACTGAATTTCCCGCTTTCAATAGTCGTTTCAGCTTCAGGTTTTACATCATAACTAGCAAAAGGAACCAGTGCTATTTTTGTACCATCAGCAGCGCCTGTCAACTCTCCTTTTATTTTAAATCCCTCACTACATCCAACATTAATTAGTACGAGTAGTACGGTAATTCCTAACAATATTTTTTTCATATTTTAATAGCATTTACAAATCAGATTCCAACTTTCATACTTACAATTTTCCCGAATCCTTCAGTAACGGATGGATTTGGGCCTTCCAAACCAAACATCTGCCCCCAAAACCAATCGAGCCTGCCGCTGTAGGGATCTATCTCACTTTCAACAATTTTACCGTTTTTTGTCGCTTCGTTCCAGGTTGCAAACCAATAAACACGGCCACCCGTTGGGAAACCAGCTGCAGGAATACTATACATGCAGGTTACTTCATCTCCTTCGGGCAGATCATAAACCTTGTTTGCCGTTGTTTCTCCTGAGGTTATTGAAAAACCGTAAATTGCTTTATCCGTTGCGTAATGGAATGAACTCCCTGAAGTTTCAGCATAAAACATAGTGGCATTTTCGATGTCTTCGCAGTTCGATAGATCTATTTTAGAACGGGATCCGTTGCCCGACAAATCACTATCGTCTTCGGCCATTAAGTCATAAACCCATAAGGCTATTTTTCCGTTTTCATCTCTTAGTACTACCCCGGTTTTCTGTCTATCATAACTGAAGATTGCAAGGGGAATTGATGGTAAGTTATTGGCATCAACAAAAGCTTCTCCACTGCCAGCCGGGTATTTGCTAAAGCTTGTACTTCCTGAATAGTAACGCAGAAATGATTTGCTCTTTTCATCAAATATCACACACGCAATGGGCGAAGGATCAGCATATGGATTTTTACGAGAAATAAACGGATAAGCTGTATAGTCGCCTGAAATTGCAGCTGAAAATTTACGGTCGTTGCTCTGGGCATTGTTGATAACATGCAATTTCCCATTGTTAATAAGCAATTCCTGATTACTTACATACTCATATCCCTGCATATCCAGTGTTGGAGATGAATAAAACATCTCATCAAAATTCGCCATTGTCAGGTAATCATTTTCGTCCAAACGGCGTCCTTCCTGGTTGGTAAAGGCATAATAGTATCCCTTACTGCTGTATCCCAGTAAATTTGGGGAACCTGGAATCATACTTCCTGATCTTTCACTGTAAAAATGCATTTGTGTTTCGCCACCAAAAATAAGCGCTAAGGGCGTGTAATATACGTCGATATCGGTGTTGCCATCGTACTCACTTAAACACATTAGAGCATAAAACGAATTGGCAGCGACCACATTCAGATAATTTGAAACATTCGGATAAATATTATCCGATAAGCCTAACACAGTGTCTTTTACTTCGAGGTAATAACGATAGGATCCAAGCTCAACATTTACAATCCAGTTTAAATCAAGACTTCTGGCAATGGTATCGGGAACCGGGTATTGGGTAGTATTACCGACAGTCTCTGTATCATAAGGGAAAGGCATTAACAACCAGGTGTAGCTTAAATTCTCAGGATATGCATAATTTATCGTTGGATTTACAATAATCGTGTCTCCTAGATTAACTGTAAAATAATTGCTTGACTGGTTAACGCCGGTTGTATCAATTTTCAATTCATCAACGTCGGCATAATCGTAGTTCCCACTGTCTTCATAGCACGAGGATACCAAACTTGTGATTCCTAATATCAGTAATATAGCGAATAGTAATCGTTTCATTTTCAATATTTTAAAAAAGTGCATGATTAAAATGTAATTAAGTTACCGTTTTTATCTGCTAACGGATTACCGGCATTAGCTTCGTTATAAAGGCGAAGCGCTTCGGCCAGCTCAATCTGATAGTTCTTCATTTGTGCCCAGCTTAACGTATCAGTATCAAATTCTCCGGTATTAAGTACATCAATAATAAATCGATACTTTGTCAGACTGTACACTCCGAAAAACTCTTCCAAATCATCCCAGTTATTTGGTTTCGACAAAATGTCGGACCATTTCAGCAACAAGTGGTTTTGTTCGGTTACTCCAATTTTAAAGTCAGCACTTTCTTTTATCTTTATATATAACTGAAATTGAACAGTTTGCAAAACTTCAACTCGCTTAACGGTTACCGGTAAATTAACCGAAAGTTCTCCTGTTGGAATCGTAACCATCTCAGGGAAACTATACATATTTGTTTCTGCTGTACTCATTGAGGGATCAATTTCGAATTCAGCGGTACGTGCCTGGTCGGCAGCTTCTCCCATTACATAAACGGTAATATCAAAAGTAGTATCGGTAACGGTTGAACTATAATTCGCGAATGAAAATTCCAGCGAATCAGTTCCCAGCGTCCATACTTCGGGTCCTTCCATTCTCAGGCGGGCTTCCGAATTAAAATAAAAAGGATCGTTTTCGCAGGCAAACAAGGCTGTTAACGCAATGAATGCCAGGTATAATTTAATTTTGTTCATTGTACTTCATTTAAATGTTAACGGTTGCCAAATTCAATCTCGTTGTCGGGCATCGGCCACACATACACCGCGTTGTTGGCAGCAACAGGCGAGCTTTCGATAGTCGGAATATTCAATCGTTTGTAGTAAAAGAACAGCTGTCCTTCACCAAGATATTCCTTACGGTATTCTTTGAAAATTTCGTTTTGTATTTCTGCTGAAGTCAGCGTTTCGGGCAGTGCATCATCTTCAGTGATGTTCCGGTTACTACGCACTTCATTTAGCAACTCAATCGAACGTGCGGGGTTGCTTTCTTTTTGAGCCTCCGCAGCAATGTAATAGATTTCAGTTTTCCGAATTACCGGCATCTGGTTGTCGTGAAAACCATATTGATGGTATTTCCAAATGTATTGTTTTTCACCATCGTACTGAATTCCAAACAACGAGCGATAATCGTTACCCAAACCCTTTGTTGATTTTTCGAAAATCTTATCCTGGCTTTCATCTGTTAAGTAGAACGAATTAGATCCGGCTTCTTCAGTGAAATAACCATCAACCAAATCAGCCATCCCCGGGATATCCAGGCGGAAAACCAATTCAGGAGTAAACAGGCGGTTTACCTGCTCGTTTGGCACACCCTGAACCTGCGTGAAATGTACCCAGGATATAGGAGAGCTACTTGAATTCTCATCAATATCGGCAATTACTTCTTCAGCTACTTTTGCGGCGTTGGTCAAATCACCTTTCCACAAATAGGCGCGTGCCAAAATATATTGCGCGGCGTAATAGTTGAAAAAGTAGTGTCTTGAATTACTAAACAGATGTGGGCTTTCTGCAATATGCAAGGAATCGGTAGACAGGTATTTTACAGCGTTCGTTAAATCACTGATAACCAAATCAACGGTTTCATCCACTGTTTTCTGTCCGGTAACCTGTGGTGCATATTGGGTCACATACGGAACAGCCATGGCAGAACCATTGCTTGCCGGACTGGGAGAAAAAGCTTTCAACATTTCGAAATGCAGAAAACCGCGCAATCCTAATGCTTCGCCCCTGTACAAATTGTAGTGGTTGCCGGTAAAAGTAGTCGAGTCAACAGCTTCATAATATTCCAACATTATATTCAGGTTAGCAATACAATTATAAGCCGTATTCCACACTGAATTTATCCGCGACTGAACATCCGTATTGGAATAGTCGTATTGAGCAGCATAACGGTAGGTATTTGTTGCGTCAATGTCGTAGTTTTGCGATAGTACTTCTGCAAGGCCAAATGTCATTTCTTTTCCGTAAAGCGCACTACTGGCCATTTGCGAGTAAACACCTGTTAGTTGATCATAAAATCCGGTTTCATCACTAAAATGTTCATCGGTTAAAATTTGTGATTTAGGACTCACATCAAAGTAGTCTTCACAAGAAAACATAAGCAGTGCAACAGTTACAAAAGCAACTATTTTTACTGATGTTGTATGTATTGATAATTTTTTCATAGTCATTCTGAATTAAAAGGTTGCTTGAATGGTGAATGTTGCGTTTCTGGCAAACGGATACGAGGTTCCCCGTTCTGTTTTCACTGATGAGATTACAAAAATATCATTCAGGTTAACGCTGGCCCTAAACTGCTGAAGGAAGCTGTTTTTAACAATTCCGGTTTCGCGAAAATCGTAGTAGATATTCACGGTAGAAAGTGATAGTGTATTATTGTCTTCTACAAATCGTGTTGTTGGCCGGGTGTAAGTTTTATCTGTAATTGCCTTGAAGCGGGCGATATCTCCTTCCTGTTTCCACCGGTCGGTAAGCACTCTGCGATCCACATTGTAAATAAGATTTGCATTTTCAACCTTGTCAACCAGAGTTGTATTGTAAATCTGGCCGCCCAGGCGGTAGTAAAACGAAATGTTACAGCCAATGTTGGAGATTTCAGAACTAATTCCCAGGTTTCCGGTTACACTTGGCATGCCATCACCGGCAGCAATCTGGTCTTTAGCATCCCACTCGTAGGTTGTAGTACCATCTTTTTTCAGATAAATCTCTTTTCCATTTTGAGGATCGATTCCCAAAGACTGAACTGCCCAAATGGTGTTGATCGACTGTCCTTCAATGTAACGAACTGAAGGCGTGGTGATATTATCGTAATTATCGGCGATTTCATCATCACTTTTATTCTCATCCTGCTTGTCGTTAAACGCTTTCAAATTATTTGAAATCTTTTGCAGTTTATTTTTGTTGTGTGCACCCGACATGTAAAAATTCAGGAAATCGCGGTTTGAACTGCTTTGATAAGCACGTATATTCAGATTTGCTTCAACTCCTTTATTCTGAGTTTTACCAAGGTTTGCTCTGTAATAACCAAAACCTGTTGATGACGGTAAAGTTACGTCGGTTAACATGTCTTCTGTATTAGCCACATAATAATCGAATCGCCCGCTGATACGATTTTTCAATAGTCCAAAATCAAGACCAATACTCTGATCATATTTCGATTGCCACCTTAAATCGGGGTTGGCCAAACTAACCAGGTACGAACCAATGTTACCGTAATATACGCTGTTATTGTAGTAACGAACGGTTGAAAGTGCCTCGTAAGTATTAAATCCCTGCGAACCGGTATACCCCATCGAAAAACGAAGCTTAAGCAGGTTTACTACTGAATTATTCTTCAGAAAGGCCTCTTTGTGGATATTCCACCCGGCACCAAGCGACCAGAATGTTCCCCAACGTTTATTGCTCCCGTACTCTGATGAACCCGATAAGCGGTAGTTGGCATCGAACAGATAGCGTTCGTCGTAGGAATAATTCGCCGATAACAGTGCTCCGGCCGAATGACTATTGCCTTCGGCACCTGTTGGTTTTTCTCCCTCGGCATACTGTGCAGCAAAGATTACGTGATCCATGTGATCGTTCGGGAAGCCCTCTGCATCGAGTCGAACCCTGTCGTAGCTGTTGCTGGCAAAGTTTAATTGTCCGTTGGCAAATAAGAGGTGTTTCCCTTTTACAACTGAATAACTCAAGCCCAAATCACCGTTAATAAAATGTGTACGTCCGTTGGTTTGCGCATAGTTACCTTTTCTCAACACATCGGTATAGTTTAAAAAATCAGTATGCGATGCAGGCTTGAATACATCCGATCGGGCTTCTTTTGAGCTAATCCCCAAACGGCCAATCACTTTTAAGCCCTGTTGAATGGTCCACTCTCCGTAAAGATTATTTGTAATGTCGGTATAAGTGGAACGGTCGGTGGTATTTATAGTAGTATTCCAGATTGGATTTGGTTCGAGTGTTCCGCTATAATTATACGATTGTACAATGTTTCCGTTCTCATCATACAAACGGCTGTAAGGATTCATCAGTGCATACAACCCGAAATTTCCATAAGGAGAGTTGTTGCTTTCGTTGTAGGTAATTGCCAAACGGTTACGAAGCAAAAAGTTTTTTTTGCGATAGGTTAACGTAATACCTCCGGCAAAAGTTTCCCGGTCGGAACCTTTCATCGCACCAGCGACATTATTGTAAAAAAGGTCAACCCCATATAACATGGTCTGGTCACCTCCATCAATATAAAGCGAATGTTTTTGTCCGATACCGGTGTGTAGCGGTTGTGCCATCCAATCGGTATTAACACCGCGCAGTACCTCAAGCATCTTATTGCTATAAGTTTTATTTAACGACAACTGCGTTACCGCATTATCCGAAAGGTAAAGACCTGCCAGTCGTTCTGTTTCCAGCTTTTCAGTAGCGTTTGCCATATCGTAACTGGTAAGATCTGGCATTTCAAGCGAAACACCTCCGCTGTAAGTAATGCGAAGTTTGCCTCCTTCGGGACGACGTGTTTCAACTACCACAACTCCATTAGCTCCTTTCGATCCGTAAATTGCTTTTGCGGTAGCATCTTTTAGCAAGGTAATACTTTCAATCATATTGATATCTAAGTCCTTAACTTTCTCGATGCCGGTTTCAAATCCATCTAAAATGAACAGTGGCTGATTCGGATCGTTTTCATACTGACTTTGAAAGTTTTGCGAAATGGAGCTGGTTCCACGCATTTGGTATGTCGATGTTGCGTTTGGATCTGATCCTGCAGTAAGATTTTCAACCTTTACAAACGAAGGATCGAGATTGGCCAATCCACTCAATACGTTTTGAGTGCTCATTTTTAACAACTCTTCGCGTTTTATTGAAGTAACAGCACCAGTATAGGTGTTTGCTTTTCGGGTAAAAACACCCGTTACAACTACTTCCGACACATCCTGAAGATCTTGCTTCAAAGTAATGTTAATTACCGGACGACCATCTATCGCGATTTCTTGAGATACAAAACCGATGAATGAAATTACCAAAACCGGTTCTCCTTCAAAACTACCTCTTAAAGTATAATTTCCATTTTTATCGGTAGTGGTACCAATACTTGTGCCTTTAATCCTAATAGTTGCACCTGGCAAAGGTTCGCCAGCTTCATCAATAACCTTTCCTAAAACATTTACGTTGTTTTCTTGCCGAGATTGTTCTGATTCCTTTTCTGTTTTTCCGGGCGCCGGTGTTATTACCACCACATTGTTTACCACCTTGTAATCAAGGTCATAGTTCGATAAAACTTTGTTCAGGATTTCCTCAACCGTTGCATTTTTAAAATCAACAGTTACATTTTTAACAACAGCAACTTCTTCGTCGTTATAAACAAACTGAAATTCGCTTTGCTCGCTCAGTTTATCAAAAATAGCAACAAGTGTTGTGTTTTCGTCATACACCGACAGCTTGGTACTCTGCGAGTAAACCGAAGCCATTGTGCTAAAGGAGAAAACCAAGATAAGAACAGCAGTTAGTCTCATAATTAGAAACAGCTTTTTAACTTCCGAAAATGACTCCGGAAGATAGATTTCACATCGTTTTTTCATAGATTTGTAATGTTTAACAATTTGTATTAGAAACTCTAATGCATTTTCTAACGGGAGATGTGCCAGCATTTCCCGTTTCTATTTTAAAAACACATATTTTCTTCTTTTTTCCCTTTTAAATTTTTACGAAAGTATTATGCCATATATTTAATCAGGATTTATAATTCAACTGAAAACCAGGTTTGCATCAACTTTTTTTAACCAGAATTTTTTCCCCTGAAATTTCAAATTCAACATCAGTTGTAAGGCTGATTACATTCAGATGTGGATTGATCTCTTCATTTCTTTTTAAATTACCAGTAAAACGACGTTGTTTTAATTCGTCATTTTCAAATGTCACCGTAACATTATACCAGCGTTCAAAAGTTTTCATTATTTCGTCCAGTGACAAACTCCGGAAAGCGAACATTCCTTTCACCCATGAAGTGTACAGTCTGGTATCTACTTGTTTTACCGTTATTTCATTGCTTTCTTTTGTTACAACGCCCTGTTCGCCCGGATTTAAAATAGCCTCGGTTAATGAATTTGTACGGATGCTAACTTTTCCTTCTACCAATGTAGTTTCGATATTTTCGTATGCTTTTACATTAAACGAAGTGCCCAACACTTCAACCTGTGCTCCTTCAACCTCTATTATAAATGGGAGCTTTTCGTTTTTGGCAACCTCCAGATAGGCTTCTCCTTTTAAAGATATTTTGCGCTGATTTCCTTTAAATTTTGCTGGGAATGTAAGCTCCGATTCTGAATTAAGCCAGATACGTGTGCCATCAGACAATACCAGGTTGTATTCTCCGCCTCGCGGAATATGAATGGTGTTGGTAAGCTCCGAAATAATATCAGATTTGCTGTAATCGATTGTATCATTTTTTATCTGAATATTGAACCCGGCAGCCAGTGCTAACAACGAATCATTAATTTCCTCGAGTTTTACACTCCTGCCATCTCCCAGCTCAAGTATTGCTTTGGGCTTTCCGGGTTGAATAACATTTGCTTTTGCCAATACGTCCTCGTTGCCAATATTTTTATGTAAAAGCTGGTAGGTTACAGTTAAAGAGAGAAGAACTAACAGAACAGCAGCATACTTTAAATATGGCCGAATACTGAATGTTCTTCGTTTTTCAAGCTTAGAATGAATAACTTTCCAGGCTAAATGTTCGTCAACCTTTGCTGAAAAACGCACTCTTTGCGCATTTTTCAGAAAAACAAGGTATTCTGCAAAGATCCTTTTATTCTCGGCATCTTCCTCCATCCATGCTTTCAAAATATAATATTCCTGCTCAGTTATATTTCCCTGACTATATTTTGCTATCAGCAGATAAATATTTGAATCTGGTTGAATCATTTGTATTCATTTTTAATATAGATGCAACATTTTTGTAATCGGGTGACAAGAAAGATTTCTTTTTTCATGAATAATGCAAAATAAAATTTCAATTTGAAATTTTTAACTGGATTAAGATTACACAATGTAAGTTGTTCAAAAGTCAGCTATCCGATTGATTTGAACAGTGGTTTTGCCGGCTTTAATAATGAATACGGCATAGTTTAGGGCAAGGCTAATACGATCAGAACATTTAGAAATTTCCGCAGTTTTGACAGCGATCTTGAATACTGTGTCTTTACCGTATTAACAGATATACCATAACGTTCTGCAACTTGGCTGTATTTCATATTCTCAAAAACAATTGCCCTGAAAATTTCTCTTCCTTTCGGTGGCAGTTGCTCAATTTGTTTGAAAAGAAGATCCTTTAAGCCCTTTAATTCATCTTCCGGCAATTCGTCTTCAATCAGACTATGAACATGATTATCAATTTCTTCAAACCTAAATTTTGATTCTTTCCGAATAGCATGCAGAGTATTATTTCTAACAGCCCTAAATAAATAACCTTTTAGATTGGTATGAATATTATTGTAGCTACGAGAGTTCCAGAAATTGATAAACGTATCCTGAACAATGTCTTCGGCCTGTTCAAAAGAATCAACATACTTCAGGGCAAAAAGGCACAGGGGTTTATAATACAAATCAAACAACTCGCGAAGACTATTCTCATCTCCACTCCTCAGTTTGGTTATGATATCCTGCTCAAAATCTGCCATATTCCCCTCCCGAATAACATCATAATATTGAAGTTGAATTCCCTTCAATCTGTTCCTGAACACGCTAAAATATAAAATTCTAACGTGTTCTATGTCAAAATGGCGGATTTACCCGTTAAACGGTTTGTTTTCTGTCGAAACTTATTTTTCTCCTTACATTGGAATGATTGAAGGCTATGATTCGTTCATATAGTTCTGCGTTTACTTGAATAGAGATGTCAGACTATATGAAAGTTATGCTATTCGCTTATACAAATAGAACTGAAGCAGAAGGTGACAAAAGAGGATACTGGTATAACGTTAATGGCGGTGGCACAGATAGTCCTGATTATTTTGTTTCTACACCGTTTAAGAACTTTGCAGCTTTGGATGTTGAACGTTACGGAGTATGGAAGATGGTTGAGAATGCCAAGGGTAAAGATGCAACGGATAAAATGCGGACAAAATTCCGAGGTGCAGTTTCGCATATGTGGTTATACATGTATAAGATGATGGGCGACTTAAGTCACAATCCGGAAGATTAAGGAAATATAGCATTTCAATATTTATAAAATACAGATCCATCTATCCAGATTTCTTAAAAGAATTGGATGGATGGATTTTTATTTTAACGCATGATAAACGTAAAAACCTGAGACTGGCCCGGATATGCAATCCGAATTAAAAATACGCTATCATCTGTCCATTTTTGATTTTCAGCGACTGAGTCATTTCGTCAGTTGCAACCGCCTGGAATACCTTTTCAGGAAGTTCCTCAATGCTGGTAGACCTTTCAATAACCTCCTGTTTCTCCAAAAGTTTTTGAAAAAAAGGATCGGGTGTTATTTTTTTTCTGAAAAGAAACTGAAGGCCGGTTGTTGTTGAGTCGGTGCTGCTTGAAAGCTGATTGTTCCTGACTTCAACAGGTGAAATAAAAATAACTTTGCATAAATCATCCGGCAGACTGTTAAGCACTTTATAAATGGCTTTTGAGGCATGGAATTTCGCTTTGTCAACCTGATTGTTTTGTGCATTTAAAGTGCGGTCGTTTCTCTCAGTTTTAGGTGATATATAACTAGGATTAAACGCCGTAGCACAGGTGATGAAAATAACTTTTCTTATCGAATTGCTTTTTTGAATTGCTTTGAACAGAATTCCGGAATTTCTTATAACTGGTGCATAAACCTTTGTTTCAGCAGATTTAACATTCAAACAAATGGGATCCCCGCAATGAATTACCAGTTCACAATCTTTAATAAAATTTTGAACCTGCTCAGCATTGGTTAAATCAGTTTCATGAAACTCGATATTTTGATTTATGCTGATATTTTTGAATAAAGGATCTTTCTTTATTTGCCTTTTGTTTGAGATTTGCACCTTAACTTTATAATCTTCGGCAAGAAACATTAATGAAATATAACTTCCAATTAAATCTGAACCGCCAATAACACCCGCCTTTTTCATTACTTATTTATTGTTTCAAAATGATGTAATGCGAATCTAGGCAATGCGTTTTCGATTTATTTGTACTTTTCGCGCAAGCAATGGGACTTTTCAATCATCGTGGAGACAAAGGTTGTTAGGAGGGAAAAAACAGGTGGTTATTCTTCCCGGTATTCTGTGGGTGTGCGGCCAAATTGTTTTTTAAAAGCCCGCGAAAAATAGGACAGGTCGCTAAATCCAAGATTATAACAGATTTCAGAAACACTGGCAGAATTTTGATTGAGCAAATCTGCAGCCCGTTGCAATCGTAACGACCGGATTAGCTGTCCGGCGGGTTGATCGATTAACGCATTTAATTTTCTGTTTAGCTGCGAAACACTCATGTTTATTTTACCGGCCAGCAATTCAACCGAAAAGTTTTCGTCGTGGAAATTTGATTCAATTAGTTTAAGGGTCTTTTTTAAAAATAGCTGGTCGGCAGAAATTGCAGATACCTCAGTTGGCCTGATAATAGTTGCATTACCGAACCGTTTTCTTAGTTGTTCTCTCTGGGTGATCAGATTTTTTATCCGGATTTTTAACTCTTTTGCACTGAATGGTTTTGTCACGAAAGCGTCAACACCCGTTTCCAAACCGTTGATTTTATCATCGAAGCCTGCTTTTGCAGTAAGCATAACAATCGGAATATGACTGGTTTTTTCGTTGCTTCTTAATTTCAGGCAAAACTCGTATCCGTCCATTTTGGGCATCATTACGTCAGTTACAATTAAATCAGGCAGTTGATCTTCTGCTGCTAAAAGTCCTTCCTCCCCATTTTGAGCTTCTTTTATGCAATAGTTATCTACCAACTGTTCTTTAATATATTGCCGCACTTCAGAGTTATCTTCCACAACAAGAACAATTTTTTTATGGTTTTCACCATCTGTGTTGTCCGCAAGTTCAGTTTGAACTGCAGGTTGAAGTTCGGGGTTAAAAGAAAGTTTTTTTTCTGGCGTTTTAAGCGTTATATTTTTGCCTGGAGCACTCATTGATTGTTCAAACGATATCGGAAGTAGAATCCTGAATTCGGTTCCTTTATTTTCCTTGCTCGAAACAGCTATTTTTCCGTTATGCAATTCCACCAGTTCTTTTACAAGTGCCAGACCGATCCCTGCTCCTTCATGTTTTCGGATGGATGAACTGTCGGCCTGGAAAAACCGGTTAAAAATGTGTGGAATTTGCTCAGATGGAATGCCAATTCCGGAGTCTTTTATTATGATCTCGATTTTTGCTGACTCAATTACTTTTACCGAAAGTGATATTTCGCCGGGTCCTTCGGTAAACTTGAATGCATTTGACAATAGGTTGTAAAAAATGGTTTCCATTTTTTCATGATCGAATGCAAGTCTAATATTTTCAGCTTCTGAATGAAAACGAAGCAATACTTTTTTTGATGAAGAGAGAGACTCAAATGAAAAGAAAATGTTTTTTAAGAATGTAACCAGATTTCCATTTTCATTATTTAGCATCAGGCTACCTGCATCAATTTTTGAAAGTTCAAGCAATTGATTTATTAAAACCAATAGCTTGTTGGCATTTCTGTTTGCAATTTCAAGCCTTTTTTTGTCGGCTGAATGAATATTCGATGCGATTACATTTTCAACCTCGCCCATGATAAGGGTGAGCGGAGTTCTGAATTCGTGTGAAATATTTGCAAAAAAACGGGACTTCAACTCGTCCAGTTCCTGAAGTTGTGCCTGTGCTATTTTCAATTCATTTAAAGTTATTTCAATCTTGTTTTTGGCTTCTTCAACATTTTTAAAGTCTTCATACCGGGCATAAGCTATTGAGAATGCTTCAGCCAATGTTTTAACCAGTTCCAGTTTTTCATCGGTAAGGGTAGAAATATTTCCAACATAAAGTATGCCCTGGGCGAAAGGAACAAAGTGCAGGTGAAGAGATTCCGGCGGGACAGATGAACCCTGGTAAGTTTCCACATTTTGAACCTGTCCGATTCTAATCATGGATTTTGTCCAGTTGATAAATTTTTCCCTATTCCAGCGTTCTTTGTAAATCTGGTTCTTTTTCCAGTACTTAATTGCATTATTTGTAAGATCGTTAGCATCAAAAGATAGATTTAATGCTGCCAGCGACTTGCCATCTGGGGTAGTTAAATAAGCCTGAATTTTTTCGTTCTGATTATCAATAATAAAAACACCGCAGCGAATAAAAGGAACCTCCAGTGTTTCCAGCTCCCGCCAGATAATCGGTGTAATCCGATTGAGGTCTTCAGAGGTACGCATACTGGCAATTTCACCACGAACCCTGTCTGCAGATGCTTGTTTAATCGCTTCACGCGCCAGCGCTTCGGCTTTTTGGATGTCGAGAAACCGGGTGTAGCTTTGCTCAAATACTTTTCCAAAACGCTTTAAAATCTTGTTATCGTCATCCGATAATCTTCTTCCAAAATGATTAACTACAAATATGGAGGTATAATGAGAAACAGAAACAGACCTTGTATAGCCGCCCTCACGGGAAAAAACCTGTTCCTTCCACTCAGGAGTAGATGAATTATATGGTGGAAATTTAAATAGATGCTCAAAGAATTCATTTTTTTCCTCCCGTGTATACTCCTCCACAAAAAAATGTTCTCCTTTGGTTGTCGCCTCTGCTAATACTCTGTAAATGGGGCGATCCAGAAAAGGGATAGCCGCTTTTTTCATATAAATTTCTGCCACACCTGTAGATCCCCAAAATGTGAATTGCTTATCAATTTCGTCATTGTTGATTAACATGAATACCCCGGTTATATCCAGGTTCATATTATTCAATTCCTGAGCAACTGTATTGACAATCTTCTGCAAATCAGACGAATGACGCATCGACATAGCTTGTTCTCGAACCTTCTCAAAAGCTTTCTCAATTTTCAACTCACGGTTTTTCGTCGCAAGTTCTTTTTTGAGCGCTTTAATGTCTGACTTTGATTGTTTCATTTATGACTATTAAAATGACGGAATATAATTGCCCGACCATACAACTCACTGGAGCCTGTAATAATAAGTATGATTAATATGACGCTTTAATACTTAATCTCATTCCCGACGTGAGATATAAGGATTTTTTGATTCATTCAATATACGGATATTCTTATAAATGCAAAATGTTTACATCGGGTGGTTTGCAGTGTTACAGTCGGAATTACTTAAACCAACTCCACTGTAACGCGTGGGCACTCCACCTAAACCGGTAGGAGAAACCTTCTACAACCATTTTAGATTCTGACACCGATTATGCTAAAGGCATCATTCTGTGGCAAATTACGTTTATCAGCTTAAAGTTGAATGGAAACAATTAAGCACCCGTTCTGTCTAATGTGTGAATGGTGTAACTCTTATTCTTAATTTGGTTACTCAATATTTGATAAATTCGATGTCATTGATGTTATACAAAGCAAAAAGGGTAACAAAACTGCTACCCTTTATGAATTCAAAATACCGCAATACCCTGGTATTACAAATATTCTTTATTTTGACACAATCATTCTCCAATTTTTTTAAACCACAACCTATCTCCAACATTATAAAAATCTTTTTTCAAATCGGGATTGGCCTCCAACTCTGCATTTGTGTATGGAAAATAAGGTACCAAAACATCATCTCCATCATTCCAGCCTGCAGGTGTTAACACATCAGCTGCAGCAGTAGTTTGAAGTGCCTGAATAACACGAATAATTTCATCCATATTTCGTCCAACCTTCATTGGATAAAAGTTAACTGAACACACAACGTTGTTATCATCAATAATAAATACTCCTCTTACATCTTCTGTTGTACTTGTAGGAGCATGCAGCATGCCATATTCTTTTGACACCGATGCATCTGAATCGTCAATTATTGGAAAATTGATTTGTAACTGCCCCCTGTTTTTGTAGTCTAGTTCTTCCATATGAGCTTTCCACATAACATGCTGACTTAAAACGTCGGTGGAAATTACAGCAACCTTAACTCCCAAACGGTCAAATTCGCTTTGCCTGTAGGCCATCTCCAATAATTCAGATGTACATACAGGAGTAAAATCACGCGGGTGACTAAAAAGGACCTTCCAACTCGAACCATAGTCGTCAGGGAATACAATCTTCCCTTCTGTTGATTTAGCTTTAAAAGATGGAGCTTTCGAACCGATTAACGGAATTTTACCACCTTCTTGGGCAAATGCTGCTCCCATAACGAATACTAATAGAATCAGTGCTAAAGTAATTTTTTTCATGACTTAAAATTTTTAATATTTTGAAATTCAATAGCAAGGTAGGGTGTTGTAATTCAGCATGAACATGCTGAATAACATATATGTATTCTGATGTTTCAATTTGCTTTTGTCATATTTTCTTTTTTCTCGCATAAAATGTGTCTCTTTTAATCTTTTTGCACTTTTATTATTTCTATTTAATACCTAATGGCAGTTTATTGTACCATATAGACATTTTAAGACAAATGGATATTTATAGGTTTTATTTGAAATTACTTTTTATAGCCCGCATTTAATAGAATATATTGGTCTATTTTTCAATTTTGAACCACTTATAAACTAAACACAACCACCACGAACTTAAACAACTGACCTACTAGCTCTTATGTAATTTTTCCAGTTATAGAAAAGCAAAAACACCTGTAAAAAAGCAAAACAAAATAAGTAAATAACAAAATGTTCGATTTTTTTATTATCATAAACTGTAAAACAAGGGCTTAATTTTGAATCATTACACCCATTATCAGAGATGGATTTTCCCATGAGATATATGCAAAATTAAAATCCACTGAAAAATGGTAGAAGGTTGCCAGTATTGGTGACCTTTATTCTGAGAGTTTAGATTTGAATAGACAGATTATATTGGATTGACACCAAAACAGATAAACAGCAGGATAAATGAGAAATTTTGAACCTCAACATCTTCTACTTTGCACTTCTTTGTGGCTTATTCCATCTACCAAGCCTTTTGTTCTAACCGTTTCGTTTTTTTTGCTTGTATTTTAGATAAGTTCTTTTTGAACTACAGTATTCCGCTAGAACTGAACCAGAATCTTCATTATTTTTCCAGGTGCTTCAGCCCATTCTTTCATTGCGACGGGTGCTTCTTCCGGGCTTACTGTTTTCGAAATCAAAATGTTTTCATCAATCTGACTGCTTTTCAGGTACTTTATTACGGCTTCAAAATCGGATGGATTTGCATTACGCGATCCCATTATTTCCAGTTCTTTCTGCACCCAAAGTTTGGTTGAAAACGCTACCTCCGTGCCGGCATAACCAATACAAACTACCCGGCCTGCAAAAGCTACTTCTTCAATTGCTGCCCTATATGTAACCGGGTTTCCAGCTGCTTCAATAACCACGTTTGGACCATCACCATTTGTAGTTTCCTGAAGCTCTTGGTGTAAATCCATATCTTTCGAATTAATGATAAAATCTGCTCCCAGTTGCTGGGCTATTTTAAGTTTCACATCGTCAATATCAACAGCAATTACAGTTGCTCCCCGCAATTTGGCACGAACAATAGCACCACTTCCAATCATTCCACAACCAAATACCACCACAGTATCTATGTCCGTCACTTTTCCGTTATCAACGGCATGAAAACCAACGGTTAGCGGCTCTACCAAAGACAACTGTACATCCGACAAAGCCTCATCTTTTAATACTTTTTGCCACGGAACTACAATATATTCGGCCATTGCACCATCACGCTGAACGCCCAGTGTTTCGTTATAACGGCAGGCATTAAAACGTTTTTGTTTACACGAGGTACATTGTCCGCAATTAGTGTAAGGAACAACCGTAACACTTTGTCCTTCCCAAAATCCTTCAGGCACCTCGTCTCCCGTTTTTTCGATAACTGCCGATATTTCGTGCCCCGGAATACGCGGATACTGTACCATCGGATTTTTACCGAGATATGTACTTAAATCGGAGCCGCAAAACCCAACATATTTTACTTTAAGAAGAACATCTCCTCTTCCAATTTGCGGCATTTCCCTTTCTACAATCTTTACATCACCTGGAGTTGTTATTTCTATTGCTTTCATCTGTTTGTGCTAAAATTAAATATTGTAAATCCTTTGTGCATTTTTATACAGGATCAAATCCTGTTCTTCGTTTGTAAACTTCGAAATCACTTTTTTAACCAAATCCAGCCAGTTAGAATAGTTTGTAGCCACCAGACATACCGGCCAGTCGGAACCAAATAACAGTCGCGATGGCCCAAAAGCCTCAAGAACAGTGTCAAAATAAGGATTGAGTTGTTCTTCTGTCCATAATTTGTAGTCTGCCTCGGTAACCATCCCGCTTATTTTACACGAAACATTTTCGCGCTTAGCCAGCTCTTTTATATTCTCCGCCCATGGTTCCAATTCATTTATTTTGATTTTTGGTTTGGCAATATGATCTACCACAAACTGCTGCTCAGGATGCTGATCAACAAAATGTATTGTATTGGGTAGTTGATGTTCAAAAATCAGAATATCGTAAACCAGGTTGTAGTTTTTTAATAATGAAATTCCCTTATTAAAATCCTTCCCTAAAATGAATTCAGGATCAGGCTCTCCCTGAACAACGTGCCGAACTCCTTTTAACCACGTGTTACTTTTATACCCTTCTAAAATTTGTTGAATATTTTCATCAGCCAATGGCAGCCAGCCCACAACCCCTTTCATAAAGTCGTTTTCGGAAGCCAGCTTTAAAAGCCAGTTGGTTTCTTCCAGCGATTGACGTGCCTGTACGGTTACAACGCCTTCAACTCCGGTGTCAGCCAGAGTCGCTTGCAAATCAGCAGGCAAAAAAGACTTTCTGATGGTCGCCATTTCATCATCAATCCAATCAAATTCAACGGGATTGTAGTTCCATAAATGATGATGTGTATCAATAATCATAAGCTTCGTTTTATAAATAAGGATATTCAGCGTCTATAATTTGTTCACTTTTTAGCTCAGCCCAAAATGATTCGGGAAACTCCTGATTCAGAAGCGTTTTGTTGTGTGCCATGCGGTGCGGTTTACTCGGGTTTAACGCAACAGCAGCTATCTGAGGTGCAGAGAGTGCAAACTTTAAACAGGCATCACCGGGAGCAACATGGTGTTTCCGGCAAACAGCAAAAAACTTTTCGCGCCAGACAAACAACTGGTGGTCGGCAGGATCCTTGGGATCGACAACCCGGTAATCAAAATATTCGCCACCGGTTAAAAAGCCTGCGTTAAATATTGCCGAGTTTATAATACCCACCCCATCCTTTTCAAGCTGAACCATAAAATCAACTATTGATTTTGGATGATGATAAATGGTAAATTTGTTGGCAAACATTACCCAGTCGAATTTCACCTCTTCGTACAATTCTTTTATCACCAGCCAATCTTTTGAGCCAATGCCAACCGCTTTTACTTCACCTTTTTGTTTTAGTTCGAATAAAGCTTTATAAGCCCCTAAAATATCGTCCTTTCGTTTTTGCAGGTCAATATCGTCGCTTGCAGCCAATAAATATTCATCAGGATCGTGAACAGAAACAATCTCGGGCTTGAATTTTCCGCCTAACAATTCACATCCCTGTTGCCAGCATTCCAGAATTCCTTCGTAACTGATCTTCTGAACGGCATCATATTCCAGGTTTGCCCAGGCTCCCGGCTCGAATGTTGGCTCAGCACTTGTTAGCGGTACACGGTACCAACCCAATTTATTGCTTATTGTAATTTGCGAGGGATCAACACCGAGTTTATCCAGCCCTTGTCCGATAACTTCCAATGCAAGTCCGGCACCATATTTTCCGGCACTGTCGATCATTACTTTCCCATCGGCCACGTTAAACCATTCCTGCATAAGGTTTAGCTTTTCAGCTTCCGACAGTTCACGGTAAAGATTTCCCAGATAACTGGTTCCGTAAATAATTTGAGGGCATGTTATTCCCGTTTTTCCTAATAATCGCGTTGTACTCATTTACTCAATTTCTTTAAGCTGCCCGTCAATGGCACTATATTCCGCCTTTTGGTCCAGTTCATAAATTCGCTCCATTAACTGCCACTTATCATTAGCCGTAGCTTTCTCACTACTCACCTGAAAACGCGACACAAAAGCTTCCCACTCGGCCTGCCGGGGTTTTCCGGCCAACTCAGTCATAGCCTTGTTGTGGTCGAAATCAGAAGTAGTATCCATAATCATAAATAAGCGGTTGTTGAGCAGGTATATCTCCATATCTATAATTCCCACCTCTTTCATACCCTGCGAAATCTCGGGCCAGGTATTTCCTTTGGCGTGCACCTTTTTGTATTCTTCAATTAGCTGTGGATCATCCTTAAGCATCATTGTTTTGCAATATCTTTTATACTTCATAAGTCGTTTGATTTAGTGTAAATTTCGAATAATTTATCGTATAGTAAAAACACAAGATACCTGCATTTTAATGCAAAGCTTTCCGCAAAGCTTTGCATTAATGATAAAATGTTCTAGAACATAGCTACGAAGTTTTTAATTTTGACAAAAAGAGAGCGTTTTATCATTTAACTCAGCAATAATGGGAAACCGACATATATCGTTAAAAGATCTTGCACGGGAACTGAATATTTCAATTTCAACAGTTTCAAGAGCCTTAAAAGATCATCCTGACATAAGCCAGGCGATGAAAGAAAAAGTCAAGAAACTGGCGACAGAAAGAAACTACACCCCTAATCCGCTGGCAATGGGTTTATTAAAACAGGAAACAAGGATGATCGGTATAGTGGTTCCTGATTTGGTTACTCATTTTTATGCTTCCATCATTTCAGGAATTGAAAGTGTTGCAAAAGAGAATGGGTACTTTGCTGTTATTGCTAGTTCGAACGAGAGTATTATTAAAGAAAAGGAATCGATAGAAAACCTGCTGAAAGCCAGAGTTGAAGGATTGATTGTTTGCATGAGCAGGGAAACCAATACCACCGATCATTTTGAAATGCTGGTTAGCCGGGATATTCCGCTGGTAATGTTTGACCGGGTTTGCCTCAGCGATAAAATTTCGGCAGTAATAGCTGATAATGCTAATGCATCGCAAAAGATTGTCGAACATTTTTATTCAAAAGGTTACCGGAGAATAGCCTATGTTTCGGGCCCGGAGAACCTGAGTATTTCAAAAGAAAGAATGAATGGCTACCGGGCGGGAATAAAGGCCTGTGGTTTAACACCGGATGAAAACCTGGTAGAAAACTGTGATCTGACTTTTGAATCGGCAAAAACAGCAATGAACAGGCTTCTTCAATTGCCCGATCCTCCCGATGCCGTTTATGGCATTAACGACACCGTTGCATTTGGCTTAATGAAAGCAATAAAAGAAGCAGGATTAAAAATACCGGACGATATTGGAGTTGTTGGTTTTACCGATGAGTTCCACTCGGTTGTGGTAAGTCCGGCTTTAACTTCAGTAACCCATCCCACTTTTAAGATGGGACAACAGATCGCTCAGCTTTTTTTCAAAAGGTTAACTGGATCTCAGACAGAAACGCGGATTGTAAAAACACAACTTATTGAACGGGAGTCATCAAACAAATCGTAAAACTATCACTAAACTCATTTCCGGACACTAAAAAAGCAACAACCTGTAATAAGATTGTTGCTTTTTTACCATTTGAATTCGAAACAAAATTGCAGAGATTTATACCCTCTCCTATTTTAATTCCAATGCCTCCACTTCTGAATTCATGTCTCCAACAATTTCTTTGTAATCGCCAATCATTTCATTCAACTTGTCAGGATTATTTTTAGCCACATTCTTCTGCTGACCAATATCATCATTCAGATCGTAAAGTTGGAACTCCGGAGAATTTCCCAATTCGATATTTACCTGCGCTGCAACTGCCGGTCCTTTGTATGGCGGAATCATTAACCAGTTGTTTTTACGCAAGGCTGTACGCGTTGATGCCTCCAGAACTAGTTGTTCACGTCCTTTATCAGATTTCCCCAGTAACACATTCAACAGCTCTTTACTATCAGAAGTATTCACTTCTGCACCTGTTAACTTAGCAACTGATGCAAGAATATCAATCTGGCTGATTAACGCATCCGATTTTTCAGGCCCTATCTGTCCTTTCCAATAAGTAATAAACGGTACGCGGGTACCGGCTTCAAACAAACTGTATTTTCCACCTCGTAGTCCTCCATTTTGATCGTGGTTGCCAATTCGTTCAACAGCATCATCGTAATAGCCATCATTAAGTACCGGACCATTGTCGCTTGATAAAATAATCAGTGTATTTTTCAAGATACCCTCTTCATCCAGGGTTTTCAGGAACTCGCCAATACACCAGTCAGCTTCTACAATTACATCGCCACGTGGCCCTAAATCCGTTTTTCCTACGAATCGCGGATTTGGTGTACGCGGAACATGAGGTTGTTGCAAGGCATAATACAAAAAGAAAGGCTTGTTTTTGTGCTGCTTCACATAGTCCTGCGCTTTTGCAAGAAAGTGATCGGCCATATCCACATCGCTCCATTTTGCTTTCTCGTCGCCTTTCATAAAGCCAATACGCGGAATACCGTTAACGATTGAATTGTTGTGTCCGTGATGCCATTTCATGGTCAGCAATTCAGGATTGTCTTTTCCGGTTGGTTCACCTTCAAAGTTTTTTTGATAATCGATCTCGATCGGATCATTCGGATCAAGTCCGTCAACCAGACCATCTTCCAGATACACAGTTGGCACACGATCCTGCGTCGCAGCCATAATGTAGGAATAGTCAAAACCAATTTCGTTAGGTCCCGGCGATACGTGTTCGTTCCAATTTACATGACCGGCTCCCAAACCAAGATGCCACTTGCCGACAACACCGGTATAATAACCTTGTTTTTTCAGCATTTTGGGGATAGTAACCTGTGCGGTATCAATAATCAGTGGTGCCGTTCCGGGTAAAATCTTTGCATCCTTATTTCGCCATGGATAAACGCCGGTAAGCAAGGCATAACGGCTTGGAGTGCAGGTTGCCGAAGACGCGTGCCCGTCTGTAAAAAGTACACCTTCATTTGCCAATCGATCGATATTTGGTGTTTGAATTTCAGTGGCTCCGTATGCACCAACATCGCCATAACCTAAGTCATCGAGGTAAATGATAACAATGTTTGGCTTATCGGAGTTTGTCTCCTTGTTAGTTTTACCTGCTGAACAGGAGCTGAAAACACCAAGTAGAAGTAGAAGAAAAAGGTAAAGGTTTAATTTGCTCATCAATTATAGTTTTTATTGGTTAGTTCGAACGTTCTATTTCTATTGCAAGATAATTTATTGTTTCTAATTTCCAGCTCTGCTATTTACGGAACACTTTCCCTGTTTTTAAGTGGCTGGTCAAAGATTCTAACGCGTTCATCACCTTTTTTCTTTTCCAGATCGTAGCGACGCCAGGGTTCCAAATGATAAAATATAAAAGCACGCCCGTCTTTTACCGAAACGCTACAATGCCGTGCCATCGAATTATCAAGTTCGCGTGTCCCTCCTTCTTTAAGTATTGTACCCTGAAATTTCCAGTTAATCATACCTTTTGAAACAGCCATCCCAATAAGTGTTTGCAGCCAGGATTTTCCAGCATCGGACGGCGGGCTGTATAATAAATGCTCCACTGCTGTCCGTATTTGTTCCATACAATCTCTGGATCGCAGGATCCCTGATAATTCGGATCGAAAAAAAGAGGTGCCGGAACTTCATTCTTCTTTTTGTTATTGTTATGCGTACAAGCAACAATACAATCAGAAGCTAGTATAAACACCAGGAGTTTTAGGGTTTTAATCAATATTTTAAAAAGGTGTACTTCGTTAAATCAATGTCCAGTGGATAGTTGTTAAACCATTCTTCCAGCTCCTTTTTTAACTCGGCAGCTTTAGCGGGTTCTTTATCTTTTAAGTTTTGTGTTTCGCCCATGTCTTTTTCAAGATTATACAACTGAACATTCGATCCGTCAAAATCCATCAGCAATTTGTAATTCCCTTTACGAACGGCTAAATCCGGTGCATTGTTTCCATCATAACCAGGGCGATCCGGTGGGCGAATCCAAAAAATCGGTTTTGATCTTTTTTGTTGTTTTTTCCCGGTAATGGCGTCCAACATCAACTCTCCATCGTAATCTACGTTTTCATCCGGAGTAGCCCCGGCAATTTCCATAAATACCAAAGGAAGATCGATTGCGGCCATAACCGTTTTAGTGTTTTTTGTACCCACTTTCTTTTTCGACATTTTGGAGGGCCACCAGCTAATAAACGGTTCGCGGAATCCACCTTCGTAAAGCACTGTCTTGTAACCACGAAGTGGTCCGGCTGTGTTTACAGCTTTGTCGGGACCATTATCGCTGGTAAAAATTATCAGGGTATTATCGCTGAGTTCCGGATTACTTCGAATGTAATCAAAAAGTCGGCCCATGTGTTTATCCATCTCTTCCATTACACCCAAAAACCGCGCTTTTGTTGACAGATCGCCACGCAACTCCTTTGGTGGTTCAAGCGGCGTATGTATATCATCAGGCCAAAGATTAATATAAAAAGGCTTGTTTGCTTTTTGTGCATTTTCGATGGCAACAATTGTTCTATCGACAAAAATCTGCGTAAAGTTCTCGCGTTTTGCCCAGTGTACTTCTCCCCTTCCCAGGCGGGCCGATTGTTTTTCCAGTCCGCGTGTACTGTCTGGAAGATTCAACGTTTCGTAAGTAGCCAGAAAACGCTCGCCCAAACCTTCGAACTGTGTTACCGATTCGTCAAAACCGTACTCGGTAATTAACGGAGCTTCTCCAACATCACGTCCGCCGCCCATGTGCCATTTGCCAATGTGTGCGGTGTAATAGCCTGCAGCCTGAATATTTCGGGCTACCGAAGGTGCCGACAAATCGAGGTAATTTTTCATTCCCCGGTTTGCGTTTGCGTTACGGCTGTCGATGTATGAAGTTATTCCCCAACGGGCCGGATATTGCCCGGTTGTAACCGCTGTTCGCGATGGAGAACAAATGGGCGAGTTCACATAAAACTGGGTGAACAGAATTCCTTCACTGGCCAAACGATCGATATTGGGAGTATGAACATCTTCCCGTCCATAACATCCTAAATCGGCAAAGCCCATATCGTCGATAAAAACGAAAAGTATATTTGTTTTTTGCTGGGCAAAAGCGCTACCCGCAAAAAAAATCAGCAAGAAAAAAGTAAGTGCTTTTTTATACATTGTTTTGAATTTTAAGATTTTAATTCACCTTTGCTCTTGGGAATACCCGTTTATATTCCCGCTTCCAAATGGCTTCCATTTCTTGCACTTTCTCCGGCATTTCGTTAGCCAGATTATTGGTTTCTGTGCGGTCTTTTGTGATATTAAACAATTCCCAATCACCGCGGGGAAGAGCCGATATTTTCCAGTCGCCAACACGTAGTGCTTTACCGCCTTCGTGCTCCCAGAACATTGTATCGTGGGTTGTTGTGATTGCTTCGTTTAACAATGGAATGATAGAGTTTCCTTCAACAGGGGTCGTTTCCAGTCCGTTAACTTCAGCAGGATATTCTGCATCCGCCAGTTCCATACAAGTTGGTAAAATGTCGATTACATGTCCAACACCCTGGTTAATGGTATTTTCTTTTCCTTTTAAACCAGCTGGCCAGTGCACAATAAACGGCGTACAGTTTCCCCCCTCAAACGACTCCTTTTTCCAATAGCGAAAAGGTGCGTTAATGGCTCCAGCCCAGGCATTTCCCAAATATCCCCAGGTTAATTGGTCTCCGGGACGATCAAAATTATCGTAGTCGATTTCTACACCTTCGCGATTGTGTCCCGGACGATCAAATCCGGGTCTGTAACCACGCTCCGGAGATGCACCGTTATCAGCCAGAAAAAGAATAACTGTATTGTCATACTCTCCCGTTTCTTTCAATTTTTGGATCAATCGCCCAACACCCTGATCCAGACGGTCAACCATTGCCGCATGGGCTTCCATATGTTTGGCTTCCCACTCTTTATGTTCGCAATCCGCCCACAATCGTCCCGATTCGTTTTTAGCCAACGGGGCAATTGCAGGATCTACAATACCTTGTTCAATCAAACCTTTGTAACGTTTTTCACGCAAGGCATCCCAGCCATCATCGTAAACTCCCTTGTATTTTTCAATATCTTCAGGCAAAGCATGTAAGGGCCAGTGAGGTGCAGTATGTGCCACATATAAGAAAAATGGCTTGTCGTCTTTGTTGAATTCATCGACCATATCGATAGACTTATCGGTAATGAAATCGGTAATATAGAAATCATCCGGCACTTCTTTTATAGCTTCTTCGTTATGCACCAGACTGAAGGGGTCGAAATAATCAACAACTCCCCAAATTACTCCCCAATGCTCGTCGAACCCACGATTTGACGGATATGATTCCAGCGGAGCAAAAATACTGCTATCCTTCCTGTGTGAAAGCCACTTTAGCTGTTCCTCGTGATTTGGTAATCCTTTGGTTCTGGAAAGGTGCCATTTCCCGGCCATTCCGGTGTGATAGCCATTTTCCTTCAGCACTTCGGCAATGGTTGCCGCGTTTCTGGAAAGTGTTTGCCCATTTCGATCGAGGTTTACCTGGTGTGGGTATTTCCCGGTTAGCAAAGAAGCCCGGGTGGGACAACAACGAGCCGCGTTATGGAACTGCGTAAAACGTACACCGTTTGCTGCCAACTCATCCAGGTTAGGCGTTTGAATTTCACCTCCGTAACAACCAATATCAGAATAACCCAGATCATCGGCCATGATGATAACGATATTTGGCTTTGTTTCCTGAGAACCGTCTTCAGCACTTGAATTTGATGAAGTATTGCAGGATGAAAAAAATATTGAGCCTAAAAAAACAGATAAGCAAATGGAAATAAAATGTTTACTCATTTTTATAAAAATTTTTAGCAGATAAAAATTATGCTACTTGATCATATTTTAATCTGACTTTAGAATATAATCTAAAATTATCAGTGACTCCCCCACTACTTACCAGGCCTGGTTTTAGCCTTTGGATGACTGTTTAATAATTGTTCCAGTTCAGCTACTTTATCTTGTTTTTGCGCTGCCCAGTTTTGAGTTTCATGCGGATCGTTTACGTAATCGTATAATTCATACAAAACGTCTTTGTTCTTATCTCTCATTGGAGTCCAACGAACCATACGGTACTGCTCTGTGCGCACAGCTTCCCCTAAATAGCCATCTTTGTTAAATGCATGATAAGCATGATCTTTCACTCGTTTTGTGCCATCTTTTAAAACAGGCACCAAACTGGTTCCGTCAATGGGTTGCGGAACATTTGGTTTTCCAAGACCTGCCAAATCAGCTAAAGTCGTGTAAATATCAACGGTTTCAGTTAACTGGTTGGTTTTTGTACCCGGAGTTGTTACTCCCGGAGCTACATAAACGATAGGTATATGGGTTGCCTGTTCAAAATTTGTATGTTTTGTCCATGTACCGTGATCGCCCAAATGCCAACCGTGGTCGCCCCATAAAACTATGATGGTATTTTCGTCCAAACCTAAACGTTCCAACTCTTCAACTACACGCCCCAGCTGGGCATCCATATAACTCATACTGGCATAATAACCGTGAATCAGCTTTCGTTTTAAATCATCATCATAAATTCCAGTTTCCTGTTCAGGTATCGGGAAAAACTGTACAATTTCACCCCGTCGCTTTAAAGCACATTCAGGAGCATCTTTGGGTTGTTCTTCGTTAACCGGCATTGGTAGCTCGTCGGGATTGTACATATCCCAGTATTTTTTAGGAGCACAAAACGGCAGGTGCGGACGAGCGAAACCAACGGCCATAAAAAATGGCTGATCGGTATTTTTACTCAGCTTTCGCAAGCGGTTGATAGCGTGTGTAGCTACACGTCCATCGGCGTAGCCTTCGTCCAGCACATCAGGACTTTCCCAGGCTGCACCTCTTGGCAGTTTCCAGTTTTTAGGAAGATCTTCGATAAACATCGCCGAGTTCTGAAAATAGGCCTCTTCACGGGTTAGCTCTCTGTTGGTGCTTTCAGGAACCAGGTATTCAATTACCTTTTCTTTATGGTGAGGAATACTCCATGATGCTTCGTCGTTGTCATTTCCGTGCCCGATATGAAAGACTTTTCCCATCGATTCAACGTGATAACCTGCATTCATAAAATACTGAGGCATTGTAACCGCATCGGGATATACTTCGCGAAACTGTGTTCCAAAATTGAATATTCCCGTACTGGTTGAGCGTGCACCAAGCAATAAATTATAACGCGACGCCATACAAACTGCCTGGTTACAATAAGCATTTTTAAAGGTCATTCCCTTTGAAGCCAGCCGATCGATATTCGGACTCTGTGCTGTTTTATCGCCGTAAACCCCCAGGGTGGGTTTCAGGTCGTCGACCAAAAGCAATAATACATTAGGTTTTTCTGATTGTTGTGCAAAGGTGTATTTTGCGCTGCTTACCAACAACACCAATGCAATGATAATATAAATTCGATTCTTCATATCGTAATACTGTTTATGCAAAAAAAATTATTCTTAGCTATTTTGTCTTTTCTTCTATTATCCTGAAATTCTGTATCTATTAAGCTTGTCCTATTTTTTTATTTTCTTTCTTCATTATGTTCAATTACTGATTCTTCTCTCTATTTCTTTTGTCACGATACAGTTCCTGAATTTTATTCCATGGAAGAACATGGTTTTCGCTGGCCCAATTATCATACATCGTAGCCATTTCGTTCACCTTCTCAGGTTGCTGTAACGCTAAATTATGCATCTCCGAGCGGTCGGTTTCCATGTTGTACAATTCCCATTCGGTTTCGCGTTTCCGGGTCCATTTCGACACCAGTTTATATTTACCCAGCCGAACGGCTTTGTTCCCTTCGTGTTCCCAAAAAATAGGTTCGAGATGAATTTCCTTATTATCTCCTTCAAAAAAGGGAACCAAACTTTTACCGGCAGTTGGAACAATTTCATTTCCATTGTATTCTGTTGGATAAGAAGTTTGAGCAACATCAATAAAAGTGGCCATTAAATCGGGCAGAAAACCATACTCTGAAACAAGCTGTCCTTGTTTATCTTTAGGAATAACTTTTGGGTAGTGCACAATAAATGGAGTTCCAATGCCGCCTTCGTGTACCCAGTGTTTGTATTCGCGATAAGGCGTATTTGAAGCATTGGCCCACGCGCCGCCATAGGTCAGGAAATAACCCTCTTTGGTTTCGAGTTGAGCTTTGGGTCCGCCACCCAGTTCTCCACCTTCAGCACAGGCTCCGTTGTCGTTAAGAAATATAATCAGCGTATTATCAAGAATATTCTGTTCTTTTAAATGATCCACCAGTTTTCCGATGTTTTGGTCCATACGATCGACCTGAGCCGAATAAATGGCCCGGCGTAAATCCATTTCTTTTTTCTTCTCTTCTGACAGTGCATCCCACTCGCGCCAATCCTGTGGAGAAAGGTCCCACTCCTGATCGACAATGCCCAATTCTTTCATTCGTGCATAACGTGTTTCACGGAGCTTGGTCCAGCCTTCCATGTATTTGCCCTTGTACCTTTCAACATCCTCTTGCGGGGCATTTAAAGGCCAATGAGGTGCTGTATATCCCAGGTAAAGGAAGAATGGTTTTTCCTGATTTTCGTTCTGTGCTTCGTCGATAAAGCGAATGGCATAATCGGTAAAAGCATCGGTGGTATAATAATCCTCGTCGGTAATCGAAATCGTATCGTTCATGTAGGTAATTCCGCGTGGATAAGTAGGTTTAAAAAAGTTGCTTGCGCCGGGTACAATTCCGTAAAACTTATCAAACCCGCGTTGAAGTGGCCATTTCGATTGATCGGAAATTCCGAGATGCCACTTACCCGTCATCAGCGTAGCGTAGCCGGCATCTTTTAAAACTTCGGCAATAGTTACGCAATTTTTATTCAGAAAACCACGGTATTCAGCAATACCCAAATCGTGCTCGGTAAAATTATTAGGAGTGTTGGTCATGTGTCCGATTCCAGCCTGGTGCGGGTAACATCCCGTCATTAAACTTGCACGTGTTGGGCAACAACGCGCCCCGTTATAAAACTGGGTAAACCGAAGTCCGTTTGCAGCCAGCGCATCAAGATTAGGCGTTTCTACCTCACCGCCATAACACCCCAGGTCGGAATAGCCCATATCATCCGAAAGTATTAAAATGATATTTGGACGACTAGGTTCCGATTGTTTTGTGTTTTCCTTTTCGCCTTTACAATTGATCAGTAAAAAGCTCACAAAAAATAGCAGGCAGATTTGTTTCATCTTTAATTGGTTTAGACTCTTTTAATAGTTTCTACTATTTATTTATGCTTGTTTGGCATGTGTTCGAAAGCTTCCATTTCGGTTTTTAATCCCTTGTCTTCGCATTCTTCCATCCATTTAATCAGCTCACTTCGAAGCGCTTTTTTTATACTTTCAAACTCAGGCAGTTCAGCCAGATTTTTCTCACACCATTTATCCTCAAGAATATCATAAAGTTCCTCTTCCGGTCGGTTACGGTACTTATTCACAAGCGCTTCAGCGTTCTTATCTGTAATTGCTTTTTCTTCCCAGGATTTGTACCACAGCGTACCTTTTTCTCCTCTGTTATTTACAACATTTTTGAATTCAACATCGGGTGTAATATTCCAGATGTAGCGGTAACGATCGTTTACAATCGCCCGAATCGGATAATGATCGCTGCCATTATGAATACCTCTTGTTGTTTGCAAACTGTACGCGTAATCTTTTACTTTTTCAGCTTGTCCAACCATCAGCGGCAACAGACTTTTACCATCCAGTTTCTGGGGAGCTTTACCACCTGCTACATCAATAAAAGTGGGCAGTAAATCAGAATATTCCACAATGGCATTTGATGTTGATCCGGATTGAATTTTATGCGGCATTTTTGCAATAAGTGCCGATTTAACACCGGCCTCGTAACAGGTCCATTTGGCAAAAGGGAAACTGTTGCCCTGCTCGCTGGCAAAAACAACCATTGTATTTTCTGTAAAACCATATTTATCGAGCAAGTTAAGTGCTTGTTCTACCTGCCCGTCGAGATAGTTAATTTCGGCCAGGTACCGGCAATAAGCTTCGCGGGTTTCTTTTGTATCGACATAATGCGGTGGCAAAGTAATTTTCTCCGGATCGAACTGCGTTGCATCGCCTTTACTCCATGGTGTGTGTGGTTCGTTGGAAGTAAGCATCAAGGCAAAGGGTTCTTTGCTTTCTTTCACTTCCTTTAAAAAACCTTCAACCAAATCGAACTCCGGATTATATTTTGTTCCAAGATATTCGAAAGGAAATACCGTTTCGGGACCAATATGCCTTTTACCCGAAAGTGCAACCCTGTACCCCAGCGGGTTCAGGTATTGCACTATACTATTTGTTCCTTGATTTGCATTTGTATGATTTGGATAAGCCCCCGATTTTACCGGGTACAAACCGGTAAAAATATTATGCCGGGTGGGCGAGCACATAGGAGCTGCTTCGTAACAACGCGTAAAGAGCATCCCCTCTGAAGCCAGCTTATCAATGTTGGGTGTTTTTGAATCCACACTTCCGTAGCAACCAATATCCCAGTTCGTACAATCATCAGCGAGGATAAATACGATATTTGGTTTCTGACCGGCTGCTACGGAATGTGGGTTACTTGCTGAAGCTGTATGAACAACAAGTAGTAAACAACCGAAAAATATACTAACTAATAATGCTTTGTACTTCATCTTTAAAATCAATCAAGTAATCCGGCTTTTTTATGAATTTCATAAAGTTTTTCCGGTGAAATTTTCATTACTGCCCTATCGTAGGTTATCAGTCCGTTAAGCTCACCTTCAACATCTGTAGTTTGTGTATAAACGCCCCCACTGATTCCTTTTTTTCTTAACTCACCAAGAATTCTGCAACTTTCAGTGTAGCGTTCAATGTATTCTTCTTTAGTTTCTGGCATTCCACCATAGCCCCAGTTTCGTTTTGATGTATCCCAGATATGGCCTTTTTCAGCCCAACCGTGACCACCAAATTCGCCAACAACTTTAATGTAGTCATTGTAAAGAGGTACGTCTAAAGGATAATTTGGATGCGGATATTCATGTTGGTCGGCAATATCACCCACCTCGACGAAATTACCACCGCTGGCAATGTTTAAAAGTCGCGACGGATCGTAAGCTTCTACCCAATTACCAACTTCCATACTGCGGTGTTGCCCCCAGCGTTCGTTAAAAGTTGTCCAAACTACTACCGACGGATGATTGTATAGCACATCAATCATTGTTTTCAACTCGTTTTTATACAACTCGTGTGCCCAATCCGGCCAGTCAGCATCAAGTGGATCTTCTTTATGCCATTGATTTTTTCTCTCCGGATTGTAATCATCGCGCTCCATGTGCAGCCTTTTCCATTTTGGCCATTCGCGGCCACCGCTACCACCTGATGTCTGGTCTTGCCAGATTACAAATCCCATACGGTCGGCATGATAATAATACCTGCGGATTTCGGCTTTTTTATGCTTACGGATCATGTTAAATCCTGCCTTTTTCAGAAAATCCATTTCCCAAACAATGGCCTCATCTGAAGGAGGAAGCAGAAAGCTTTCGGGCCACCATCCCTGATCGAGTGGTCCTAAATGAAAGATTTTTTCGCCGTTTAAAGTGAAATGCCAGTTTCCTTCAGCATCGCAGGCTTTTCCTACTGTTCTGAATCCGGCATAGGAAGTTACGACATCAAGTACTTTCCCGTCTTCGTCAAGCAATTCAATTTTCAGATCGTATAATTTTGGAAAAGATGGCGACCAAAGTTTAGCATTTTTTACGCTTAACAACACCTCGGTACACAGTCCCTTTTTTTGTGCCACAAGCTCGTCGTTATCAAAAACGCTAACCTGCAGTTGGGCTTTTTGTTGTAAACCGCCAATTGTTGCTTCTGCTTTTAATTCGCCATACATATCGGCCAAAAGTTTCACCGACTGAATATAGGTTTCAGGAACCGTTTCAATCCATACCGGTGCCCAAATTCCAGAAGATGGTGTGTACCAGATACCACCGTTATCACGCTTTTGTTTTCCGCGTAACTGGTATAAGTCAAAATCATCGGTTCCGTCGATCACACGAAGTTTTACTTCGTTTTCGCCCGGTTTAACCAAATCGGTTACATCAAACGAGAAAGGCAGGTTACCACCAACATGCGAACCGGCTAGTTCGCCATTAACCCAAACCATACATTTGTAATCAACACCTTCGAAATTTAACAACTGGCGTTCGTTTGCTTTTGGCGACAGTTCAAAAGACCTTTTATACCAGATCACCTCGTTCGATTCAATTCTTCTTCCAACACCTGAAAGTGGTGTTTCCAACGCAAAAGGAACCAGGATATTTTGTTCCCAGGTTTCAGGTTTTCCAACGTTCTTAAATGTTACTGCATATTCCCAAAGTCCGTTCAGGCTAAGCCATTCGGGACGTACCATTTGTGGACGTGGGTATTCTTTCCACACGTTATCAGGGCTTACTGTTTCAGCCCAGCGCGTTTTAATTCTATCGCCTGTCGGTTGCCAGTCCTGGGCATAAAGTCCTAAGCTGATTAACAGAACTATAGCTGTCAAATTAAATTTAATCTTCTTCATCTTTTCTATCTGTTTATGCAAAATTATCTATCTGGTAAATTTCTATCTGGATATTAAATCATAGAACGGGTAAAATCATTTAATAAATTAGAAATTTCATTTCCATGGAATTTCCAATCAAAAAATGCCAGTTCAATCATTTAACGCTTTAAAATGCTTGCCTTTTTTTGCATTTTGTAGTTCTTCGTAAGTATCGAGTTTGGCCCCCGGATCACCCTGCTCTTTCAGCCATTTGTCCAGTTCCTTCGAAAGCTTTTTCTGAATACCATTTACATCTTTCTGATTGCTCAGGTTCTTCATCTCGTCCGGATCATCAAGCAAATTATAAAGTTCTTCCGCCGGGCGTTTCTGGTAACGGGTTACCAGATCAAGGATTTCAGAATCATCCGAGGCATCGTAAACCCACGATGGCCAATATTTATTCAATGGCATGCGTGCCATCAGGTGCCGTTCGATATAAAGACTCTCAGGGCTAAGATTCCGAATGTAGTGATACTTACCATCGGTAACCGATCGAATGGGATATGCCGGACCTTCGGGCACGTTGTTATGCATAAAGTAGGCATAATCGCGGTGCGAATCTTTTTCTCCGAGCAGGACGGGTAAAAAGCTGCTTCCATCAAATTCGGCTTTGGTTTTACTTCCTACGGCCTCCAGTAAAGTTGGCAGTACATCGTTGTACTGAATAAGCGCATCAGTGCGGACACCACTTTCTACTTTTCCGGGCCAGCGCACAACAAATCCGGTGTGCACACCATTGTTCCAGTTGGTCCATTTACAAAATGGCAACTGCGCACCTTGTTCCGATGTGAAAATTACGATCGTATTATCGGCAATATCCAGCTCATCAAGCAAGGCTAATGTTTCTCCGATTTGTTGGTCAAGCACCTCAATTTCGGCCAGGTATTTGGCGAATTCGGTACGTGTTGCCTTGTTATCAGCCAGGTACGGAGGGAGTTTTAATTCTTTGGGATTAAAATGCGATGGATCGCCAACCGTCCATGGGATATGTGGTACCACCAAAGCAGTCACCATACAGAAAGGCTGCTTATTATCGCGAGCCATAAATTCTCTCATGCCGGCGGCATCGTATTTTGCAGTTGTCGAAACACAATTGTCTTCAACTCCTTTAACTATTTCAAAAGGATATACACTGCGTGGATCGGCATGTACTTTACCGGTAATACCAACACGATAACCCAGTTCGCCAAGATGATGAACAATACTTTGGGTTCCGGTGCGGGCAATTGCATGGTTCCAGCAAACACCGCTACTAACCGGTTGCAAGCCGGTATATAATTCGGCACGGCAAGGCACGCACATCGACATGGTGACAAAGGCATTATTAAAGGTCAGACCCTGCGAAGCCAGTTTATCAATTTGTGGTGTTTGTACATTTGTTCCACCATAAAGTGACAGATCGCTGTGTGTACAGTCGTCGGCCATTATTATCAGGATATTGGGACTCCCCTTTTTATTTTCAGCATTACCATTAAATGCTAACACAAAAATTGCAATTATCGTCAGCAATAGTTCCAGTTTCAAAGTTCTTTTCATCTCACTAAAATTGTTAGTTTCATTTGCATTCAATGTAATTCTCAATGAATTTTAATTCTTCTTACCTTCCTGCGATAGGCAGGTTTGTGAATTTGAAGAATGAAAATTCATGTTCGTTTCATACGTTTAATTTATCAAACACTTTTTTTGAAAAACACATTAATTAAATATCTATACTAATACAATGCTCAAATTAATCATACCCCTGCCTCTATTGAATAATAAAGTATGATTCTTTTATCAATCGCTCTTTAATATCAAAGTATTTTCTACCCGGATCAGTCTTCACATCATAATCAATGTTCTTTTCAGGGAGTTGAATATCATGCGCTTTAAAATAACTGTCGATATTTTGATTTAACTCAGCGAGAACCTGTTGATTTGATGCTGCAATGTTGTTTAATTCCAACGGATCCTGTTCAAGATCAAACAGGTATTCTGAATTATCTTCATAATATTTTATCAGTTTGTAGTGGTCTTTAATAACTGCCACTGCAGGATGCATTCCTTTTTGATGCTGATAATGCGGAAAATAAAAAAGCTGAAAATCATTTTCCCTGTTTACCTTCGCATCGCTATCAGCAAGGATCGAAAGCAGGCTTCCACCATCCAGCCCCTCGGGCATCTCTTTAATGTTCAGCCAATCGCAAATAGTTGGATAGATATCGCAACTGGTTACCGGAGATGATGAGTACCGATGCTTAATTCCCGGTCCGCTAATGAAAAAAGGCACTCTAATTGCTCCTTCCCATAAGGTAGCTTTCCAGCCATGCAAAGGGCCATTTATATTTGCCGTATTTTTTGTTGGATAAGTCCCGTTATCGGCAAGGTAAACAACATAGGTGTTGTCTTCGATACCAAGATTTTTAATTTCATCCAACAGCATTCCGACTCCCTTATCGAGATCCTCTGCCATTGCAGCAAATTTTACCAAATCGTGACGCTTACCCGAAGGATAATTCCCAACTTTTTCAATCGTTTCCTTTTTAGCCTCCATTCCTAAATGTGTGGCATAATGCGATAGTTGCATAACAAAAGGGTGCCCGCTGTTTACCTGTTCAGTCATCCATTTTATTCCCCGGTTGGTAATGCCAAATATATCTTTCGGATTTCCTTCAATATTTTGATTTCCTTCTCTATTGGTAGTTTCGCCATCGCTGGCATCAAAACCATGAGCCTGCGGTCCGCCAGCAGCGAGATGCCATTTCCCGAAATGCGCCGTCCGGTACTCGGGCAAATTTGACTTAATGATTTCGGCATATGTAAGCTCTTCTTTTGGCAAGCCGTACACATGATAAGGCGGAATAAGTTTATTTCCTTTAAAGAATGGCCCATCGTGCCGGTCTACAATGTCGGTCATTCTCAACTGTGCAGGCGTTTTTCCGGTTTGAATACTTGCCCGTGTTGGCGAACAATTGGGGTGAGCCGCATAGCCATTGGAAAAAATAATCCCACTATTTGCCAGCCTTTCCAGGTTTGGTGTCCGAATAAAGTCGCTTGCTGAAGACGGAATATTTTCATCCATTTGAACGGAGGTTGTTCCCCATCCCTCATCGTCGGCAAGTATTATTATTATGTTTGGCTTGTTAGCATTTTTCTGGTTATTATCCATTGTAGCCTTGCAATTTACGCTACAGAATAACAAGCCAAACACAAATAAATTCAGCACTTTATACATATACCTAATATCAATTTTATAGGAAGAAAATGCATAGGGCCCCGAATTTCCGGGCACCCTATACACTTTTATAAACTAACTAATCTAACCTTCTACTATTTTAATAACCCGGATTTTGTTCACACATCGGATTGGCATCAATTTCAACTTGAGGGATTGGCATGCGCACATGGTAGTCCTGTGCATTTGTTATTCCTCTTTCTTGAGCCGAAATAACGAATTTACCGTGGCGAATCAAATCCTGACGTCTTTTTCTTTCGCTATAAAACTCCCAACCTCGTTCACTGAGAATATGATCTCTTAATTCGTCTTTAGAAGCAAAATCGGATACCTGAAGGTCGCCCAGATCAGCTCTGTTTCTAACCATATTGATCAAATCGATCGATTCCTGATTTGGCCCGTTAAGTTCGTTAAGTGCCTCAGCTCTTGCCAAAAGAATATCGGAGTACCTGATTTGTGGAATATCATTACCGTGTTCGTTTCCCTGTGCGTTTACATCGGGCCACCATTTAAAAGATCGGGTATTATTTGCATTCAATAAGGAAACTGTATTTCCTTTTTTATTGATGTATTCAGATAATATCAGTTCTTTTCTTTGATCCCCCTCTTCAAAAGAATTATAGAACGAATCGTACAAGCGATATTGAGCAGCCCAGTTTCGCATGTTCGAAGTCCAGGTAAAACCAGTTTTGGGATCTATTGAAAAACCAATCGGAAACGCTCCGTTAATATAATTATTCCCCGGTCCTTCAACCACAGCCTGGTGAACCCAAATATATTCTTTATTGCGTTCGTTCTCAACTTTAAACAACTCTGTGTAATCGGGGTAGAGTTCATAATATCCCAAATCGGTTAAATCAGTAGCAGCATCGGCACATTTTTGCCATTGCTTGGTATTTAAATAAAACTTACATAAGAATGCTAATGCGGCTCCTTTATGGGCACGTCCATAAGCTTTTTCATCTCCCGGATTGGGCAAATCTGAAACAATTTCCGAGAATTCAGTTTCAAGAAAAGTCAACATCTCTTGTTCAGTAGTACGTGGCAATTCCATCTCCTGGCTTGTACTGGTGCGCAACGGAACCGGTCCAAAATAATTGTACAAGTAATAGTATTCAGTTGCTCTAACAAAACGTGCTTCGGCTTTTATCAACTTCTTATCTGATTCGGCCAAAGTTGATTCATCGATATTATCGAGTATTGTATTGGCATCTCTTATCCCTCTGTATGGTCCTCTCCACATCAAATTTCTAATCCACTCTGTTGACGCATCCCATGTGAAATTGATCATCAGAACGGCTGTACGATTTTCACCACCACCGGTCTCCCACTCTATATCTGTACACCACTCCTCGAGGTTTAACAAACTTTTTCCGTTCCACCCCACCAACTGAGATTCAGCATAAGCAGCATAAAGTACAGCTTCGGCACCAATAACATCATTAAATAATCCATCAGGATCTAATTCGGAATAAACTTCTTCTTCCAGAATATTTTCGCAACTGTTTGTGAAAAACAGTCCGAGGATCAGAGTTAGTATATATAATATATTCTTTTTCATAATTAAATCTTTTTTAGTGTTTAGAATCCTATTTCACAACCAATCATGTAGGTTCTGGCAACCGGATATGAATTATAATCAATTTTCAAACTCGGATTTCCATTTGAGTTGGTCGATGGGTCGAATCCAGAGTAATCTGAAATTGTAAACAGGTTTTGTCCGGTAACATATACGTTTGCTGTTTTCAGAACTTTATTGTTCAGTTTAAAGTTGTAACTCAACTTAACGGTTTTTAAGCGAATATATGAGGCATCTTCAACCGTTGTAGTATTAACTGCTTTATTTCCCTGTCCGTTTGGATTTACGAACGAAGGATATTCATTCGTTGGATTATCTGCAGTCCACCTGTTCATGTATGGTTCTGCTAATTTATTTCGTCGGAAATTGACCGGGAAATAGCTATCAACCAAATTATTATTCAGCATTTCAATTCCATGTACTCCCTCGAAAAAGAAGTTTAACGCAAATCCTTTGTATGAAAGATTATTGGATAATCCCCAGGTAAATGTCGGGAATGAATTTCCGAGTATAACCCGATCGTTGTCGTTAATTTTACCATCCGTTGCATCCGGCACACCATCACCATCAGTATCAACTGTTAACTGGTCTTTGTATTTTGTATCGCCCGGTTCTACAGGATCTGTAGTAATACTAAAATCGTCGTCAAGCTGCCAAACACCTTCAACTTCGTAACCATAGAATGAATTTAAAGGCTCTCCTTCCCTGATCAAAGCAATACCATTTGTCCATCCGGCTCCAGCGTGAATAATTTCAGGAATAGGGCCTAAATCCAATACTTCATTTTTAATGGTAGAGAAGTTAAAGTTGGTGTTCCATTTGAACTCTCCCACGAGGTTTCGCGTTTCTAGCATGAATTCGAAACCCCGGTTACGGATACTTCCGATATTTTGTAGCACATTGTTAAATCCGGTAGATGAAGGAACCGGAAGTGCTAACAACATATCACTTGTTTCTTTTGAGTAAAAATCAAAGGTGGTGTAAATACGGTTATCAAAAAATCCCATGTCGACACCAAAGTTTATTTGTTCGGTAGTTTCCCATTTCAATTCAGGGTTACCAATTCTTGACGGATCAAGTGTAGTTGTTTTTTGGCCATTAAGTATAGCCGTTGGTCCTGTGGCAAATGTGGTTAGGGACTGGTAATTACCAATTCCCTGGTTACCGGTAATACCCCAGCTACCTCTGAGTTTTAAAAGGCTAAAAGTATTCAGCTCTTTAATAAAATCCTCCTCGTGCATTTTCCATGCACCAGCTAATGATGGGAAGTAACTGAATTTATTGTTTTCACCAAAACGCGATGAACCATCAGCTCTAAATGTGGCTGTAAACAGGTATTTATCTTTATAATTGTAATTTGCCCGCGCAATATACGATAACAGTTTATAGGTCGATTTATTACTGTATTCCTGAAACAAAGTTGGATCCCCGGCATCCATATCCCAGGTTTTTGTAATATCGTTTGGAAAATTTCTGGCACTCATTGTTGAGCGATCGGTATTAAAGGCCTGGTATGTTACCCCGCCCATCAAAGTCATGCTGTTGTTTTCATCAAAATCTTTCATATAAGTTGATGTACCTTCAAACAAGTAATTGGTTTTAATCCCGTTGATAATTGTTCCAATTCCTCCGGCACCGGCTCCATTTTTTGTAGTTCGGTCAACATAAGAATCCCTACGACTTGTTTGCACATCAAAACCACCGTTAAGTTTGGCAGTCCAGCCGGGAAGAATTTCGTATTGACCGTAAAAACTACCTAATGTTCGGTAGGTATTTCCAAAACCATCCTTTCCTGTTGCAAGAGCCATTGGGTTGTCGGTGGTTATGTATGGAGATATTTGATATGTACCATCTTCATTATACACCTGAAGTGTAGGATCGAAGTTTAAAGCGGCGTATAACGCACCAGCTTCTTCATTAATTGCATATCCAAAGGCCAAATATTCATCCTGAGTATACGATGTAGTAAAATTCACTCCTAATGTAAATTTGTTTACTTTGTGCTGTAGGTTTAAACGTGCATCGTAACGTTTAAATGCAGAGTTTACAACAATACCTTCCTGATTAAAATAATTAAGAGAGGAGTAGAAACTTGTTTTTCCATTATTTCCTGAAAAAGAAAGGTTATGGCTTTGAATCAAAGCACTGCGCATTACCTCATCCTGCCAATCTGTTCCTTCCCCTTGTATGCCAGTAATACGTTCTTCGGGGTTACCACCACCTTCATCTAAAATATCATTTAAGACAGTCATATACTCCTCGGCAGAAAGTAGACCTACAGTATTGGCAGCAGATTGTGTACCTACGTAGCCATTGTAATTGACATTGAAAGTGCCTTCTTTTCCACTTTTTGTGGTTACAATAATTACTCCGTTTGCACCGCGGGCACCATAAATTGCAGTTGCCGATGCATCTTTTAGAATTTCGATGGATTCAATATCTGCCGGATTTATAGAGCTTAAAGGATTTCTTGGTGCTCTTGACCCTGGAATATCGGCTCCTGAACCTGAAATAATCTGGCCGTTGTCAATTGGTAAACCATCAATTACATAAAGCGGACTAGAGCTGGCATTGATTGAACCGGCTCCCCTAATTCTGATCGACATTCCGCCACCTGGTTCTGCACTTGATTGAACAACCTGCACACCAGGTGTTCTACCTTGTATCATTTCATCTACCGATGAAACACCGCTGGTATTCATATCATCTCTGTTCAAAGATGAAACCGAACCGGTTAAGTCGCTCTTTTTAACAACTCCGTAACCAATTGCTACTACTTCTTCAATTCCAATGGCATCTACCTCAAGCGTTACGTCAATTTTCGACTGTCCTTCCAGGCTTATTTCCTGTGTTTTCATTCCTATAAATGAAAATACAAGAACTTTTCCGTCTGTTACCGGCAATTCGTAGTAGCCATTAAAATCAGTTACAGTTCCGACAGTTGTACCTTTAAATATTACGGTCACACCAGGCAAAACTTCCCCATCTTCGTCAGTTACAATACCATTTACTGTTGCCTGATCAACTGCATCAATATTATTCTCGTTAACCGGAGTTACTGCAATGTAGCGGTCAATAATCTGATAATTGTATTGGTCTTTTTCAAAAAGCTGCGCAAGAACATCGTGAATGTTGGCATCATTAAAGTTAACATCAATTTGTCTGTTCATTAGGTGATCATCATACTTCAACATGAAGTAGAATTCCGTTTCGTTTTCGATTTGCTCAATAACCTCTTTTACCGTGGCTTTTTCCATTGCCATCGATATTTTTGTGGATTGTGCGTACGATTCGCCAAACACATTTAAGGTTAATAACAGGATTAGAAAAGTCGTTAGTTTCATAATCATTAAAACTTTTTTTAGTTGCCCCCGCAAACAAGGGTACTTGTCTGTTTTTTTCATAAATTTGACATGTTATTGGTAAATACTAAGTTTTATTTATCAAGGTTGTACCGGTATTGGCGTACGGGTACAGCTGAGCAGGCTAAAAATATTTGCAGTATTTTTGGCCTGTTGTTTTTTAGGACGTGTTAGATTTGTTCATAAGCTATTATTCGTTTTTAAGTTTACTATTGTTTCATTTCCAGTAAATGAGAGTTGGTTTATCCGCCCTGGGGATAATTTCATAATCAAGTGAAATGGTTAACTTAAACACTTCCAGAATTTGATCGATTGGTTTGTTTTTTAGGATGGAACCAAAGTAGCGTTCATCTCCAAGTCCTTCTTTCTGAATGATAATTTCAACATTATACCAACGCTCAATTTGTTTGGCAATGTCTTTCATTTTTTCATCTCTAAAGGTTACCAGGCCTTCTTTCCACGAAGTGTACATATTGGTATCCACTTTCATAATTTGAAGCGTCGATTCGCTGTCTTCAAAGTACGCCTTTTCTCCCGGCACCAGTTTCTCCAGTTCATTGCCATTCTGATCAAGAAGTCCGATACTTCCTTCAACCAATGTTGCGGTAAATTCCTTATCCTCGGGGTAAGCCTGAATATTAAAGGAAGTACCATACACGCGTATTCCGAGAAAATCTGATGTCACCGTAAATGGGTGATCAACATCCTTTTGGACATCAAAAAATGCTTCACCTTCAAGATAAACCTGACGATCTCCTTTTGCAAATTCATTTGAATACTGAATTTTTGTTCCTGAGTTGAGCATCACCAATGTACCGTCGGGTAATTCAATATTGGTCATTTGCCCTGCCGGAGAAATAACAGTGTACATCTGTGAATAGATCGGGGTTTCAGATTTTTTTGAAATAATATGACCAGCAACAGCGCCACAACTAACCAGTAGCAGGAAAATAGCCGCTCGTGCCAACCAGTGTTGTAGTGTTTTTGTTTTTGCCTGTGTAAATTCTGATGGTTTAATATCATTCCAGGTTTTAGCTTCGATATTCTTTTCACGCGAAGTTAAAGCCCATATTTTTTTTATTTCGATAAACTCTTCCTTATTAGAAACACTCTCATCCAACCAGTTAAATAGTTGTTCCTTCTCTTTTTTACTAGCTTCTCCCCTAAGGTATTTCTGTATGATACTGTTGTCCATATTTGTCGTTATTACTATTTGTACACATAAATCGTTTACTACCCTTTACTAAAACAGAAAAAAATTCAGAAAAATATTTTTAGAATAAATTTATGGTTAAGCCGGATTATAAAAAGTCATATTCACAAGTAAGGATTAAAACATCCACAAAACCAGAGGAAGGATATCTTTTAGTTCCTTCCGAAGAATTTTGAGAGCACGGGTAATGTTCGACTCAACGGATTTTTGCGCTATTCCTAATTCTTCAGCAATCTCACGGTTTTTTTTGTACTCGAATCGACTTTTCACGAAAACCTGCCGGCATTTTTCAGGTAGTTTCTCAAGCGCATTTTGAATCATTTCTTCGAGTTCCTGGTATTCAAGTTTGTCGAATTTAAAAGATTCCAGAATTTCCTGATTCAAAATCTTTTCCCGGTTCTCAAGTGTATTTTTTTGGTAGTTCTGTATATACTTTTCGTGACGTAAGAAGTTCAGGCACTCTGTTTTTGCGGCGGTATACAGAAAAGCTCTGATTCCATTTAAAGTATTAACCTCTTCTCTATTGGTCCATAGTTTTACAAAAGCTTGCTGAGCAATATTTTTTGCCTCTTCGCGATCGGGAATAAACTGCATGCAAAAACCTACAATTCTTTCGTAATTGTTTTCAAAAATAAGCTTAAAAACTTGTTCATCGCCACTTCTGAACAGTAAGAGGTTAATCGAAATATTTGATTCAATAGAACTCATCCCCAATGGTCCATTAGTTAGATTAGCTTTGGTGAAAATAGAAAATTAATTGTATATCGCTACAATTATTCGAGCTGAGCTGGATAATTAAAGATGGAATAAGAAAAGTGAAAAGGCACCTAAAATCAAGTTTTAAGTGCCTCTTTTGTTTTATGCCAACAGGTTTTCTTTACCCTCGTTAATTAATTTTAAAACCAACTCGCCAAACAAAGTATTTGCCCAGGCAAACCACGAACGGGTAAAGTTTGCAGGATCATCTTTGTGGAAAGTTTCGTGCATAAAACCGGTGTCGGCATCGGTATCGCGCAATGTTTTAATACACCAGCTGATTTCTTTATCATCAGAACTGGTCATGGCACGCATAATAATACTCATTGGCCAAACCATATCGTAACCTACGTGAGGGCCGCCAATTCCTTCCGCAGCTTTTCCTTTGAAGAAATAAGGGTTGTCTTCGCTCCAAACCAGTTGGCGGGTATTTTGGTAAATTTTATCTTCCTTTTCAAGCAATCCCAGGTAAGGCAAAGCCAGCAAACTTGGTACATTGGCATCGTCCATAAAAGTATGGTTACCAAAACCATCTACCTCAAAGGCATACACTTTTCCGTATTTTTTATGCTCTACAATTGCATATTCCTTAACTGCCGCATCTACTTCTTTTGATAAAGCCAAACATTCTTTTGCAAAGGCCTTATCACCTGTCACTTCATTGCTGATTTCAGCCATTTGGTTCAATGATACAACCGCAAAAATGTTTGAAGGAATTAAAAAGCCATAGGTTGTGGCATCATCCGAAGGACGGAACGTTGAGTTGATCAGACCAACAGGTTTTAGTGGACGACCATAACCATGATTGGCAACGGTATCTAATTGCTGAGGAGTTTCGCGCTGAAACTTATAAGGCCCAAGGCCATCTTTGCGTTGCTGTTCTTTAAATGTTTTTACAATCAGAGCTGCCGCTTTTTGCCAGTCAGCATCAAAAACACTTTTATCACCGGTAGTTTTCCAGTAGTTGTAGGCCAGACGAACGGTGTAACACAACGAATCAATTTCCCATTTGCGTTCGTGCAAACCGGGTTTCATATCCGTCATATCGCTCATCCAGTGCACTTCTTCTTCCTTTGTTTTGTTGAAAGCGTTGGCATAACGATCGAGCAAAACACATTTTGTTTGACGATGAACAACGCCGGCAAGCAACGTTTTTAATTCGTCATCCTGATTGGCCAGTGGCATATACGGCCAAACCTGTGCAGTTGAATCGCGCAACCACATGGCATGAATATCACCTGTAATTACAAACGTATCGGGTTTACCGTTCAGTGTTCCGTGCTCTACTGTTGTATCCAGAGTATTCGGGAAACAGTTTTCGAACATCCACGCCAGTTTCGGATCTTTAATTTTTGCTTTTGCTGCTGCAATTGTTTCTTCCACTGCCTTCGACACAAAATTACGCTCACCTGCTGCCGGACGATTCGTTACGTAGTTTTTTCTACCGGAAGCCGCCAAAACCGATGAGCCTCCGGCAATTCCGATTCCGGCAACTGTTAATGCACTTGCTTTTAAAAAATCTCTTCTTGTATTCATTGTTATTGGTTTTCGTTAACTATTGCGTGGATAAATTCCGGCTTCAACGAGTGCCAAAAGCACCAATACTGTTGGTATTTATTTGCTCCACATTAGTTTGTATGGTAATGATTTTGTCAGCTGCAACAGTAGAATAAAAAAATAATCCCCGGGAAATAATTCCCGGAGATTTTAATCAAAATAATTTGATCGCTAACTATAACTAAACTACAATTCCAGACTGTCCAAACTGAAATTATTTACTGATTATTTTTCCAGCATTTTAATAAAATATCCGCCAACAACAGAGCGCGCCTGGAATCCAACCTGAGTTGCGGTTGGTGTTTCGTACCAGTCGGTCATTGGAACACGGTCGGGTGTTTTGGTAACGAATTCGTAAACCGGATCGATAAATTTCTGGAAAGTTTCGGTATCGTCAGCTAAAGTAGCTGTCCATACAATCCAATCCGATTTTGTATACGTTCTGCGGTTGTCTAACGGCAAACCGTATGTGTTTTGTTTCGTGAGGTAATAGGCAATTTCGGTTTGTGCCACTTCCGACGGGAAAATTCCAAGACCAAGCAGTTTGTCCCAAACAATGTTGTATTTCTGGCTCCAGGTTCCCGGTTTATCAAAAGTTAAACGATAGTGATCGCCATCATCGGCCATCTTCATCCATTCCTGCGCCATACTTTTTGCTTCAGAAGTATATTTTTCGGCCACATCTGTTTTACCCAACATTTCTGCCAGTTTTCCATAACTGGCAATTCCCATAATTGCTTTTGCCGAAAGGTTTACATTGTGTGCAAAGTGACCGGCAAAATCGTCGGTACACAATTGATTCTCCGGATCAAGTCCGTTTTCCATCAGGTAATTGGCCCACACAGTAAGCACCTCCCAGTGCTCATTTGCATAATCGGCATTTCCTTCAACATCGGCAATAGCCGCTGTCAGGATCAGCATATTCCCACATTCTTCAACCGGCATATCGCCGCCGTATGTTTGTCCATTGGCTAATGGATAAGTACCCACATCATGAGCCGCAAAAGGCTTGGTCCACTTTCCACTTTCTGAATAGTAAAAAATCGGGTTCAACATTCCTTTTAATAATTCCGGATTGTATTTCAGGAATAATGGCGCTGATGGGTAAGTTACGTCAACCGTACCGATTGAACCGTTGCTAAAGTTTTCTTTTGAAAGGAAAAGAATGTTTCCTTCAGTGTCTTTTACCAGTTTGTGTGCGGCAATCGACTGACGATAAGCCAGCAAACATAAACGTGCATAGTTTTCGCCACCTGCGGCAAGCGCTTCCTCGTGAATAGCTTTATCAGCAGCATCGCAACGCTCCATAATATTTTGGTAATCGTTTGCCGCTGAAGTTAGAGCCGCATCAAAACTTACCTTACCATCTTTTGTCCACCAGGCTTTCAGGTTATCGCCAAAATACTGGATCGACTCAATATCGTCGTATGCCAGCATTACATAGCCTTTTGCAGGCTTTGCTGAAACTTCGCCAATGGCATCGGAACAAGCCAGTGCCGGCATTGATTTCGATAATACAGCAGTTGTTTTTTCCAGTCCCACATTCACTTTTCCGCTTTCGATAAACGCCATTTTCATACTGGCAAAATCACCGATTGCCAGTGTTTTATTTTCAGCTTCAGGCGATGCCAGATAGAAATATCCCCAGTCGATGCGGATATTATCACCCTTCTTTGCCAGAACAGGTTGTTCAGTAGTTCCTGTTTTTAAGAAACTAACGTTGCCCGTTTTTCCGCTTGTAACTTCTACTTCCTGGTTTAATTCGTTTACCGCCCACTCGGGAGTAGCCTCGAAATAAACTTCCACGTAGTGTGATTTACCATCGGTTGAAACCGCTTCGTAATTGATATAGTTTACCGGACGGGAAAGCAGGTCCAGGTCGTCCATCAACAAAGGTGAAACAAACTCTACACGCAAATCTACCGGACCACAAGTAAAATCGTATTTGGTTTGTGTGGCGGTAATTTTTACGCTATTTTGAACAGCTGTTTGAGCAAAAACAGGTTTTATTTCGCTCTCTTTAAAAATGCCGAAATCAACATAAGCCAAACCACCACGATCCCAACAATGAGCAGCGATAGTATTTTCTCCGCCAATGTTTAACAGGTTTCTGTCGAGCTTAAGCACCACGTTGCTTTTTGCACGGTTGCCGGTATTTACAATTTCTTTTCCATTCAGGTATAATTCAAAATCATCGTCGTGCGAATAAACCAGGAACAAATCGCTTTCATCGCTAACTTCGGGCATGGTAAATTGGCGACGTACCCAAATATGCTCGGTTTCCCAAGGAGTTGCTGTTTCACTCATATTTGGTGTACCAAAAGCTGCCTTTCCGCTTTTCCACGAGGTAGCGTTAAATTCTGGTTTTTCCCAGCCAGAAGCAGGTTTTTTTGTTACGTATTTTCCGTCCCAGGCTTCAAACTTGGCATTTGCCACAACCGGTTCCAAGGGAATTTCTTCTTTTCCCAAAAAACGATACGTTTTACCATCGACACGAATGGCGCCGATCAATGAATGGTTCCGACCTGTCCAGTGTTTTACAGGGGTATCAAATAAATTATCCGACATCGACCAGGCACTTGTGTATGGATCGATGGTTATTAACGGATAAGCCGGAGCACGAAATTCTGCGCCCGCCTCTTCATTTTGTGTTACTTCCGACTGCGAACTGCAAGCTCCCAAAAGAGCTGCAATTGTAAAAACAGTCAGGATTTTGTTGATAGTTGATTTAAGCATAATTGTTATTTTAATGTAGTATTAATTATTGTTTTATAAATCAAAATCGATTAGCGCTCATTTGAAAATGAATACGGAAAATCACTTTCACTCACTCCTCGTTTTTTATTTGGTGTATCGCTCATTTTAAAATTGATTACTGCGCCTTTCATCAAATCATCATGAGTCAGATAGTTTTTGGTATATTTTTTACCGTTCAGCTCCATATCAGCAACATAACGGTTTTCTTTCGAATTATCCATCGCGTTAATCGAAATCTCGTTACCGTTTTCAAGCTCAATGCTTACTTTATTAAACAACGGCGATCCCAAAATATACTCATTACTGCCGGGACAAACTGAATAAAAACCAAGCGAAGAAAAAACATACCAGGCCGAAGTTTGGCCATTATCCTCGTCGCCGCAATATCCATCGGGCGCTGCAGAGTACAGTTTGTCCATTATTTCGCGTGCCCAATATTGCGTTTTCCAAGGTTCGCCGGCGTAGTTATAAAGGTAAACCATGTGCTGAATAGGTTGGTTTCCGTGTGCGTACTGGCCCATATCCATCACCTGCATTTCGCGCATTTCGTGAATCATTCCGCGGCTGTCCATTCCTTTTGAACCGGGGATAATAAAAACCGAATCGAGCATGGTAACAAATTCTTCGCGTCCGCCCATCAGGGTCATCAAACCTTTCGGATCGTGAAATACCGACCATGAATAATGCCAGCTGTTTCCTTCGGTGAAATCGCGGCCCCAGTCGGTTGGGTTAAATGAATCGGAAAAGGAGCCGTCTACAGCTCTTCCGGCCATCAGTTTATTTTTTGGGTTGTACAGATTTTTGTAGTTCATTGCCCGTTCGGCGTAAATACCAATTTCGCTTTCGGGTTTTCCTAAAGCCTTTCCTAAAGCATAAATTGTCCAGTCGTCGTAAGCATATTCCAATGTACGTGCAACGTTCTGTCTGATCTTTACATCATTCGGAATATAACCGTATTTATTGTACTCTTTGTAGCCTGTTCTTCCCGATGCTGCAACTTTTGGGTGAACGTTATTAGCTCCGTGCTTCAAAGCTTCCCACAAGGTTTCAATGTCGTAACCGCGCAGGCCTTTTAAATAGGCATCGGCCACTACCGAAGCCGAGTTGTTACCCACCATAATACTTCGATGCCCGGGGCTTGCCCATTCAGGAAGAAAACCACTTTCTTTGTAGGCGTTCACCAGGCCTTCCTGCATTTTCACATTTTCTGATGGATAGACAAAATTCAGGAAAGGAAACAAACTGCGGAAGGTATCCCAAAAACCGGTATCGGTAAACATATAGCCAGTTAATACTTTCCCGTTGTAAGGGCTGTAATGCACTACATTTCCGTTGGCATCAATTTCTGAAAGATTTCGTGGAAACAAAACCGTCCGGTACAAGTTGGAATAGAAAGTACGCAGATTATCGATATTATCATCCTCTACTTTTATTTTACCTAATACTTCGTTCCAGCGGGCTTTTCCCTTTTCTGCAATCTCATCAAAACCTTCGTTTCCTAGCTCTTTCAGATTAAGTTCAGCTTGGTCTTCGCTGATGAAAGACGAAGCCACCCGCGCATGCACCTGTTCATTATTCGACGTAGTAAAACCAATAACTGCTCCGGCATGGTTGCCTTCGAATACCTTTTCTCCATTTGTTATTTCGCCGTCTTTTACAACTGCATAGTTCGCGAATGGCTTATCAAATATAATTACAAAGTAGTTTTTAAAATTATCAGGTACACCGCCGCTGTTGCGTGTTGTGTAGCCGATAATTTTATTCTCTTCGGGAATTATTTTTACATACGAACCGCGATCGAAAGCATCGGTCACCACGTACGAGTTTTCGCTGTCGGGAAAGGTAAAACGGAAAATAGCTGCCCGCTCGGTAGGTGCAATTTCGGTAGTCACATCTACATCGGCCAAATAAACGCTGTAGTAATATGGCTTGGCTACTTCTGCCTTGTGTGTAAACCAACTTGCACGTTCATCTTCGTTAAATACAGATTTTCCGGTACCGGGCATTATCGAAAACTGGCCGTAATCGTTCATCCACGGACTGGGTTGGTGGGTTTGTTTAAATCCTCTGATTTTATCGGCGGTGTATTTGTACATCCAGCCATCGCCCATTTTTCCGGTTTGTGGCGACCAAAAATTCATTCCCCAGGGCAGTGCTGTTGCCGGATAGGTATTTCCGGTTGATAGTTCGTATTTTGAGTTAGTCCCCACCAAAGTACTTACGTAGCTTACCGGATCGAAAGTTTGTGCACTTACACTCAGCATGAAACTGCACATCAAAACCAAAGCAAAAAATCCAATTCTGTTTATCATTTGTGTCTTTATTTTCTGTTATCTATTGTTTAAATGAATCGGAAAACTAACAAAAAGATAGAATAAAACCGGATACTACACGCTGGTAATATCCGGTTTAATAGCTATAAAGAGTTTACCATTCAATCGCCTGATTTTCGTCTGGTATTTGTGTATTAATTCTACGTTCCATAGCTATCTGACCACGAACGGTAAAATTATAATCCACAACGTCTGATGTTGAATAGTCTTTAAAACTGAAGTCAATTCCTTGTACAATTGTTGTACGTTTTAACAAGTATGGACGGGTAACATCCATTTGCTCATCAACAGTATACGTTGGCGTGCTGTACGATTGAAACTCCATATCAGGATTGTCAGAATACAGTATCACTTCATCTGTCTCCTGATCAAATTCAGCGTAAACTTTATAATTATGACGATCTATACGATCTTCATCAACCATTCCGGCATAAAAGAAAACGGTATGATCATCAACAACATAAAGTTGGATATTACTTTTTACGATAGGTGCACCATTCTCGCTGCCTTTTATGTAGGTTTTTAGGTTTGCTGCACCATAGGTTCCTGAGTAATCATTAAAAGGCATCACACGCAACAGGGCTCTTTTGTAGTGTTTCCTCGGATGTGGCGTGTAAGCGCCATTCTCCGTATCGTCTAAAATTGTCAGCGGAAGTATCCACTTGTCTGCCAAATCAATGTTCTCAAAATTAAAATCGATATTCAATAGTGCAACATCTTCTCCGGCCTTAATATCAACAGATGCAGGCATCGTAAAATACGAATCAGTTAGCTGCTTATAGTATAAATCAGTTCTGCTTTGAAAGCGCTCGTAATTCAGTGCCTCTAAAGTGTCGGGATCAAGCGCCACCTTTACACTTATATCGTCAGGATTTAGTGTTGACCCACTAACAATTACAGGAAGTTTATAATTTGAAACCTCGTCTGTTTTGTAGCTCACATAAATAGGACTCACACCCAGGTCGTTTAACGGAGCTTTAAAAGAGACAAAATGCTCGTATTGCTCCTCTGTCCATTCATCGTTGCAGGCGCTGAAAAGAAACGGCGCAACCATAAAAAACAGTACTATATAATATATTTTTTTCATTTGATTATTGTTTTAATTCCCGAACCGTAAACCGCAAAAACTATTCATTTTACTGCTTTTGGCTCTTAATCTTCGTATTGTATTGAAATTAATCATTATAAGTCCAACCGGGGTTTTGGGTGAGACGTTTATTACGCTTTAGCTCGTTATGACCAATTGGCCAGAACCACATTTTATCAGCGAAAGCTGATTGAAGCCCCCACGAGTTAACCGGCGTATGAAACAACTCCCTGTTATCTTTATCCATCAGAACATTACATCCGTATATCGGTAAAGATTCTTCGGCAGGCGCATCTTTCCAACGTCGCAAATCGTAGTAACGTTTTCCTTCGCCCAACAATTCAATCTGGCGTTCGCGTTTCAAAGTAGCACGAAACATATCCTTATCACCGTATACATCTGCAGTATAATCAGGAACTCCTGCACGTATACGAACAGGGCGAATACCTTTTTTCATTTCGTTAACATCACGACCAATTGAATAGGTTGTACTTCCATCCCACGATTGGATTTGATAAGTACCGTCCAGCTCGTTCAAGGCCTCGGCATACATTAACAAAATATCGGCATAACGAATTGCCGGTTCCAGCTTACGAACAACCAATGGGCCACCACCAGGCACACCACCTTCATTGGTATCGCCCGGATGTACAAATTTTTTCATCCCGATACCGGTACGAAGCCAAGCCAGCGTATTGGTGTAACCATTACCACCACCGCGGTAATAAAACACCTGCTTTTCGCGGTCTTGTGGCAGGGTTGCATTTTGCATGTGCCAAATGCTACCACTGTAAGCTACCGATGCATAAAAGCGTGGTTCGCGTTCGGCATATTGTAACGAAACGCCTGCGGGCAGCGGTTTGTACATTCCAGCATCCACATCTTCCGGGGTAACAAAACCGGTTACACGGCTACTGCCATCTCCACGGCCAATTTCACGGTCTTTTCCCGGAGCGTCAGAACCGTCTTTCAAGTAATATGCATCAACTTGCTTTTGTGTTACTCCATTGTTCGACCAACCGTCGGCTATAATGGGTAATTGATTGGCCACCATACCAGCAACCTGCTCATTTCCGTTATCTCCGCGCGTAAAAATCAACTCAGGATTATCACCAGTTGCAGTACCATTAAATAAGGAACGGTACGATTCAAACGGATCAATATTTTTCCATCCTTCCGGCCAATCTTTATCAGAGAATTCAGGATCGTAAGGAGGATCAATCGTTGCTGGATAAGCGCTATTGCCTGATGTTTTGTAATTTACGGTAAACAACTCGTATACACCAAGTTCCATTACATCTTTGGCGGCAGCAGCAGCTTTTACCCACTTCTCTTCATCGTAGGTTGTTGACAATAACTGATTACCTTCATCATCTACCAGTTCCATGGCATAATCGTCTGAATTACCATTCATCAACGGACTGGCAGCAAATAATAATGCCTGTGCACGCGCAGCCAGTGCTGCCCCTTTTGTTGGACGAGCTACCTCGGTATATGGATCACGTGTTAGCTTCAGGTCTTGTGCTGCCAATACCATTTCGCTACTGATATATTCGGCACATTCTTCGTACGAACTACGTGGAGTAGCAATCTCATCGTAGCTGTCGTTATAATCTATACCTTCGTCCGGCAGGATAGGAATCGGGCCGTATTTGCGTAAAAGAATCCAATAATAGTATGCTCTTGCAAAACGTGCCTGCGCGCGATAATCTGCAATTTCCTCTTCGTTTAATTCCGTATTCATATAAATATTATGAATAAAGGTTGTTGCATTGCGAATTCCGCGATAAGCCTGAGTCCAGGTTCCCTGTTTATCGTTTTCAGAGTATGAACCGGTGTGAAAAATATTATACGAGAAATTCACTCCGGAACCGGTAACACCAAAATCGGCATCATCGCCGCCATAATACATATCGTCGGCAAAACAGTGAGGCGTGTTACGTTTATTAGCTACGTCTGCACATTGCCCTTTCATATCATCGTAAACATGTGCCAACCATTGTTCCGAATAAGGTTTGCTCGAGAATACCTTTTCAATGGTCATTCGGTCTTTAAAATACTGATCAGACTCCAGGTAATCGGTACAGGACGAAAAAATACCTGTTACGAATACCAGAGTTAACAGTAAGTATAGTGTTCTATTATTATTAATTTTCATTACAATAAGATTTTACAGGTTAATACTTAAACCAAGGGTAACTGATTTTGTAAGCGGATATTTCTCCCCGTTTCTCGATCCCATTTCAGGATCCCAAAGTTTAAAATCAGACCAGGTTATCAAATTTGTACCCCTAACAAAAATTCGAAGTTTGTTAAGATGATATCGGTTAACAATCCTTTTAGGAATGGTATAACCAAAGTCAACATTCTTAAGACGCAAGTAAGATCCATTTCTTAACCAGTAAGTAGAACTCCTAAAGTTATTGGCATTTTCTCCGTAGCTTAAACGCGGATATGAGGCATTTGGATTTTCGGTGGCAGGATCGCCTGATATATCGGCAGAAATCCATCGATCAGAGCTCATCATATCTTTAAAAGGCACTCCCCAGTCTCCTTCGCTAAAGGCAAATACTGATTTTCCTGTGAGGGTAAAAGTAGATTTCCCTGCTCCCTGGAACAATACATTAACATCAAGTCCTTTCCAATTGGCAGAAACACCGGCTCCGTAAATTAGGTTTGGTCGGCGTGTTGCACCAATCGCTACTTCGTCGCCATTGTCAATAACACCGTCGCCGTTTACATCTTTGTATTTAATGTCGCCGGGCTGGTAGTCTCCAAAGGTTTGTTTCGGACTATTGCGAATATCATCGTAATCCTCAAATAAACCCAGGGCAATTAAACCGCGAGACTGGTCAACACGGTATCCTTTTTCCTGTTGATACGGATAGACGCTATTTTCTTCATCCCGCTCCAATATTTCATTTTTACTGTATGTGAAGTTACCGCGAAATGTCATGTTTACCTCTCCAATCTTTTCATTGTAGGCAAAGCGGCCATCAAATCCTTCCGAACTAACAGCTCCCACATTTGCTTTTGGAACGCTCTCTAAACCAACCATTGCCGGAAGGTAGTTTCGTTTCATGTAAATACCTGTCCGCTCTTCTTTAAAGTAATCTACATTGGCACTAAACTTATTATCAAACAACGAAATATCTAAACCAAGGTCGTCTTTGGTAGCCACCTCCCAGGTTACGTATGGAGATGCCACTTGCAAAAACCGCATTCCATCGTAAGAATTACTAAAGTTGTAATCTGCCCATTGATAACCACTTACATCAACAAGATTATCATCATCATTCCTATACTGATCACCAATCGTATAAAGGTATGGGAATCGTTCATCACCCATATCATCGTTACCAACCTTACCGTGCGAATAACGAATTTTAAACATATTAATCCAACTCATATTGGACTTTACAAAGTTTTCTTCAGCCACGTTCCATGCCAGCGAATAAGCCGGAAAGTAACCGAACTGATGCCCAACAGCAAAGTTCTCTGAACCGGTATATCCAAAGTTGTAATCAACAAAATACTTCAATTTCCAGTTGTAAGCTACACGACCTGCCAATCCCTGGTTTCGTTTCGACACTCCATTTTTAATGTCCTCACCCAGGTTTTGAGTTCTGATATAGGCATCTTGCGTATATTTTAATGTTCCACTAAGGTGGTGATCTTTGATTGTACGATCCCAGTTGAATCTTAGATCCAGGAATTCCCTGCGATCTCCTGATGAGCTACTTTCCTGGTGCATTTCTGCAGGATCAGAAATATGCGTAAAAACAAGGTCTCCATCTGCATTCCGGGCTCTTTCGGCTTTCCACTGTTCGGGCCATTTTAAGCGTCGTATGCTATTATTATTATTGGTATCATATCCAAAACGTCCGGTAAACCTTAAACCTTTTAAGAGCCATTCAAAATCCTGTTCCAGCGAAACATTGGTTTGAATCCGGTTATTCCAGTTCTCGTTAAAACCGGTTTGTGTAGCTGATACCCATGGGTTAGTCCGCTCTCCTTCTCCCAGTGCAGGAACATAACCGTTCGAATACATTACCGGTGTACTAATTGGCGAATAACCAAACAGTTCTCCCCAAACATCGTTATCGCCCAATCCCGGGCTGTTGCGTCGACCCAAAGTTCCGGAAACACCAACTTTCAATAAAGTTGTTTTGGTAATATTCATGTCAGTGTTTAAACGATAAGTCCAACGATTGTAATTTGCGTTTGTATTGTAGTCGCCCACAAGACCTGCATCGGTGTTGTACATTCCCTCCTCTTCCAAATAACTGGCTGAGACATAATACCGTGCTGTTGCTCCACCTCCGCTGATGTTTATGTTAGCACGTTTGCTCATGGCACCGTCTTTCAATAACAGGTCTTTCCAGTCTACATTCGGGTACAGGTCAGGATCGAGGCCCAAACGCAAAATCTCTAACTCTTCTGGCTGGTAAACCGGCTCCTGGTTACGGGTTATACGAGATTCATTTAGTAAGCTTGCATAAGTGTTTCCATTCACAAACTCAGGAGTCATAGTCCGTGTGTTGTATGAAGATTCCACTTTTACATCGATATTTACTTTACCTGCTGCTCCCCTTTTTGTTGTAATAAGGATAACGCCGTTGGCACCTTTCGAACCATAAATTGCAGTTGCCGAGGCATCTTTTAATACCGTAAAAGATTCAATATCTTCAATGTTCAGGTCATTCATATCGCGTTCAAAACCATCAACCAATACATAAGCACTGGCCCCGGCTCCGAAAGTAGAAATACCGCGAATCCAGAATTCAGACCGGTTTTGCCCCGGCTGACCAGATGTTGTCCATGCCATTACACCGGGTACATTTCCGGCCAATGCATTTGATACATTGCTGGCAGAAGAAGATTTTAATTCCTCCACATCAATGGTTGTAATAGCTCCGGTAACCGAAACTTTTCGTTGAGCACCTGTACCGGTTACCACAACCTCTTCCAACATACTGTCTTCAGATTCATTCATTGTAACGTTGACAACCGTCTGTTCCTTAATCAAGACCTCAAAATTTTCGTATCCAATATAAGAGAAGGTCAGTTTTTTATACTGAGGAACTTCTATCTCGTATTTTCCTTCTGCATCGGTAATGGTACCCATACCAGGCATGTCGGCCACATAAATATTAACACCGATTAAAGTCTCATCATTACTATCGGCTACCACACCTGAGACTACGACAGTCTCCGTATCATCCTGGGCAACTACATTTAATGCAAAGCCGAAGAAAAAGAGACATATAATTATTATCTTATTCATAAAATTCAATGTGTTTAATTATTACTCTAATTATTCAGCTTCAATTTTCCGTATACAGCGGTTCTGTTTGTCAGCAATGTAGAAAGTACCTTCAGCTTCGTTGTAGGCGATCCCGGTTGGTTGATTAAAACGGGCTTCCAAACGAACATCTCCTTCTACATAACCCCACGGATCTGAATCAAGACTTGAACTACCTCTACCTGCATAAGTATCCACCCTTCCATCGGGTTTTAATACACGAATGGCATGATTATTACGATCTGTAATATAGAAGTCGTATTCGTCTTCGGTACCGGCATAATCAAGATTCTTCACAAATACGCCTGAATAAGGGGTACTGAAACGAGCGCTCGTTCCAACACCATCGGCATAAGCAGCTACTCTTGGCTCCCCGGCAACACGAAACGGTGTTTTGAAGCGCTTATTCTCCCAGTCGTAATCGGTCCTAAGGATGTAGTGCTGATTAATTACAATAATGTAGGCATAATCTCCTGAGGGATGAATAACCAAATAAAATTCCCAGTTGATATCCTGAATTGAAAATAAGTCTTCATAGTCTTTATTTCCTAGTGTTCCACCAAGTAACTGCGAGTTTTCAACATCATAACGTCGGAGTGTTCCCGTTTGGAATTCGCTGAAATACAATTGTCCATCTACCGGATGAACGGCAACACCCTGGTTACCTCTCGCACGGATTAGCACCTGTGGATCAGTAAAACCATTAGCCCGCGACATAATTGAGACTGCAGGATTATTGTTATTTCCCTGAGAGTGTCCAACCAGCATGTTTTGTCCGTCGTTTGTGAAGCTTACACCTCTTAGTCGGCGTTGATTGTTCACTGCCGAACCGTCAATTAGCTTCGTAACGGTACTATCCTTAAAATCCAGTGTATATATTCCCGGGCCATGGTCATAACTAATGTATAACACATCAGGATTTAGAGGATCATAATTCATAATACAATTTTCACGAAATCCGGAAGCTTCGTCGAAATGTCCAGGGTTCCACCCCTGATCGTCGCGCTCATTTTTATAACCCGTTAGCGTACTAACAATCGTTTTTCGCTGATATTTAAACTTGTCGTCAGCTACAGCAAGCGGCTCCTCTCCTTCCTGCCTTGAGCCCATAAATATTTCAATGGCTCCGCTAAATGCCTTTCTTGGAACAAGGCAATAAATACTTTCTCCCAGAACACCAATAACTTTAGCCTTTTTCCCGCCAATATAAACCTGAATAGAATCGGGATTATTGCCAAAATTTTCGCCGTAAATAACCATACGCTGGCCTAGTCCTCCGGAATCAGGTGTAAAGCTTGTAATCTCGATTGGTCGGGACGGATCATACGGTTCTGCATCTGAAAAATCAGTGCTAAGAGAGATTCCGTCTTCATTACAGCCCGAAAAGCCCAGGACAAGCATTGCTGCTATCCAAAAAACTGCTCTTTGAGCCTGAATAGTTAAGTTTCTCATAAAATTAATTTAGTTTGATAAATATTAAATTTTACTATTTGAGTCCTATACAATTTAGAACCGGAGTGTTTCCCGGCACGCCTTGTATTGTTCAACTCACTCTTGGTTTAGTATTCAACACCTTTTGTTGAATTCACATTTGAAAAATCACATGGTCACAGAATTTTTGTTCCGGAATTTTGCATCACCAAGGTAATCTGGTAACTCTCTATTGTTCATTTTTCCGGTCGGGAAAAACACGGTGTACATCTGCAAATAAACCGTGCTTTTAAATATCTTTGTTTTTTCCTGACTATATCCAGATCGTTTAATAGCTCTCCAGGCTATAGCTTCAACATTCTCTTCTTCCAAAGTTAAACTGCATATTTTCTCTATTTCGACATACTCATTCTTATTACAAATATTTTCATCCAAGCAGTTAGACCTTTGGCTTTCTTCTATAAATGCTTCTCCCTGCGGGCATTTCGATATAATAATGTAGTCCATATTGTCTTTCTTGAAATATTGTACACATAAACCTCATATTACCCTTTACTGAAACCCCGAAAAAAAAGATAAAAATCTTTAAAATGAACTATTGATTGATTTGAATTACAACGAGATATATGCATGAGTTACTCATTGGCTCAATGACGAAAAGCACCTCCCCGATTTTATCAGGAAAGTAGCTTTTCGTGCTATACCTATTTCTCTAAAAGTTTTATAAAATATCCACCAACAACCGAGCGTGCCTGAAAGCCCACTTGTTTTGCACTTGGTGTTTCGTACCAGTCGCTCATTGGAACGCGGTTAGGTGTTTCGTTTACAAAGTCGAATAAAGGATCGATAAACTTCTGAAAAGTTTCCACATCGTCAGCTAAAGTTGCTGTCCATACAATCCAGTCTGATTTGGTATACGTTCTGCGGTTATCCAAAGGCAAACCATATTTGTTTTGTTTCGTGAGGTAATAAGCAATTTCTGTATCAGCTACTTCCTCCGGGAAAATTCCTAAATTCAAAAGCTTATCCCACACCAGGTTGTATTTCTGGCTCCAGGTTCCCGGCTTATCAAAAGTTAAACGATAGTGATCGCCATCGTCGGCCATTTTCATCCATTCCCTTGCCATACTTTTCGCTTCACTGGTGTACTTTTCTGCTACATCATCTTTACCCAGCATTTCGGCCAGTTTTCCGTAACTGGCTATTCCCATAATTGCTTTTGCCGAAAGGTTTACGTTGTGTGCAAAGTGACCGGCGAAGTCATCGGTACAAAGCTGATTTTCAGGATCAAGTCCGTTTTCCATCAGGTAATTTGCCCAGGTAGTAAGTACCTCCCAGTGCTCGGCTGCGTAATCGGCATTTCCTTCCACATCGGCAATGGCCGCGGCTAAAACAATCATATTACCACATTCTTCAACGGGCATATCGCCACCATAAGTTTGTCCATTGGCCAAAGGATAACTTCCGACATCATGAGCGGCAAAAGGTTTTGTCCATTTTCCACTTTCCGAATAATAGAAAATTGGATTCAACATTCCTTTTAACAACTCAGGATTGTATTTAAGGAATAAAGGTGCTGACGGATAAGTTACGTCAACAGTTCCGATTGAGCCGTTACTAAAGTTTTCTTTTGAAAGGAAAAGAATATTGCCTTGGGTATCTTTTACCAGCTTGTGTGCAGCAATAGATTGACGGAATGCCAACTCGCACAATTTGGCATATTTATAACCACCTGCTTTTTCTGCTTCTGCGTAGACTTTTTTATCCAGCTTTTCACAAGCTTTTATAATTTCTGCGTAGTCCTGAGCTGCTGAAATTAGTACATCGTTAATGCCTACTTTCCCGTCTTTTGTCCACCAGGCTTTTAGGTTATCTCCAAAATACTGGATCGACTCAATATCGTCATACGCCAGCATTACATAGCCACTTTGCGTTTTGTTTCCAACATTTCCGAACGATTCGGTTACAGCCATTGCCGGCATGGTTTTTACCATTTTTACCGTATATGAACTTACATCATCTGAACCGCCTCCAATAAAGTCTTTTTTTGATTTTATGTATTCGTTCAGTGAAACCGATACTCCCTTTTGTTGTTTGGTAGCAAGGTAAAAGTATCCCCAATCAATGCGAACATTGTCACCTTTTCTCCCAAGGATAGGTTGCTCTGTAGTACCAGCTTTAATAAATGAAACTTCACCTGCAGCTCCTTTTGTTACCGCTACTTCCTGGCTGGGCTCGTTAACCGCCCACTCAGGAGTCGTTTCAAAATAAATTTCAACGTCGTGTTCTTTTTTATCCGTTGCAGCCACTTCGTATGAAACGTAGCTGACAGGCCTTGATAATAAATCCAAATCATCAGGAAGTAAAGGTGTAGTGAATGTTACATCCAGGTCAACGGAACCACAGCTAAAGTTGTACTTTGTTTGCGTGGCCGTAACCTCAACGTTGTTTTGAATGGCTGTATTGGCAAAAATTTCTGTTTCTTCTCTTTCCTGAATAATTCCGAAATCAACATACCCGCCACCTGTACGGTTATGACAATGTACGGCAATAACATTTTCCTCACCAAATTTGAGTTGACTTCTGTCGAGTTTCAGCAAAACATTGTTGTGCCATTCATATTCGGTGGCCACCAACTGTTCGCCATTCAGGTATAGTTCAAAAATATCGTCGTGCGAATAAATCAGGTAAATGTCTTCAGGTGCATTTGTTACAGGCACCTCAAAAGAGCGACGCACCCAAATATCTTTGCTCACCCAACGTGTATTGCGCATTGGCATATCATCTGTTCCGAATGCACCCTCTCCAACTTTCCAGTTATTATCGTTAAAGCTTTCTTTTTCCCAACCTTTGGCGGGTTTGTTTTCAGTATATCGGCCTGTCCATGTATTGTGCTTAGCCATTGGTACCAGCACTTTGGGCGGCATTTCTTCTTTTCCAAGAAAACGATAAACTTTTCCATCTACTTTGAGTGCCCCGATAAGCGAGTGTGTTCTTCCGGTCCAGTGTGTAACCGGAGCATCGAACAGTTGATTGGCATTCGACCATGCGCTGGTGTAAGGATCGATTGTTACCAGCGGATACGACGGCGCACGCATTTCAGTAATGTTTGAATTCGTTTTCCGGTTTTGGGCTGCTGTTGTAAGTTGCAACAAAATTAAAAACCCGGTAAAAATTGTAATGTGTAAGAAATTCTTATTCATGAAGTTAATTTTTCGGTTGATTCTTATTTAAATTATAGCTTGAAAGAACTGCGTATTCTGCAGCAAATGCGAAGTTGAACATCCCTTCAGTTTTATTTTTATCATGATCTTCTTCCCATCCTTTTAGTAGGTTCGTTGGCAGAAACCCTTCGTAAAGGAAGTTTTCGTAGGCATAATCCAGATTTTTCTGAAAACTGTTGATGTACTTATCCACCTCATTACATGAAACAGCAACATCAACATAGCCACGCATTAATACTCCATTAAACCAGTTTCTGAAACCACCAATGTCATACGAGTAGTAACCGGGAATATCTTTACCAATCTTTGCGAAATACTGGAAGCTTGACTCCGACAATTTCCGGGCATCCTCCAGGTATAATTCATTGTCGGTGGCACGGAACAAATCTGCAGCTCCCGATAGCATTGTTCCGCTGTTATATGTAAATGCCGGTCCAACACGATCGGTACAGTTACTACCTTTTCGGTAGTTTACACCTTTCACCACTTCACTTTCAGGATTGCGTGGCGAACATCCGCCCATCATATCATCGTAAACACCATCGGCGCGCAGTAAATTTTTCTTCTGCCAGTGGTAAACCTTTTGGGCAAAATCGAGGTAATATTCGCTTTTCTTTAGCTGTTTGCTTTTCCGTGTTGTTTGGTCTATTGGTTCAATATAACGATGTGTAATTTTGTCGTCCTTTCCTTTGTACAATTCGTGTAACCAAACCAACGGGCTCACCATCGGCCCATTGCTACACGAATGTTTCGACACATATCCCGGTCCCCAGGTAATTCCACCAAGTTCCTCCCCTTTGCTATCCAGTGTACAGTCCCATCCATCGAGCACATATTCAGTCAGGTATTCTGCTTTTTGTAAAAACTCTGCTTTGCCGGTTAATTTATAGGCTTCAATAAATTCGCGCACCATCCACATTTGGTCGTCATAAACATTCATAATTCCAGCCACTTCAGCATTTCCTTTCGAGGCTCCACGATTAACGCCATAAACGGTCCACTCGTTGGTCTGTGTGTAAGAAACCAGCTCAAAAGTTCCCAAATAGAAATCGGCATTTTCATACAGTTTGAAAAGCAAATCGGCATAGCGCTCAAAATTGGCATTATAAAGCGCTGCATTACCTGATGCTTTTTGGATTTTCAGAGCGTGTAGAATTGCATTTACCGCTTCTATAGCACTGGTGTACATCCAAATACTACCGGTTTCTTTCGAGCAAACTTTGGTGTAAGGATTATAAAACCGGGCCATAGCCATTCTTTTATCCGAAAAATGCGCCTTAACAGCTGCATCGGTGAGCTCCATAGCGCGAACCAGATTTTGTGTTGCAATATCAGAGCTGCGACTTTTCTTTTGATTGTAATTTTCAGCAGAAATCAAGTTGATATGCAGAAAACTTAGTACAATTATTAGGTATACAATTTTCATTGGTAGTTATTAATTGATGCAATTAATTTCTCCAAATATTGAAAGGGGGTGGTTAAATTATGGGTTAATTCAGGGTTAATTTCCAAAATATATTATTAACCGCCATGATTCTTTTTACTTTTTGATTGTAAACAGGTGCTACCCGGAAGAAACAAATCAAGCCCCGCTCCATTTTTTTTTTAATATATTTAAGCCGTTGTTATATTTCAAGCAGACGATAGCTATTTTGGGACCTAATACAGGGTCGATCTTAAAGTATTTTTTGAAATTATGCGTGCATCTAATCAACTGTACATCTATACAATACTTTTATTAGGTTTATTTTCTCTGCAAGCCACCAGTCCGCGAGGTTTAAAATTCCAGGGGGGAGAAAAACCAATTGCAGAACGCACCTCTTACAACGTATTCGAGAATAAATTGGTAACATTTTCTGATTCTTTCGACATTGACTTTGATCTATTTTTGTACCCAACCCAACAAATTGGCTATATCTGCCGAATTAAAAATTCAGAGAACAATACCATTTTCAATATATTTTATGACAGCCAAGGGGCAGACATCACCTTTCGATTAAACGAGGAAGGTAAAAACAGCCTGATTATTGCCCGGTTAAACAAAAAAGAATTTCTTAACACGAAGTGGTTTAACATGAAACTGACTTTCGATCTGAATAACGATTCTATTCATTTTGATATTCACAACCAGTTACACAGTGTTGGAGAGATTGGTTTGCCCGACACGTATCATCCGCAAATTCTTTTTGGAAAAAGCGATTACATCATTGATGTTCCCTCGTTTGCCATAAAAGACTTATCAGTTGGAAATGAAAAAAGATACCATTTTAAGCTGAATGAAAATGAAGGCAACATTGTTCACACCAGCAAAGGGAAAGCCTTGGGAATGGTTAATAATCCCGTGTGGTTAATCAACGATAGCTATCACTGGAAATATATTACCTCTTTTAACTCAACATCGGTAGCAGGTGCAAATTACAACCCCAAAAAAGATGAGATCTATTATTATAACCGTGACTCAATAGATATATATAATGTAAGAACCGAAGAAAGTAGAGTTGTTGCTTTTGAAGAGCAATGCCCAGTGCCCCTCAAACTTGGAACAAATTTTATCGATGAGAAAAACGGACAACTATACTCGTACGAAGTTTTTTTGGAAACCAGAGAAACCAGGCCAACCGTTGCCAGTCTCGATCTCTCTAGCTTTAAATGGAATGTAAAAAGTACCCAAGAACTTCCAATTCAGTTGCATCATCACGGATCGTTTTCAAACCCTGAAAGTGGAGACTATACAATTTTTGGCGGTTTTGGCAACATGTTCTACAATAAAAACTTTTATACGTACAGTATTGAAAACCAAAAATGGCAGACAATGGAAGGTCTTACCGGCGACTTCCTTTCTCCGCGGTATTTTCAGTCGGTTGGCTATTTAGAAGAAACCAATTCGGCATATATTTTTGGTGGCATGGGAAACGAATCGGGCGAGCAAATTGTTGGCCGGAAATATTACTATGATTTTTACAAGCTTGATGTAGACACCAGGGAAATTACAAAACTTTGGAGCATTCCGTGGGAAAACGAGAATATGGTTCCTGTGCGTGGAATGGTAATTTTAAACGATTCAAGTTTTTATACACTTTGCTACCCGGAACATTATACCGAATCGTTTCTGCGTTTATATCAATTCTCGATGAAAGACGGAAGTTACCAGATTTTGGGCGATTCAATACCAATTTTTTCCGACCGAATTACCACCAACGCCAACCTGTACTACGATTCGAACCATGAAAAATTATTCGCGCTTGTTCAGGAATTTGACGACGATATTGCGTCAGAACTAAAAGTGTACTCGCTGGCTTTTCCACCAATAAAACAAGAAAACCTTACCGTTTACAAGTCTACACTAAATTCCGGTTTATATCCTTTCATCATATTGCTGGCTGTTTTGGCAATTGTGTTTATTGCGTATTTTATTGTGATGAAAAAAAGAGCAAAAAGCAAAAATCATCTTCAGGATCATTTACCGGAACGCAACAGGAATAAAACAACCGTGTCGGTAACTCCCAAACCTAATGCCATATATCTTTTTGGCGACTTTGCAGTACACGACCGCAACAATAAGGATATTACCTATATGTTTAGTGCAAAACTGAAAGAGATGTTTTGCCTGATTTTACGTTATAGCGATACCGGAGGAATAACTTCCCGAAATTTAAGTAATGAACTGTGGCCCGACAAAACAAGCGATAAAGTTAAAAACCTGAGGGGCGTTACCATTAACAACTTACGAAAAGCGCTGGACGAGCTGGACGGTATAGAATTAATTTACCACAAAGGCTATTTTAAAATGGTGTGCACCGATGAGTTTTATTGCGACTACACCAGGTGTTTGGAACTTATTTCGGCAAAAGAACCCGGCGAAAACGCGCTCGAATTACTTGAAATGATAAGCAGAGGTAAATTTTTAATGCGTGCTGATGATCCGATCTACGACTCCTTTAAACAAGAGGTAGAAAACAAACTGGAACCGTCATTGCTGTTGGAAATGGAGAATGCCTACAATTCTGAAGCCTTTCAATTAGCTATAGACCTTTCTGAAGTTATTTTCAATATCGACCCATTGAACGAAACGGCGCTTACATTCCAGATAAAAGCTTTGCAAAAACTTAAAATGTATGAAGAAGCGAAATTGAGATATAACACATATACTTTGGAGTACAAAAAGGCAATGGGGAGCAATTACACCAATCCGAATAAATTATTGAGTTAAAAATATCAGGTGTTTTTTTCAGAGTCAAAAATAAATCGGCAATCCAAACCTGAAACATCCTTTGCAATTCACTATTGAATGACTTTGATCGGCTAGTTTCATATATAAAAAAAACTGCAGGCAATATTACCTACAGTTTTTTTCATTTCAAATAATTGTACAAATCAACATAAAATAAGCGTTATTCCTTACTGAATTATTATTGATTTGATAAGATATTGAATGCCCCCGCATTTTATCATCACCTTTTTAAGTACTGATAAAACAAATGTGTTTCACTCAAATCAACAGCTGTATTGTTTACGACGATGTAAGGAAATCAAGGATACTTCCGGCGGTACTTCCTCTTCCGGCTTTGTACAACTCGGTATAGCCACATCTTTTGCACGAAATGGCTATAAACTTTCGGTTTTGGATATCAAAGAAACGTGTAAATCCGGATCCGGTCGTTCTGATTGAATCTTCTTCGTATTCCCAACTACTGCATTTAGGACAGCTGAAATGTTTTTTCATGGTTTTCTGTTTTTGTATTGAATTCAGATAATCAGTATTTGCTTTTCAAATAAATTACTAACTGAATCGAAAAAAGTATAATTGCAATAGCGAGTACCATTATCAATCTTTTTTGAGTTGAGGTTAATTTGGTCCTACGCTTTTTTTTATCGCCTTTTTTCAGGTAGTCATATTTTCCCATTAGCTACGATTTAACTTTAACGGCTATTTTTTTAACTGTAATATTATTTGAAGAATAAAGCCACTGATGACCAATGTCAAAAAAATTACGGTTATTATTTCCCGTACCATTTTCAGTTTACTCTTCTTTCTTTCTCGTTGTGCTTTTAAATGATCATACCTTCCCATCGTCTGAACCTTTTTTTAGTCGTCTTGCATCTTTTAAAGCCTTATGTATTATCCATTCAATTTGCCCGTTCATACTCCGAAAATCATCTGAAGCCCATTTTTCAACGGCCTCCAGCATTTCAGGGCTAACGCGCAATACAAATGATTTTTTCTTCGCCATTCTAATCCTCCTTTTCCATCATTTTTTGCATGGCATGCTCCAGGGCTTGTTGTTTTTGTGTACCTATCAGGAATCGTTTTCCATTTTTCATATACAACTGTAATCCGATTCGCCCCGCTACCGTCCATGCACTTCCCTTTCGTAAACGACGTTTTATGCCACGCCCACCGTATTCTCTTTTCGGGTGATATTCTCGCAATTCAAACTTTTCTATTTCCGACGGGTCAATATCTTTCCATTTCCGAATAAGTGGCGGAAAACAAACGGAGAGTTTATCGGCCGTAATTTTTGTCTTAAGTTTTGCCCGAAAGAGTAGTACAAAAATTACTACCATTACCAAAACCGTTACACCTGACACAATCAGTCCTTCCGTAGTCATCGGATTATCGCCGGGCGGATTTTCAGCTGTCAGGAAATAGATTCCCCGAAAAAATGGAATGGCAGCGGCAGACACGACAACCAGCATCAACAGCCACAGCCATCTTTTATCAAACTCCTGTTCTTCTTTAAAAAGAAGCTTTTTCATGGTGTTTTTATTGATAAAGTGATCCGGTATTCACCACAGGTGTTACATCTTTATCGCCACACAACACAACCATTAAATTACTTACCATAGTTGCCTTCTTATCTTCGTCCAGCTCAACAATACTTTTTTCGCTAAGCTCGTCCAGTGCCATTTCTACCATACTTACTGCTCCTTCAACTATTTTGTAGCGGGCTGCAACAATAGCGGTAGCTTGCTGACGCTTCAACATCGCCTGTGCAATTTCCTGTGCATAGGCAATGTGGTTAATTCTTGCCTCTATGACATGAATACCCGCAATTTCGAGGCGCTCAATAATTTCTTTCTCGAGCTGATCATTTACTTCTTCTGTTCCATCACGCAGCGTTACTTTTGCATTCTCATCCTCAATGTTATCGTACGGATACATCCCCGCCAGTTTTCGTAAGGCGGCCTCGCTTTGCACTACTACAAAATGTTCGAATTCATCCACACCAAAAGCAGCCCGGTAAGTTTCGTCTACCTTCCAAACCAGAACCAACCCAATCATTATAGGGTTACCCAATTTATCGTTCACCTTAATGGGCTCGCTGTCGAAATTTCGTGCACGAAGCGAGATTTTCTTTCGAACATAAAAAGGATTCACCCAGTAAAATCCGTTGGTTTTAATAGTGCCTTTGTATGCACCAAATAAAATCATTACACAACTTTGATTGGGGTCGACCACGGTAAAACCAATGGCAACAAGAATAAACACCGGAATTAGCAGAATTGCCGGAACAATCATTCCCCCAATAAAACCAAAAATGATAACTCCCAGTAATATTAACTCCAAAAACAGAAACATGTAACCAGATAAAGCAGAATGTTGTTTTTCCATGACATTAATTATTTAGTATTTTGATATTATTTTGATATCACTAAAGTATTGCATTTATTTATATAAGTCAACAATATAATTGTGTTTTAAATCATATTATTGAAAAAAATTAAGATTGCTTTAGATATTCCATTGTACTAACATTTATTTCTGTTATTTATGATCTTACCTGGAAGCCATACCATTCCCTTTTCCCATTCAGGTTGTTAATAATTTGTGAACAGTTCAGGCTAAAAACAAGAGAAACATAGCTTTTTCTTATTTTGCTGCCCAATGAAGTATTATTTTTAAATTTCCACATAGCAATTAAACAAACAAATGGATTTTACGTTCCACTAAAAATTATTAGAATGAATTTTATAAAAGATCCTATCCACCGATTTATAAGGCTTGAAACATCAAGTAGTATCGTTTTATTTTCGGCTTCCATTGCTGCTCTTATTCTTGCAAACTCAGGTTTAAGTGAAGCTTTCTTGGGTTTCTGGAAAAATTACATAACCATTAGCCTGCCTGGATTTGAACTTTCAAAACCAATATTAAAATGGATAAACGATGGATTAATGGCCATTTTCTTTTTTGTTATTGGCCTTGAAATAAAACGCGAAGTTTTAATTGGAGAATTAAGCGATCTTAAAAAAGCTTCGTTACCCATTGTTGCAGCCATTGGCGGTATGGTTTTCCCGGCTGCTCTTTTTGTAGCCTTAAATCAAGGAAAGGCAGGAATGGATGGATGGGGTATCCCCATGGCCACTGATATCGCATTTTCATTAGGTATTTTAACCTTGCTGGGCAAGCGTGTACCGGTAGGATTAAAGATTTTTTTAATGGCTTTTGCAATTATAGATGATTTGGGCGCCGTTTTAGTAATTGCCTTCTTCTATAGCTCAAAATTAATTTGGGCCAATATCATAATTGGATTAGCCATCGTTGCTCTTCTTGCTCTTCTCTCGCGTTTTAAACTTTATTCTAAATATTTCTTCTTTATTGCAGGTGTTATAGTTTGGGTTCTGTTCCTGAAATCTGGTATCCACGCTACAATTGCCGGAGTATTACTGGCACTTACCATTCCAATTCAGCGCCACATAAAAACCACTACTTTTTACGACAAAGGGCAGGAAATTCTTGATGGGTTCATGGAAGAATGCCAAAAGCAAGGCAAGGACAAAACAATGCTCAGCCACAAGCAATTAAATGCCATTGAAGAGATGGAAGAACTTACCGAAAAAACAGCGTCTCCACTTCAATTTCTCGAACACAGTTTGCATGGGTGGGTAGCTTTTATCATTCTACCATTATTTGCTTTTGCAAATGCCGGAGTAGTATTTAGTTTTTCGGGCGATACCAACACCGTTCTGGCAAGTAACATTGGGCTTAGCCTGATAATTGGAAAATTTGTGGGAATATTTGTTATTTCGTTTCTGGCAATAAAGTTCAAAATTTCAGAACTACCTAAGAATGTAAACTTTATGAGTTTGGCAGGCGTATCCTTCCTTGGCGGACTTGGATTTACAATGTCATTGTTTATTAATAACCTGGCGTTTACTGATGAGGTTCTTATTGATTCAGCTAAAATTGGAATTTTACTCGGATCATTCGTGGCAGGATTATTAGGATATTTATTGCTGCGATTCTCAGCAAGCAAAAAAAATCCTTCGGCTAATTAGCCGAAGGATTTTTTTACAACCTAATACTTTTTCTTGTTCTAATTTAAAATCATTTCAACATATCCTGTCTCCTCTGTTTCTACAGTTTCGTAGCAACGAGCGAAATCGAGGATATTCTGTACCGACCGTTCTGATGGTTCATAATCCATCTCTGCTGATTGTTTTTCAACTTTACGTTGAATGTTGTTTACACAATAAAATAAGGTAGAAAAATTCATCATAGGCATTTCAATTATTTTCTCTTAAAACGCCGGTAGCTACCTAATATTGTGTTAACAATAGTTAAAAAGCAGTGAGGTTCAATTTCTTTTCATCCACAAGTTTTCGCAGGTTAATTAATGCATAACGCATCCGCCCCAAAGCAGTGTTAATGCTCACATCAGTTTGTTCGGCTATTTCCTTAAAACTGAGGCCCATATAATGCCGCATATAAATTACCTGCTGCTGATCTTCCGGCAACTCTTTTACAAGGTGCTTGACTTCACTCAGAATTTGCGAATAAACCATTTGGTCCTCAATGGTCTCTTCCGAAAATTTTTGAGAATTGAAGATGTCAACATCGGAGCTGTCGTTGGAAATCGTCCCCTGCAGTTTTTCCTTCCTGAAGTGGTCGATAATCAGATTATGCGCTATCCGAAGTACCCAGGAAACAAATTTACCATTCTCAACATACTTACCTCGTTTTAACGAGCGTATGACTTTGATAAAAGTATCCTGAAAGATATCTTCTGCAAGATCCTGGTTCTTGACAATCAGCAAAATATACGAATACACTCTGCTTTTATGTCGAACTATTAAAACCTCAAGTGATTCATGATCGCCTTGAATAAATCGTTGAACGAGTTCATTATCGTTCAGTTTGTCGAGTCTGAACATTACCTTCTATTTATGTGTAAACAAAAAGTAAAGTTTATCTATAGGCGTTCAATTTTTAGTGTAGTAAAACTATTATTCTAATTTTGTATCATTCAAAAATGAAACATTTTACCGACAATAGCAAGTTTTTCTAACATTTTATCGAATTTTATAAAAATAATATGTCAAATAGCAAAAACGCTAAATACATTGAGATTCAGAACGCGAGGGTTCATAATTTAAAAAATATAAGCTTAAAAATTCCCCGAAACAAACTTATTGTGGTTACCGGAGTTTCCGGTTCAGGGAAGTCTTCGCTGGCCTTCGATACCCTTTTTGCCGAAGGTCAACGCCGCTATGTAGAAAGCCTGTCGTCGTATGCCCGTCAGTTTTTGGGGCGGATAAATAAACCCGAAGTTGACTTTATTAACGGAATTCCGCCTGCCATTGCTATCGAGCAAAAGGTAAACACGCGTAATCCACGCTCAACAGTGGGTACATCAACCGAGATTTACGATTACCTGAAGCTGCTTTATGCACGCATCGGAAAAACCATTTCGCCGGTATCGGGGCAAGTTGTTTCGCAAAATAGTGTAACCGACGTGGTGGACTACATAAACAGTTTTGATGAAGGAACCCGCCTAATTATTGTTGCGCCTTTGAAGGCAAAAAACGGACGGACAATTCTACAGGAAGTAGAACTGTTGATGCAACAAGGATTTTCGCGTATTGAAACCAACGACGAAATAAAACGTATTGACGAGCTGGTAAAAGCAGAAAGTGATGATTTTTGTAACGGAAGCTGCAACCTGGTTATCGATCGTGCCGCCGTTAAACACGACGAAGATACCCAAAGTCGGCTGGCCGATTCGGTTCAAACCGCTTTTTTCGAAGGACACGGAGAATGTCTCGTAAAAATTTATAAGAAGGAAGATACGGAATCAAAGAGCTTTTCGAACCGTTTTGAAGCCGATGGAATTGAATTTGAAGAGCCATCGGTTCACATGTTCAGTTTTAATAATCCGGTTGGTGCCTGCCCTACTTGCGAAGGCTACGGGAAAGTAATTGGCATTGACGAAGATCTTGTAATTCCGAATAAATCGCTATCAATATACCAGGATGCCATTGCCTGTTGGAAAGGTGAAAAAATGAGCCAATGGAAAAACGAACTGATCTATTCGGCTGAAAAATTTGATTTCCCAATTCACAAGCCATTTTATGAACTTAGTGAAGAACAAAAATTCCTGATCTGGACCGGAAATCAATATTTTGATGGCTTAAACCAGTTTTTTAAGCACCTTGAAGAGGGTAGCTACAAAATACAGTACCGTGTTATGTTATCGCGTTACCGCGGAAAAACGGTTTGCCCCGAGTGCAAAGGAAGTCGTTTGAAAAGAGAAGCCGGCTATGTTAAAGTTGCGGATAAATCGCTTCAGGAACTGGTTTTGATGCCCGTTTCGGAATTGAAGGAGTTCTTCCGGAACATGATACTAAACGATCATGATAAACAAGTTGCTAAACGTATCCTCATCGAGATCAACAATCGCCTGGAATTTTTGGACGATGTAGGTTTGGGCTACCTTTCACTTAACCGGTTGTCGTCAACTTTATCGGGTGGTGAATCGCAGCGGATAAACCTGGCGACCTCGCTTGGAAGTAGCTTGGTTGGCTCGCTTTATATTTTGGATGAACCCAGTATTGGTCTGCATTCGCGAGACACGGAGAAACTTATAAAAGTATTACGACGCCTGCAAAAAATTGGAAATACAGTACTGGTAGTTGAACATGACGAAGAAATTATTCGTGCTGCCGACGAAGTAATCGATATTGGCCCAATGGCCGGACAACACGGTGGAGAGGTTGTTTTTCAGGGAACACATGCTGACCTGGTTAAAAATCCGAAAAGTCTTACCACAAAATATCTCACAGGCATTGAAAATATACCTGTTCCGGCTCAACGCCGTAAATGGACGAACTCCATTCAAGTTATCGGTGCACGCGAGAACAACCTTAAAAATGTTACCGTTAAATTTCCGCTGAATACCTTAACGGTAATTACCGGAGTCAGCGGATCAGGAAAGTCATCGCTTATTTCAAAAATCCTCACTCCTGCCCTGACTAAAATTCTGGGGGGATATGGTGAAAAAACCGGCCATCACGATGCGATTTTAGGGGACTATAAAATGATCAATGCCCTTGAGTTCATCGACCAAAATCCTATCGGAAAATCGTCGCGCTCCAACCCGGTTACCTACCTGAAAGCCTACGACGAAATACGGAAATTACTGTCGGAGCAGCAAGCGGCAAAAATACAGGGATTAAAACCATCTCACTTCTCGTTTAACGTTGATGGTGGACGTTGTGACGAGTGCCAGGGTGAAGGAACGATTAAAGTAGAGATGCAGTTCTTGGCCGACGTTTACCTGCTTTGCGAAAGTTGCTCCGGAAAACGTTTTAAAGAAGATATTCTGGATGTAAAATACCAGGATCTGAATGTGGCCGACATTCTGAATATGACCGTAAATGCAGCCATCGAACTCTTTAAACAAGGCAAAAGTTCAACTGAAAAGAAAATTACCAAACGCCTGCAACCACTACAGGATGTTGGTTTGGGCTACATAAAACTGGGACAGGCATCGAGCACATTATCGGGTGGTGAAAGTCAGCGTGTAAAACTGGCTTCGTTCCTCGCAAAGGAAAAAGATTCACCAACGCTGTTTATTTTCGATGAGCCAACAACAGGTTTGCATTTCCATGATATCCGAAAGCTGCTTGATTCATTCAATGCGCTAATTTCGCGTGGTCATTCCATACTGATCATCGAGCACAACATGGATGTTATTAAATCCGCCGATTGGATTATCGATCTGGGGCCGGAAGGTGGAGATAAAGGCGGACAACTTGTTTTTGAAGGTACTCCTGAGGAACTGATCAAGGAGAAAAATTCGTATACAGGAGAAGCTTTAAAAGAAAAATTATAAATAAAAGAGCCGCCCTTTTGAGGCGGCTCTTCACCATTAAAACCTCACTATTTAAACGATTGCGTCTTCTACTACAACCGGTTTAATCACAGAACTTTCAGCAATGTTATCAGCTATCGGGCAACGAGTTGCTATTTCATCTAAAAAACTTCGCTTCTCTTCAGTTGTCAGGTCTGCATCAATTGCAACATAACTTCTAATTTCAGTAAATCCGGCACGACCTTCAGTTGTTTTCCCAAGCAGGAAATCTTTATCAATATCGCCTTCTGCCGTAACACTTATGCCATTAAGCTTAATTCTTCGTTGCTGCGCAATTATTCTTCCAATTGCACAAATACAGGCCGGTAACGAACACAGAAACACTTCCAATGGATTTGGTCCTTCATCATTTCCTCCTGCCATTTTTGGCTGATCGATTACAAACGGATGTGAACAATTAATTTTAGTTGAAAAGCTGCGGCCCATTTCTCCGCTTACCTTTATAGTTGAAATTGCCATTATAATTAGTTTTAAAATTATAATGAACAAATGTAATTTAAATATATACCCATTCTATTGACTAAAGTCATCGTTAGGTATATAATTTCATAAAATCTTATTTTTCGATTTTTACTTTTCAGTCTTATTGAAAAGTTTAAGTAGAAATAAAATTAACGGGAAAAGAAGAATAACCAAAGTATAGCCAACCCATAGCTTAAAAGCAATTGGTTTGTTTTGAAAAGCAAAGGCAAGGTTCCCTGAAATAAAGTAAGACACGGGTAACCAAAATAGTGCAAGGCCTAAATGAAAATACCTAAGCAGTTTACTAACTTTTAATAAAATAGATGTTGTAGGGAGTTTAATAAACAAATGAAGAAAAAGAGTATATGCAACAATACCGCTCCAGGAAATTAAGCTCCCCAAAGGAAGATTCAGCTTTTCGGAAATGCTGACACCCAATAGTTCAGGCTGAATAAAAAGGCAGTAAAAAGTAAAAGCTAAAACGCTTAATAACAGAATCAGTTTAGTTCTTATCTTCATCGCTGTCTTCAATTATTAACGGTAAACGCTTCCACTCGCGATAAAGTATAAATCCGACCACTATTGCCGACATGGTATCTGCAACCGGATAACTTATCCAAATCCCATCAATATCGAAAAACCCTGGTAAAATATAAATGAGCGGAATTAACATGATCACCTGACGAAATACAGTTGCAAATATGGAAAGGCCGGCTTTTCCAACTGCCTGAAAGAAATTGGAAGCCACCACCTGAAATCCGACAAGCGGCAGTGCCAGAATAACAAGCCGTAATCCCCTGGTTGCAATATTGTACAACACTTCGCTATCGTTATTAAAAATCCTAATAATATACCCGGGGAAAGCCTCGATTAATGCATACGAAACAATGGCAATAAGCGTGGCAGCAATAAGTGTGATCTTTAAAGTATCTTTTATTCGCTGAACCGATTTGGCACCATAATTAAAACCGATAATAGGTTGAGAGGCCATATTCAACGCAACAATAGCCATAATTACCAGCGTTAGCACCGAATTAATAATTCCCATCGCGCCAACAGCCAGGTCGCCACCAAAATCAATCAGCTTTTTATTTAACAGGCCCTGAACAAAACTTCCGGCAATTTGCATGGAAAAAGGCGCCATTCCAATGGCCAGAATCTCCAATGTAATTCCCCAGTTAATTTTTAAATGCTGCATCCGTAATCGCACAACTGCCCGTTTACTTTTTATAAAATGGTACAGCACCCACAACATTAAAACAAACATTGAAATTACGGTTGCGTAAGCTGCCCCTTTTACACCCATATCGAGGCCAAAAATAAAAATGGGATCGAGAATAATATTGGTTACTGAACTTATCAGCATGGAAACCATGGCAACGCGCGCATTTCCTTCTGAACGAATAACATTGTTTAGCGAAAAACCAATAACCATAAATGCCACACCGCCAAGAACAATATCGAGATAATCATTGGCATATTGAAAAGTTGCGTCGGTAGATCCAAACGAACGAAGAATTGGGACTTTCAGCGAATAGGTAACCACCATAATAAGTACCGAAGCCAAAATCATGAGGAGAAAACTGGTGCCCAAGGTTTGTTCCGCTCTTTCCATATTCTTTTTCCCCAGATTTATGGAAACATAAACACTGGTGCCAATACCAATGAGCATACCAAAGCCCATCATAATAAGCATAACCGGAAAAATTACCGAAATACCCGATAATGCTTCGGCCCCAACACCCTGTCCAATAAAAATCCGATCAACAATATTGTACAATGCATTTACGAAAACTCCAATAAATGCAGGAATGAAATATTTGAGCATAAGACGCCCTACATGGGCCTCTTGTAATTCGTCAACGTTATTCATGAGGAGCACAAAGGTAACGAATATGCGAAAACATTTACACCTCACCTTTGTTTTGGCGTATTTTAAACATTAAATTTGCTTGCTCTGAAAGATGAAATATGAATAAGACAAAAATTAATCCGACAATAAAAACCCAGCTTTTTTCGGCCGATAAAGATCAGGTGCTTGCTGCGCTTAACAAACTTAAAGAAACTGGCAATAAAGATTACCTGCCGATTTTATTTGAATTAATGGTGGCCGGCTGCGAAGTAGAAATAGAAAATCAAATTCAGAAATTGCTGGGAACAGTAAAGGATAAAGAAACTATTCCGGTATTTATAACTGCCCTGCAAGAAGAGCATTTTCAGCCAATTCGTAGAAATATTGCTACAGCTTGCTGGCAAAACGGACTTGATTTCTCGGATAATATTGAAGTTTTTGTCGACTTAGTGATAAACGAAAACTGGGAAACTGCTTTTGAAGCTTTCACGGTAATCGATAATATCGAGAACTTTCCTTCGGCAGAAGTAATGAAACCAATAAAATTGAAAATTGCCCGCGCCTTAAAAGTTTCCGACGAAAAGCGGGCTTACATGTTGGAAGAGTTATTAAAAATATCCACCTGACACAAAACGACCTTGCGCATTTCACCCAAAATATTTGTTTGTTGTATCTTGATGTTTTCAGGATGGATGAGTCGTGCGCAAAACGAAACCTACCTTCTGCCTTTTGATAACCGGATTGAGATTAATCCAGCTCTTGCCGGATTAAATAAGAACAGTTCGTATCAAACCGGAAATCAATATCATTTTGTAAACAGCGAACAAACCTATAATCTTTTTTATGCCTCGTGGGATTCGTATTCCAACAAATTAAAGGGAGGTGTGGCCCTGAATTTCAGCCAAGGGATGCTTAGCGGGCAAAACATTAGTACCTCCGCAATTGGTTTTTACTATTCGGGTTTCCCCATTAAAATAAATAATAGCAGAATACTTTTATCTGCCGGGACTGAAGTGCTTGCTGCAACCAAACACTGGGCAGTTGCATTTCTCAACAATGTAATTCCCCACGATAACGATGCACCGATTGAGCAGGGAGAATCTTTTTTTCGCTATTATATATTCAAACCAAAGTTTGGGTTTCTATGGACCAACAACTCCTTACAAATTGGTATAACATCAACCGTATTGCATACCAGAGATGTTGCCTTTAGTTTAATAGAACCGACAACAACATTGGGTTATACGCTGTATGTTTCGAAAAAGGTTGACAAAAGAGTTCGCGACCTATACTCCCGTCCTTTTGAAATGTCGCCGGAACTGGTTGTTTTCTACCGCGAAGAAGCCACTATTGCCCGACTGCGCTTACTTGCCGAATATACAGATAAAACATGGGGGGCCTTCGTTCAAAACGACTTTACCAACCATATTTCTACCCTGGGAGGGACAATTGGATACCGACATAATTTTATGCGCTTTAACCTTAATGCAGGAATGGGTATACCGGGCATTTCAGATTATAATTCCTTTATGTGCGAGCTATCGCTAAATATTATTGTTCCGCCTTTTAGCCATTCAAAATATAATCCATGGGCACCTGCAAAAAACTAAATCACTACATCGCTATCTCTTTCACATAAAATATTTTAAAATCGATCTCATGTTAATTTGATTTCGTATTTTCACGACTCATTTTAATCGGGAAAAACTTAATGTACTTCAAAAAACTTCTACTTGCTCTACTTGTATTGCCATGTGCAGTTTTTGCTCAAGATCCCGGTTACTCGCAGTTTTTTGCTAATCCGCTTCACTTAAATCCGGCTTTTGCAGGAACAACAGAGCTACCCCGGATGGTAATTAATTACCGTAACCAGTGGCCGCAAAAAGGCAATTCGTTTACCACCTATTCCCTTTCTTACGACTTCCTTTTGAAAAAAAGTAATGCCGGAATTGGATTTCAGGCTTATCACGATCGCGAACCAAATAATATAATCACAACAAGTGCTGCAACTGCAACGTATTCTTACCATCTTCAGTTGGGATTGGAAAGTTTTATGACGCTGGGATTAAATGCAGGCCTTGTAAGAAAACAATTCGATACAAATGGGTTGATATTCCCGTCAGAGATCGATCAGCTGACAGGAGCTATTTCTGGTTCATCCAATGCCAACCTTTACGAAGGGAGCAAAACCTATCCCGACTTTGCAATTGGAGCAGTGGGACAACACCGCCAGGTATTTTGGGGAGCCAGTCTGCATCATTTAACCACACCCGACGAGTCGATCCACGAAGGAGACCATAAAGGGAAAGTTCCGATGAAAATTACGGTACATGCCGGTGCCCGACTGCACAAGTTTCATCACGCTTTATTGTCGAGGCGTTTTACACTTTCGCCAAACATACTTTACCAGCAACAGGGGTCGTTTAAGCAGCTTAATCTTGGAATTTATATGATTGAAAAATCATTTTTGTTTGGAGGCTGGTTCAGGAATAACATTGACACACGACCTGACGCTATAATCGCCTTAATCGGCTTTGCACGCGAAAAATTCCAGTTCGGCTACAGTTTTGACTATACCCTTTCCGAACTTTCCAATTACAGCTATGGATCGCATGAATTATCACTTACATTTTTTGTTGGAGCCAAAGGGAAAAATAAAATCAGAAACAAACTTCTTATTCCCATGCTTTAGCTTTTTCACTATACTTTTCTTCATCGTGGTTTAGCTCCCATGGCACAACAAAATGTTCTTCGGTGTGAAAATTGTGTTGTTTTCTCATCGGCGGATACTCCTTGAATACGCGATATTCTTTTTCGGAGTAGGAACTAAATTTAAGTTTACGCATCATCTTTCCTTAGTTTTTTCATGTTACTTCACAATATAAAATCGTACTCCCTCGTATATAAAATCAATTTTGAGACAACAGTTGTTTATACGATTTGATGAAAGTAAAAGATACTAAGAAAGTAGATGAAAGTCAATAAATTTAACACATTTTAGTGCAATCGATTGTATCAGAACAACAGGGTTATATTGCCTTTTTGTTTGTGCGAATCGCCCATGAAATCAGTATATTCCAACACCCATGTATACACTCCGGCCGGAGCAAAATTACCATTGCGCATTTTACCATCCCAGCCTTGTTCCTGGCTGTTCGATTCGAAAACAAGTTCGCCCCACCGATTAAAAATCAATAGGTTGTATGCATCGTTCAAAACACCTTCGGCATACAATCTAAACTCATCATCAGGGTTGCTAAGGTTAGGCGAAAAAGCAGTTGGTGAATTGATCTTATCAAAAACAACCCTTATCTGTTTTACGATAGTATCGGCACAACCAAAACTGTTACCGGCCTCAAGCGTCATATTATAAATACCCATATTCTCGTATGAATGAACAGGGTCTGTTTCGTAGGAATAAGTACTGTCGCCAAAATCCCAGAAATACACTGTAGCGGCATGAGAGGTATTGGTAAATTCCACCTTAGGCGCGGTAATCAACACTTCCTGGGGAGAAAAATCAAATCCGGCCGTTGGTACAGGATACACTTTTACCAGGGTATCATAAACAGCTGTATTTTCACATCCATTAATATCGAGCACAGTAAGGCTGATATCGAAAGTTTTACGCACATCATCCGGATTAAGAAATTTATGATTTGGGTTTTCATCGTCAGAAGTGCTCCCATCATCAAAATTCCACAAATACGACTCGGCCGGTTTACTGGTGTTAACTGAAAACTCGGTAATTAGCGGTGAACAACCTTCCTCGTTATCAACCGATACAATAATATTAGGTTTTACTTTTACTTCCAGCGCCAACGATGAGTCGATACATCCCTGCTCATTTACTTTCAATGCTACCGAACGATCAATATCTTCAAATCCCAACGGGATAGTAACACTGTCTATCCCGATTCCCGATTCAAATTCTGCATCATTGTAATACCAGATAAATTCTGTTTCTTCGAAGTTTTCACCGGAGTATGACAACTGAAGATTGTAACCATAACACTCGTTTTCATTGAGATTGAAAATGGCTTCAGGTTGGTTATGAATACCAATCTCTATCGTATCAATATACTCACAAGTCGCATCATCAATAGTTTTCAGTAAGAAGGAGTAGATTCCATATTCAGGAACGGTGATAACCGGATTATATGAAGTTTCATTTTCAATATCGACCGTTGTATTCAATGCCTCCAAATTAACAGATGGATTTCCATTGGTAAAAGCTATTTTAAACTCTTGTCTCTTATCTCCACAAAGAAGTGTTGAGACTACGTTTTCATCAAGTTCCGGGGGTATGCTTTCCTCTACGGTAACATAAGCAACTGCCGATAGTTTTACTTCCGGATCACCAGGCATTCCACCATATTCGATTAAAAATCCCTGAGGAATATAACCTGGACTACCACCTCCTCCATTTGGTAAATCATTCCAGTACCCTCTGGTGCCGGCACTATATAAAATATGAGCGTAATCTTCACCGCCCTGATTATTTGGCTCACCAGTTCCCCAATGGGAATATTCTGCATTTACAGGACTTCCGCTTTCGTTTCCCTTCCAGAAAACGATGCCCTTATCCGGGCCTTCTACCCATTTCCACGTACCTTCTTCTTCCTCATCAGAACCACCAATCCACCCGGTGCCTTCAGTTTTTATATATATAAAATCTTGCTCTGCCTTAGAACGAATTGTTGCCAAATAACCTTGTAAACCGTAATACTTCATGGATTCTGATGCAGCTAACGAACGAGCATTGCTCCAGGATATAGATTCATTTGGCACAAAACGATAAAAATGTTGGGTTGCCGGTAAATAGTCAGCATCAAGAAGGTTTATTGAAAACGAGCGCGTTCCAGGTGTTCGGGATGTAGCCACATTTTGGTAGTAAACTTTTGAAACTGCCAACTCATATTCGGCATCTGTTCCAATCCCACTGATCTCAAGAACACCAGAATTTTCATTCCAATTGTATTTAAAATCTAACACTTTATCGAAAACCAGTACATCCTCCCCCTTTCGATAACCGGAGATCGAAATTTTCATACCTTCATTCGGATCATCCACCTTGATATTCTCAATAGAGATAAATGGAGCGACAGCTACCGGATCAGCACAATATTGAACTGGTTCCTGGTTCAAATTCTCAATAACCGGAACCTTAGTTTGCCCCAAAACAAAACCGGTACTTCCCAGAAACAAAAAAAGAACGCCAAGAAATACCGGTTTTAGTTTTATCATCTTATATGGATTATTTCCTATTCGAAAAATATTTCATGAATTGTGAGCGCTCGTAAACCATCGGATCGGGGATGTTTTTATACGATAGACGACCTCTGAAATCTTCGATCTTTTTAAAGTTCCACTTCTTCATAAAAGCAGTTAAATCATCCAACATTCCGCTTACTACACTTGCGCCGTTTACATACAATGTTGAGCACAACTGAGCTACCTGTGCACCGGCCAGCAATTGTTTAATTACTGCATCGCCATCGTGAATTCCGGTTGAGGCGGCAATATCCAAATGCGTAACCGACGATGAAACAATACCCACCCACCGCAACGAACGACGCAGATCGGATGGAGAACTAAACACTTCGGAAGCTACCAGTTCCAGTTTATCCAGGTTGATATCCGGCTCGTAAAAACGATTAAACATCACTACACCGGCAGCACCATTGGCTTTTAGCTTGTCGGCCATTCCAATAATATTACTATGGTTTAAACCAAACTTCACCGAAACAGGAATACTCACTTCACTTTTTACCTTTTCAAGAACATCAAGATAAAGCTGTTCGATCATTCCCGGCTTTTCATGACGATCAGTCGGCAAATAGAAAATATTCAGTTCGATGGCATCAGCACCGGCTTCTTCAAAATCTTTGGCAAAAGTGGTCCACTCTTTCGACGACACACAGTTTATACTCGCAATAATCGGCACATCAACAGCTTCTTTTGCTTTTTTCACCAGCTCCAGGTGTTTGGTTACCGTATTATCGCGCATGTAATTCCGTATGTAATCTTCGGCCTCGGGATAGCCAACGTTCTGCTGATCTTTAGCCAGCATATTGGTTACCTCGTTGTTTATCTGCTCCTCGAATATCGATTTAAGCACAATAGCACCAATCCCGGCATTGGCAAGTTCTTTAATTTTTTCAACCGAACTGGTTAGTCCAGAACTGGCGGCAACCAAAGGATTTTTCAGCTTTAGTCCGAGGTATGTAGTCTCTAAATTTGCCATAATAAAAGTTTAAAGTTTGCAGTACAGCTTTTAAGGTAGAAATAATTTTGTGCCTTTAACCGCTGTCTTTATTTCAATAAATCTGTCTGTTTCAATAATTCCGTGCTCCAAAAATATTACTTCCCACACGTATCATCGTGCTTCCCTCCTCAACAGCAATGGGATAATCGCCTGACATGCCCATTGATATCTCAGTGAAAAATTTGGAATCGAAAAAGTATTTATTTTTCAGCGAATTAAAAATACTTTTTAACACGCGAAATTCATTCCGTATCTGATCCTTTTCATCGGTGTACGTAGCCATCCCCATCACTCCAACAACCCGTACCTTTGTTAGCTGTTTAAATGCATCGGACGACAGTAAAACATCGGCCTCATCAGGCGACAAACCGAACTTTGTAAGTTCTTTGGCAATATGAAATTGTAACAATACATCGATTACCCGATTGTTTTTAATGGCCTCTTTATTGATGGTTTTTAAGAGTTTAATGGAATCGACACCATGAATAAGCGAGATAAACGGAGCAATATATTTGACCTTGTTGGATTGCGGATGACCAATAAAGTGCCACTCGATATCTTTGGGCAGTTCTTCGTATTTTTTGGTTAGATCCTGAACTTTGTTTTCTCCAAAAATGCGTTGACCAGCGTTGTAGGCTTCCAAAATATCCTCGTTAGGTTTTGTTTTTGAAACAGCGACCAAACGTACATTTTCAGGTAAACTTTCCGTAATTTCTTTTATATTTTTCCCAATATCCATTCCTCGCACGAATTTGACGTAAAAATAGAAATAAAGTTGGAAACCCTTCAATGATCGGGGTTCAAAGTTGGAACAGAAAGTATCGCGCTTTTTAATATTTTTGCAGCACAACATGAAAGGAAGCAAAACGATAATATCGGAAATGAATGAACTGGGGCGCAGGAACGAGGCCTTTGTTTTTGTGATCGATTTTGACACTACAAAAGCAAAGCTATTCAGGCCCGACGAAACGGAAAAAATATGGTGGCAGGCAAATAATCAATCGAATTTTGCCCGGCCAATAACTGATGAAAAAGAAATAAAATGGGAAACTGAGCCGGTTTCATTCAGCCATTATAAAAAGGGATTTGATCTTGTTCAGCACCACATTCACAACGGCGATACTTATTTGCTGAATTACACGCAGCCAACAAGGGTAAAAACCAACCTCTCGTTGGAAGAGATCTTTCACCACAGCGAGGCCCGCTATAAAGTGCTGCTGAAAGATGAGTTTGTATGTTTTTCGCCCGAGAGATTTGTACAGATCGATGCCGGTAAAATTTCGTCGTACCCCATGAAAGGAACGATGGACGCTTCATTGCCGAATGCCAAAGAACGTATTTTGAATGACTCGAAAGAGCTGGCAGAGCATAATACCATTGTAGATTTGATACGTAACGACCTGAGCCTGGTAGCCGAAAATGTGACGGTTGAAAGATTTCGTTACCTCGAGCGGCTAAAAACCAACCAGCGCGATTTGTGGCAGGTAAGCTCGAAAATAAGTGGTGATCTGCCGGAGAATTATACAGAACAAATTGGCGATATTATTTTTAAAATGTTACCGGCCGGATCGATTTGTGGTGCACCAAAAAAGAAAACCGTGGAGATTATTAAAGCTACCGAAAACTACGACCGTGGTTTTTACACCGGCATTTTTGGCTATTTCGACGGGCTCAATCTCGACAGCTGTGTGTTGATTCGCTACATAGAAAAACAGGAAAACCAACTGGTTTATAAAAGCGGCGGCGGCATAACTTTTTTAAGCAATGCAGAAAGCGAATATGAAGAGTTGGTGAAGAAGGTTTATATTCCGGTTTTCAAAAGAGATTGATGGAGATTGATGGAGATTGATGGAAGAATGCTTTAATGCTCCAATAGATAAATTGTTAAATTGAGAAACTGATAAATTGCTGATTTGTTACGTTGCCTACTGCTATTTGGCAATTGCCTATTAACTGTAACTTGAAACTAAAATAAATGATGAAATTGAGAAACTGATAAATTGCTGAATTGTAACATTGCCTACTGCTATTTGGCGATTGCCTATTACTCGGGGCTCGTAGCTCGTAGCTAAAGAAACTATGCAATTACTTGAAACCATAAAATGTAAAGACCGGAAACTGTATAATCTGGAATATCACCAGGCACGGTTTGATGTGGCGCGAATGAAATACTTTCCAAATGCACCAAAGCTAAAACTTAAAGAGCTGATTGAAATACCGGCAACCTGCAAAGAAGGGCTTTTCCGCTGTCGAGTGGTTTATACCGAACAGGTGGAAAAGATCGAATTCCTGCCTCACCAATATCATTCTATCGATAGTATCCGTCTGATTGAAGACAACAGCCTTGAATACGGCAGCAAATACGCCGACCGTGAACAATTACAGCATTTGTTTGAGCGACGCGGCGATTGCGACGATATCCTCATCGTACAAAACATTTGTATTACCGACAGTTTTACTGCTAATCCCATTTTCTTCGATGGCGAGAAATGGTGGACACCCGACACTCCCCTGCTCCCCGGGACACAACGTGCCCGTTTACTTGCCGAAAACAAAATTTCGGTTTGCCAGATTACGATTAACGATCTGCCCAGGTTCAAGAAAATAGGATTAATAAACGCCCTGCAGGATATGGATGATATGCCGGTTTTGCCGATTGAAAGGATTAGAAAAATGACAAGTAGTTAAAACTCAAACGGTATTATATCCTTATCTTTTGGATAATACCTCCCAATACTTTTACGTGTTAAAACATCAACCGGTGCCAGATGGAACTACTTCATTCAATCTGCATTTTTATTTAAGAATAAAAAAGCCCGGAAATTTAATTCCGAGCCTCTCATCTATATAGAATTCAACTTCTAACTATCTTGGGAAACCGCCACCTAAAAATTTAGGGCTATCAGTCATTCCGCTGATATCATCATTTTCGTCGGCGTCAAACACCATAAATTCAGGTGTCGCGTTTGTATATGGAGTCCACTCGCCACCATCTTTACCATTAGGATCACCGTATTTCGCAAAGTTTGTCCAACAATCCACCATGTGCAAACTTAATGCTTCATCGCCATCAGTAAATGGTCTCCAACTGTGTTCAAACGAATGGAACACATACCACAAATCAGATGAGTGGAAAGCTCCACTGTCGTCTCCGGGAAGCTGGCGTGAGAAAAGATATGCATAAGCTGGTTGATCACTTTGTTCTTCACGCAATAAACAAAAATCTGCCACAGGTTTAGTCATATCGTTCATATCGTTTGCAGTAAAACCAAACATATAAGGAATATCGGGAATTTCATTGGCCTGAGCCATTTCTGAAAATGATCCGGTTAAGAAATAGTCTTCGACAACCGGGCTAAAAAATGCGCGTCTACGAGTTTCTGCACCATATTTGTTGACTAGCGTCGTCAACGAGTCAAATGAAAGAGAACGCATTTCGTCAAGTGTGGTGATGTCAAAATAATCCATTATTTTTTTGTTGTTATTTTGAACGGTATCAAAAGGCATAGAAGGTCTTCTTCCAGCACCTAATCCACCGGCACTCATACTAATTGCCTTAGCAACATAATCTCTTGATTTTGGTGAAGCGAGTAAAGTTTGAACACTTCCACCTCCGGCACTCTGACCAAAAATCATAATATTTTCTGGATCGCCACCAAACTGATCAATATTGTCATGAATCCATTTTAATGCTGCAGCCTGGTCCATTACACCATAATTTCCTGAAACACCGTTTGGACTTTCATCTGATAATAATGGGTGAGAAAAGAATCCCAATATACCAAGACGATAAGTTACCTGAACTAAAATTACACCTCTTGAAGCATAGTCAACGCCGCCATCCATTTCCGGTTCATATGAAAAACCTTCACGATAACCGCCGCCATGTATCCACATTGCAACAGGTAATTTTTCATCAACCTGTCCAGCTGCAGGAGTCCAAATATTCAGGTAAAGACAATCTTCTCTAAACGGAGCTGTACCACTGGCTTGCCACTCACGTCCGTAAAAACTTTCCGGGTCCCAGGTAGTTTGTGATGCAGCGTCACCGTATGTATCAGCAATTTTTACACCTTCCCATGGAACAACTGGTTGTGGTTCTCTCCAACGTAATTCTCCAACTGGTGGAGCTGCAAAAGGAACACCTTTGTATGCAACAATTCCTTCTACTTCGGTTTCAACACCCTGTATTTGGCCACCTTCAATTGTCAACACAGGATTTGGATCTTTTTCAGTGCAGGCCACAAAAGCAAATGCAATGAAAATCACAGCTAAAAGAGTTAGACTTTTCATAATAATGCTAAGATTTTGTAAAGTTTTGATTTAGTTTTTTTTTTTATCGAAATTGATTCTATCAAATTTAAAAAGAAACCAATAAAACAAGGTACTTTGCCTGCATTAAAATACTAATTATCAAAATAATAGCTAAATTTAAAACTGAAATATCTATTTTTAAATATTTTTCGGACAAAAGCCATAGATCCCCGATAATTATTATGTATACTCTTGCATGTATTGTCAAAAAAACATTATCATTCCGGCCTGCCTGACAGGAAAGCTCTCCGATTCCGAGATTTCGGGACACCTTGACAGTATACCTCAACCGTTCAGATCTTAATTCCAAAAAAAGTTGCAGGATACCTGTTCCTACATCCGTAAATCACTTTTCCACAGCACAAACCGTTCCGGCTCAAATAATGGCTCAACGTCAGCCAGAAAGGTGGTAAAATTGGGCAATCCTCGTTGCACTTGTTTGGTGGTATCCGGTCCAACACCAACAAACATTTGTTTTAACTCGTTGGCGCGTATAATGGCAGCATCAACAAACTGCTTTTTCTTTAAAGCCTTCATGTATTGGTATAGCAACCCGGGAACGGGAACTGCATACAAATAACCGGGCTGTACATTGGTGCGGTAAATGTTTTTAAATGCCTCTTCCGCCTTTTCCAATTTGCCGGCAAAAACCAAAGCCATTGCCAGGCTATACCAGTCGTGCCGATAATTTCCTGTTCGGCAAGCCTTTTCAAGATACCCCAGGCTTTCTTCGTATTTCTTACGTTTGTAAAGCGCTAATCCACACAGCCGGTTGGCCCGGAAATTCATCTCCTTATTTCGTGAATTTACCAATGCTTGTCCAAGCTTTATTGCCTCCTGGTATCTTCCACAATTTAAAGCATGTTCAGCCCTATTTAATCGTCGATTTTTAAACAGTACTAATTGCATCTTAAATCCCTACTCCTTAAAACTTTACCATTCGATCGTAACCGATTCTCCTTTTGCCAGATCAATTTCTTTTTCTTTTCCCTGGCAAACCAGTTTTGTACCTCCTCCTGCTTTGGCAAAAACAGTCACGTTATTTAATTTCCCTTCGCTCCAGTTCATTGAAATTTCGTATCCACCACGTGCACAAATTCCGCTAACGGAACCAGTCGGCCATGCATCGGGTAAAGCAGGTAATAAATCAATGCGGTTTTGGTGCGACTGCATCAACATTTCGATAACACCTGCGGTTCCTCCAAAGTTGCCATCAATTTGAAATGGCGGATGTGCATCGAACAAATTCGGGTAAGTTCCCCCACCCTGGCTGTATTGTGTATCGTTTCCTGATGGATCCACATAACTCAGTAATTCACGGTACATTTTATACGCACGGTTACCATCCAGTAAACGTGCCCACAGGTTTATGCGCCAGCCTTTTGACCAACCGGTTGTTTCATCGCCTTTAATTTCGAGGGTGGTTTTGCAGGCTTCAGCCAACTCCGGAGTTTCGTCAGGAGTTATATGATTGCCCGGGTGTAAACCAAATAAATGCGACTGGTGACGGTGTTTCGGTTCGGCATCTTCCCAATCGTAATACCACTCCTGCAGGTTGCCCTTTTTCCCTATCTGGTAAGGATACATTTTTGTCAGAGCCTCTTCTAACTCTTTTCTGAAATCTGCGTCCACATCCAGAACTTTGGTCGCTTGAATAGTCTGTAAAAAACATTCACGAATCATTGCAAGATCGGCTGTTCCACCATAAAGTGTAGCCCCGCGGTAACCTTTATCGGTTATATAAACATTCTCAGGCGAGGTAGACGGCGAAGTGATCAAATTGCCATTTTTATCTTCAACCATCCAGTTTAAACAGAATTCAGCTGCACCTTTCATTAGTGGATAACCTTCGTTTTTCAGAAAATCAATATCCTGTGTAAACTGGTAGTGTTCCCACAAATGGGTCGACAACCAAGGTCCGCTCATATTCCAGCATGCCCACACCGGATCGCCCTCGCCAAATCCACCTACAGGATTGCTCATGGCCCAAATATCTGAATTATGACAGGATGCCCAGCCCTTATCAACGCCATAAAATGTTTTTGCCGTGATAGCTCCCGTTTTTGCCACATTGCCGATAAACGACAATAACGGACGGTGCATTTCGCTCAGATTGCCGGTTTCGGCCATCCAGTAATTTTCTTCCACGTTAATATTCATGGTGTAATTACTGCTCCATGGCGGTTGAAGATGCGGATTCCAAAGTCCCTGCAAGTTGGCCGGCACACCTTCGGTTCGCGAGCTGGCAATCAATAAATAGCGTCCGTATTGGAAATAAAGCACTTCCAGGTTTTTATCTTCGGCTCCACCAAAATATCTTTTTAATCGCTCGTCGGTAGGAAGTTCGGGTGCTGTTGTTTCGCCCAAATCGAGCTGAACGCGATTCATTAACGCGTTGTAATCGGTAATATGCGCCTCTTCAATCTCAACAATTCCTTTTTTATTCGCATTATTCAACTGTTTTTGCGCAATGGCTTTATTATCGCCCCCTTCCTTGGCAGGGTCTTTATCAAATCCATTAAAACTGGTGGCTATTGAAACATAAAGTATTGCTTCACTTGCACCTGAAACCGTTAAGACGCTATCCGTATACATGGAGTTACCACCGTCGCTCTCCACTTTCATATAGGTTGAAAAGTGGGTGCCACGGTTTTCATCAAATTTAATCGGCTCCTCATCTCCGGCATGGTAATTTGGCAACGCCTGATAAGGCGCATATCCTTCCACCTTTAATACATCCTGGACTGCTGATGTACTGAATCGCAATTGGCTGTCGAACTTAACAGCAAAGTTCAACGCATCATTTTTATCAGCACTTAGTTTCACCACCATAATCTGATCGGGATACGAAACAAAATATTCACGTTTATAAGTAACGCCATCTATCTGGTACGATGTTGTTGAAACGGCCTTATCGATATCCAACTCACGATGGTAATTTTCCACTTTCCCATTGTGCTGAAAATCCAAAAACAAGGTACCCAGTGGTGCATACGATTGTGAATAGCTCCCCATTAAATGGTGATTCAATTCATCCGCCAACTCGTAATCCTCATTAGCCAGTGCTTCCCTAATTTTTGGCACATATTTGTAGGCCTCGGGATTCATATAAGGATCAACCGGCTCTCCCGACCAAAGTGTTATATCGTTTAAATAAATTTTATCCGATTCCACTCCACCAAAAACAGAAGCTCCCATTTTACCATTTCCAAGCACCAGACTTTCTTCGAAAAAGGTGGCCGGTTTATCGTACCACAACACATGCTTTGAGCTAGCTTTTTCTCCGGCTGGTTCGATACTGCATGACTGGCTTAAAACCAGCAAACCAAGCACTACAAAATTTAAAAGATAGTTGAGTCGATTCATAGGTTTGTTAATTTCAGAATAGTTAATATATTTCACGAATAGCCGCATTATATTGAAATCGCTAAAATAATAAAAAAAGGCCCTGCACAATTGCAGAGCCATTAACCTATCCTTGTTTTTGAAAAAATAAATTCAGAAAAAACAGGGAGCCGGTTGGTTTAGTGCCGACTCCCTTGTGGTATTAGGTATTAGTTGGTTTGGGAATTACCCTGGTTTGGTACCAACAGAGGATTGGCATTTAATGCTCTTGTTGGAATTGGGAAAACTGTTTTATCTGATGAATCAGTTGTTTTATCCCACCATTCTTGACCGAAACGATCCCAGCGAACAAGATCCGTTCTTCGGTGACGTTCGCCTAAGAACTCACGACCAAGATCATCAACAAATTCATCTTCTGTTAATTTATCAAGATTCGCAGTATAACTTTGTTCTGCCCACATATCAGCAGGGAAGTTACGTTCACGAACTGCATCCAATAATTCAGCAGCCCCAGCTTTGTCGTTATTGCGGAATTTACATTCAGCCAATGCATAAAACATTTCAGCCAAACGAATTTCAGTTGCAGAGTTCGTTTGGAATAAATTTTTTGTAAGCGGCAACCATGGGAATTTCAAGAAACGCACCCCTGTGTTTTCTTCACCAGTAGTTACGTGTGAGCCTTCACCCCAGCGACCGTCAGGTTTTTCTGAAAAACGACCACACTGATCAACATATGACAATGGTAAACCAGTGTACTCTTCCGTTCCTAAAATCATTTTAGTACTATCGAAACCGTATCCTTTTTCATAATCGAACTCATACTGTTGTCCAATAAGGAAAAATCCTTTACTGCTTCCGTCATTATCCGTTACTTCGAAAGGTTGTTTTCTCAGGTCACCATCAACAAATTTTTCGTAAGGTTTACCAAGTTTGTATGGATAAATATCACCTTCTAAATCTCGCGATGGAGATAAAACGATACCATTCCATCCACCCCAGTCGTTATCCAACGAATAACGTTGCTGATAGTGCATCATAGCATTGTACATCCAGCCAAATTCGTAAATATTTTTAGCATGCGGAAATTCCAGAATGTTTTCGGGAGAACGATAGCCGTTAACTCCCGAGCGGAATGGTCCGTTATAAGCAGGATCAAGAGAATACTGACCATAATCTCCATCAATAACCGCCTGTGCATATTGAGCACATTCAGTGTATTTCGCAACACCGGTCCATGTTTCTGCATTCAAATACAAACGTACCAGTAAAGCTGCTGCACCACCTTGATCCCAACGTCCGGCACGGCCGTTTTTAGGCAATCCTGGCAATGCTTCTTTTAGTTCAGTTTCAATAAAAGAGAAAACTTCTTCAACTGATGACTGACCAACCACATCGTTTACGTTTGTAACAATCGGAATTTCCCTGAAAAAATCGATCAGGAAAAGATAGAACCATGCACGAAGTGTACGCAATTCACTAATATGTTGTGCTTTGTCGGCTTCAGTTAAACCAAACGAAGGATAATCAAGTTCTGTGAAATCAGCAATAAACTGGTTACACTGCGCAATTCCCTGGTAAGGGCCAACCCAGGCACCATAAACTACACCTTCATTATCTGTCCATTCATGACCATGCAAACGCACCCACTGACCACCGTCGTAACCATGCTTTCCTTTTTGAGGCCAGGCAAAGTTGTCTGCAGTCAACTCTTGTAACAACCAACGGTCGCCGTCCCATCCACACCAGTGACCATGTTCGTATGGGCGCACCAGTGCAGCAATTATCGAATTCTTATCCTGATAGTAAATATCAGTCGTTAAGGTGTCAAAAACTTCCTCATCCAAATTTGTGCATGAAGGAGCTGCCAGAATTAAGACCAACAGCAAGTATAATATTTTTTTCATTTTCATAGTTTTTCTTTATTATAAAAGCTTATGAATTAAAACGATACCTGAACACCAATTGTATAATTTCTTGTTACAGGATATACGTCCAGACTAAGAATTCCCGGTTCCAATCCTGAACTAGCTACTGATGTTGGATCAAGTCCTGAGAATCCGGTGAGTGTGAATACATTTTTCACAGTTCCGTACACCCTGAAACTACGGATGTATTTGTTGAAAACTTTAGGCGACCAACCGATAGTCAGGTTGTCCAGTTTCAGGTAATCACCATTTTCAAGGAAATAGTCACAAACTACCTTTCCTGATGTAATTTCAGCATTTCGACCATAAGCATCTTTCAAGAGGTTTACTCCAGGCTCTGCTACCAAACCATAATACATTTGATAAGTATTCAGGATTTGATAATCAAAACGACCGGTAAAGTGAAGCATCATGTCAAAATTCTTGTAAGTAAACGAGTTACTCCAACCCAACTGTAAACGAGGAGCACCATGTCCGATGTATGTTTTATCGGTTTCTTTACCTTCAGAAGAAGCAATTACTTTCTCTGTTCCAACTTTTCCGTCTCTCCAGATCATAATTTTGCCTTCTTCGTTAACACCTGCATATTTATAGCCATAGAAACTACCAATTTCAGTGTCATCCTCAAGACGTTGCGCAGGACCCGGGTTACCTGGAGAAGGCAGGTGATAACGATCCATATACCCTTTATTAAATGTACCGTTAGAGAACTTATCAAGCTGCGAACGGATATAAGAGGCCGTAACGTTTGTTCTATAAGTGAAATCCGCTTTATTAACCGCGTTCCAGGTTACTACCGCTTCAACACCTTTTGAGCTGGTAGAAGCAACATTGGTAAAGATCTGGTCGTGAAGGAACGGAGGTAACGGTGCATCGTAGTTTGAAATAACGTCTTTACCCTTACGAATAAAGGCATCCAAACTTCCCGACAGTGTATTGTCAAACAAAGTAAAGTCAACACCAAGGTTATACGACAATTGTTTTTCCCATCTTAAGTCTGGGTTAGGGTTATTGGCAGGGCCATACACCTGAATCCACTCACCTTCATCGTTTTGCCATCTTCCAAACCCTTGGTAACGAGCTAACGAAGAATAACGATTAAATCCTGAACGTCCGGTTTCACCATACGATAAACGTACTTTTAAATCATCTACAAAACTGGCATCTTCCAACCACGACATTTTTGATACACGCCAAGCAGCTGAAGCTGATGGGAACATACCCCATTTATTCTCGGTACCAAACTTGGTGTTACCTTCGTAACGCACCGATCCCATGAACAAAAGTACATCGTCGAAATTATAGTTGGCACGGCCAAAGAAAGCGATTGTTTTTTCTTTTGATTTCCATGAGTCCATACCTAAACGACCTTCTTCCAGATTCCATTGACCTGCATCAAGGTTGTTGTATAAAAAAGCATCCGATGGGAAATCCATGTTTTCTGCCCAGAATCCTGTATTATTGAATTCCTGGTACGAATATCCACCCATCAATTTAATGTTGTGCTTGTCGATGGTAGTGTAATAGTTTGCAATCCACTCCAAAGTATTGTCTTCCCACTTTTCGTTACTCTGACGAGCACGTCCTGTGCGGTTGTTGTCAACCGACTCTTTTGATGTTGAATAGTAGTATTCCTGCCCTAGTTTATCGTGTTTCTGGCGGGCCAGTTTCAACTCGGTCGTTAAATTAGGCAACAGGTTAAGCTTCACATTCATGTCGATAATCGAATACTCCTGATCAGCTCTGTTTATACGTTCTTTCAGGTCTTGAACAGGATTGTAGGTAGCGTAACCATACATTCTATAATACCCGCCAGGTTCATTCTCGTCGTAAACCGGAATGGTTGGGTTCAATTTAACCGCTTGTTGAAATACACCATAGTTGGTATAATCTTCATCAGCATCTTTGTATGAAAGATTTCCTGAAAGTTCAAGAAAGCCGTCAAGCGCAATTTGTTTGAAACTGGCACGTATACCTGTTTCTTTTCGTTGTGATGTAATATCGATAGCCGACTTGTCGCGATAGTTAACTGAAACACGGAATATGGTGTTATCGGTACCACCTGCAGCCGAAATAAAATGATTTTGACCAAAATTGTCTTTATTAATTAGCTCATCATACCAATCAGTACGTGCTCCACGATCAACATCAATTTCGTGCGACAGGAATTCTTCAGGAGATAAGATGTCTGGTTTTTTAGCAACCACATCATGATCAATGTAACTATCGTAAGTAACAATTACATCACCCGATTTACCTTGTTTTGTTTTAACGAGGATTACACCGTTAGCAGCACGCGAACCATAAATTGCAGCTGCCGCACCATCTTTAAGCACAGTCATCGACTCAATGTCTTGTTGTGCAATATTTCTCAGGTCACCACCAGGCATACCATCAATAATGATAAGCGGGCCGTTCCCTGCATCAATAGAAGAAGCTCCACGCACCTGGATATCAGCGCTACGGTTTGGATCGGCTGAAGCCACATTAGAAATTGAAACACCTGCAACTTTTCCATCAAGCATTTGAACAGGGCTATTAAAAGCACCTTGTAACAGGTCTTTACTTGAAACACTGGTTACAGCACTTGTAAGTTCTTTTTTCTGCAACGAACCATAACCAACAGCTACAACTTCCTCAATACCGATTGCATCAGCAGCTAATTCCACATTGATCTGTGTTTGTGTTCCCACAACGATTTCCTGCGAAAGCATACCTACGAAAGAAAAAACAATAGTACTCTCCGGTTTTACATCATTCAATAAGAACTCACCGTCCATGTTTGTAACTGTTCCACTTGTTGTTCCTTTAATAAAAACTGTTGCTCCGGGTAAAGGCATACCGCTCTCGTCGGTTACTTTACCTGAAACCGAGTTTTGCTGCACGCCAGAAGCTGGATTTTCGCCAGTCATTTCGCCAGGATACAACATAATGTGCCTGTCGCGAACTACGTACGATACAGAAGTACCGTTGAACAACACACTCAGGCTTTCCTCAATGTCTTTCTCATTAAGATTTACCGATACTTTTCGATTAATATCGATCAGTTCGGGACTGTAGGCGAAACGAAACTCTGATTGATTTTCAATCTCATCAAGAACGTCCACCACTTTTTTGTTACGCATCTCAAGCGTAAGTTTTGTCGATTGGCTGTAAACACTTGCACTTACGTGCATTAAGCCAACCAGGAAAAATAGAATAGTTAATTTCATAAGCTTTAAGCTCTTACTCCAAAAGGAAGGTGTTCCCCTTCCATGGATTAGGATTTTTTTCATAGTTTTACATTGATTTAAATTATAAAATTTATTTACCGTTTGCCGATGGTAAATAGTTGCCGGAGGTGTTGCCGCACTTCCGGTTTTTTCTACCTCGACAATTCTCTATTTTTTTTTTGGTTAAGTGTGAATACGACTACATTATTTTGTTGATACGTCTCAATTGGCGCAATCTTTTCCATTATTGTTATAATTTCATCAAGCGGCTCGTTTTTGATAGTGAATGTAAAACGGAAATCCTTTAACTCTTCAGCATACTCAAATTCCTGATTGTATCTTTTCTCCAATCGTTTTACAACCTCTGCAAGCGGCTGATTATAAATATTCAGCATACCGTCTTTCCACGAGGTATATTTACCTGTATTTACCTCGCTTATATTTAGTTGATGGTTTGATTTTACAAACGATGCTTTTTCTCCGGGGCTAAGAAAATACTGGAACGAAGCCACTTTTGGGCTTAAAAGCTGAACTTTCCCTGATTCCAATACAACGTCGATATTCTCCGAACCGGGATAAGCCTCCACATTAAATTTTGTTCCGTGAACTTTTACCTGTATCTCACCGCTATTTACCACAAACGAAAGATCCTCATTCGTTTGCACCTCAAAATAGGCTTCACCTTCCAATATTACATCGCGGTTATTCGCTGCAAACATGTTATTATAGCTTATTTTCGATCCGGAGTTTAACCAAACCATCGAACCATCGGGCAGTTTTACTTTTGAAATCTGTCCGTTTTCTGCTTCAATCTCAGAATACCAAACTTCTGTCTTTTTAGTTGTTGAAACAATGTAAGCTCCCCCGCCAAGACTCAACACAAAAAAGAAGATGGCGGCAATCCGAACCATTAGGTTCACCTTATCAGAATACTGCCATCTTTTGAAACTTTTTTGTAACATCTGATCTTGAATATTCAGCCAGCTCTTTTCACTTCCTTCCGGAAGCGGTTTATTTTGCTGACTTTTATTCCAACCTAACCTAGAACTATTAAAAACTATGCGATTTTCTTTGTTTCGAATCCATTTCAACAAACGCATCTGCTCGCCTGCCGATGCATGCCCTTCCAAATATTTTTCTATTAACTCTTTCATGTTGTAATCTGACAGGAGTACACAAAAAGTAATAAAACCCTACCTGCCTTTTTTAAAATTATTTTAAACGATTTATACAAATCAACAGAACTGCTGATTTTCAACTACTTTCAAAAACGCCCGAACACTACTTATCGAGTAGCATGGTTATAAGAATGATAAGTAACGGGTATTGATCAACCAATTTTTTCCTGATCTGCTCCTTTGCTTTAGCAATGTGCTTCTCCACCATTTTTATACTAATTCCCATTTCCTCCGCTACTTCTTTTTGCTTTCTGCCTTCAATCTTACACAGCGTAAATACCTGTCTCATTTTATCGGGCAGCTCATCCACTGCTTCCTGAAACGACTCGACAAGCTGCTCCTCCAAACTTTTTTCTTCTTTACCCAAAAGGTCGATCTGGTATAAATACTGAAGCTCGCTTACTTCCTCAATATTAACATAAGAAGTGTTTTTTTCCAGTTTTTCGTTTCGTAGATAATTCAGGCAGTTGTTGCGCAGAATTACAAAAAGGTAGCTTTCTATGGAACGGTCAGGTTTTATAGAATTGCGTTTTTCCCAAAGCGTAATAAAGGTTTCCTGTATGAGGTCTTCAACTTTATTATCATCGGGAATAAACAATTTGCAATATCCTTTTAGACGAGGATAAAGCACACGGAATACGTCTTTATAAGCAGACGGGTCCCCTTTTTTTAGGCTATTGCTGGTTTGAATATCGAACATCGATTTTCGTTAATGTCACAAATAAAAGAAATTTATATGACACTTAAAATCAACATTGTCAGTTTTTATAAACAAAAAAAAGCTCTGCAAAATTGCAGAGCCTTTAATTATTTTGAATTAAATATTAAATACATTTTTTACTTGAGCCGTTCGGATTTCCGGTTACTTCCCAGGTATTTCCAGAGTTTAATAACTCATCTACACAACTTACTTTTCGTGTTTGCTGTACTTCTTTAATTTGTGCTTCCATTTCCACATCGTAAACAGGAGCAGGTACTGCACGAATCACACCAAATGCTACCGGAAAATCGGGCAAAGCCATATTGATTAGCGCCAAATGCAGCGTTGGATCAACTTCCATTGCGTCGTGAACAAGGATATCATCTTCAGTCACCCCGTTTTCACCGATCTTAACTACTTTTAGTTTGCCATTCTCGAATGCCAAACCTTTTTCGTTTTCAGCTCCAAACAGCATTGGTTTTCCATGTTCAAGAACCAGTTGTCGGTCGGCGCGATGATTAGGATCGGTAATCTCATTGTGAATACCGTTGTTAAAAATCACACAGTTTTGAAGTACCTCAACTACAGATGTTCCTTTATGCTCTGCAGCTTTTTCGAAGATCGACTGGCTCAGTTTCAGGTTTCCATCGATTGACCGGGCATAGAATGAACCACGTGCTCCAATCACCAATTGCCCGGGGACAAACGGATCTTCAACAGTTCCGAACGGTGAGGTTTTACTAACAAAACCACGGTCGGAAGTTGGCGAGTATTGTCCTTTGGTTAGTCCATAAATGCGGTTGTTAAACAGCACCACATTTAAATCAATATTTCTTCTAATCAGGTGAATAAAGTGGTTACCACCAATGGCCATCGAGTCACCGTCGCCTGTCATTACCCAAACACTCAGTTCAGGGTTGGCAGCTTTCACTCCCGATGCAACTGCAGTTGCCCGGCCATGAATAGTGTGGAAACCAAAAGTACTCATGTAATATGGGAAACGCGATGAACAACCAATCCCCGAAATTACGGCAAATTTCTCTTTTGGAATTCCCATTCCGGCCATGGTACGCTGTACGGCATTAATAATGGCAAAGTCGCCACACCCCGCACACCAACGAACTTCGTTCTCGCTTTTAAAGTCTTTTATTGTATATTTTACATCAGTCATTGCTTAGTCCTCCAAAAGTTTAGTAATACTTTCTTTTAATTCGCTAACGGTAAAGGGCAGTCCTTTTAGTTTGTTGGCCTGGTAATAGTTGAACTCAGGCAACTCGTTACGCAAATAGGCTGCAAACTGTCCAAGATTCAGCTCGCAAACAATAATCTTTTTGAATTTGCTGAATACCTCCTTTGTATTTTTTGGAAGCGGTTTTATGTAGTTAAAATGAGCCAGACTAACATTCTTTCCAGCCAGGCGCATTTCGCGAACAGTACTTGCTGTATGACCAAAAGTACCTCCCCAACTTACCACAAGAACATCTCCTCCGTCTTCGTCGCCACAAACTTCCAGCTCAGGAACCATATCAACAACGCGCTGAACTTTTTCTTCCCTGATCTCGCTGTTCACCTGGTGGTTTTCCGGGTCGTGACTTACGGTACCGGTAATATTCTTTTCTAATCCACCAATTCGGTGCTCAAAACCGGCCATTCCCGGAAATGCCCACTCGCGTGCCAACGTTGCCACATCGCGTTTATAAGCCATGAATTCTTCGCTGTCGTTCGCAATTCGTGGAGTAATAATCGGTAAATCGGCCATTGCAGGAATTTTCCATGGCTCGCTACCGTTTCCTAAGAAACCATCGGTTAGCAAAATAACCGGAACCATTCTTTCCAGGGCAATTTTTGCCGACATATAAGCATAATAAAAACAATCAGACGGTGTGCTGGCTGCCAAAACTACAACCGGGCTTTCGCCGTTACGTCCGTATAATGCCTGCATCAAATCCGACTGCTCGGTTTTTGTTGGCAGTCCTGTTGACGGGCCACCACGCTGAACGTTAACAATAACCAGCGGTAATTCAGCCATAACAGCCAAACCAATTGCCTCACCTTTTAATGCCAATCCCGGACCCGAAGTGGTGGTAACGGCTAGGTCGCCGGCAAACGATGCACCGATAGCTGAGCAGATACCTGCAATCTCATCTTCTGCCTGGAATGTTTTCACCCCAAGGTCTTTTCGTTCTGATAATGCTGTTAAAATATCGGTTGCAGGAGTAATTGGGTACGATCCCAAAAACAGCTCCAATCCCGATTTTTCTGCAGCCGCTAAAAGTCCCCACGCCGTAGCATGGTTACCATTTATATTTCGGTAAGTACCGTTTTCAATTTCTGCCGGATTTACCAAATAGCTTGGTGTCATATGCTGCATGGTTAGCCCATAATTGTAACCATCATGCAACACTTTTATGTTCGCATCAACAACAACCGGTTTTTTCCTGAATTTATTTTTTACAAATTCCTCAACGTAATCCAGCGGGCGATTAAACATCCAGCATACCAAACCTAAAGCAAACATGTTTTTGCTTCGCATTACACTTTTGTTATCCAGGCCAAAATCCTTCAGCCCTTCTTGTGTAAGACTTGAAATTGGAACAGGAATCTTGAAGTAGTCCTCCAGTTTACATTCTGCAAACGGATCGTCAGTTTCATAATTAGCCTTCTTCAGATTCTTTTCAGTAAACGAATCTGAATCGTATATAATGGTACCGCCGGGTTCTAAAAAGCGTGCATTTGCCTTAATGGCCGCCGGATTCATGGCAACCAACACATTGGCATTATCTCCCGGGGTATTCACTTGTTTCTTTCCAAATTGTACCTGAAAACCCGATACTCCCCCAACTGTTCCCTGCGGTGCACGAATTTCGGACGGATAATCCGGAAAGGTAGAAATATCATTTCCAAGAAGTGCAGTGGTGTCGGAAAACAAGGTTCCTGTAAGCTGCATTCCATCGCCGGAATCGCCGGAAAACCTAATGGTAACTTCTTCCAGTTCGATTACTTTAGTTTCTTTCATCTCATTAAAATTTATAGCTTTTAGCTGTATCCGATGTAACTCGCATTAAATCTCTCTTCCTAGTGCGAAAAATTATACCCGCTTGTTTCATCTCAAAAAATATTTGATTTCAATTTCGAAAAAAACGGTTGATTATCTCTCAACCCAATTTTTCAAATTTTAGTTATTTTATCTTAAGTCTGTATAATTCACAAAAAAAACGACTCCAAAACTACTAAATCATAATTTTAGAACCGGTTTTTATCAAGGTCGATCGAAAAATCTTAAAACAAATGTAACCATTATTTAACAAGATTTCGATGACTTCTATGATAGTTTTTGGGTTTTCTTATTTTTGTAATCAATTTAAAACCAATTCAGATAATGGCGATTATAAGAGAATTAAAAGATAAGACTCCTAAAGTAGGCAAAGACTGCTTTTTGGCGGAAACAGCAACACTTATTGGCGATGTGGAGATAGGTGACAATTGCAGTATTTGGTATAGTGCAGTAATTCGTGGCGATGTACATTACATTAAAATAGGTAACAATACCAACGTGCAGGACAATGCTACTATACACGCTACCTACCAAAAAAGCCCTACCAATATTGGCAACAACGTAACTATTGCGCACGGTGCCATCGTTCATGGCTGCACGATTAAAGACAATGTAATGATTGGCATGAACGCTGTTATACTTGACAATGCAATTGTTGAAAGCAATTCGATAATTGCTGCCGGATCAGTGGTTACTAAAAATACGCGCGTTGAATCGGGCAGTGTTTATGCCGGCGTTCCGGCCCGGAAAGTTAAAGATATCAGCCCGGAACTGTTACATGGCGAGGTGGAGCGAATTGCAAATGCCTACCACATGTATTCAAGCTGGTACAAATAAAGAAGAAAGCACGAAGACAGAAGTCGGGAGAAAGAAGTCTGAGGAAAATAATAATAATAAATAAGAACCAAAAATTAGAAATATGAAACCAACCTTACTCATACTGGCTGCCGGAATGGGAAGTCGTTTTGGAGGCCTTAAACAAGTTGAACCTGTTGGCCCGAACGGAGAAGCAATTATCGATTACACCATTTTCGACGCTATTCGTGCCGGTTTTGGCAAAGTAGTTTTTGTTATTCGCGAAAGTTTTGCCGATGCGTTTAAAGAAAAGTTTGAAGCCAAATTAAATGGCAAAATCGATGTAGAATATGTTTTTCAGGAGTTAGACAACCTGCCTGTAGGTTTTACACTGCCCGAAGGACGCGAAAAACCATGGGGAACAGCACATGCAATTCTGGTTGCCAAAGATGTGATTAACGAGCCTTTTTGTGCAATAAACGCCGACGACTTTTATGGAGAAGGAGCTTACCAGATCATGGCCGACTTCCTGAACAATTCGGTGCAGGAACAAACTTTTTCGATGATCGGTTACCAACTTAAAAACACCTTGTCGGAACACGGATCGGTTTCGCGGGGTATGTGCACCGTAAATGAAAACGACAACCTGGTAAAGATTGTTGAAACACACAACATATTTAAAAAAGATGCTGCTGCTGTTACCATTGCGGAAGATGGATCGGAAACTGCTTTAACAGGAAACGAAAGAGTATCGATGAACTTTTGGGGCTTTCATCCTTCAATTTTCAAAACACTGGAAAGCAAATTTGTACAATTCCTTAAAACCGAGATTGACAAACCAAAATCGGAAATGTACATTCCTTCAGTAGTGTTCGAAATGATCGGTGACAACGAGGTGGAAGTAAAAGTACTGAAAGCCAACTCGCCTTGGTTTGGCGTAACTTATAAAGAGGATAAACCGATTGTGGTAAACAAAATTAATACACTAATTAACGAAGGTGTATATCCGGAAAAACTCTGGAAATAAAAATACGATTCGCACGAAGCCGGAACGAATTTTCTTCCGACTTCGTGCTTCTACCTACTAACTTCTACAATAGCTAAACCAACATGACGGATTTAAAAAGCATTGCGCAAAACTTTCAACTCGAGGGCGAAATTGAAAACATAAAACCATTAGGCGAAGGATTTATAAACGATACCTTTATTATTATAACCCAAAACGGTGGCCCTAAATATATTCTTCAGCGCAAAAACAAGAACATCTTCTCTCCCATCCCCGCGATGATGGAGAATATTCAAAAAGTCTGCACCCACATTAAAAAGAAAGTTGTTGATGCCGGCGGCGATCCCTTGCGCGAGGCAATGACTATAATCCCCACACGAGACGAAAAGCTATATTTCCTGGATGGCGAAGAGGAATATTGGGCAGTTTGTCTTTTTATAGAAGACACCATTGCTTACGAAGCTGCAGAAACACCGGAACTGGCGTATGCCGGTGGTAGAGGAATTGGGAAATTCCAGTCGCTGGTAGCCGACTTAAAAGAGCCGCTTGTAAATATTCTTCCCGGTTTTCACGACATCCGCTACAGGTTTAAGCAGTGGAACGAAGTAATAGCAAAAAATCCTGTTGGCAGAAAAGAAAAGGTAAGCGAAGAGATTTCGTGGATTGAAAGCAGAAGAGCGGAAATGTTAGCTTTTTGGGAGTTAGTAGAAAACGGCAAAATTCCAACACGCATCAGCCATAACGACACCAAAATAAACAACATCCTATTCGATAAACAGGGCGAAGTGCTTTGTGTGATCGATTTAGACACCGTACTAAGCAGTACCGTTTTAAATGATTTTGGCGATGCCATGCGTACTTATACCAACACCGGCCTGGAAGACGATAAAAACCTCGATAATGTTTCAATGGACATGGCCATTTTCAAAGCTTTTGCCAAAGGCTATCTGGAAGAAACAGTTTCATTTTTAAGCCCAAAAGAAATTGAATACCTGGCATTTTCAGCGTGCTATATTACTTATGAGCAGGTGTTACGATTTCTGATGGATTATATTGATGGAGACAATTATTACAAAACCAAATCGGCCGATCATAATTTGGTGCGTGCACGCGCACAATACAAGTTATTACAAAGCATGGAGAAGCAATTCGAGCAAATGGATGATTTTGTAAAATCGTATGTTTCTGAACTACAGAATTAGGAAATACCCTTTTAAAGGTGAACCGTTTTAGCGTTCACCTCGCTGCCCATAAATAAAGCCGCTTTACTCTCGAAAGTTGCAGCCGACTCTGTGGTCTGATATTCCAAACTGCCTCCTTTCGTTAAGCGTTGTTCCATTTCAGGATGGCGCTGCAAATAATCAACCAGTTTCTCGGCAACAATGGCTCCCTGTGTTAAAATATTTACATTTTCCGGTACATACTTTTTAATCACATCAATAAGCAACGGATAATGCGTACAACCCAGAATAAGGGTATCTAATGAATTATCTTTCTGAAATACCGAGTCGATATTTTTCTTGACAAAATAATCGGCACCCGGATTTTCAATTTCATTATTCTCCACCAATGGCACCCACATGGGGCAAGCTTCCTGAACGGTTGACTTCACATGACCTTCCGACCACTTTTCCAGTTCAATCGGGTACGACTCCGAGGTCACTGTTCCCACAGTTCCTAAAACGCCAACGTGTCCGTTCTGCGTAATTTCAGCCACCTTCTCAACGCTCGGACGGATTACCCCCAACACACGATTATCAGGTGCTATGTGCGGCAAATCCAACATTTGGATGTTGCGCAAAGCTTTTGCGGAAGCTGTATTACAGGCAATAATTACCAGGGGACATCCCTGCGCAAATAAATATTTTACTGCCTGCAGCGTATAATCATAAACCACATCGAACGAACGGGTTCCGTAAGGTGTACGGGCATTATCGCCAAGGTATAAGAAGTCGTATTCCGGCATCGATTTTATCAACTCTTTCAGAACGGTTAAACCGCCATAGCCGGAATCGAAAACTCCAATTGGAGAGGATTTCATAGTAATAAAATAGTTTTTATTTAACGCTCAGAAACCAGTTGATAAGCTTCATTATAAAATTTACCCAGATTCGACCAGTCGAAATGCATAGCCGCCTCCTCACAACGATAACGTAAGGCAATACGGTCTCGGCGCGATAAATTAACAAACTCAAACAACATGTTTGCCAGTTCTTCGGCTGCCCGGTTAAAATTACCGTCTGTCCGATCAATAATAAACATTCCTTTGTTATCGTGATCGTCAATATTATTTACCACATAATCGCCAAATCCGGCCAGGTTACTGGTTATCGATGGCAAACCACTGGCCAAACATTCAAGAGGTGTATAACCCCATGGCTCGTACATACTCGGGAAAATTCCTAAGTGACATCCTCGCACAAACTGTGTGTAATCCATTTTAAATAACGGGTTTGTTGTTGCAATAAAGTCTGGGTGATATACAATTTTAACTTTATCATGCAGGTTATTCACCAGATTTGAGGTACGCAGGAAGTTTAATATTTCATCTTTAGCATCGTCAACCAACTGGTGCGTAACTACTTTAGGCAAATTCTGTGTCTTCCAACTTTGTACGTTACGTCGCAATTTTAACCTCAGGTAATCGTCAACCAAAGCTCTTAAATCCGGGAACTCATAATGACCTGTAATTGTTGTAATTTCATTGTACAGCCTGGCGCCTACCTGTCGTTGAATTTCTTCAACCACACGACCAACATCTTCAATCTGAGCCTTGGATTGCAACACCTCAGGATTAAATGAATAGAACGGGCGTTTTGTAATAAAGAAAGAAACCACCGTCATATCCGTTCCCGCCTGCTGCATCTTCCAGTTTAAACGGGCAAGTGCCTCAAGCGTTAAATCGTAGCCTTTATTTTGATACTCGTAGCGGCCCGATGTAAAGAAATACAACGTCTTTTCCAGATCGAATGAATAGCTTTGGAAAAAGTGCCCCATGACAAACTCATGGATCTTTTTCTTTACCTGAACGTGTTGGTTTTGTACTTCGTGAGTTGCCTCGAACCGTTCAATGTTTAATCCATTTGGCAGAATCATATCCGGGGTTCGGCCCAGCAAATATGTACACTCGCGCGCTGTAACTTCACTTACCGTCGTAAATACATGTGCTCCGTGTGCTGAAGCCCGTTCGATATTCGCTATAGGTGCAACATTAAACTTGTTGGCCTCTTCTTCCCAATTATAAAATGGTAAATGGCTGTAAAATTCCTGATCGTTCATGGCCAGATAACGCCCCAGCAACGTTGCGTGAGTGGTAAATACCGTTTTTATATTCAGGTTTGATTTTCGAATTCCAGGAATGGGTAACCCGGCCATCCATTCGTGAAAGTGTGCTATAATTTTATCGTTACAGAAATCGCTACCACACAAATAATGGAAAAACTCTTTCACCTGAAATCCAAATGCTGCTACTTTATCCAGCAACTCATCACCATCTGGAATAGAAATATTGTAATCCTGAAACAAATAGTATTTTATTTCTCCAAGCTTGTCGTAAATCGAATAAGGATTAAAAAGAATCACATTTGGACGACCGGAGACAATCCATTGTCCGTAATACACTTCGAAGCCGCGCGACTGCATTTCTAAAACCGCTTTACCAATGGGCGTGGAGTAATCGGTTGCCGGATCGAAATGTGCCGCTGCCTGCTCGGCGAAATAAGGCCCGATAAGGAAATAATTCTCATTCCCCCACTTATCGATCACCGATGGCACTTTAGAGCGAATTACGGTGTAAATTCCACCAACCTGGTTGCAAACTTCCCAGGCTACTTCAAAAAGTTTAGTATTTTCTATCCGCTCCTTTTTATTAGTTTCCTTGTTTATCTTCGCTTTCTTCATATGTTTATTTTAGTTAGATATCTGGTTTTTATTATCTTCTGTTCTTTCCTGAACAACCCACTGTTAGGATTTTTGAGATCACTAAATATAGTTTTTATCTCCTATCAATCCAATATGTTTAAAAAGAAAAGCGCATAAAAAAACCGCTTATCTTTCGACAAGCGGTTTTCAATATTGTAGTAATTAAGTTTCTTACTGAATACCCAATTTCGTTTTTACCAAAGGTAAAACGTCAACGCTTTGGTTCGACTTGTAAAGGATAGTTCTGTTTCCTGCACCTGAATCGAAAACGTAAATCAGACCTTGCTCTTTAGCCACCTCTTCAATTGCTTTTTCAGCTTTGTCAAAAACAGGTCCTAAAAGCTCGGCTTGTTTTTGTTGTACCTGCTGTTGTGCAGTAACCTGATAGTTTTGAATACGTTGTTGAACATCCTGAATATCGGCAATCTTTGCATTTCTTTTAATATCCGAAACCTCTTCTCCCATTGCCTCAAATTCGGCTAATTTCCCCTGGTAGTCTTTTTGCATTTCTCCAAGAATTTCTTCCAATTCACCCTGAAAGGTATTAAACTCGGCTTCAGCGGCAGTTCTTTCCGGCATAACCTGAACTAACGCCTGCAGGTCAATGTGGCCAAATTTTAAAGATTGTGCATTGGCAGCAGTATATGATGCTACAGTGAACATAAGCACTGCCATTAATTTCATTAAATTTCTCATAATCAAAGTGGTCTTAATTTTTGCTTGCAAATATAGTATTTAATACCAATTAATAGTTAAAATGAACAACTGATTTAGATTGAATCGTTCTATTTTAAAAACCGAATTATCTATTTATTTATACCCCAGTTTTCTAAGCACTTCATCGCTCAGATCGTAACGTGGGTTGGTATAAAATAAAGTAGCATCGCCGGCCTTATCAAAAATCACGGCATAGTTACCATCGGTAGCTATTTCCTGAACGGCGTTAAAAATGTCGTCCTGTATAGGCTTAATCAAGCCCTGACGTTTTTTGAAAAGGTCGCCACTTGGTCCGAAATACTTACGTTGCAATGTTTTATAATCTTTTTCTTTTGTAATAATCACATCCTCGCGTTTGCGTTTCATGTCTTCAGACAACAGTACACTTTCGGCCTGAAAATCCTGGTACATTTGTTCAATTTCAGCATGCATCGATTCCAGTTCTTTTTGGTATTGCGACGACAACTGATTCAGTTGCTCCTGAGCAGCGTTAAACGATGGAATGTTTTCCATAATATATTCAGAATCGATAAACGCGTATTTCTGAGCATTTGCAAATAACGTTACTGAAAATATTACTGCAATTGTTAAAATAATTTTCTTCATGGCAAATTCTTTTTTAGTTAAACTGGTTTTTGTCTATCATATATTATGCCAAAGCTAATTTCTACTAGAATTGTTGACCGATTACGAAGTGGAACTGGCTACCTGCAGCATCTGCAACACCCGGTACCTCGTCAAATCCATACCCCCAGTCGATACCCATTAATCCGAACATTGGCAGGAAGATACGTACACCAACACCGGCAGAACGGTGCAATTTAAACGGTACGTAATTCTGGAAACTGATTCCGGCATTACCTGCCTCCATGAAAGCAAGTGCATAAATAGTAGCACTCGGTTTCAAAGTAATCGGGAAACGAAGTTCTGTAGTGAACTTAGAATACATATTCGAACCGTTTCTTGGACTCAAACTATAATCTTTATAACCACGCAGCGCAATATAATCGGTACCATAAATATTGTATCCCGACATACCAGATCCTCCAACAATAAAGCCTTCGAAAGGTGATTTACGACCTGAATCGAAATAGCCAAGGAATCCCATCTCAAGTGCAGTTCTTAACACCAGCGTATGTTCTCCGTTAGGATTTGTTAATGGAGTATACCAATCTCCCTTAAACAACCATTTATGGTATTCAATCCATTTGTATCGTTCGTCATTAGTTATGCTCTCATCCGAATAATCTTTACCATTGAACAACGAATAAGGTGGTGTCATTTTTAAAGCCAATGAGAGATTTGAACCTCTTCGTGAGTAAAGAGGGTTATCAACCGAACTACGTCCGAAAACGGTTTTAAAACTCAGGTTATTAAAAGTTCCGTTTACCTGACCATTTTCATCGGCCATGAAATAGAACATACTTCCCATGTTTCGTAGGTTATAATGCTCTAACGATAATTCGTGATAAACGGTGAAGTAGTCATCAGGCCACGATAAACGATAACCATAACCCAAAGCCAAAGCTGTGGTTTCCCAGATCTGATCATCATCTTCGTTGTCATTTTCCGAATCGTAGTTATATTGATATTGCGGATAAGAATTATAACCACCGTAACCATAAGGTGAATAGCCACCGCCATAAGGTGAATAACCACCATAGCCACCGCCATAGCCATAAGGTGAATAACCGCCATAGCCACTGCCGTATGGATTATACCTTTGTGTATATCGGTTTGCACTGTAGTTAATCCGCGAGTGCGATAATGAAACTGAGAACGAATTTGGTTTTTTACCACCTAACCATGGTTCAATAAACGATAAACTTACTGTTCTGTAATATTTTCCACTAGTCTGGTAACGTAAACTCAACGTTTGTCCATCACCTGTTGGCAGTGGTCTCCATGCTTCTTTATTAAAGATATTACGAACCGAGAAGTTGGCAAATTTCAAACCAACCGATCCAACAAACATTCCGGCTCCCCAACCACCGGAAAGCTCGATCTGGTCGTTTGCTTTTTCCTGAAGTTGATATTCGATATCCACTGTTCCATCTTCGGGGTGAGGCTGAACATCAGGGTTAATGGCTTCCGGATCGAAGTGTCCGAGCTGCGCCAATTCCCTGTACGAACGCATCAGCAATGTTTTACTGAACAGATCTCCGGGATATGTACGAAGCTCACGACGTGCAACATGTTCGTGAGTTTTGGTGTTACCCACAATACGCACTTCGTTAATTGTTGCCTGTTCTCCCTCGACAATTTGCATTTCATAATTGATTGTATCGCCGTCAACCTTCACCTCTACAGGATTGAGATCAAAAAACAGGTAACCTCTGTCGAGATAAAGATTGTTCAAACCTTCTTCGTTATCGAACAGGCGTTTATCCAATATTTTTTGGTTAAATACATCTCCTTTTTTAATTCCCAGACGCAAATCGAGATAATCGGAAGGATAAACAGTGTTACCCACCCAGCGAATATTGCCAAAGTAGTATTTATCACCTTCTTCAATGTTTAAATCGATATTTACCCTGGGTTTATTCTTTCGCCCCACTTCTACCTGGTAAACCGAATCGTCAACAATAATCGCATCGCGATAACCTTTTTCGTTGTATTTATCGATTATGTTCGCCTGATCTTTGTCGTATTCTTCCTGAAGGAATTTTTTGGTTTTAAAGAAATTTCGCAACGACTTTTCGTTTGTCTTCTTCATGGCGCGTTCAAGCGTAACATCCGAAAGTGCCTCGTTGCCATTAATGTCGATATTATTAACCTTTACCTTTTCTTTTTTGTCAACATAAATATCCAGAATTACGCTGTTGTTTTGGGTGGTATCGTCGCGCTGAACAATGTTAACTTCTGTGTTAAGGAAACCCTTTCCGTGGAAAAGATTCATGATGGTACGTTCGGCACTGTTTACCTGGTGATCGGTGATTTGACTTCCCCGCAAGAGTAAAACCTTTTCGGTAATGTCGTCCTTTTCCGATTTTGAAACACCATAAAAATTCACATCCCCCAAACGAGGCCGTTCCTGAAGGTAAATATCCAACCAAATCTGGTTTCCGATGATTTTGGTTGCCTGTATTTTCACATCAGAAAACAAGCCTTGTTGCCAAAGCTTTTTTATCGCAATAGTTATTGCATCTCCCGGCACCATTACTTCATCACCTACTTTTAAACCCGACAGCTGGATAAGCACATTTTTATCCAGATAGCGGATTCCTGAAACTTGCACATCGGCAATTGTATACTTGCGTGCGCTTGAATAGTAGATTGAAAAGTTTGTACTATCAGCTTCTTGTGCAAAAAGCTGTGGCACAAACGCTACAAAAAGGAATAAAAAGGCGACTAATGGTCTTTTGATTCTAGTCATAAAATTAGCTCGTTAACTGTTCACTTGTTTTTCCAAATCTTCTCTCTCTGTTCTGATAATCAATAATGGCTTCAAATAAATCGTCTTTTCTAAAATCGGGCCATAATTTGCTCGTAAAATACAATTCAGAGTAAGCTATCTGCCACAACAGAAAGTTACTAATCCGATATTCGCCGCTGGTTCTTATCATTAGCTCCGGATCAGGTAATTCCGAGGTAGACAAATAATCTTGGAACAGTTCGTTATTTATTTTTTCTTGTGTAATCTTGTTTTTGGCCAAATCGTCGGCCAGTTTTTTTACGGCATTAAGCACATCCCATCTTCCGCTGTAACTCAACGCCAGCACCAGATTCAAACCGGTATTATCTTTCAATGCATCAACACAACCTTGAAGTTTGGCCTGCACATTCTCGGGCATCACATTAACACATCCGATAACGCTTAGCCTTACATTGCTTTTGTTTAGCTCCTGTGTTTCGGCTTCAATGGCATGCACTAAAAGCGCCATAAGTGCTTCAACTTCTTCTTTTGGGCGGTCCCAGTTTTCGGTAGAAAATGCATAAAGAGTAAGGTGTTTAACGCCAATTTCACCGGCTCCCTTTACTACGGAACGAACAGACTCAACGCCATTCTCGTGTCCCATAACGCGGGGTTTGCCATGTTTAGCGGCCCACCTTCCGTTGCCATCCATAATAATGGCAATATGCTTTGGTATATTATTGCTATCTAATCTGTCAACTGTTTTCATCACCAATTTTTAGCATCGTAGGCCGGACAGGCCTTTTTGCCTATAAAAATCATATATGTGAGATGTACCCCCAAATATCCTGCCCAGTCGTTATTATGCGAACCATCATTATAAGTAACAGTTTCGCCAAAATCATTTTCATGTGCCAGCGGATCATCCAAATCATCCAATTGATCGCTCATATATTTGCGCATCTGGTATTCTACACCTAATCCGAAACGATCGCCTATGGTATACTTAAATCCGATTCCAAACGGAATGGTAGGCGTTACTATCGACTCTTCGTATTCGACGTCACGAGGCTCTCCGGTTGCAAGATCAAACTGCAATTCCGGATGATCCGGATTAAATCCTAAAATACCTGCCGGTCCCAAAGGATCAGTCGCCAATCTCCCCGATGTAAATGTATACGGAAAATAAGCCACCCCAATCCCGAATGTAACATACGGACTGAACCTTAATTTCTGCTTACCCAAAATATACCTCAGGAAATTAATTTCTGCCTGCAGGCTAAAATCCTGTACCGATTTATCAAACTCCCATGGTGCGCTTTCTACTGTTCCTTCGCTGGCAAATTTGCCGGTAAGAAACATGGCGCGCATGGCAACGCGGGCATTAAAATTATACCTGAAATAAGCTCCAAAATTTAAATTGAACGATTGAAACGGGGCATCTTCATCCATGTCGCCATGTACCGATGTTAATGTACCTCCCCAGATTCCGATGTCAGCTGTTTTTTGTGCATGTACTGAAACAGTCAGCAAAACTGTAACAAACACCAATAATAATTTCCTCATCTTGGTATTCAATTTCGTTTATTTAACAATGGTTTCAGACATGTTATTTTTATCACTTACTTCATTTTGAAATGAAAAGATTGTTGTTGGTTTCAATTGTAGTTTTTCTATGCTTAAAAAGCAACAATACACACAAATTTACGAACAAAAATCAAACTCATAACAAACTGAATATCAATGAACTTAAACGCATAAAAACGTTTTATCTTTTGCTTTCAAAAGCTACAAAAGTAATATAATTCTAAAAATAACATGCCCCTTTGTTATTATAAAACCGAAACAAAGATTAAAAATTGTTAAGTAGGCCTATGAAATGTAGTTTCTACGGTCCATTCCCCACATTAGCTTATTGCGTAAGGTATTAAAAAAGGGTTGCTCGGGCAGTTGAAGTGTTTTGAGTTTAAACCCGGCTTTTTTCACCTTTATTTTTGTAGAAAACTCAACGGCAAACGAACGCGAATCGAGCGAAGTCAGGTAATTGGTTCCCCGGCCTTCAACGGTAAGTTCAATTTCGCAGGTATCAGGTACTACAATCGGACGTATCGTTAAGTTATGTGGCGCCAGCGGTGTAATTACAAAATTGGCCGAATTTGGTGTTAGAATTGGCCCGCCAACACTTAACGAATAAGCCGTTGATCCGGTTGGCGTGGCAATTATCAAACCATCGGCCCAGTAGTTATTGAGAAACTCGCCGTTAACCCGTGCCGTAACATTTAACATCGAAGAGTTATCAGTTTTCAGCACCGTCATTTCATTCAATGCATAATTAAAGTCGAGGTTTTCCTGGTTCGAGAATTCAATCTCCAGCATCGAACGCTCTACGATTTTATAGTTCTTGCTGAAAATGCTTTCAAGGGCATTATGCACCTGGTCTTCTGAAATATCGGCCAGAAATCCTAAACGGCCTCCATTCAAACCAATTACGGGAATATCAAAATTACGGATATTCAACACCGACTGCAGAAATGTTCCATCGCCACCAACACTAAAAATAAAATCATTGTCGGGATCAAAATCGGAATACGAATGAAAAAACGAGGAGTAATAGGTTGAACTGTTCAATTCTTCAACCAGGTGGGAATAAAAAGGCTTGTATAATTGTACTTCGATATTTTTTGAGCGCAAAAAAGCAAAAAACTCCTGTAGTACAGGAACAAAATCATTGGAAACCAGCGTACCAAATACTGCAACTTTCACTATTATAATGGATTTAAATATTCATAAATTTCATAAACTGGTCGAAACGATCCTTGTACAGGTCGTTCAACATCGACCGATCCTGATAAATGGCTTTCACATTATAATCGTAACGCATTAGTGACTGTACAACTCCGGACAGTTCTTCTGAGTCAAGTTTTAATATCACATCCAGAACATTTGCCCCGGGTTTACGATCGATAAAGAAGCTGAGTATTTTCACATCGTTACTTTCCACAATCTGGCTGATCTGCGAAACCGAATAATCGCTCACATTCATCTCGATAACCATCACACCACCCACTTCCTGCAGCGAAAAAAGGCTGGCAAACCGACGCGCCAAATCATACAATGTAATTGCACCCAGGTAATAATGATCTGCATCAAGCACAGGCAAAACACTAATCTTTAGTTTATACATTACAATTGCCAGCTCGAAAATGTGCTGATCTTTATGGGCATGTGTTGTATCCAATTTATCTAACGCTGCTGAAATTTCAGTTTCAACCAGGTTCAGGTCGTAAATTAATTTATCGGAAACAAGTCCCAGGTATTTTGTATCGTCAACTACCGGAATATGCGAAACGCGATAAACATCCATATGACTCAGCGCTTTACGGCCTGTTTCGGAACTGCTTACCGACGGAATTACATCTGATATTAGTTTTTCTGCCAACAAAACTTTACTGTTTAATGTTAATCGTTCAGCCTGAAAATAGTAAATTGCGTTTTTAAATTTTTAGTTATGACCAGACTTAGTGTAAATATAAATAAAATTGCAACACTGCGAAACTCTCGCGGTGGCAAAGTACCCAGTGTTAAGGATGCCACTATCAATTGTCAAGAATTTGGTGCTCAAGGCATTACCATTCATCCACGCCCCGATGAGCGGCACATTACACGCAAAGATGTTTACGAGATAAAACCACTGATAACCACTGAATTTAACATTGAAGGTTACCCCAGTGAAGATTTCTTAAAAATGGTTATTGAAGTGCAGGCCGACCAGGTTACTCTGGTACCGGATACCGATGCTCAATTAACCAGCGATCATGGCTGGGACACATGGAAACATCTTGGTTTTCTGAAAGATGTGATTGCCCGTTTACAGGAAGCTGGCATTCGCACTTCCATTTTTGTCGATCCCGATGAAAAAGCTGTTGAAGGTGCTGCCGAAATTAAAACCGACCGCATCGAATTATATACCGAACCTTATGCAACGCTTTTTCCAATTAACCATGCAAAAGCAATAGAACCATTTGTTAATGCAGCTAAAATGGCGGCAAATTTGGGTATCGATGTAAATGCCGGTCACGATTTAAGTCTGGAAAACCTGAATTACATGTACCATAAAATTCCGAACTTAAAAGAAGTTTCAATTGGTCATGCACTAATTGCCGATGCACTTTATTTAGGTTTGGAAACTACCATACAAAAATACCTCGATTGCCTGAAATAATCTTTGCAAGAAAACGCCAAATGCTGCGTTACTCTCGGTTTGAAACCGGTCAATTACGATAGTAAAATCCCTAATTTTCAAACCTTCGAAAGCCTTGCCTTTGACGTTTTCCTATCAAACAGATAGAAATCATTGAGTTTTCTTTAAGACCTAAATAAAACAACGGACGAACAACAATTAACACACTATGGATTTATATTACAGAAAGACAGGCAGTGGATCACCATTGGTAATTATACATGGGTTATACGGATCGTCGGACAACTGGATGAACATCTCCAAACGACTGGCCGAAAAGCATACGATTTATATGATCGACCAGCGCAACCACGGGCGATCGGGTTTTGCAGAATCGCACACATACAACGACATGCGCGACGACCTGGCAGCGTTTTTCGAAAAGCACAACATCGAAAAAGCGACCATCCTTGGGCACAGTATGGGCGGGAAAACTGCCATGTGGTTTGCTGCCGATTACCCTGAAAAAGTGGAAAAACTTGTTATTGCCGATATCGCGCCCAAAGATTATCTGCAACTAAAAGATGACAGTCAGTTTTACCTGCACCAGAATATTTTGCTGGCCATGCAGGACATTGATTTTTCGATGGTGAAATCGCGTAACGATGTGGATGATTTTCTGGCTGAAAAGATTGATGATGAACGCATCAGAATGTTCCTATTGAAGAATGTGGAGAAAAACAAAAAAAACAAACAGTTTCAATGGCGCGTAAATGCTGAAGTGCTCTACGATTACCTGGAGGAAATTGTGAGCGGCGTTAATCTTCATTGGCTCGACGATCGTATTCCGATAACCGCGTACCCGGTAATCTTTATTCGCGGCTTGCTTTCGAAATATATTCAGGACGAAGACAAAGAACTGATAAAAGAAATTTATCCTGAAGCCCGGATTGTTGATATTCCTGATGCCGGACACTGGCTACACGCCGAACAACCACAAAAGTTTGCTGAAGCGGTGTTTTTGTGTTGCTGACACCAAAGTTTGAATTAGATTGATTTTGAGATTGAGCGAGATTGATAAATTGAAAAACTGTTGAACTGCTAAATTGAAAAATTGCAAACAGCAATTGAATACTTAAAATTTCACTTACCAACTCCTCCTTCTTTTTTGAACAACAATAGCGTCATTAGTACTTCTCAGTGACACTCTGTGTTTTCTTTGCTTACTCTGTGGTAAACAACGTGCAGAACGACACAGCTTCAAAATTCGTAAATCTTTGAATAGTAAAATTGCTAACTGCGACTGAATACTGAAAACTTTGAGTTACTACCTTTCATCCCGATGGGGCTTTTTGCCTATTTGCTAATCGCCTACTGCCTATTCCTTCAATCAATTACCCACTAACTCAATTACTCATTCACTCAATCACTTTCTCGTCAATGAATTTACCGATTATACTTCTCAGTAGCCTCTTTCAAAAACTTCTTCTGCCCTGCTTTCAATTGTTTCCACTGAAATCGCCATCCCCAGTTTCCGTTTGCTGTTCCCGGAGTGTTCATCCGCGATTTTTCGTCTAATCCCAACACATCCTGCATGGGTAAAATTGCGGTGTCGGCCACCGATGCCAAAGCCATTTCCATAATATGCCTTACCGCATTCTCTTTCGAAACGTACTTTTCAACCAGTTCCTTTTCTTCTGCTTCCACAGCATTTATCCATCCTAATGAGGTGTTGTTATCGTGTGTACCGGAATATACCACGTAATTCCGCTCGTAGTTGTGTGGCAGATCTTTATTCGTGGCATCAGTGGTAAAAGCAAACTGCAAAACTTTCATTCCCGGCAGGTTAAAGCGTTCGCGCAAATGATCCACCTCGGTGGTAATTATTCCCAAATCCTCAGCAATAAAAGGCAAAACACCGATCTGGCTTTTTATCAAACTCAGCATTTCGTAACCATGCGCAGGCACCCATCTGCCGTTAATGGCAGTTTCTTCATCAGCCGAAACCGACCAAAACGATTCCAATCCGCGAAAATGATCGATACGTACCAGGTTAAACATGTTCAGGTTAAAATGCAGGCGCGCCATCCACCAGTCGTAATCACGTTCTTTCAGACGCTGCCAGTTAAACACAGGATTTCCCCACAACTGGCCTGTTTCCGAGAAATAATCAGGAGGCACCCCTCCCACTTCAGTTGGATTCAACTCATCGTCTAAAAGAAAAATATCGGTATTTGTCCAAACATCCGAACTATCGCCCGAAACGTAAAGCGGCACATCGCCAACAATCTGAATTCCTTTTTCGTTGGCATAATGCTTTAACCGGTGCCACTGCCTGAAAAACATAAACTGAACAAATTTCTCAAAAGCGATCTGCTGTTCCAGTTTTTCAGAAAGATTGGTTATAGCTTTCGGCTCTCTGAATTTTATTCCACGGTCCCATTCGCTCCAGTGCATACCACCAAAATACTCACGCACCGAAATAAACAAGGCATAGTCGTTTAACCACCAGCCATGTTCATTCAAAAAGTGGTAATACTCGTCTCGAAAATGATCAAATCTATTTTCCTGAAACTGCTGAAAAGCCTTTTTCAACAACGAGCTTTTCCAGCTTGAAACTTTGTCGAATTCCACCTTTGTTTTTTTGAAAGATGGCAATGTTTGAAAGTCAGCTACATTTAGTAAATCCTCTTCCAAAAGCAGCTCCAGATCAATTAATACCGGGTTTCCGGCAAAAGCAGAGTAACATTGGTAAGGCGAATTTCCCGCACCAACCGGCCCAAGCGGCAGTATCTGCCATAGTTTCTGACCGCTCTCCTCCAGAAAATCAACAAAGGCATAAGCCTCTTTCCCCAATGTACCAACACCTTCCTGACCGGGCAGTGAGGTTATATGCAGTAGAATTCCACTTTTTCTATTTGTCATTCTTAAAGTTTTCTCTGAATTGTTTTAAATGATCTGCTGTTTCGCGAACAATGCGCTGAACTGCCAAACCGTGTTTTAAATCGGCAATTACCGCCTCCGCATCATCACCGGTAAAAAACTGGTAATGCGCATGCACCATCGAACGCAACCATCCCGGTGGAACATGCCCCGAAGGAAAACTCGTAACCGGTTTGTAGTTGCTGCCAACCACTTGTCTTATCCACTGATCTGAACCTTCAATATAATATTCAAAGTATTCCGGATTTTGCGAGGAGTAACGGAAGGCACCATTCTCAGCATAAATTTCCAACGATACCAAATCGCCGGAGCCTGAACTAATCCTGCTTGCCGACATGTTTCCAACTGCGCCTGTTTTTGGTTCGTACAATGATAGCGAACTAAACAAATCGGATCCGGCCGGCACACCGTCAAAATCACCGGACTGCAAACCACTTGTTATTTGTAGTTCCTCGCCCATAAAAGCCATCAACAGGCTAATTCCGTGCGATCCCAAATCGGCCATCGCACCACCATCAGGCGCAGGAGTTAAGCGTGTAACACGTTTTTTGCGATAACTTTCCTGCAGGTAGTCGCCATGGTAATATTTTAAGTCGAAATGAATCGGCTTTCCAATTTTTCCTGAGCGCCAGAATTTCAATCCTTCGCGAACCGACGAAGTCTGTAAATATTGAAATCCTACCTGAATACGAACTTCCTGCCCAGCAGTTTCCAGCAGCTTTTTCATTTGTTCCTCCTCTTCCAGCGAAGAACAAACCGGTTTTTCAAGGTAAATATATTTTACATTGGGCATTTGCAGCGCCAACTTAAAATGCTCGAAATGCACTTTATTCGGCCCCAAAATAAATACCGCTTCAATTTTATCATTATTTGCAAAATCCTCCACCGTCTCAGCCTTTCCGAATCCCATCTGTTTGGCAAACGCCTCGCGACTTTCCGCTCTTGCTGAAGCTACCGACTCCAAAATAATTTCCGGAACTTCGTTATAATAAAACTTCAGCGCCTGAATTGCATAAACATGTGCACGGGCAATTCCGCCTGCTCCAATAAAACCAACATGTATTTTTTGCATGGTTTGTTTTAAATGTTTCGTCAAAAATAATGTTTTGATCAATATAATCCCGGCCTTGAGCAACTCTTTAATTTTTGTTTAGATTTAAGGCAAAATACTTATTTAATGAAAAAAACTGCGCTTTATATTTTGGTAGGAATGTTATGTGCATGCACTCCCAAAACCGATTCTGTATTAAAAACAGGAAACTGGCTCTTCGCGTTCCAAATCGATGACAAGGATCCAGAGCAAAAAATTCCATTCAATGTTGAAGTGCTTAATGAAAAGCACCTCGTGGTTTCAAATGCCGATGAACAGATTGACGTTCAGGAGATAACTTACAAAGGCGATTCTGTATTTATAAAAATGCCTGTTTTTGGTTCTGAGTTCAAAGGCAGAATTAGTGGAGAGAATGTAAGTGGAGAATATTTCAACTACAACAAAAACAAAGTTCTTCCCATCCCGTTTGAAGCCGAATATGGTATTGAAAATCGTTTTAAGATAAGCAATGAAAATGCGTTGGATCTCTCGGGTAAATGGAAAGTAAATTTTGGCGAGGAAGAAAACGACAGTCCGGCAATTGGGATTTTTGACCAGGCAGGAAATCACATAACCGGAACATTTCAGACTGAAACAGGCGACTACCGTTACCTGGACGGCGTGGTAAATGGCAATACCATGCAATTGTCGTGTTTTGATGGCGCGCATGTTTTTCTATTTACTGCAGAACTCAACGATTCCACCTTAAACGGTTTGTTCTATTCCGGCAATACGTATAAAGAAAAATGGAGTGCAATAAAAGCCGATGGCGCTGAACTCGCCAATATGAAAACACTTACCTTCCTGAAACCGGGCTACGACAAATTGAGTTTTTCCTTCCCAAATGAAAAAGGCGATACCATTTCATTAGCCGATGAGAAATATAAAGGAAAAGCGGTAATCGTTCAGATCTTTGGAACCTGGTGCCCGAATTGTATGGACGAAACACGCTATCTGGTAGAACTGTATGAAAAACATAACGCGGAAGGGCTTGAAATTATCGGACTCGATTTTGAGGTAAAACCGGACATTGACTATTTCAAACAACGCATTGAACGATACCGTAATGATTTGAATGTTTCGTGGGAACTTGTTTTGGCAGGAACATCAAACAAGAAAAAAGCTGCTGAATCTTTGCCGATGCTAAATAAAATCATTTCTTATCCCACAGCTATTTTTATCGACCGAAAAGGCGAAATACGGGAAATACACACCGGGTTTTCAGGCCCGGGAACCGGCGAAGCTTATGAGCATTATAAAACTGAAACCGAAGCATTGATTGAAACATTATTAAACGAATCCATTTAAACATGAAATACTATCTGATTTTTGCAGCCTCAGTTATTTTCTTCCTGTCATCGTGCCAACCAAAAGACACTAAATGGGAAGGCCAGGAGCCCATCAAAAAAGTAAGTACGCTCACCCGCCCCATCCAATACCAATTAAAAAAGACTTACGATGTGGGCAACGGTATTTTTCTATCCAACGAGTTTGATGGAGCCCGGCTAAACGGAGTTGCGCTTACCGGCGAAAATGAAGTTGCCATTTTGATAACTCCTGAAAATACTCCGATAAATGAAAGTCCGTGGTACGCTTTTAAAATCTGGTCGGAAACAGAAAAAGCTATTCAGCTTAAAATTACCTACAACGAAGGCGTTGGACACCGGTATTATCCAAAAATCAGCAATGACCGAAAAAACTGGACACCGGTTGATTCAACAGTTTATTTAGCCGACACCGCATCGGTGGCAAGAGGTGAATCTCCTAAATTTTGCGAATTCACGTTAGCAATAAACAGAGATACAACCTGGGTAGCAGCGCAGGAACTAATTGTTTCGAAAGACATTTATAGCTGGGCGGGAGAACTTAGCGAGAAACCATTTGTAAGTTTTGATGAATTGGGTAAAAGTAAAGAAGGCCGGCCGATCAACTATTTACAAATTGGCAACCCGGAAAGTAAAAAAATGCTGATGGTTTTATCGCGCCAACATCCGCCGGAAGTTACCGGCTGGCTGGCCATGAAAGCATTTACTGAGAAATTATGTGCTCCCGACGAGTTATCGGAAAAGTTCAGAAAAGAATATTGTATTTACGTAGTTCCGTGTGTAAATCCGGATGGCGTTGACAACGGCCACTGGCGCCACAATGCCGGCGGAATTGACTTAAACCGCGATTGGGAAGATTTCAACCAGCCGGAGACACGAGCCGTCCGAAAATTTATGCAAGCCAAAGTTGCGGAGCAGCGGAAATTCTATTTTATAATCGACTTTCATTCTACCTATGAAGATATTTATTACACCATCGCTCCGGAGCTAAATGGCAATATGCCGGGTATTGTTCCAAAAATCATTCAGGCGATGGCAGAAGATATTCCCGGTTACGATCCGAATATCCGCCCAAACGCTGCAGATGTGGAACGAATTAATTCTACTGTTTCCGTTTTTCATGAATTTGGTGCCGAGGCAGTAACCTACGAAGTTGGCGATGGTACGCCGCGTGAGCTAATCAGGGAAAAAGGTAAATTAACGGCCGTCAATCTAATGGAAATCATGCTTGAAAATTAAGGCATAAAAAAAGGATGTCATCTTTCATTGTTGAATTCATAAAGATGACATCCTTCTCAGAGTAATAAAAATTTTATTTCAACCACTTATCCAACCAGTTGAAAAATACACGCTGCCACAGTATCCCGTTTTGAGGTTGCAGCACCCAGTGGTTTTCTTCCGGCAGGTATAACATTTCAGCTGGCACTCCTCGCAAAACCGCTGCATTAAACGCTGCCATTCCCTGCTCTGGTGGGACACGATAATCCTTTTCGCCTTGCACGATCAATATTGGAGTATCCCAGTTTTGAACAAATTTATGCGGAGAAAATGAGTACGAACGCTGCGCTGCCGCATTATCCTTATCCCAGTAGGCACCACCGTAATCGAAATTCACAAACCACATTTCCTCGGTTGAGGTATACATGTGCTCGAAGTTAAAAATACCGTCGTGAGCGATAAAAGCTTTAAAACGTTTTTCATGATTTCCGGCAAGGTACATCACCGAATAACCTCCGTAACTGGCACCAACAGCACCTAATTTTGTTTCGTCAACAAAAGGCTCTTTGGCCATCTCATCGATGGAAGTCAGCAGGTCTTTAATATTCTGTCCACCGTAGTCTTTTGAAATCTGCTCGTTCCATTCCTGCCCAAAACCTGGTAATCCCCGGCGGTTTGGCGCCACTACAATATAATCGTTGGCTGCCATCATCTGGAAATTCCAGCGGTACGACCAAAACTGACTAACCGTTCCCTGTGGTCCGCCCTGATTGTAAAGCAGTGTCGGATATTTTTTATTCGCATCGAAATGTGGCGGATAAATTACCCAAACAGCCATTTGTTTTCCGTCAGTGGTTTCCATCCAGCGTTTTTCCACTTTTCCCATGGTCAACTGATCGAGAATCCCTTTGTTTACCGTGGTTAAGGCTTTATCTTTTCCGGTAGCCGGATCAACCAAATACAATTCAGCAGGTTGAGACATGGAAACCTTTTGCGCCAGCAATTGATTGCCAACCTGAACAGCACTTTGATAGTTGTGAACGCCATCAGTCAAACGTGTTATTGAATTATCGGCTATAACCAATTGATAAATTTCATCCGTTGCATGAATATCGCTGATAAAATAGATCGATTTTGAGTCAGCACCCCAACTCAAAGCTCCAGCATTTTGATCGAAATCGGCCGAGTAGTCTTTCTTTTCACCTGTTTCCAGATTGGCCACAAACAAACGGTTTTTATCCGATTCATATCCATCGCGTTCCATACTTTCCCAGGCCAGGTACTTTCCGTCGGGCGAGTAAACCGGATTTTGGTCGTAGCCCATCATCCCTTCAGTAAAGTTACTGGTTTTGCCACTTGCTACATCGTACATGTAAATGTCCGAATTGGTAGAAACAGCATATTCGCGCCCCACCTTTTTCTTACAAACGTAAGCCAGCGTTTTTGAATCCGGGCTCCAGACAATTTGCTCGGTTCCGCCAAATGGTTTCATTGGCGAATCGAAACGTTCTCCGGTCATAATGTCTTTACCCGCTCCCACTTTTCCATCCGAATAATCGGCAATAAAAATATGGTTATAGGTGTAATCGTGCCAGGTATCCCAGTGGCGGTACATAATATCTGTTTCCAGCCGTGCATTTGCTTTTGGCAGATCCGGGAAAAGATCGTGAATATCATTGTCGAGTTTCACCGTTTTCAGGTAATATATTTTCGACATATCCGGTGCGTACTGAAATCCGAAAATTCCACCATCAATTTCCGAAACCTTCTGCCTATCGCTGCCGTCAGGATTCATTTCCCACAACTGAACGCTACCTGAAGCAGATGACAAATAACCGATCTTTTTCCCATCGGGGCGCCAAACAACATTGTATTCGTTACTGGCTGTGTTGGTGAGATTTTTTGCTTCTCCACCCGCAACCGGAATTGTATAAATATCGCGGTACGACTTATTCTCCTCAATGTTGTAATAGGTTACCGTGTATAAAACCTGAGTTCCATCGGGTGAAACCTGTGCTCCTCCCAGGCGGCCAAACGACCACAAAACCTCAGGAGTCATTACATCTGAACTTAATTTCGGCGTTTCAGGTACATAGTTTTTAGCAACCTGCCCCGACTCTTTTTGCGTACAGCTAACTATCGTCATTACAATTAAAATAAAAAGTGCAATTTTCTTCATTTTACTTTTTTGAAAAATTATTGAATCCAAAATAAACACATTTAAAGTGCTCGGGCAATGATTTTTATACAAAAACCATAAATATAGATTGAAAAATACAATTGTAAGAGATTGGGTTGATATCACGTCTCCCGCAAAAGAAAAAGGCTACCCAATGATAGCCTTTTATAAACCTAAACCAAACCTAAGAAAATTTGTACCTTTTGTAGTAGGTACGAGTAGTATATTTCTAATCTCTTTTTACACTTCCAAGCCCTTCAATATCGCGGGTAACTTTTGGGTTTCCGGTGTAGCGAACTTTGCCAACACCTTCAATTTTGGCATACAGTGTTTCAACGGCATGTACCGAGCCGGTTCCAACCCCCTCTATTTTAAAACTGGCATCGTTCACACGAAGATCTTCCGCATCAACATGTCCGGCTCCCGAGAGCTTAACATCCAAACTCTCAGCCACCCCACTCAATTGGACCAGCACACCGCCTTCGCCAACCAGCTCAATATCCTCGGCTTTCACCTCCAAATCAATCTTTGCTCCTCCTTCAACATGCACGTACAGGTCGTTCAAATCGAGGTAACCATCGGTGTTTAAATTTAAACCGCCCTGCACTTTAATTTCATCCAGATTTTTAAAAGTGATATACAGGTGAATGCGCTCGTAATTTATAAAGTCACGATCTACAACCACCCTCAATTCGTCGCCCCGGTTTTCCACGTCCAGCTCATCCAAAACATCATCGTCGGGAGTTTTTACCGTTAACGAACTCTTGTTGCCCTGCGATAAAAATACTTTGTAACTGCCTTCGAGGTATATGGCCGAAAAATTGTCTATATCGTATCGACGTGAATCCCAGTCATCGTCGTTTTGTGCCGACAGGTTGAATGCAAATAGAATTGATAAGGTAAACAGAAATGCTGTTTTCATCTGTGTAAATTTTAATTTTTCTATAATTTAAAAATTCAAATTTGACAGATGGAACCGCTCCGTCTGTCGCTCTCACATAAAATTTATTCATTCCTATTTTTGTAATTTTTGAATGAAAAATTTCATGTTTGTTTCATGCTTTTTAATTTTAATAACGATTTAAAAGTAAGGTTTCGTGTGTTCTAAATCGTGGTAATTTCGATGAACGTTTGTTTTTTCTGGATAAGTGGAGGAATTCGGGAAAGTTGTTACTTATTTCGTGCAAGAAATATCAGGCCATAAAAGATCAAACCGGCAAGAACGAGAACCAGGAAAAAATCCATAAAAGTGTAGGACTGTGATGAAATGAGGCGAAAAAAAATATAAAAGGCGCCAAGTACAGTTCCAGCCAATAAACACCTTATAAAAAACACATGAAATACTTTTATGAGCTGTGCCGAACAAAACAGCCACAGCAATCCAAAAAGTAATATCGCCGCCCCCTCCCATCTGTTTCCGGTTTTCATCTCAACTAAACCATAAACAACCGGAAGCGCCGAACAAATGACCAGACTACGCGCAATACTCCTTCTGATCTTTATTCGGTTTCGGTCTCTTTTGATTTTGGGAAACAGTGAAAATTGAATTTCCTCACATCGATATTCTTCAGAAAAAAGATCCTGCTCCGAATTAATGATTCCACGTTTCAGTGCTTCCTGAATAGCCAGTTTTGCAGCTTCCGGCTGATAATGGTCGCGCATTTTCAGCACCTCTTTTAATTGTTCGTCGGAATAATTCGGAATATCTTCCCTGAAATCAACCTCCCTATTTGAATATCTTTTCTGCCACATTTTATATCTTTGAACAACAAACAGGCAATCCCTGTTTCAGATGACAGTTGAAATAACCAAAAATAAATTTCATGTACAATTTTGAGTTCAGAAATCCAGTTAAAATTCTTTTTGGAAAAGAATCGATATCAAAGCTATCCGGTGAAATTCCGGCTGATGCGAACATTTTAATGATTTACGGTGGCGGAAGTATAAAACGTACCGGTGTTTACAACCAGGTAATGGCCGCGCTAAAAGGTTGTACGGTTGAGGAATTTAGTGGAATTGAGGCCAATCCTCACTACGAAACCTGTATGAAAGCGGTTGATGTAGTAAAAGAAAAAAATATCGTTTTTTTGCTGGCAGTTGGTGGAGGTTCGGTACTTGATGCCACTAAATTTATTGCCACAGCAGCCTTGTACGAAAACGGCGATCCGTGGGATATTCTGGCAGCAGGTGCAACGGTTGAAAAGGCTTTGCCGCTGGGAGCTGTTTTAACCTTACCGGCAACAGGTTCGGAGATGAACGGAAATTCAGTAATTACGCGTGTCGAAAGACAGGAGAAAAAAGCTTTTGGTTCGCCGCTGGTAATGCCTCAGTTTTCGGTACTCGATCCGGAATGTGTGTTTACCTTACCCGACCGACAGGTGGCCAACGGTGTTGTTGATGCTTTTGTACACGTAATGGAGCAATACCTGACTTTCAAAGTAAATTCGCCGCTTCAGGATAGGCTGGCAGAAAGTATCCTGACCACGCTTATTGAGGAAGGTCCGAAAGTTTTGGCCGATCGAAAAAACTACGAAGCTGCTGCCAACTTTATGTGGTGTGCAACAATGGCACTAAACGGAATGATTGCAGTTGGTGTTCCGCAAGACTGGTCGACACATGTTATCGGTCACGAATTGACTGCTTTTCACGGAATCGACCACGGACGAACACTGGCCATTGTTTTGCCGGGAGTAATGCACATTAAACGCGACAATAAAAAAGACAAGATCTTACAATATGGCGAACGCATTTGGGGAATTACAAGTGGGAACGAGGATGAAAGAATCGACGCCATTATTGCGCGAACAGTTGAGTTCTTCGAATCGTTAGGTGTACCATGCCGCCTGCCTGATTATGATGTTACGGAATCTACCATTGCTAAAATTGTAGAACGCTTTAAACAAAGTGAAGCCAAAATTGGCGAGAAGCAGGATATGGGTTATGATGAAATTGAGAAGATTTTAAGAGACAGATTGTAATATCTCTATCAGATAATAAAAGGTTGTCAGGCAAGATGTTTAATTAACCGCTTTTCCTGACAATCTTTTTTTTATGTCTTCCTGAATAATTTTATCGTATTCAATCATCAGACTTCGTAATACTTTATTGTCGACATCAAAACAATGCCCGTCCACTTCGTTTACCGGAAGTAATTTTGGCGAAGTACCGGTTATAAAAGCGGCATCAAAACCAGTTAATCTTCCCAGTTGTATTTCTGCCTCAACTACTTTTAGCTTGAGGCGATTAGCACAGGCAATTGTTTTTTGCCTGGTGATTCCCAACAACACCTGCTTGCCCGGAGGTGTAATTATTTCATTGCCTTTTATAAAAAACACATTGCTTCGGCTTCCTTCGGTAATTCGCTCTTCATGATCAACCAACAGCACTTCGTAAAAACCGCTTGTTTCCATCTGTCGGGTGGCTTGTTTGCGTACTTCGGTTTGAAAAACTTTGGCGTTTGGATTCATACGCTCGGCATGTAACAATCCGCAACGAATTCCAAACCTGTACTGTTCAGCCGAAGGATAATTATGCGCGATAAAAAAAGCTTTCAGATTGGTTTTGCAAGAAATAAGAATATTCCCCTCATCCACCTCGTTTCTTACAATCAGCTGATTTAAAAACGCCTCCAACTGCGCACAAGTATATCGAACCTCTTTCCCGGCCAGTTCGGCCGATGACTGCATCCGAAGCAAATGCTCATCCAAAAACAGTGGAACTCCGTTCACAACACGTAAAACTTCGTAGATTCCACCTTCGTTTTCGGCCGGAACAAAAGTAGAAACCGGTAGAAGCCGATCATTAAAAACAAAATATTTATGGATAGGAAAAAGTGCCATATACTTCTTTTGTGGTAAATTTATTGAAATGTTTCAAAAGCAATTCAAATGCCACCTGAAATTCCGCTGCCAATTCAATATAATCCTTACAAACATCACTTTCATTTTCTCCTGAACGAACTTACCGTATGGCAAAAAAGCGATTGGAATGTTACAGAAAAAGCACTTCTTTCGATTGGGAATAACCTGTTCGATTTCTACCTCGGAGAATTAACGCCGGAGCAGATTTGTAATTCCATCCTCAACTATTTCGAAACAAAAAATATTAACACTCAAACCGCCTTTAAGAATTGGCTGGGAAATTTGGAGTGGAAAAAAATCACCTTATCAGATGAATCGAAATGGCTGATAAAACGTGGCAACCAGGCAGATCGTTACATCCATATTCATCCGGCAAAGTTTTCGAAACACACCATCCGGGTACGCGCCACTACATTAAAAACGGTACTAACTTTATGCGTGCACAAAATTCCGATTAGTGATGACGCGGAACAAAATCTTCAGTCTGTTAACAAACATCGGATTTCGTACCTGCAACTTTCGCCAATAAAATCGTTGGATGAAGAAGATTCAGGAATCTTAAAACTCTGGCAACTTTTTGTAAATGCAGGAACTATTTTTTACCCCTGAAGCTGCAAAACCTCCAGCACTGCATTCTTATAACTCCGGCCGATAGGCAATTCTTTTCCCGGTACTTCAATGCTGGTCGAGGTAAATGCTTCGATTTTCGACAGCGCCACAATAAACGATTTATGAATGCGCATAAATCCATTGTCAGGCAGTTTTTCCGACATGTGAGTCATGCTTGTTTTTGTGATGATTTTTTTCTCGGTAGTATAAATCTGTACATATTCGCTCAAGCCCTCAACATACAGGATTTCGTTTAAATGCACTTTCAAAACCTTTTTATTCTCTTTCACATAAATAAAAGCGTCATCGGGTTTTCCATTTGTTGAAGCGATGGGCTGCGCCGCCGGGATATCGTCCTGAACCGACTGATAATATTTATTCACCGATTTCAGGAAACGCTCGAAGGTTATTGGTTTAAGCAAGAAATCAACCACATCCAGCTCAAACCCTTCAAGAGCGTATTCGCGGAAGGCAGTGGTAATAATAACTTTTGGTGGATTTTTTAATGTCCGTAGGAATTCGATTCCTGTTATCTGGGGCATCTGAATGTCCATAAACATCAGGTCGATCTTGTGATTATGAAGTTCCTGCAAGGCTTTCATGGCATCGCCACATTCTGCACAAATTTCAAAATTATCTAGTTTTTCAATGTGCGAGCGCATCAAGTCACGTGCAAGAGGCTCATCATCGATAATGAGGCACTTTGTTTTCATGGTAATACGGAATTAGCTTTCGTTTTCTGTTTAATTCGAAGCACAAGCTTCAGTCTGTTTTCAATCTGTTATTAAAATAGTACGAGAAATAGGTATAGTGTTACACTTTTACGGATAAATTTCTATACTAAATTCTCTAAAATTGTCATCTATGTTCTCCACCAACCGATGTTTGCCCGGGTAATTATAATCCAAACGCCGGTAGGTAATTTTATTGTCTTCATTGTCGGCTATTTTAAAACTGTTTTCGCTCCAAAATGTAAACGAAAACAGCAAATACTTTCGCTCCGCTTTTATAATGACTGTACTTTCATACGTTTCGTTACACTCGTAGGCTATTTTTATTGCAGAATTTATAAACGGAAGCAGCAAAAGTGGCGGAACAACATACGATTTAAGGTTTCCGCTAACAATAAAATTACTACTTAGCCGCTCGCCTAAAGCATGGTTATGGATGGTCATAAACTCCTCCAGCAACCTTACTTCCAGCTCAAGCGGTATCAGTTCTTCTTTTCCTTCGTAAAGAAAACGGTTGAGGAAGTTCGAAATATTAATAATCATATCCGGTGCCGTTTCCGCCTTTTTTAACGACAGAACTTCCAGCTCCTTTATCAGTTCCAGAACAATGCGGGGTTGTAACTGATACCGGTAAATTTCGAGTTCGGTTTCAAGTTTCGAACGCAGCAATTCTTCTTTCTGATACTCGGCCCGATACCACGAATTACCGGCCTTTATGGCCAGAAATACTAAAATGATATAATGATTACCAACGCCGCTGATTATGATATTTTTAAAATTCAGGAATCCGGGAGCAAACATTCTGCTTTTGTCGAAAAGATAAAAAACCAGATAGTTGCTTACCAGTAATTCTATCATTGAAAATACAATCAGAAGAACGGTTACACCTGCTGCAAACAGCAAATAATTCCCTTTAAAAAAAGTTTTGGGCAATAACCAGTAGGCAATTATATACGTGTGAGTTACAAAAACAGGTAAAGTAATAAGGTAATACATCAGCCAAATGTGCAACGAAGCAATTCCTTCGTTCAAGGTTTGAATAAAGGTGAATGATATTACCCATGCCAACCAAAAGATGACATGCAAAATATAATCCCTTTTAGCGATATGTAATATGCCTGTCTTCATCTGTATTTTCTAACTCCAGGCGCACTTTAAAACGGTCGCCCATATCTTTCACTTTCAGGTCATAACCCTGTCCGTCGTAAATAATATTCAAGCGTCTTTTTAATCCACTGTAACCACTTCCCCGCTCAATTTCTTTTGTTTTTTTCTGCAACCCTTCGGGCTTGCTGTTTTCTGTTTCGATAATTATTTTTTCATCGGTAGCTTGTACCAAAATAGTAATCCACGGTGCGCCGGCATCTAAACTGCTGCCGTGTTTAAAACTGTTTTCAACCAATAGAAACAATACCATTGGAGGAATTTGAGCTGAGATCAAGTTTCCTTCAGTTTTGTAACTCACCTGCAAACGTTTCCCGTAACGTAATTTCTCCAGCTGAAGGTAATTTTCAACCAGTTCCACTTCATCTTTTAGCGTTACAAATTCTTTAAGGCTTTCGTTAATAATATAGGTAAGCACAATTTTCATGCGGCTAATAACCTCGTTGGTTTTGCCAGGATTAAGTAACGATAACGCATACAAATTATTAATGGTGTTGAACATGAAATGCGGATCGAATTGCGATTGCAAAAGTGTTGTTTGTGCTTTTCGGTGTTGCTGCTCCAGTTTTTTCCTGATATTTTCGGTAAGAATGTAATCTTTAACATATTTGGCAATACAAAACAAGGCCACAATAAAAGTCATGTCTTTTGTATTCATCACAATCAAACGAAGATTAAAAGCACCGTTTCCGGATATATTCTCGGGAGCTATTGAAGCATAAAAAATATAATCGGAGAACAATAATTTTAATGCCGATAAGCCAATTCCTACCAGTAAAAAAACTACAATAAACCAAAACGGCTTGGCTTTTAACAACAGTTCGGGAATAAGAAGAAAAATAATGATGTAAGCATAGCCAAAAAAGAATAAGGCATTGCCTAATGTTATTCCTAAAATGTGCAGCAGGCTATCGTTTTCGCTTTGAACAAATAAAATACCTGTAAACAATACCACGGTAATTACAAAGAATAAAATATGCCTTGTTCCCCGGTAAAGCACACTGTTATTGTACAACAATTTGTTCATACCATTAACTCCCCTATCATAAAGGTAACAACATTTATAAAAGCACTTTGGTGATTAACATGGGGCGGGCGGTAAAAACCTGTCGTTGGCTGACAGAAATTACCATTTTGCAGCAAAAAAACTTCCATACATTGAAAAGCCCTGCGTTGTTACAACGCAGGGCCTTCGAGTAAAGTACTCACTAATTTATATTACCCTATAATATTCTACTCACTCTTTATTTTCAATGGTTTCTGTTTTTTGTTTTTCTGTTCAGAGAAAAAACCCCCGCCCTCTGGCGGGGATTAGCTTTTCACATTTCTATGAAAAAAATTGCGCTGTATAAATTCGTTTTAAAAACTGGCTTGATATTCGTCTTTCACTAAATCAGGAAAATAACATGCAATCAAACCCAGTAAATCGTCTTGCGATTTTTTGTTCTGGCAAATTACCCGTTGTGAATAGTAAGCAACTCTGTCCAATTTCAGTTCCATTTCTTCTTTTGGCAACTGCTGGAAACGAGGTTCCATTTTCTTCACTCCAAACACATGGTTTTTGCAGGCATATTCAATTTCAAACTCATCGGTACGAACAATAAACGTTTTACATTTTTTATCATCCTCACACAAAACTCCAATTCGTACAGGATTACTAATATTTTCGTACGTTAACTCGTAAGTTTCCAATACCTGATCATCGTAAACCATTGGTGAGCTTGAATTTACTATAGTATACTTACCAAATTCGGTAAGAGAGTTTCCGGTCATCGCCTTTCCGTCTTTAATTTTTGCGGTGGCGCCCATGCTTAAAATTGCAATGCAAATGCTTAATAGAACTAGTTTTGTTTTCATGATTGTACTGTTTTAATTGTTTTTACATTTCAAATTTACGTAACTGACTGATGTAATGAATTTTAATTCAGCATTCAGTAAATAACCACCAACCAACGTCAGGTTTTATTCTGCAAAACTCATTAACCGCTATTCACCTGCCTTCTGCTACAGTTACCCTTGAAATTGTGCTGTTGGCTGTTCTACGAAATCAATCATTGCTCAACTTCGGTAAAAGTTTTAGCCTGTTATTGGCTGAAAAAGAAAGTTTTATTTTAACCTGAAAAATTCATGAATTTTCCACACGAAGTATTGACGATTGAAAATCTGCATATTATGTGCTTCAGCAATGAATATCCTACGATTTTCAATGTCAAGGTTAATCCTGACAAATAATTGTATGTCAATTATTTCGTCAGCCCTACTGGTAATTAATTCTTTTTTATAAATTAATTAGGTTATTTTGCAGGCTATGGAAATTGCTTCACTTAGCAACATAAAAAAGGAACTAAAAAACCTGCCGCCCGAGGTTTTAGAAGATGTGATAACACGGCTGGCCAAGTATAAAAAAGACAATAAAGAGCTGCTTAGTTATCTTTTGTTTGAAGCTTATAACGAAGATGAATATATCAGGCAGGTGAAAGAAGAGATCGACCTGGAATTTATGAGCCTGAACCGAAGCAGTTTTTACCTGGCAAAAAAAACAATTCGTAAAGTTTTAAAAACCACAAAAAAACACATTCGTTTTTCGGGTAAAAAGGAAACGGAAATTGAACTGTTAATGTATTTCTGCAAAAAACTTAAAGGCTCGCGCCTGGATTATAAACGCAGCCGGGTTGTATTCAACATGTACCTGATGCAGGTAAAACGAATTCAAAAAGTTATTTCCATGCTTCACGAGGATTTACAATACGATTACCGCGAAGAACTGGAAGCCTTGTAAAAACAACAACTTCGTATTCATTCAAAAAGCAGATCTCCGAACATCCTCTTAATAAATACGTTACTCTGTTAAGGTTACTAAACAATTTTGTTTAAACCATTAACGCCATGCGAATTCTTTTAACCGGAGCTACCGGATACATAGGGAAAAGACTTTTGCCCGTATTGGTAAACAAAGGGCACCATGTAACTTGTGTTGTAAGAGACAAGCAACGCGCTGCATTTGGCCATACCATTGAAAAATCAATTGATATTATTGAGGCCGACCTGCTGAACAAACAAAGTCTGAACAAAATCCCTGAAGATATAGAAATTGCCTATTACCTTGTGCATAGTATGTCCGACTCGCGCGATTACGAAGAACAGGAAAAATTATCGGCCATAAACTTCAGGGAGCGAGTAAATAAAACCACAACCAAACAAGTAATTTATTTGAGCGGTATTGTTAACGACCAAGCGCTTTCCAAACACCTGAAATCGAGATTAAACGTTGAACTGGAACTGGAAAAAGGCGATTATGCGCTAACTACATTACGGGCAGGAATTATTATCGGCTCTGGCAGTGCCTCTTTCGAAATAATTCGCGATCTGGTGGAGAAGTTGCCGGTAATGGTAGCTCCAAAATGGTTGAAAACACGCTGCCAGCCCATTGCTATTTCCGATGTTATTCGAGTCCTCGAACTGACAATAAACAATCCGGCTGTTTTCAATAAAAGCTTCGATATTGGAGGCAACGAAATTCTTACTTACAAACAAATGCTGTTGCGTTTTGCAAAAGTAAGGGGCTTAAAACGCCGGATCATTTCAGTGCCGGTAATGACTCCCCGGCTATCATCGTACTGGTTGTATTTTGTTACCTCAACCTCCTACAAACTGGCCTCTTCGCTGGTCGACAGTATGCGGGTTGAAGTAATTGCCCGCGACGATGAGCTGACCCAACTTTTTAAGTTGCAATTGTTAAGCTACGAGGAAAGTTTGCAACAGGCATTCAAAAAAATCGAACAAAATGAAATTATCTCGAGTTGGAAAGATTCGTTTGTTAGCGGGCAATTGCAAGGGCAGCTCTCGGATTTCATAAACGTTCCGAAGTTTGGTTGTTTCAAAGATGTACGTATTGCAGAAACGCCCTCGATGGAAAATACGATTGAAAAGATATGGCGAATCGGAGGAGGGAATGGTTGGTATTACGGAAACCGGCTTTGGCAATTTCGTGGTTTTATGGATAAACTGGCCGGAGGTGTTGGACTTCGCCGGGGACGAACCAACAACGATACAATAAGCGCTGGTGATGCCATTGATTTTTGGCGGGTAATTTATACCAATAAAAAGGAAGGGCGTTTATTGCTTTATGCAGAAATGAAACTTCCGGGTGAGGTTTGGCTTGAATTTAAAATTCGCGACCATCAGCTTATTCAAACAGTCACCTTCAGGCCAAAAGGAATATGGGGAAGAATGTACTGGTACCTGTTTAAGCCGCTGCGTTCATTTGTTTTTAAACGAATGGTCGCGAATATTGTTAAACACTGAATGCTTATATTTACAGAAAGAAAATGGATATGATTAACATCGTTTGGTTACGCCGAGATTTACGATTTAATGATAATACGGCACTGCAACGATCACTCAAAAGAGATAACAAAACAGCGGTGCTTTTTATATTCGACACCAATATTTTGGATGAACTGGATAAAGATGATGCCCGCGTAACTTTTATTCATCAGCAACTTACCAAACTGGATAAAGAACTGCGTGACATGAATTCTGGATTGCTGGTAAAAACCGGCGAGCCTTTAAATATCTGGCAGGAACTAATAAATGAATTTGAAATCGGAGAAGTACACTTTAACTGCGATTATGAACCTTATGCTACTGATAGAGATGACCAGGTAAATCAACTTCTAAAGAAAAACGGCATCTCCGTTTTCTCGCACAAAGACCAGGTAATTTTCGAACCTCACGAAGTTTTAAAAGCAGACGGAACGCCTTACACAGTTTTTACGCCCTACAAAAACAAATGGCTCGAACATTTTAGTCCGCAACACATAAACACTGAAGAAAAGATACAATCAAATGCGTTCGCGGATATTGATTCTTCGATGCCAGCACTGGAAAAGATTGGATTTCAGAAATCATCTGTTGCGGTAAAAGACTACGACCTGTCGGTTGTGGAGAATTACAGCAAAACACGAAACTTCCCGGCAATTCATGGAACCAGTCACTTAAGTGTTCACCTGCGTTTTGGAACAGTTAGCATCCGCCAAATTGTACAGCAGGTGTATAAGCAATCACCCGATTTTCTCAGCGAACTAGTTTGGCGCGAGTTTTTCATGCAGATACTTTTCCATTTTCCACGTGTGGTAAACGAGAATTTCAGAACCAAATACAACGGAATACAGTGGCGCAATAAAGAAAAAGAATTTGAGCGCTGGTGCAATGGAGAAACCGGCTACCCAATTGTAGATGCCGGAATGCGCGAACTGAATAAAACCGGCTATATGCACAACCGTGTACGCATGATAACTGCCAGCTTCTTGTGTAAACACCTGCTTATCGACTGGCGCTGGGGAGAAGCGTATTTTGCAAAAAAACTACTCGACTTTGAGCTTTCATCAAACAATGGCAACTGGCAATGGGCCGCAGGAACCGGTTGCGATGCAGCGCCATACTTTCGGGTTTTTAACCCTACCGAGCAGGTGAAAAAGTTCGATAAAGAGATGTGTTACATTAAAAAGTGGGTGCCCAAATTTCAGGATCTTACCTACGCTGCGCCAATGGTTGACCATAAAATGGCCCGGAACCGAGCGCTGGAAACATACAAAAAAGGCATCGCTGAATAATTCTTCTCACTAGTCATAGATAACATAAAAACTTCAAACAAATTATTAACTTTAGCGACCAACTAAAAAAATCATTCATGAACCAAAAACTTTATTTACTTGCCGTACTTATACTTCCCCTGATGGCTTTTGCGCAACAGAAGGATGTACGATCAACACTGGAAATCTATAATATAGATACAGATGAACGTGAGATAGTCCTTAGTGAAGAAGCACATTTTGAGGCGCCTAACTGGAGTCGCGACGGAAGTTTTCTGGTTCTAAACCAGAAAGGCAAACTGTATAAAGTTGATCTGAAAACGAATGTAAAAACATTAATAAATACTGACTTTGCCGACCGCTGTAACAACGACCACGGCATTTCTTTCGATGGTAAATGGCTGGCAATAAGTCATCAGGCCGAGTCTGAACCGGTAAACGGTGAATCTATAAAAAAAGGATCCCGAATTTATGTTTTACCCATAGAAGGAGGAATACCAAAGGCAGTTACTCCAAAAGTACCATCATATTGGCACGGCTGGTCGCCCGATGGGAAACGCCTGGCTTATTGTGCCGAGCGTAACGGCGAATACGATGTATACACCATATCAATTGACGGAGGCGAAGAAACCCGCTTAACCACCGAAGAAGGTCTTGACGATGGTCCGGAATATTCGCCCGATGGAAAAACAATTTTTTACAACTCAATGGCTTCCGGCAAAATGGAGATATGGCAAATGGATGTTGACGGTTCGAACAAGAAACAGCTGACCAATGATGCTTATTCCAATTGGTTTGCACACCCGTCTCCCGATGGAGAATATCTGGTACTTATTAGTTATCATCAGGATCAGGGCAGTGCTCATCCCGCCATGAAAGATGTTTCGCTGCGCTTAATGAATCTTTCCGACGGATCGATAAAAACATTGTGCTCATTCACCGGCGGACAGGGAACCATCAACGTGCCTTCGTGGGCCCCCGATGGCAATCATTTTGCTTTTGTTAGCTACGAGTACATTAAAAAATAAATCCGGCTAAAACATTTAAAACTTGAAACACCCATGCTAACAAACTCTAAATCTGTCGTTAGCAAGCTATTACTTATTCCATAATCTTAACAAGAATCAAATTTTTCAAATTATAAAAAATGAATACCGAAAACACTTTTAACGAAGAAACACTACCTACAGAGAATCAACCGGCGGTAAAACCAGAAACACTGGAACTTACCGAAGAAATTAACCACAACCTGCACAGCGCCGGAAAATGGAGCCAGTTTTTGGCCATCCTCGGTTTTATTGGAACCGGATTTATGGTACTGGCCGGAATCAGCGTGAGTCTTATGACAGCATTTGTACCAGCCACCAAGCCAAATATATTCCCGTTTCCTATGGCTTTATTCGGACTATTATACATCATTTTTGCAGGTGTATATTTCCTGCCAATTTATTATTTGTTTCGATTTTCAAACAGCATTAAACAAGCTGTTGCATTAAAAAAACAGGATCAACTATCCATTGCTTTTAATAATCTGCGTGCACATTACAAAACCTTTGGTATTATAATGATTGTTATTATGTGTCTTTACCCCATAATGATAATTGGAATGGTTCTGTTTGGATTATTTTCCGGATTTGGAGCGATAGGTGAAGGTATTCCGATGTAACAAAGATTGAAGGATTGAAGGACTGAAAAAAATGGTCCCCTGTTATTGATCATTGCTCACTGGTCACTGGACATTTGTAGCTTGTAATTTGTAACGCGCAGCTCGTAGTTTCTCTTTAAACAATTTCTTACTTTTGCTGCAGAATAAAAACAAACAAAATGAGCGACGACAAGAAAATAATTTTTTCGATGTATAAGGTGAGTAAAACTTACCCACCCAGTAAAACAGTAATCAAAGACATTTCGCTTTCGTTTTTCCTCGGAGCTAAAATCGGTATCATCGGTTTAAACGGATCGGGAAAATCAACCTTGCTAAAAATTATTGCCGGACAAGATGAAGCGTACAACGGCGATCTGGTTTTTGCACCGGGATATTCGGTAGGATTACTCGATCAGGAACCACAACTCGATGAAAGTAAAACCGTTATCGACATTGTAAAAGAAGGTACACAGGAAACTGTTGATGTGCTGAACCGCTACGAAGAGATCAACCAGCAATTCGGGCTACCGGAGGTGTATGAAAATCCGGATAAAATGGACGAGCTGATGAAGGAGCAGGCCGAGTTGCAGGAAAAAATGGATGCACTGGATGCCTGGAACCTCGACAGTAAGTTGGAACGTGCAATGGACGCACTACAGTGTCCGCCAAACGATCAGCCCATAAGCGAACTTTCAGGTGGAGAGCGCCGTCGTGTTGCGCTGTGCCGTTTGTTGTTACAGGAGCCTGATGTGCTGTTGCTCGATGAGCCTACCAACCACCTCGATGCCGAAAGTATTTTGTGGCTGGAAGCCCACCTCGATCAGTATAAAGGAACGGTTATCTGTATTACGCACGACCGTTATTTCCTTGATAATGTTGCCGGCTGGATTCTTGAACTCGACCGCGGACAAGGCATTCCATGGAAAGGAAACTACACCTCGTGGCTGGAACAAAAATCGAAACGTTTGGAGCAGGAAGAAAAAGGCAGCCAGAAACGTAAGAAGACACTGGAGCGCGAGCTGGAATGGGTCCGTATGGCACCAAAAGCACGTCATGCAAAAAGTAAAGCCCGCTTAAGTGCATACGATAAAATGTTGAATGAAGACGCCAAACAGAAAGAAGAAAAACTGGAGATCTTTATTCCGAACGGTCCGCGACTGGGCGACAAAGTGGTTGAAATGGAGGGTGTAAAAAAAGGTTTTGGCGAAAAGCTGCTTTTCGAAGACCTGAGCTTTAAACTCCCGCCTGCCGGAATTATCGGCGTTATTGGACCAAACGGTGCCGGAAAAACCACACTGTTTAAACTGATTATGAAACAACTGGAGGCAGACGCCGGAAGCATTGACATTGGCGACACCGTAAAAGTAAGTTATGTGGATCAAACCCACGCTGCCATCGATCCGGAGAAAACAGTCTATCAAGTGATCTCAGGCGGAACGGAAACCATTATGCTGGGCAACAAACAAGCCAATGCGCGCGCTTATGTTGGCCGCTTCAATTTTAATGGTGCCGACCAGGAAAAGAAATGTGGCGTACTTTCGGGTGGTGAGCGTAACCGCCTGCACCTTGCGCTGGCTCTTAAATCGGAAGGGAACCTGTTGCTACTTGATGAGCCGACCAACGATATCGATGTAAATACACTGCGTGCACTGGAAGAAGGTTTGGATAGCTTTGCCGGCTGTGCTGTAGTCATTTCGCACGACCGCTGGTTCCTCGACCGTATTGCCACGCATATTTTAGCGTTTGAAGGCGACGGTCATGTGCATTTCTTTGAAGGTTCGTTCTCGGAATATGAAGAAAACCGCAAAAAACGTATGGGTAACGAAACACCAAAACGTTTTAAATATATGAAGCTGATGGCGTAAGGAGCTCAGTGATTCTCCATTTTTGTGAGCTTTGCGAAGCGAAAATGGGAAGTATCACTAGTCCCGACCATTGCGTCGGGATCGTGAGACAGAAGTCCGAAGACGGAAGTATTGTAAAGCCCCGTTCTGTATGATTTAACGATTACAGAACGGGTCTTTTTATTTTCATCCTCGATTAAAACACCAATTCGTATTTTTATTTTGTTTTCTTATTGATTTGCTTTAACTTACTTAAGTAACTAAAAATTAATAAGATGAAAAGAATTGGCTTAGGGTTAATCGTAATCCTTTTGGTTTGTACCATCCACACCACACAAGCACAGGAAAATAGTAAACAACTTTGGTATTGCTGGGAAGAAGAAGTGCATCCGGAGCATATAAACGAGTACTGGGAATATAGTAAAGAACTGACCCAGTTGTGCAAAGACGAAAATTACAAATACGAATTTTATGCCTGGACTACCGGCGATTTTAAGTACCAGTATTGGCATCCCATCAATTCTTTAGCTGATATTGATGAGTTGGAGAGTGAATGGGGTAAGATTATGCAAAAATTTGGTGAAGAAAAAACACTAAAATGGTTAAAAACTATCAAATCAAATTATTCAAAAACAATTACCGAACATGCTGAACTAAGTATAATACCTGAAGTTAACCGCATCCCAATGGACAGTGTAAACTACATGCAATTCCAGGAATTTTATATCATCCCTGGAAAACAGCAGGAATTCAGAAGAATTATGAAAAAAGCGGTTGATTATATGAAAGCAGAAGGACATAACGATACCTGGAGGGTGGCAACAGGAGAATTGGGTTATAACGGACCGGTTTATATAGGGTGGTCATATGGAAAAAACCAAATTGAGTTTTTAGAATACGATAAAGAATTTTCGGAAAAGTATAAGGATTTCTTTGAGGATATGAATAAGGACTTTCTTAAAATACTGAGAACGGTAAAAGTTCATGATTCCTGGTACTTACGGGATTTGACTTATTCGAAAAACTGAGGATAAGATACCCTGACTATAATGAAAACGAAAGCCCCGTTCTGTATATTTTGAAACATTACAGAACGGGGCTTTTATTTTATTACCACTTCACCGCTGTGGACGCAGTCCCCTCCTAATGTTTATGGTTTATACTAAAAATTAATCCATTCTATTTCATTGGTAATTAATACCTTAAGTCTAAGGCTTAAAAAAGGAGGACGTGCTTTGAAGCACCGTCGCTCCACCCCAAAATCACAATTTCAGGTGATATACCCGCCATTTCCATCACCACTAATAGTAGTTATCCCTTCAAAAAATCACCACTTTTTGGGATTTCACACCTCAGGACTTCAAGCTAGTTTTGCAGTGTGAATATTTAACAACTTTATCCATAGATCATGAAGAAACCATTACTATCATTATTAATTGTAAGCGCGGGCCTTTTTGCTTTCGCACAAGACGATGAAAACAATCCCAATCAATACAACAACTCAGCCGATAATCTATTAATACAAGACAGTAAACTGCTGATTGGCGGTTACGGCGAAGTACATTACAACCAGCCGTTATCGGGTGATACCTACAACAACGGCAAACTGGATGTACACCGTGTGGTAATGTTGCTGGGTTATAACTTCAACGAAAAAACACAGTTTATTACCGAAATTGAATACGAGCACGTTAAAGAGGTTTATATAGAGCAGGCTTTTTTGCAGTACAAACTGAACAACGCCATTAATTTCAGAGGCGGATTGATGCTGGTTCCTATGGGAATTATTAACGAGTACCACGAGCCTACAACTTTTAATGGTGTTGAACGTCCGCTGGTTGACAATATCATTACACCAACTACCTGGCGCGAAGTTGGTTTTGGTATTTCCGGAACAATTTTGCCGGCGTCGTTAAAATACCAGGCTTACGTAATGAACGGTTTTAACGGTTACGATGGTTCGGCCAAACTAAGTGGCGCAAAAGGAATGCGCAGCGGCCGCCAAAAAGGAGCTGAATCGTATGTAAGTGCACCAAATTTTGCGGGTAAAATCGAATATTTCGGAATCAGGGGATTAAACCTGGGTGTTTCGGCCTACCTGGGAAATACACAGAGCAAACTGTACGATGGGATCGACAAAGATGATGACGCTGCTGTTGCCATGGCCGATTCGTCGGTAGTTGGCATTTCAATGCTTGGCCTGGATGCCCGTTATTCGGTAAAAGGACTTCAGTTGCGTGGACAGTTGTACTATGCCAGCTTATCAAACACCGATGAGTACAATACTTTTACTGCTAAAGATGGTAGCATGAATGATGTTGGAAGCGCCATGATCGGGTATTACGCCGAGGCAGCTTACAACGTTTTCCGCACGGTTGACACCGAATTGCAACTGACACCGTTTGTACGTTACGAGTTTTTAAATACCCACAGTTCGGTAGAAAACACTATTGCTAAAAACGCAGCTTACGAGAAAACAGCTATAACCACAGGACTTACACTGGCATTAACAAAAGGAGCTGTTGTAAAAACCGATATCCAGTTTGTAAAAAATGCCGCTACAGATACTTACGCAAAAACGTTTAGTGCAGGAATTGGTGTAATGTTTTAAACTATAGAAAAATGAAATTCAGATCAGGAATAGTATTGATTGCCTTATTATTTAGTGCCTGTTTGGCTTTTGCCCAAAACGAGGTGGATTTTCAACCCAAAGCATTGGAAAAGACCCTTCAGAAATCGGGTATCGAAACACTGTCGGGGGTTCAGGAAATGAAAATTACAGATTCAACTTACAGTGAAATAAACGGCAAATACTTCCTGGTTACTGAAAATAACGAAAGCCACTACTGCTACATTTACATCGGGCGGGTAAACAGCTGCCGTGCCGGAGGATGTTCAGTAGAGCACGAATCGACGGCCACACTCGGTTCGGAATATTTTGATTATTACATTCTGTTCGACGAGCACAAAACCGTTCAGGCAGTAAAAGTATATAACTACCAGGCCACACACGGCCACGAAATTACGGCCAAAGGCTGGCTAAAACAGTTTATCGGATTTAATGGCTCCGCTTCGTTAAAAGTAGACAAAAACATCGATGCTATTTCAGGTGCCACCATATCGGTATATGCCATCACCGCTGATGTGGAAAACAAAACGGCACTGCTGAAAAAATTTCAGCTATAATGCCGATGTGAAGGGAATGTGCCTTATCATAGATAATTCCCCTCTTCAATCGGCACTAACCATTGTAAATTCACTGTTTCGCTAAGGCTCACACTGAAAAACAATTGGTATAGTTCGCAAAAGTTATACATTACATACGTTTTAAGTCCCGGTTGATAGAATGCCACTATCGATCGGGACTTTTTTTTGGAATGCATATATTCCGGATGAGAATTCGGTTACTTCAGTCGTTCCTTCTTCGCAATGACATTCTTTGTGGATTTAAACCGGCAGCGGACAATGACCTGTTTTATCCCGGCACGATTCTCTCCTGTCCGCTGCGTTTATCTTCTATATTGCGAGTCATTGCGATCCTGATGAGTAAAACGAATCGGGAGAAGCAATCTAACCCTGCTACCGTACAATTCCATCGCGTAGTTGTTTATTTTGGCAGCAACCACCCCGTCAGCGAAAGCAGATTAATTATTAATCTTATTATCTCATATCGCTGACACCCCTCCTGACAGGAGGGGAAATCCGTGAAGTGATGTTCTGTCACATTAAAAATAATGACCTGTTTTATCCCGGCACGATTCTCTCCTGTCCGCTGCGTTTGTCTTCTACATTGCGAGTCATTGAGATCCCGATGAGTAAAACGAATCGGGAGAAGCAATCTACCCCTGCTACCTTACAAATCCATCGCGTGGTTGTTTATTTGGTAGCAACCACCCCGTCAGCGAAAGCAGATTAATTATTAATCTTATTATCTCCTATCGCTGACACCCCTCCTGACAGGAGGGGAAATCCGTGAAGTGATGTTCTGTCACATTAAAAATAAAAGGAATTTATATCGCAAGTTTAGATTCAGGCGTGTGTCTAATGCTAAAAACATTGATTTTTATTCAACAAAAATTGTAATTCATGAATCTACTCAACAGGCGATCAGGAAAAATGATCGGCTACATTTTCTTTGCTTTAGTTTTCTCTTCGTGTGCCAAAATTCCGGTGTATCAAAGCCAAAATCTTTCCGGTAAAGCAACTCCTGAATATTCAGCCATCCCAACTACACATTTTGACAAAAAAAATAATATCCGTTATGGCGTGGCGAAGAATGACACGAACCTCTTTTTGACAGCGACTTTGAGCGACCGGACCAGCTACCCCAGCATTATGCGCGGTGGATTGAACCTGTATTTCGATCCGCAAGGGAAAAAAAGTAAAAAGTATGCACTCAAAATTGAACGTTCTCCCGATCAGTTGAACCGACAGAATTTACAGGGCCGACCAATGCAAGAGCCGGGGATAAACGGGAATATGGCTGCAGCCATAAACAGAACGCTAAAAAAAGTAACATGGGATGCCAATGGCGAAGAATTTACCTTTTACCGAAGTCCGCATTTGTATGCTATTGAAGTCAATTTTACTACCAACAAATACAACGAGCTTGTTTTAGAATTGCAGATGCCAATAAAAGAAATTCCGCTTGCCGGAGATCATACTTTCTCGGCAGGATTGGAAACGGGAAGTTCTGCACCGACTATGAAAGGAAGTGGTTCCATGTCCGGTTATTCCGGTTCAGGAAAAGGAAGAGGTTCCGGAGGAGGAATGGGAAGAATGTCCGGCGGCGGTAGTGGTGGTGGTCGTCGTGGCGGCCAGATGAAAGGTATGCAGCAACACCCAACCGCTACAAGCTCATCATCTGCTGTTTCTTCGTGGTTTAAGGTTGCTTTATAAATGGGATCTATTCTCTGCTACAGCGAGATTCCATCGCGTGGTTGTTTATTTTGGCAGCAACCACCCTCTCAGCGAAAGCGGATTAATCATTAATCTTATTATCTCATATCGCTGACACCCCTCCTGGCAGGAGGGGAAATTTTCAAGTAAAGGATTGGGCAATAAAAAAGGCACAGAAAACTCCGTGCCTTATATCAATAGTTTCAATTGAAATTTACTTTTTTACAGAATGTAGCCCGCATTCTTTTCCTGAGCCCTGCTCCCACCACCAACGTCCGGCACGGAAATCTTCACCCGGTTGAATGGCACGTGTACATGGTTGACAACCGATACTTACAAATCCTTTGTCGTGCAGCACATTGTAAGGCACGTTGTATTTTTTCACCCAGTCAATGGTTTCTTCCAGGCTCCACTCCATTAGCGGATTGAATTTTACAATGCCGTTTCCTGCGTCGTACTCAAAAAATTTCATGTCGCTGCGGTTATCCGACTGCGAAGCACGTAATCCGGTAATCCAAATATCGTTCCCTTTCAAGGCACGTTTTAATGGAATTACCTTGCGGATGTAACAACACTCTTTACGGTTTTCCAGCGATTCGTAGAAGCTAAAAGGCCCTTTTTCATCGAGCAGTTTTTCCACTTCTTCAGTTGGCGGGAAATACGCTTTAATCGGCTTGTTGTATTTTTCGAGTGTACTACGATACACTTTATACGTTTCAGGAAACAATCGGCCGGTATCCAAAGTAACGACTTTTATCGGCAGGTCGTTCTTAAAAATGATATCGGTGATCACCTGATCTTCGTAACCAAAACTGGTGGTAAATACCACTTTTTCGGGATGCTGTTCAACCAGGAATTGTAATTTTTCTACAATCGTTTTTTCTTCCAGTTGGGTGTTATACTTGTTGGTAAGTGCTTCCATACTTTAGCTCCTTTTTTGAATGTCATTTCGACGAATGTGTGAGGAGAAATCTCTCATTCGAAGCTACCGATTTCTCGTTCATCCTTCACTCGAAATGACACCTTTTTAAACTTTTTTTATCTACATCAATCTCAGATCAATCTAATTCAATCCCTACTCCACATACAAAACCAGCCCCTTCAAATATTCACTTTCAGGATGGTAAATATCAACAGGATGATCTACAGGCTGGCTCATTTGGTGCAGAATTCGAACCTTTCGTCCGGAAATTGCTGCTGCCGAAAAAACAGCCTCCCTGAATTTCTCTTTCGACACGACCTGCGAGCAGGAGAACGTAAACAGGATTCCGCCTTTACGAATTTGTTCGAAAGCACGGGTATTAATTCGTTTATAACCTTTTAATGCCTGAGATAATGCTTTGCGGTGCTTGGCAAATGCCGGCGGATCAAGAATAATCAGGTCGTATTTATCCTGAATGTTTTTCAGGTACTCAAAACCATCGATCACCGTTGATTTATGTCGTTTGTCTCCCGGAAAATTCAACTCCACATTCTCATCGGTCAGTTCAATTGCTGTTGCCGATGCATCCACCGAGTGCACCGATTTAGCACCTCCCTGCATGGCATAAAACGAAAAACCTCCTGTGTAACAAAACATGTTCAGCACATCGCGGTCTTTCGAAAAATCCTGTACCAGCTTTCGGTTCTCGCGCTGGTCGACAAAGAATCCGGTCTTCTGACCATTTTCCCAATCCACTTTGAAACGCAGGCCGTGTTCCAGCACTTCGGTTGCTCCCGAAGCATCGGGGCCGCCAAACAAATAACCGTCTTCCGATTTTACCTGAGCTTTAAACGGCAATGTTTTTTCGCTTTTATTGTAAATGGCTTTTAGGTGGTCGCCCATCACTTCCTGCAAGGCTTTCACCAGCTCTTCGCGAATGAGGTGCATTCCGATAGAGTGCGTTTGCATTACCGCCGTTCCGTTGTAGAAATCAACGATCAGGCCCGGCATTCCGTCGCCCTCGGCGTGTATCAAACGAAAAACATTCGTTTTCGGATTATTTTCAAACCCCATCTTTTTACGCAGGTTCCACGCACTTTCTATTTTGCTTTTCCAGAAATTGTAATCCGGTTCAACATCTTCAAACGAAACAATACGAATGGCAATCGATCCGATCTGGTAGTGGCCTATTGCCAAAAACCGGTCCTGGTTCGAATACACTTTTACCATCTCGCCCTCGGCAGGTTTTCCGTACATTTCTTTAATGGCTCCGGAGAATATCCACGGGTGAAAACGCAGCAATGACTGGTCTTTTCCCGACTTTAATACAACTTTGACAAACTCTTTTGCCATCTCTAATTTTTTGAAAAGTTCTCGAAGATTTCCAGTGCAGCCCACGCGTCGGTGGCTGCATAATATTGTTGTGCCTCTGTTAATTCGCCGGCTTCCCAGTTGGTCAACTGCTGGCCTTTCGAAATGCGGAAACCACAGGCAATAGCCGTTAGCTTTTTCAGGCTGAAATTCTGAATGCCCATTTCTTTGGCCTCATCCTGCAACTCAACAAAACCACCCGGTTTAAAAGGTACAAATTCCTGTAAGCCTTTTATATCGTCGCGAATAGCAACGCCTGGTTTAATCACGTTTTCGTTGGCCAGTAATTCCACAATTTCGCGTGGCAAGCCAATGCGGTTTATGCGGAATAAAAAAGCCTTGTTTTTGGTCGACAATTGCAGCAAAGCCACCTTGTTTACCACACCCTTTTTAAACGACGGTTTTGTCTCGGTATCAAAGCCAATTATACTTGCTCCGTTGAGCTCTTCAATGGCATGTTTTACCTTTTGTAATGAATCAACTAAAAAGATTTGACCTTCAAAACGTTTTAAAGGTAGCTCCGTCAATTCTTCATTTGATATTTTTTCTTTAAACATTTATTCCTCTTCTTGATCGGTTCCCCAGAATTTATCAAGCCACTTGGGATTTCCTTTCCCGGGAACCGCTTCGTCATTACTACTTTCAACTGAAAAATCAGTATCGCTGTATACCAGCATGTGCACAGCACGCATAACATTCACCAGTTGCTGTCCCCAAAACTCCTCGAAATGGTATATACACTCCGAAATTGCATCGTTCATTACATCCTCGTTACCAATGCTGTAATTGGTGATACAATTCTTCAGATCCTGGTAAATATCCATCAGATTTTCGGAAACACTTGCCCGTACAGTTTCTTCTCCAAACTGAATATTGGGATCGAAAACCTCGTAAAAACCATCATTCTCACCGAACAATTGCAACCATTTCTGGTGCAACATATTGTAGTCGAGTTCGTTTACAAATTTCTCCAGTTCCTCGTCCATCACCATTTCAATCTTCTCAACAACCGAAGCCTTTAAATAGAGCAATGGCAGCAACTTTTGCAGCTTTGCAAGATTTTCTTCTGCAGTGAGATGCGACACATTTTCGATGGTAGAACAGTACTCGTTAGCTACCGTTACAAATTCAACTACATTTTTTGAATATACGATCTGATCCATACTCACACCTAATTTCCCCAATAATTTAAACTGCTGCAAAAGTAGTAAAGATTTTTAAGACACGAGAAAAGAGTTGAAATGGTAAAATAGTGAATGTGGAATTGAGTGAATGAGGAAGAACTTTGTAGTGTACTTTTTCATAGTATCAGGTGAGAAACTGCGAACTGGGACTGTTAGCTGAGACTGTTAACTGAGACTATAAACTGAGAACTGCATCTTTTGCCTTTTTACTTTTTACTTTTGCCTTGAAATCTTTTTACTTCCATTCCAGCAGTCCATCAACGCGGTAGATTATTTTTTTGTTATCGAGTAGCCACTTTACTATTTCGCGCATTTTTTGTTGGTCGCCTTTTAGTTTAAACAAGAGGTTTTCATAAGTGCATGGATCTTCGAGCAACTTTTGCACACGTTTACTAACCGTGCCAAATTCGTAATCGCTGAGTGCCAGTGCCTGTTTGGCTTTACAAATGTCGCATGTACCGCAGGGTGCTGCATCGGTTTCACCAAAATAGGTTAACAGAATCTGGCTGCGGCAGGTAGCAGAATCGGTAGCATAATGAATTACCGACTCAATTTTTTCGGTGTAATCCTTTTTCCGAAGATCGTAGTTTTCTTTCGATATTTTCAGGCGGTCGATATGCACTCGCTCTTTGGTGAAATAGATAAACGGTGTTTGACTTTTCGGCACATAATCAATCACCTTCGACTGCCGCAGGTGTTTCAGGTAGTTGTACACCTGATCGCGATTAAGCCCCGAACGTTTCGATAACAGCTCTTCATCAACAGATACGTACCCCGTGAACAAACCAGTGTACGAGCGCAAAAGCAGTTTTACAAAATCGTCGAGTTTAGCATTGGCCACTTGAAATTTGTACAACTCATCGCGCGAAATCGGGAAATAGATCCGCGACGGACTGTCCACCTGCTCGGTAAATTCAAGGTATTCCTGGCGTTGCAGAATCTTTAGGCTGTTATAAACCATCGCCTGCTGAAATTTGTAGGCCTGTGCAAATCCCTGCAAACTGAATTCGCGCACCTGCCCTTTTCCGTGCCCCACAGCAATCTGGAAATAGTTACACAACGAATCGTAAATACGTTTAATATTATCGGTTTCGGGAAACGAAGTTGAAATATGCTTTTTCAGCTTGGTGGTATCGGCATTATTATACAATAGTACTGCTGCCGATTTTTTCCCATCGCGGCCTGCCCTACCCGCCTCCTGGTAATAAGCTTCCAGCGAATCGGGCGCATTAATATGAATCACAAAGCGAACATTGGCTTTGTCGATGCCCATTCCAAAAGCATTGGTAGCCACAATCACACGTGTTCTTCCACTCAGCCAGTCGTCTTGCCGCGCACTACGCACAAAATTTCCCAACCCGGCGTGGTAATAATCGGCCGAAATTCCGTTTTGCCTTAGTTCTTCAGCAATTTCGCGTGTGGCTTTGCGGCTTCGTACATACACCACTCCTGAGCCTTTACTTTTTTTCAGCGTATTCAGCAGATAACCGGTTTTATTCTCGACATGACGCACCAGGTAACTCAGGTTTTCGCGGTGGAAAGACATTTTTAACAAATTCTTCTCTTTGAAACCCAGCTTGTCCTGAATATCGTCGGCCACCTTAGGAGTTGCGGTTGCTGTTAAAGCCAGTATTTTTACTTTGGGCAACAACTGCCGCACCTTAATAATACTTAAATAACTGGGGCGAAAATCGTAACCCCACTGCGAGATACAGTGTGCTTCGTCAACCGTTAACAGGTTTACTTTCATTTGCTCCAGACGCTCCACAAAACGCTCAGAGTTCAGGCGTTCCGGCGATACATACAAAAACTTGTAATTGCCCCAAACTGCATTATCGAGCGTAAGTTTTATTTCGCGTGGCGACATACCGCTGTGCACAGCTAGTGCTTTTATCCCTTTCCGGTTCAGGTTTTCTACCTGGTCTTTCATTAACGCAATCAAGGGTGTTACCACCACACAAATACCTTCGTGCGCCATGGAATAAACCTGGAACGTTATCGATTTTCCACCACCGGTTGGCATTAGTCCAAGCGTGTCATTACCCACTGCAACAGACTCGATAATCTCGAGCTGCAGCGGCCGGAATTCGGGGTAGCCCCAATAACGGGTAAGTATCTGCCTGAAGTCTTCCATTAATACAAATTAACCTAATTAATTCAAAAAAATAAACTAATTATTTACAGGGCTGACGAAATAATTGATATCCAATTATTTGTCAGGGTTAACCTTGACATTGAAAACCATAAAACAACCTCTAAACAGAGCACGTATCGTGCAGAATTTCAATCGTCAACACTTCGTGTGAAAAATTTTATGAATTTTTCAGGTTAACAAATCATTTTAATCTTTAACAATTTTTATTCTTCAAAAGTAGCTACTGCGTAAATAAATCAGTTCTGGTCCACTATTTTTTTGTAGTTTTGCGCTTTAATAAAAACATTAAAATAGTTAGGCATGTCGTTTCTAGAAGACAAAATAAAGTTTGAAGGGTTAACCTTCGATGATGTTCTTTTAATTCCCTCATATTCAGAATTATTACCACGCGAAGTTGATCTATCTTCAAAGTTCACTCGTAACATTATCATCAATACTCCGATTATTTCGGCAGCAATGGATACAGTTACCGAAAGTAAAATGGCCATTGCCATTGCCCGCGAAGGTGGTATTGGTGTGATTCATAAAAACATGGGTATTGAGGAGCAGGCTCACCAGGTAACAACTGTTAAACGTGCCGAAAATGGTATGATCTACGATCCGATTACCATTACAGCCGAGAAAAAAGTGAAGGATGCGCTGGATTTTATGGCCAAATATAAAATTGGTGGTATTCCGGTTGTTGATGGTCACGGGCATCTGGTTGGTATCGTTACCAACCGCGACCTCCGTTTTGAACTTAATATGAGCCGCCCTATTTCGGAAGTGATGACCAGCGAAAACCTGGTTTCTACGCTCGAATCGACAGATTTGCATAAAGCTGCCGAAATTCTTCAGCGACATAAAATTGAAAAACTACCAGTTGTTGATAAGGAAAATAAATTGATCGGGCTGGTTACCTATAAAGATATTACCAAAGCAAAAGACAAACCGCTTGCCTGTAAAGACGAAAAAGGCCGTTTGCGCGTAGCAGCCGGTGTTGGTATTGCAGGCGATACCATGGATCGCGTAGAGGCACTGGTAAGAGCACAGGTTGATGCACTTGTTTTGGATACTGCACACGGGCATACCAAAGGTGTGGTTGAAATGCTAAAACGCATAAAATCGAAATATCCGGATAAAGATGTGGTTGCCGGAAATATTGCCACTGCCGATGCAGCAAAATTGCTGGTTAGCGCCGGTGCCGATGCGGTTAAAGTTGGAATCGGACCGGGATCGATTTGTACCACCCGTGTTATTGCCGGTGTTGGAGTACCTCAGCTTTCAGCAATTTACAATGTTTCAAAAGCGATTAAAGATTCAGGCGTTCCGGTAATTGGCGATGGTGGTCTCCGCTACTCAGGCGACATTGTAAAAGGTTTGGCAGCAGGAGCCGACTCGATGATGGCCGGAGGATTATTTGCAGGGGTTGAAGAATCACCGGGTGAAACCATTCTTTACCAGGGAAGAAAATTCAAAGCTTACCGTGGAATGGGATCGGTTGAGGCCATGCAAAAAGGATCTAAAGACCGCTATTTCCAGGATATGGAAGAAGATATTAAGAAATTGGTTCCTGAAGGAATTGCTGCACGTGTTCCTTTCAAAGGATCGTTATACGAAGTGCTGTATCAACTACTCGGTGGTATTCGCGCCGGAATGGGATATTGCGGAGCACAAAATATTAAAGCGCTTCAACAGGCTAAATTCACCCGAATTTCAAATGCGGGTGTCCAGGAAAGCCATCCACACGATGTAAGTATTACTCGTGAAGCACCGAACTACAGCAGCCGCCAGTAAACGCGGACTGCTTTTCCCCGAGAGGGTTTAAAACAATGGCAATTTGCTTAAGCAGAGTTGTTCAAATATAAACCGATGGTGTAAAATGAACAGAGTATTCTTTTCATTGATTTTTTTTGTTGTTAGTAACTTACAGGTTGTAGCACAACCCGACGGGGTATTGCTAACGATTGATCACCATGCGGTTAGTAAAGAAGAATTTGAAATTGTTTACAACAAAAACAACAACAACCTTTATTCCGATGCCGATAAAAAAACACCCAGGGAATACCTTGAGCTGTTTATTAATTTTAAGCTGAAAGTTGTTGAGGCTGAAAGCTTAAAGATGGACACCAGCCAGGCCTTTATTAACGAACTGGCCGGCTACCGGAAAGAAATTGCAGCACCTTATCTTACTGATATTGAATTTAACGAGCACCAGGTGGAAGAGCTTTACCGCCGCATGAAACTGGAGGTTGACGCCAGTCATATTTTACTGCGTGTTGATGAAAACGCATCGGCAACACAAGAACAGCAGGTACTCGACAAAATTACAAACATCCGTAAGCAGATTATTGGCGGGAAATCTTTTGAAGATGCCGCAGTGGAATATTCGGAAGATCCTTCGGCAAAAACAAACAAAGGCCATCTGAATTATTTTTCGGCTTTTACCATGGTTGCCCCTTTTGAAGATGCGGCATTTAACACGCCTGTTGGAGAAGTTTCGGAGCCGGTGCGCACCAACTTTGGTTACCATCTGATTCAGGTACACGACACACGACCCAATGATGGAGAATTGCAGGTTGCCCACATTATGAAAAATGTGGGACGGAATGCCACTCCCGAGGAAAAAGCAAAAGCAAAAACGGCCATCGACTCCATTTATCAGCTACTGCTCAACGGAGTTGATTTTGCTGAAATGGCTAAAAAAGAATCGCAGGACAGACGCTCTGCCGTTCGTGGAGGAGAAATGCCCTGGTTTTCGGCAGGCAGGATTGTAAAGGAATTTTCAGATCCGGCATTTGCGCTTAAAAACGATGGCGATATTTCAGAACCTGTGGAAACGTCTTTTGGTTATCACATTATAAAACGTTTAAGTGCACGCCCGGTTCCTCCTTTTGAAGAAGCACGTGCATCAATTGAAAGTCAGATAAAAAAAGATGCCACGCGCCTCGAATCGGGAAAGAAAGTGTTTGTTGAGAAACTGAAAAAGGAATATAATTTTCTGGAAAATGAAGCTGCCAAAGCAAAATTAGCAGAACTAACTATTACCGACACTTCTGCTTTACCTGAAGATACTTTCTTTACTATCGACAATAAAAATTTTGGAACAGAAGAACTGACAGCGTTTATTACGCGAAAAAATATAAAAACGGGCTCCTGTCTTTCGGTTTACGATGAATGGGTGACAGATGAGATCACAAATTTGGAAGACTCAAAACTGGAGGAGAAATACCCGGAGTTCCGCTACCTAATGAACGAATACCACGACGGTATTTTGTTGTTTAATATTTCTCAGGAAAAAATTTGGAACTATGCAGCGCAAGACACTGCAGGGTTGAAAGAATTCTATCAAAAAAACAAGGATAAACACCTATGGGGAGACCGTTTTAAAGGTCATATAATTACCTGTAAGGATGTGTCGGTTCGCGAAGAAGCAGAAAACCTGTTTGGTGCAGGCCTGAATGCTGACGAAGTGCTCGAACACATAAATTCGGATGAAGAAGAACTGATTTCCATAGAAACCGGAGCCTGGGAAGAAGCCCAAAATCCGGTAGTGGATTATTATGTATGGAACGGCAAAGACCCGGAACATTTTGACAGTGCAACCACTTTTGTTCGTGGCGATATAATTAAACCGGAGCCAAAAACATTGGATGATGCGCGCGGCCTTTTTATCTCGGATTACCAAGACTATCTGGAAGAACAATGGATAAAAAAACTACGCAATAAGTACAAGATTAAAGTGAATAAAAAACTGCTAAATTCCATCGAGGGTGTTTAAACGAAAAATCACATATGGATTTATCGTTGCACTGGCTGTTGCCTTTGCCGGATGTTCGTCGGACATGAGTGATGAACCGGTTGCCAGCGTTGGAGAAAAAGTGCTTTACCGCTCAAAAGTGGAAGAAATTCTGCCCAAAGGAATCAGTAAGGAAGACAGTACCGCAATGAGCGACAACTACATCGACAAATGGATTAAGCAGGAACTACTGATTCAAAAAGCTGATGAAAACCTGAGTGACGAGCAAAAAGATCTTCGTAATGAGATGGAAGAATACCGCAACTCGTTGATTATTTACAAATATAAAAACGAGTTGATTCGGCAACGGATGGACACTGTTGTTACCAGCCAGCAAATTGAAGAATTTTACAACAATAATCCGACAAACTTCAACCTGAATAACAGCATTGTGAAAGCAACGTTCGTTATGATACCAAGCGATTTGGCAGATCCCAGCCTGGTAAAATCGTTGATTGCCGACACATCGCCCGAAGGAATTGACGAACTTCGCGACTATTGCAGTCAGTACGCGAAAAAAGCAAACATATCAGCCGACGAATGGATCAGCTTCCAGATGCTGGAAAACAACTTTCCGCAAAAGGTGGAAGATACCGAGACCTTTCTGAAGCGGAACGAGCTGTATGAAATGAATGATTCAAATTATTACTATATTGTCAGCATTCATGATTATAAGCTAAGTAACGATCTGGCTCCGATTGAATTTGTTCGGGACAATATAAAAAATCTGATCCTGAATCAGCGTAAGATCAAGTTCTTAAAAGAAATTGAAGAAAATATTTACACGGAAGGTGTAAGAAAAAAGAAATTCAGAATATATGACACGAAAACAAATTAATGAAAATAAGATGACTAGAATTTTTGTAACAATAATGCTAATGCTTGCGGTACTTACCGGAGCAAATGCTCAGGATAAGGTTATCGACCAGATTGTAGCCGTGGTTGGTGGTAACGTTATTTTGAAATCGGACATCGAAACCATGAACATTAACCAGCAGGCGCAAGGAATTACCTCCGATGGAGATATGAAATGCGAGATACTGGAAGATTTTTTGATCAATAAACTATTGGTTGCCGAGGCCGAATTGGATACCTTAATTACAGTAATGCCCAGCCAGGTAAACCAGCAAATGGATGCACAATTGCAAATGTACATGCAACACTTTGGTACCGAAAGTGCCGTTGAAACCTACTTTGGTAAACCAATTGCAAGTATTAAATCCGACATGCAGGAAGCCATTCGCGAGCAGTTGTTAAGTCAGCAAATGCGCTCGAAGATTGTGGAAAATGTAACTGTAACACCATCAGAAGTGCGTTACAACTACCGCAACCTGAGCAAAGAGGAAATACCAACGATACCAACGCAATACGAGTATGCACAAATTACCGTGCAACCAAAAATAGAATTGGAAGAAGAAAACCGGGTAAAAGCTAAACTGCGCGAAATTAAAAAACGTATTGAAAACGGTTCGAGCTTTGCCGCAATGGCTGTAATTTACTCCGAAGGCCCTTCGGCAAAAGATGGTGGAGTTATTGGTTATTCAGGCCGTGCACAGCTTGATCCGGCTTATGCAAGCGCAGCTTTTAACTTAAAAGACGATAAGGTATCGAACGTTGTAAAAAGTGCGTTTGGCTACCACATTATTCAGTTAGTAGATAAACAAGGTGGAAAAGTAAACACCCGTCATATCTTAATGAAACCAAAAGTTTCGGTTGACGCAAAAGAAGAAGCTTACGAACGCCTCGACAGCCTGGCCAACCTCATTCGCAAAGATGAAATTGCGTTTGATCAGGCAGCTCAAATGTTCTCGTACGATAAAAATACGCGTAACAACGGTGGTATTGCCATTAACGCCAACACCATGTCGTCGAAATTCTCGATTGAAGAGATTGATCCCGATGTAAGTAAGATCATCACAAAAATGAATATCAACGAGATTTCAGAGCCGTTTGAAACCATTGATACTAAAAACCAGCAACAGGTTTATAAAACAATCAAGCTGTTAAGAAAAATAGATTCGCACAAGGCCAACCTGCAAAACGATTACCAAACGCTTGCCGAATTGTACCTGGCGAAAAAGAAAGAACAGGTTTTGGAAGAGTGGATTGCCGAGCGCCAGTCGCAAACCTATATCCGCATCGACAGAACTTATGCTAACTGTAACTTTAATTTCGACAACTGGATTAAATAACCCACGAATTTTTGTTTATGAATTTTAAAAACGACGTTGAAGCCTTAGATGCACTTCAGGCCAAATTTAAAGACCTGAAAAAGGAAATTACAACCGTAATCTATGGGCAGGATGCAATTATCGAACAGGTACTGATCTCGCTGTTTAGCCGCGGTCATGTTTTGCTGATCGGTGTTCCCGGGCTGGCAAAAACACTGCTCGTAACTACCATTGCAAAAATCCTGGGGCTAAAATACAACCGTATACAGTTTACGCCCGATTTGATGCCATCGGATATTATCGGTACTGAAATTCTGGACAACGAACGTAATTTTAAGTTCATACAGGGGCCATTGTTTGCTAATATTATTCTGGCCGACGAGATTAACCGTACGCCACCAAAAACGCAATCGGCACTGTTGGAAGCCATGCAGGAACAATCGATTACTGCTGCCGGACAACATTTTGAGCTGGACAAACCGTTTTTTGTACTGGCAACGCAAAACCCAATCGAGCAGGAAGGAACCTATCCCCTGCCCGAAGCGCAGCTCGACCGTTTTATGTTTTCAGTGTGGCTCGATTACCCAAAACTGGAAGACGAAATTACCATCGTAAAAAATACAACTACCATACAAAACACCGAGTTGAAACCGGTTATTTCAGGAAAAGAGATTCTGTACTACCAGGATTTAATTCGTAAAATTCCGGTAAACGACAATGTGTTACGTTATGCAGTTACTCTGGCGGCCAAAACCCGTCCGGAAAATGAAAATGCAGCAGAGATTAGTAACCAGTACCTGAAATGGGGAGCCGGACCACGTGCTTCGCAGTACCTGGTGCTGGGAGCAAAAACACATGCTGCTTTGCGTGGAAAATATTCGCCCGACATAGAGGATGTAAAAGCCGTTGCTCCATCTATTCTGAGACACCGGATTATTAAAAACTACAAAGCCGAAGCTGAAAATATTTCAATCGACGAAATCATCGACAAATTGCTTTAATGTCTTTTTACCGTTTTAATACCAGCGCTACTTTGCGCAAATTCACCCCGGCAATTTTTCTGGTACTCCTTATGTTTTTAACCGCAAAAGGATTTTCGCAGGAAAAAAAACGTGTGGAAATTTTACAGGCAGGAGATTTAATCCAAACAGAAAATATAGCCAATGCCCAACGCCTGATCAACGACGTGATTATCCGTCATGAAGATATTCTGATGTATTGCGATAGTGCCTACACCTACGAAGGCACAAACCGGGTTGATGCTTTTGGCAACGTTCACATTAATCAGGGCGACACACTGCACCTTTATGCACGAAAAGTATATTACGATGGCGACCGCAGTTTTGCACAGGCCATAAAAAATGTAAAGCTGGAGAATAAGGAGGTAACGCTTTACACCGATACGCTGGATTACGACATGAACCTAAATGTTGGCTACTACGATTGTTTCGGAAAAATTGTTGACAGCACCAACACGCTCACCAGCAAAGTGGGGAAATATTACCTCGACGATAACGAAGCACATTTTACCGACAGCGTTGTTGGCTTCTCCGATAAGTATACGATCGACAGTGAAGACCTACGCTACAATACGCAAACCGAGGTTATCTTTTTTAAAGGGCCAACTACTATTCGCGATTCGGTGAATACACTTTATGCCGAAGACGGTTGGTACAACACCCAAACCGGCGAGGCTGACCTAAAAGAAATGCCAAGGGTGTATAACGAAACGCAACTTTTAACAGCCAAACAAATAAGCTATAACAAAGAAAATGGCGATGGTTATGCCGAAGGAAACGTACACATCGAAGACTTTGAAAACCGCACTATTATCCAGGGAAACAAGGTAATTTACAACAAAGCAAAAGAAACAGCCACTGCCACCGATTCGGCAGTTTTTATTTCTTATAGCGAAGCCGACAGCCTGTTTCTTCATGCCGACACCTTAAAAAGTATTCCCGACACTATTGATGGCGAAAATATCGTAATGGCCTTCTACGGCGTACGCTTTTTCAGAACCGACATACAGGGTCTCTGCGACTCGCTGATGTATTTCACTAAAGACTCGTTGGTTCAAATGCACAGCAATCCGGTTATTTGGAGCGAACAACACCAGCTTAGCGCCGACTATATTGAAATGATTCAACACACAACTGCCCCCAACGAGATGCATATGATGAAAAATAGTTTTATCATTTCAAAGCAAGACACGGGGCGCTACGACCAGATTAAAGGCAAGGACATGACCGGTTACATTGTTAACGGCAAACTTCGAAATATTGATGTTGACGGCAACGGACAAACCCTGTATTATGCCCGCGATAAAGAAGCCGTTATTGGGCTAAACAGAGCAGAAAGCAGCAACATTAGCATCCGGTTTAAAGAAGGAAAAATTGATGCTATTGCATTCCAAAAGCAACCCGAAGGACAACTAAAACCAATTTTAGAACTTGATGAAAGCGAAAAAACATTGCCCGGTTTCGAGTGGAAAATAAAACTCCGCCCACTTTCGAAAAAAGACATTTTCTGGCGACCTGAAAAGAAAGTGGTTGTTGAGGAAGAAGTAGTCACTGGTAAATAGTCACTGGTTGCTGGATCCGAATACTGGTTATTAGATTTTTGGATATTTGATGATTGATGCTGTCATTCTGAGCACAGCGAAGAATCTACTACACCGGAGCATTGCCTCCCGTAAAACCGGATATTCTATATTGATTATTGGATATTAGATACTGACAACTGATACTGGCAACTGAGACTGTTAACTCAGTCTTGCCCTCAGTAACTTTGAAGATTAGCATCAAGAATCCAAGATCCAGCATCCGGTATTCCATATCAAGCTACAGATCTCTCACTTCGTTCGAGATGACAGCATCTTGTGCTCCCGACACTGCGGTCTGGATTTGGCTGTGGCCGATTTTCAATTCGATCTGCATAGCTGTTCTCTACTTTTGCCTTTCTTCTTTTTAATTTTGCCTTGATTCAAAAGTTACTTCAATGTTAACGCAAAACAGACATTTCAGTATTATTCTTCTTTTTTCAAGAAAAAATGGCCATTTCATTTTCATTTTAAAATAATATTTTCATATTTGCAGGAAATCATAAGCAAATGACAAAAAATATCAACATTTCTATTCTTAACCTCCTAATTGGTATTCTTCTTCTAACAAGACAGAAATGAGAATGGTGTGTTGATTAACGATATTGGAATAAAGAAGCCATTCTCACATTGAGGATGGCTTTTTTCATGTTAGATACGGACTTAGTTTAAAAGAAAAATAACATAAATAGACAACAAATCATGAGCGACAGACTTTACATTTTCGACACAACTTTGAGGGACGGTGAACAGGTTCCGGGTTGTCAGTTGAACACGGTAGAAAAGATTGAAGTTGCCAAAGCATTGCAGGAATTGGGAGTTGATGTAATTGAAGCAGGATTCCCCATTTCGAGCCCAGGCGATTTTGAATCGGTAGTAGAGATTTCGAAAGCGGTTACATGGCCAACTATTACAGCCTTAACCCGCGCAGTACAAAAAGATATTGATGTTGCAGCCGAATCACTCAAGTACGCCAAAAAAGGTCGTATCCACACCGGAATCGGAACATCTGACTTTCATATCTATCACAAACTCAACTCAAATCCCGATGCTATTATCGAGCGCGGTGTTGAGGCAGTGAAATACGCGAAAAAATACGTTGAAGATGTAGAGTTTTACGCTGAAGATGCAGGTCGAACCGAAAACGAGTACCTGGCCCGCGTAATTGAGGCAGTAATTAAAGCCGGTGCAACGGTTGTAAATATACCGGACACTACAGGTTACACCTTGCCACACGAATTTGGTGCAAAAATCAAATACCTGATGGACAATGTGCCAAATATTCATAAAGCGATCATCTCAACGCACTGTCATAACGATTTGGGAATGGCAACTGCCAACACTATTTCAGGAATCCTGAATGGTGCCCGTCAGGCCGAGGTTACCATTAACGGAATTGGCGAACGCGCCGGTAATACTTCTTTGGAGGAAGTAGTAATGACATTGAAAACGCATTACAAAGCACTGGGAATTGATACAGGTGTAAATACCAAGAAGATCTATGGAACCAGCCGTTTGGTTTCAACATTAATGAACATGCCTGTTCAGCCAAACAAAGCAGTTGTTGGACGTAATGCTTTTGCACACTCGTCGGGTATTCATCAGGATGGCGTATTGAAAAACCGCGAGAACTATGAAATTATGGATCCGGTAGAAGTAGGTATCAACGAATCAGCCATATTATTAACTGCCCGTAGTGGTCGCGCCGCATTGAAACACCGTTTGGAGTTGTTAGGCTTCGAGTTGGATAAAGAAAAACTGGACGAGGTTTACGAAGAATTCCTGAATCTGGCTGACAAGAAAAAAGACATCCGCGACGACGATATTGCCTTGCTGGTTGGCGATGCTACACGTAAAGAGCACCGCATTAAACTTGATTACCTGCAAGTGGTTACAGGCAAGAGCTTAAAACCAATGGCTACTGTTCGTTTGAATATTTCGGGAGAGAAATTCGATGCTACTTCGGATGGAAACGGTCCGGTTGACGCAGCTATTAAAGCGGTTAAAACGATCATCCACCGCCAGGTAGTAATTGAAGAATTCCTTGTACAAGCGATTACCCGCGGAAGTGATGATATTGGTAAAGTACACATGCAGGTGGAGTACGAAGATGCAATCTACCACGGATTTGGTGCACACACCGATATTATTACTGCTTCCGTAGAGGCCTTTTTAGATGCCATAAACAAATTGCCGGCAGCATTGTAAATTAAATACGGATAAAAGATGTAAACAATTCATCCCCCTTTATCCCCCTTCGAAGGGGGAATGCGACGAAGGAGCAGGGGGATGAGTGTTGAAAGAATAAAAGTTAAATCCATATAATAGATGGAAAGAATCATGACAGCAAAAACATTATTTGATAAAATTTGGGATGCACACGTGGTGAAAAAGGTCGAAGGTGGCCCAAATGTATTGTATATCGACCGTCACTTTATTCACGAAGTAACGAGTCCGGTTGCCTTTTTAGGATTGAAAAACCGCGGATTGAAAGTTTATCGTCCGGATCAGACCACAGCTACTCCCGACCATAACGTTCCAACGATCAACCAACACCTGTCGATTAAAGACGAGCTTTCGCGCAACCAGGTTGAGATGTTGAAAAAGAACTGCGAGGAAAACGGAATCACTCACCACGGTTTGGGAACCGAAGGACACGGTGTGGTTCATATCATCGGGCCGGAAATGGGATTAACCCAGCCGGGAATGACCGTCGTTTGTGGCGACAGCCATACTTCTACTCACGGAGCTTTTGGTGCCATTGCTTTTGGTATTGGTACCAGCGAAGTGGAAATGGTTTTGGCCAGCCAGTGTATTATGCAGCCTAAACCAAAGAAAATGCGCATTACCGTTAACGGAACTTTAGATAAAGGTGTAACTGCTAAAGATATCGCACTGTACATCATTTCTAAAATTTCAACCAGTGGTGGTACCGGTCACTTTATCGAGTATGCAGGTTCGGCAATTACCAGCCTGTCGATGGAAGGCCGAATGACACTTTGTAACCTGAGTATTGAAAGTGGTGCCCGTGGTGGAATGATCGCCCCGGATGAAACTACTTTTAACTACGTAAAAGGCCGTCAGTTTGCGCCAAAAGGTGAAGACTGGGATAAAGCCATGGAAAAATGGGCTGAATTAAAATCAGATGAAGGTGCCGTTTTCGATACCGATTACACATTCGATGCTGCTGATATTGAGCCGATGATCACTTACGGAACAAATCCGGGAATGGGAATTGGTGTTTCGCAGACTATTCCAACATCCGAAGGAATGGCAGGAACCGATAAAACAACTTACCAGAAATCGTTGCAATACATGGGATACAACGAAGGTGATGCCATGAAAGGCAAACCTGTTGATTTTGTTTTTCTGGGCAGCTGTACCAACGGCCGTATTGAGGACTTCCGCGAATTTGCTGCTTTTGTAAAAGGAAAGAAAAAAGCCGACAATGTAACTGCATGGTTGGTGCCAGGATCAAAACAGGTACAGAACCAGATTGAAGCCGAAGGACTTGTTCCAATTTTGGAAGAAGCAGGTTTTGAGTTGCGTCAACCGGGATGTTCAGCATGTTTGGCAATGAACGACGATAAGATTCCAACAGGTAAATATTCTGTTTCAACTTCAAACAGAAACTTTGAAGGTCGCCAGGGACCGGGTGCACGCACATTGTTGGCCAGCCCGCTTACTGCGGCTGCTGCAGCCGTAAATGGAGTAATTAGCGATCCGAGAGAAATGATGTAATAGGGAATATTGGAATGGAGAGTTTAGAATAGAGAATCATAAATTGTTGTTGAAATGCAAACAAGTAATCTGGCAGAATTTAAAGAGAATATGAAACTTCGGACAAAAATCTTTGCTCACGATTGTGTTAAGTTTTCTTTGAATTTGCCTAAAAATACGCTTGGAAACCATATTCGGGGACAATTGATTCGCTGCTCTACTTCTGTTGCGGCTAATTACAGGGCATCTTGTGTTGCACAAACCGTTCCGATGATTATTTCAAAGCTGAGTATATCAATTGAAGAAGCAGATGAAAGTGAATTCTGGTTAGAATTTGCTGTTGATGAAAAACTAGCGATAAAAGAGAGCGCGGAAAATATGATTCAGGAGGCTCATGAGATAGCATCAATACTCATCATATCTCGTCAAACGCTTCAAAAGAGATAAACTCTAATATTCAAAATTCTAATATTCAAATATTGTAAAAAATGGCATACGATAAATTTTCAGTAATAAATACTTCGGCAGTACCGCTGCCATTCGAAAATGTAGATACCGACCAGATTATTCCTGCACGCTTTCTGAAAGCTGTGGAACGTAAAGGATTTGGCGACAACCTTTTCCGCGACTGGCGTTATGAAAACGATGGAAGTCCGAAAGCTGATTTCCCGTTGAACAACAGCAACTATTCAGGCAAAATACTGGTTGGAGGTAAAAACTTCGGCAGTGGATCGAGCCGCGAGCACGCCGCATGGGCCATCTACGATTATGGTTTCCGTGTTGTGGTTTCAAGCTTTTTCGCCGATATCTTTAAAGGAAATGCGTTGAACAACGGCCTGCTACCGGTTGTTGTTTCACCAGAGTTCCTTGAGAAAATCTTTGCTCAGATAGAAAAAGATGCAGATTCAACTTTTGAAGTCGATCTTCCAAATCAGAAATTCACCATAACAGCTACTGGTGAGTCAAGTGATTTCGAAATCAATCCGTACAAAAAACATTGTTTGCAAAACGGACTGGACGATATCGACTACCTGGTTGAAATGAAGGAGCAAATAGCAGAATTTGAGGCTAATTAGTTGCTGTCATTTCGAACCTGAAGAATGAAGGTGAGAAATCTGTTACTTGAAACAGATTTCTCGTCGTTCCTCCTCGAAATGACATGATAATTTGAAACAGACAGACAAAAATGACAGGCAAAGCAGTAGAAATTTCAGGTAAACGCCTTACCATAATGGATACTACCCTTCGCGATGGTGAACAAACTTCCGGAGTTTCGTTTAGCGAAGGGGAAAAACTCAGTGTGGCAAAAGTGTTGCTCGAAGATGTAAAAGTTGACCGCATTGAAATTGCCTCAGCACGGGTGTCGGAAGGAGAATTCAAAGGCACGCAAAAGGTAATGAAATGGGCGGCACAAAAAGGTCACCTCGATAAAGTTGAGGTACTTGGATTTGTTGATGGAAAGATTTCACTGGAATGGATTGCCAAAGCCGGAGGGAAAGTGATTAACCTGCTGTGTAAGGGATCGTATAAACACGTGACTGAGCAGTTACGAAAAACACCTGAAGAGCATGTGGCCGACATCAAACAAGTGATAAACTATGCCGACGAAATGGGAATTAAGGTAAATATTTACCTTGAGGACTGGTCGAACGGTATGCGCAGCTCGAAAGACTATGTTCATTTTATGATATCGAGCCTGAAAGATGAAAAGATGGAGCGTTTTATGCTTCCTGATACATTGGGCATCCTCGATCCTGATGAGACTTACGATTTCTGTCTCGAAATGATCGAAAGCTTTCCTGATGTTGATTTCGATTTTCATGCACACAACGATTACGACCTGGCTATTGCTAACGTTTTCCATGCATTGAAAGCCGGAATTCGCTGCGTGCACACTACTGTAAACGGTCTTGGAGAGCGTGCCGGGAACGCTCCCCTATCGAGTGTTATTGCTACTATAAAAGATCACCTGAAAATGAAAACCCGGGTAAATGAGGCCCAGTTGAATAAGGTTTCGAAACTGGTAGAATCCTTTTCAGGTATTCGAATCCCTACCAATAAACCGTTGATCGGTGAATTTGTGTTTACACAATGTAGTGGAATACATGCTGATGGCGACAGCAAAAACAACCTTTATTTTAACGACTTGTTACCGGAACGTTTTGGCCGCATACGCCAGTACGCTTTGGGAAAGACTTCGGGTAAGGCCAACATCAAAAAGAATTTGAAAGATCTTGGCATTGAACTGGATAAAGAATCGCTGAAAAAAGTTACCGATAAGGTTATTGAACTGGCCGACCAAAAAGAAACCATCACCAGCGACGAGTTGCCATACATTGTTGCCGATGTTCTGGAGAATGATCTTTTCGACCAACGTGTAAAAGTGGTTAATTACTCGATAAGTTACACCATGGGATTGCGCCCGATGGCCAATGTTTCGCTTGAAATTGATGGAAAGATTTATGAGGAATACAGCGATGGCGACGGACAGTACGATGCTTTTGTTAAAGCATTGCGTAAAATTTACAAACGCCTCGATAAGATATTCCCAATTCTGGTTGACTATGTGGTTACCATTCCTCCGGGCGGTAATACCAATGCCCTGGTTGAAACGGTTATTACCTGGCGCAACGATCACGAATTTAAGACCAAAGGGCTGCATCCCGATCAGAATGCCGCTGCAATTCTGGCAACAACCCGAATGTTAAACGTAATTGAAAACGAGTTTAACTCCACAAAACTGGAAGAAATAAAAAACGAAAATTAATAACGTCTTCGGACTCCCGACTTCGGGCTTCCGACAATAAAAATAGAAATGAAACTGAACATTGCATTATTGCCCGGCGACGGGATCGGACCTGAGATTGTTGAACAGGCCATGAAAGCAGTGAAAGCTGTTGCAAGAAAATTTAATCACGAATTAGAATACACTGAAGCATTGACAGGTGCCATTGCCATCGACACAGTTGGAGATCCGTATCCGGAAGAAACACACGAACTATGTATGAAATCGGATGCTGTGCTTTTTGGTGCTATTGGCGATCCAAAATTCGACAACAATCCAAAAGCGCCGGTTCGTCCTGAGCAGGGATTGCTTGCCATGCGTAAAAAACTTGGATTGTATGCCAACATCCGTCCGGTAGAAACTTTCGAATCTTTGTTGCACAAATCGCCACTTCGCCGCGAATTGGTTGAAGGAGCTGATTTTGTTTGTATCCGCGAGTTAACCGGTGGAATGTATTTTGGTGAAAAAGGTAGAAAAGACGATGGAAATACCGCATTCGACACTTGTATTTACACTCGTGAAGAAGTTGAACGTATCTTGAAATTAGGTTACGAATTTGCTGCTAAACGGAACAAAAAGCTTACTGTGGTTGACAAAGCCAACGTATTGGAAAGCTCGCGTTTGTGGCGTGAAGTGGCACAGGAAATGGCTCCAAATTATCCTGATATCCAAACAGAATATATGTTTGTGGATAATGCTGCCATGCAAATTATTCAGTGGCCAAAGAATTTTGATGTAATGGTTACTGAGAATATGTTTGGCGATATCCTTACCGACGAAGCCAGTGTAATCACCGGATCGCTTGGATTGTTGCCTTCTGCATCAGTTGGTATCCACACTTCGGTTTTTGAGCCAATACACGGATCGTATCCACAGGCAGCTGGTAAAAACATTGCCAACCCGATTGCTACAATCCTTTCGGCAGCCATGATGTTCGAATATGCTTTCGACCTGAAAGAAGAAGGTAAATTAATTCGTGAAGCTGTTGCTGTGTCAATGGCTGAAGGATTTGTTACTGAAGACATTGCTGAAGGACCAGCGCAAAGTACATCAGCAGTTGGCGACTGGATCGCTCACTGGATTGAAAAGAACTAAAAATATGCGGATTAAAACCGCCTTAAAAAAATAACCGATCTCCTGGGAGATCGGTTATTTTTTTGTTCTATATTTCTTGTTTACGTAGGCTGAAGCTGACAGCAAAAAATAGGCATTGGCAAGTTTATATAGAATTATATTTATCCTTTGCCGTTGGCTTTAGCCAACGGAATATAAGAGCAAACAGACTCCCCGGCTTTAGCCATTAATTCGCTAAAAATTATACCATTTTAAAAACTGATCAACCTCCTCTTCCCATGTTATTTTTCGGTGATGCTCGTCCTGATTTTTTATATATTCCCTTACTCTTTCCACTTGTGATTGACTTACTGAAACAGCGAAATAATCATCTTGCCAATAAAATTTTACAGGCATCACATTCATTTTATTAATCCAATACGAACTCTCACCTTTTAGTTGCTGCATTACATCTGCGATAGTCTGTTTCCTTCCAAGATTTATTAGTGCATGTACATGATCTCTATGAAGATTAATGTAATTGAGTATAATACCTTTATCACTCGCTTTTTGCCTGATATGTTTGAGAAGAACAGGACGAAAAGTATTCGAAATTATACATTCACGATTTTTAGTTGACCAAACACAATGAAGCCAAATTGTGGTATATGACATGTGATTGAGATTTTTGTGTATAGTCAAATATACAAAAATATTCTGGCTAAAGCCCTGTGTATCTACATCATGTTAACCGTCAGCTAAAGCTGACGGCAAAGGAAAACGATTAAAAAGATCCAATTATACCGACTAGAGTTCTATCTTCTTCCAAAGAACAGAAAAATCCCATTGCAAAATCTGTTTTAAAATTACCAGCAAAACTACCGAGGAAAGCACTAAAGCCAGCGATTCTTTTACAGGATCGGTTTCCTGCTGAAAAAACAATGAAGGAACTTGTATGGCTGATTCTTTACTGGTTACCAATAGTGCGCCCAGCGTATTATTAACTGCATGTATTCCAATAGCGAGTTCAATTCCGTCATCGAGTACTGCTGTAATTGCGAATGCCACACCAAAAACAAAATACGATGGCATCATCATCCAGAATCCGTGTTCTTTCACCTCCGGATTCATACCATGCAATAAAGCAAACAGTACAGAAGGTATTAGAATAACCGCCCATCTGTTTTTTGTCCAGACGGCTACTCCTTGCGCCAGGTAACCACGGAATATAAATTCTTCGGTGCCTGACTGAATGGGGATAAGAAGAACAGCAACAAAAACCAAAGGAATAAAAGCAGCCGGATCAAAACGAAACTCCAATTCCTCAGGGCTTATAAGTAGCTGCGCGAAAAAAAACACCAGTATCATAGCCCCCCAAATACTAACTCCCAGCCAAAACCGGTTCCACCTAAAAGGCCGACCACCATTTACAACATCTTTTGAAGTTCGTTGATGAAACGACTTTATCAGAACAATAGCCAAAACAAGCGTTACTATAAATGGAATAACCATTAATGCAAGCCCCAGATTTGGATCGATTCCATACGCCGATAAATCCATCATATTGTCAGTTTCTGCAATTTCTCCTCCATTCATAGCAACTCCAACTCCCATTGCAATTACAAGCGGAATAGCACCAACGATTTGCCCCACAAACAAGGCCACAAGAATTACTACCAGGTATTTCCACCATTCATTTTGACCGTCGAAAGCGCGCGTTAGATGTTTCATTTCTTTATATTTTGAAAATTTTACTGATAATTATAACAAAATGAATAAATTTCAAATTCAGGCTATCCTTACTTATTCAGATCCGAAATAGCTATCTTAAATAATTGCCAACCCGAATAATAATCAGATCGCATCATAAAATACACATACCCATTTTCATAAAATATGTGATAGTATTGTCCCCATTGTGAGGGTGGTAATATAAGATTTCGAGCTGTATTGGTGCTTAAATCATATGCCTTAAACTCTCCCGGCACGTCGTATCCCTTTCCCAGAATATAGGCAATATTATCTTTTGTAATTACTGATCCGCCGGAATATACATTTAATGGTGCACCACCCAAATCATTCCAATCATCAGTATCCATATTATATCGCCAAAATTCATTGTATTCAATCTTATCTACTACTGACTTTTTAAAGCCCAGATACCCATTGCCATTATAACTAAAGATTAATGGATTCACAACTTCATAATGAGTAGTAGGAAGTGTCTGCCGCGGAATCCAACGATCATTCACTTTATCATATTCAAAAAAACTATCAATAGTTCCTACAAAGCCCCTACCTTGATTACTAAATGAAAAGTAGCCATTCATTTCTACCGGAAAATCAGCAATACGACTCCAATCTTTACTCGAGGTGGAATATTTATAATTTAAATTTAATCCTGTGGAATTATACGAAACAAAATACAAGTCATTATCAATAGAAAAAGTAGTTACAATATATGATTCATTAAATAAATCAGTCCGACTAATTTGAAACCATTCTTCTGAAGAGGAATCAAATTTCTTTAACGATGAAAAATGCTGATCCTGAAACAGTATATATTGCGCTCCATCCATTTCAATAAAATGGCAGGCTCCTCCCTCCATCGCGAAATTTTTATCCACTTTTTTCCACTTTTCTGTCAGTACAAAAGCATTTTCAATTATATCTTCCTGAAGTCCTATATGTACCAATAATGAAGGATTATTGCCTATTTCAGCGTCATAAGGCACAACGCATTGTAGTTCCTTACCGTTCTTAGCAATCACATCTCCCGGTCTTCGGTCAAAAGCAACTGCATAGTAACCCGCCAAATTCTCGGGTAAATTTTCAACAATAACATTAACCGTGTCTCCTCTTTTTATCTCTTTCGGCCAATAATCAATAATCTTTATTGGTGGAATCGTAAACTCAACAGTTCCTGCCGAAAAATCGAACATATAACTTAGGTCAATTGTGTGCTTTCCTGCCGGTATCATCCAGGGCAGTGTTAACGTTGCTTTATTCTCACTTACATCTGTTAACGTACCAATATTGGGAGCCATCCCATAGAAAAAACGTTCGCCAGTCAGTTCTATGGTTTCTCCGGCGTGAGTAATTGCAGGTGATATTGAAGTAATAACAGGCATATTAAAAGTTATTTTAAGTCCTGAATCAACGTCCCCATTATACCGAAACTTCGCATTTAACGTTTCTGAATTAAACAAACCTGTTACACGTAATGTAACCAAACTATCTGTTTTCATTATTTCCTGCAACCCATTTCTTCCAATCTGAAAGTTAGTGAGTCTATCCAGATATTTACCCTTTACTGTTAAAACGCTATCAATCCAGGCAATTTGGGGCTGAACCGATGTAATTTGGGGTAAAACAATATTATATTGTTTTTCCGGCTCCAATAGCTCATCAAGCATCATTAGCTTAAGGTTTTTGCTCCCCGTGCTAATATCATACGTTAATGTAAAAAGTAACGATGTATCACTCTGCGTTACTACAGGGAAGTTTTGCTGCCCAATAATTAAGGATTTTATAGATAACAGACCATGACCTTTAAGTCTAAACGATTCTCCTGGCAATACATTTTCAGGTAATATCTCGTCAATTACAGGAGGTGCCATTATTAGTTTTTCTGAAAAAGAAGAACTTTTACCGGCAACTGTAATGCGCACATCGCTTTTAACTGTTTTGATTGTATTTGGAACTACAACCTTCAAAATAGAATCATTTGATACTATCGGCTGCGTAACTTCTTCTCCAAAAGAAATGTGATTATCATCGTTTTTGTCCGAGAAGTACCTCCCCGTTATAGTTAGTGTATCTCCAATCCACACATTATCGGGCGAAAAACCAGCTATTATTGGCGCTTTTCCTCCTTTACTTATAAAATGCTGTTCTTCTCCGTAAACAGTATATTTACTGGTGGTTAAATAAGCTTTAATCGTATACTCGGCTCCAATCAACAAATTCCGAACGATTTTTGCATTAAAATCACTAACACCCGCTTCAACAGCTCCTAAAGAAACGATCTCGTAGTCGGTACCCGAAGTACCTGACAAATAATAAACAAAGCCAATATCAGTAATCGTTGACGACCATCCTCCCTCAAAAGAGCCAAAAGCAGTTACTCCATCTTCTTCTACTATAACATTTGCATGGGTTTGTATCGAAGGAAAATCGCGTTCTTCTTTATCGTTGCATGCATACATAAACAGCACAAACACTAAAAAATACAGTAATACTCTCATAACCATATTAAAACTTATAAATTACTGAAAACATGATTGAATGATTAATACCAAAAGTATTAAGCTCCGAAACCTTTTTATTAAGCGGAATACTAACGCCAACTCCAGCCTGTAGTCTTTTGCTAAAATCAGGAACTTCGATTAAGAGCTGATTTACCTGATAGAACAAAATTCGGTCATCTACACCTAAATTAACATCCGAAGTTTCAACAACGTTATCAAAAAGAGTTTCCAGTCTGATTTGCTGATCCGATGAGAACATTTTCAAAACATCAATGCCTGAACGTAACGAAAGTTTAACTGAAGACAGATCCAGAAAACGAAAACACACCGCTCCGTTTCCACCTGCTGAGAAGTAATAATGATTTATATCTACATAATTTGTTTTGCCTACGCTTACATTCTTAACATAGTCGTTAAATGCATATACGCTAGCTTTTGCTCCTACCGAGAACGATATTTTGTTTGAAAAATCAGGATACATCACACTCCGATGAATGCCCAGAGTCAATGCTTGTCCGCTTAAGCTAAAATAATCGTTTAAACTAAGATTCATGCCACCGTCAACATTCGTGTAAGAACCTTCCAGTAAAACTGATGCATCTTTTTTCACGTACCTGTTGTAATCTGTGTACCACAAATTATTTTTTTGGTGAAATAAAACAAGGGGTTTTACCAGCGACTGAGAATTGTAACTCAGGCTATTAACATCAAAATCAATATCCTCAAAAAACAACGATCCATATACTCCTTTAAACCGATGTTTGGATTTATTATTCGTTGGCGGTTCGAGCAAGTACACATCAGTTTCGGTAATAATATAATACGCCAGTTTATATTTAACCAATTTATACGTGCCATCAAACAAACACTTTGCCCAAACTTTCTTTTCTACCTTCGGAAGGTTTACCGAAATATATTTCTCCTTTCCAGGCAGCTCAACGGCATCCGCATTGTCGGCCGTTATAAAATGCCAGTCGTGATGATAAGAATACTTAAAATATACAAGTTCTTCCGATTTCTTCTTTTTAATTTGAATAGACACATTCAGAGTGTCTCCTTTACTTATTAACAACCACGAATTTTGACCAAACAAAACATTGGATGCCAACAGCAGACAGGAGATAACAAATAAAGTTTTCATGTTATATCAAGAGTTGTTTTTCATTAGTTTTATTGATTGGCAATATAATTATATTGTCGATATAAAAAAAATTCTGATAAATACACAATCGCTATTTGTCAGAAATACACCTCTACATTTTACCAAATCTAATTCTATTCAATCTAAATACGCTTCATCAAATTATTGATGTCATAAATGCTTCTACCTGAAATTTCTTTGCGAACGTGTGCAAAAAATTAGCGATCCTTCTTTTATATGAAATATTAAAAATGTCCTTTCTATTTTATTTCTAAAAAATATTCACTTACTTTGCATTTCAAAGTACTTTTAAAATGAATGAATCAGAAAAGCTGTTAAGCGAATTAAAAGACATCCGCAACATTATGGAGCGCTCAAGCCGTTTCCTGTCACTAAGCGGACTATCAGGAATAATGGTGGGTATCTATGCGCTGATTGGTGCATTTTTTGCCTACCGCATCGTTTATATTCAATTTCCATCCGCTGTAAGGCAGGAATATATAAACGACACGCTCACAGCTGTCTTTATAATCGGCATTACGGTACTTGTTCTGTCGCTATTCACCATTTACGTTTTAACGGTAAAACAGGCTAAAAAAGAGCAAAAACCCATTTGGGGACCGGGCTCAAAACTGTTACTGATCAATCTGCTTATTCCGCTCGCAACGGGTGGAATTCTAACCACGATACTTGCATTTCGCGGCTATTACGGTGTTATTAGCCCGTGCTTCCTTATTTTTTACGGATTGGCATTGGTAAATGCTGCAAAATATACACGTCCCGAAATTTTAAGCCTTGGACTGGTTGAAATCGTTTTAGGATTACTGGCAGCAATATTTCCGGGTTACGGACTTTATTTCTGGGCTATTGGTTTTGGTATACTTCATATTATTTACGGATTTATGTTCTTAAATCGTGAAAACAAAAATTCAGAAGCGTGAAGAATCCGATTCAAAATCTGAATAAAGCCTTTGAGAACAAAGTGAGGCTGGGCGTTATGGCTGCCTTGATGGTGAATTCGCGCTTGAGTTTTAACGAACTGAAAGACTTACTTGAATTGACCGATGGCAACCTGGCGAGCCACATTAAAGCATTGGAAAAGGCAAAATTCATTTCGGTAAATAAAACCTTTGTGGGCAAAAAACCCAACACTACTTACGCCGTTACATTAAGCGGGAGTAAAGCTTTTGAGCTGCATTTAAAAGCATTGGAAGATTTAATAAAGAATCAAAATATTACAAACAATTAATTTTTTTTACCCATTTACTTTGTATTTCAAAGTACTTTTAAAACAATTAAATCATGGAAAAACAAGAAACAATTTTAGACCGCCTGGGAATCAGCTTTCACCGGACTTTATCGTTTAAACTTTTTGTGATCGGGATGCTTATTCTAATTCTGTTGATACCCAAAGTAATGATTATGGAGCTGATTGGCGAACGCCAGAGAAATTCCTTTCAGGTGGTTGACGAAGTGATGAGCAAATGGTCGAACGAACAGCTCATCAGTGGCCCCGTACTATTTGTCCCTTTCAAAAAGAAAATCTATAACGAGGAGGAAGACACCTACAACGAAGTGACACGTTACGCCACCTTCCTTCCCAAAGAATTATCGGTTAACGGAAAACTGCTACCCAAAAAATTGCAACGCAGTATTTACAATGTTGATGTGTACGAGGCGGAACTTGCAATAACCGGGAATTTTAAGGACATCGATCTGGAGAAACTGAACTTCGAATCTTCGGATATAATTTGGGACGATGCCCAGTTACAATTATCCATCAGCGACCTGAGGGGGATAAACAAAGGGCTGGAACTGAATTGGAACGACAAAGCCTATACATTTTCGCCCGGAAAAGCCTCATCATCGATCGGGCACAGCGGTGTTTCCATTCCTTTGAAAGAGCTTTATACCAGCGACCTGAATGGTGCATTTAATATTAAACTGCAGTTAAAAGGCAGCCAAAACCTGATGTTTACTCCGCTGGGCGAACAAACCTCGGTTCATTTGGAGTCGATCTGGAACGATCCGGGTTTTACAGGCAATTATCTGCCGGCCGACCGTAATGTGGACGAAAAAGGCTTTCAGGCCGACTGGAGCGTGCTGCATTTTAACCGAAACTATCCGCAACAATGGGTAAGCACCAATCAATCCTTAAATCAAAACGATATTGAAAATTCAAAATTCGGTGTAGAAATGGTAAGCCTGGCGGACCATTACCAAAAAAACATCCGCAGCGCCAAATATGCCATCCTTATCATTATCATCACTTTTGTGGTGTTCTTTATGTTCGAAGTGTTGTCAAAACAGCGTATCCACCCATTTCAGTACATTATGGTGGGATCGGCAATCAGTATTTTCTACTTGCTGTTGCTTTCAATTTCTGAGCATTTAGGTTTTAACATAGCTTACCTGGTTGCCGCTTTAGCAGTAATTATACTGGTGTTCTTTTACACGCGTAGTTTTATGCCAAAACTAAAAACTCAGCTGGGAACAAGTTTAGGTTTGGCCGGCTGCTATCTTTTCATTTTTATTTTGCTACAGCTCGAATCGTTTGCATTACTAACCGGAAGTATCGGTTTATTCGTGCTACTGGCTGCATTAATGTATTCAACCCGAAAAGTAAACTGGTATAAAGAATAAGAATAACACATTTCCTCCCGGCATGTTCCGGGAGGAAATGTCAAAAAAAATTATTAGCCATGAAAAACGTCTTTTTAGCAAAAAGGCTACACAGCTTTAAATATGCACTTAACGGATTATGGCACTTGTGGAAAAAGGAAATAAATTTTCGAATTCACATTTTTGCAACTATAACTGCGACTGCTTTGGGTTGGCTCATTGAAATTACCCGAACCAAATGGTTGCTGATTATTATTTGTGTTGGAATTGTACTGGGGGCCGAAGCATTAAACTCAGCTATTGAGCGCATTTGTGATTTTGTTTCTCCAGATAAAAATATATAGATCAAGATCATAAAGGATATTTCTGCAGCTGCAGTTTTGATCGTTTCTGTCATGGCTGCTCATTGGACTATTTATCTTCTGTTAAAAGTCATAAAATCTAGTAGGTGAGCTTGCTTTTAGCAGCGTCGCATATATCTTTGCAATAAAATTGCACAATGAGCGACACAAAATATTTTCCTCAATTAAAAGATATAAACAACGCAAAGCATAACCTTAGCGAAATAGTGCTTCACACGCCACTTCAGAAAAACCTGAACTTATCAGAAGAATACAGCGCTAATGTATTTCTGAAACGCGAAGATCTGCAAATCGTACGTTCCTATAAAATTCGTGGAGCCTACAATAAAATAGCGCAACTTTCGGATGCCGAGCGTGAAAAAGGAGTAGTTTGTGCCAGTGCCGGAAACCATGCGCAGGGCGTTGCCTACTCGTGCCGGCTGTTAGGAATTGAAGGCAAGATTTACATGCCCACAACAACGCCTAAGCAAAAAATTAAGCAGGTAAAAATGTTTGGCAAAACCCATGTTGAGGTGATCATTACCGGCGATACTTACGACGATGCCCACCGCGCTGCATTGGAAGATTGCCAGAAAACCGGCATGGCATTTATCCATCCGTTCGACGATCCGCAAATTATTGAAGGACAGGCAACCGTTGGACTGGAGATTTTACAGGATTCCACCGAAACGATCGACTACTTGTTTGTTCCCATAGGAGGTGGCGGTTTGGCGGCCGGAGTTGGAGCCTATATTAAACAAATCAGCCCGAACACAAAAATTATTGGTGTTGAACCTGCGGGTGCACCATCGATGCAAAAATCGCTGGAAGCCAACAGTGTAATTAAGCTGGAGAAAATAGACAAGTTTGTTGACGGAGCTGCTGTTCAGCGTGTTGGCGAAATTACTTTCGAGATATGTAAAAAAGTGGTTGACGAATACCAATCGGTTCCGGAAGGAAAGATTTGTACGAAAATTCTGGAGCTTTACAACCGCGATGCCATTGTTATTGAGCCGGCAGGAGCACTGTCGATTGCTGCTCTTGATTTTTACCGCGAGCAAATTAAAGGAAAAAATGTAGTTTGTATCGTTAGTGGAAGTAATAATGACATTACCCGCACCGAAGAAATAAAAGAACGTTCGTTGCTTTACGAGGGGCTGAAGCATTATTTTATTGTACGTTTTCCTCAACGCGCCGGAGCCTTGCGCATTTTTGTTGATGTAGTGCCTGGCCCCACCGACGACATTACCCACTTTGAATACTCGAAAAAAAACAACCGCGAAAAAGGGCCTGCTGTTATCGGAATAGAAGTGCAGAAAAAAGAAGATTTTAATGGTCTTGTAAAACGTATGGATGAAAATGGTTTCATTTATGAATACCTGAATGAAAAAGCGGATCTTTTTCAGTTTTTGATTTGATCAAATGCTACAAAACGGCTTAAAACCTGGCAATTTCACATTTCAAACATGGCTACTTGTCAGTTTTGTTTGCTACATCGGCGAAAAAGAATAAATTAGCGACTCCTTAATTAAACCGGCATCAAAATAAAAATCATCACGAAAAGCGAAATCGGTTCTGTTTAGAAAGATTTGGTTTTTCAATCCAAAAAAAGGCAATAAAAAGGGTATGAAGATTCTAAAAATTAAATTACACTGGCAAATTCTTATCGCACTGGTACTGGCTGTATTGTTTGGTTATTTTGCACCAAACGCAACAGACTATACCTCGTGGATGGGCGATATTTTTCTTCGTGCCTTAAAAATGGTGATCATCCCGCTAATCCTGAGTTCGATCATCAGCGGGGTAACCAGCATGGGTGAAGGCAAGAACCTCGGAAGGCTGGGATTTAAAACATTGCTTTATTACCTTGGAACAAGTACGCTGGCCATTTTAACCGGTTTAATCATCGTTAATCTGGTAAAACCCGGCGTTGGTGTTGAGCTTGGTTTTACCCAATCGGTAGAAGGTCTGGCCGAAAAAGCAGGGTCGGTAAAAGATATTCTTTACCGCCTTGTGCCCGATAATATTGTTGATGCCATGGCACAGGGAACCATTTTGTCGGTGATCTTTTTTGCCATTGTTTTTGGCTACTTCATTACAAAGGTTGACGAACCGTATAAAAACTCCCTGAAAACATTTTTCGACGCTATTTTTGAGGTGATGATGAAAGTAACACTGTTTATTATCAAATTCACACCGCTCGGAATTTTTGGTATCGTTGCCGGAGAAGTGGCGCGCAATTCAGAACAACTGGCCAACATTGCCGGAAGCCTGGCAATTTACAGTTTGTGTGTAATTGTTGGTCTTTTAATTCATGCGCTTATCATTCTTCCATTAATTGTACGTTTTATCGGGAAGGCAAAACCATATGCACACTTAAAAAATATGGCCACTCCCCTGCTTACTGCATTTTCAACATCGTCGTCGAGTGCAACGTTGCCATTAACCATGGAAGCACTGGAACACAACAGCGGCGTATCGAATAAAATTACCAGTTTTACTTTGCCCCTGGGAGCTACCATAAATATGGACGGAACTGCACTTTACGAGTGTGTGGCTGCCATGTTTATTGCTCAGGCTTACGGCGTTGATTTATCGTTTACGCAGCAGGTATTTGTAGTGGTTACGGCTCTGCTGGCATCGATTGGTGCAGCAGGAATACCAATGGCCGGACTGGTAATGATTACCGTTGTTCTGACTGCCGTGGGATTACCGCTCGAAGGAATTGGATTGATTTTAGCTGTTGACAGAATCCTTGATATGCTGCGTACTTCAGTTAATGTTTGGAGCGACAGCTGCGGAGCTGTTACTGTAGCCCGCTCGGAAAATGAGGAAACCAGTGTAGCCATCTAGTGGCACCACATTCTATAATTATTTAAATTTCTGCCTGGGCAGTCTCCATCTTTGCCTTCCAACAAAGACGAAGCAGATTATTTAAGGGCTCTTATGCAACCTCAGCAACATCGGAGATTGGCCTCGGCCGGTGAGCCGGAAAACAAGCGGTGACAGCGTAAAAAAAATACTGATGTTTGAGGAGGTACGACGAGTTTCAGAAATTTTAGTCGTCATCGCGCAGAATTTCCGAGGGAAGCGGACGCAGCCTTGGGTTTTCGGTCTACTCTTTGGGCAAAGCCAAAGAGTACATTCCGCCTGAAAAGGCAAAAGGTAGGTTACTTATGCCAGGCTACATCACGACTGCATAAATTTCACAAGAGCTTGACATTCTGAATAGATCTGCCAACAACACAAAATCATCTGCGAAAAGCACCTTTTAATCTGCATAATTCAGATTCTTTTAAAGTAGTGAAGCTAGACGATTTTATTGGCTTATTGGCAGAATATCAATGGATTATTCAAATAAATGACTTACAATTGTATTGTAAATGCATTTAACATTACAATGAAGATCTTTAAGTACCGGGTTCTTAACCACATACTGTTTTGGATATTTATTTTTACTTTTTACACCATTCCATACCTTCTATCGGTTGGTTTTGTAGTTGAAGCTTTCATAAATATCATCTACATCCCTATCGACATAATTGGCGTTTACATAGTTATCGAATACCTCATTCCACGTTTTGTATTTAAAAAACGGCGTTTTGAAATCTTTATATTAGGCACAGCAGTAATCATTGCACTTAACATTGCCATATCACAATATATAAAGGTGAATATTCAACCGCTACTGGGATTTTGGGCAGTACGCCGCCCGTTTAGTGCCGAAATGTTCTCTGCCTTACTTAACAATTTTATGATCATCGGTACAGCTACAGCCTTTAAGTTGTTCAGCTATTCGTACAATATTCAATTAACACAATCGGAACTGGAGCGTAAAACGGTTCAGTCGGAACTTGGAATTTTACGATCACAGGTAAATCCGCATTTCCTTTTTAACGTGCTGAATAATATAGATGCCCTTATTTATGAGGACAAAGAAAAGGCGTCGAATGCCATTGTGCTGCTATCGAAAATTATGCGATACATGTTGCAGGAGTCAACGCACGAAATGGTAAAACTAGACAAGGAACTCAGTTATATTGAAGACTACCTGGAGTTGGCGAAACTGAGCTTTGCCGATCCCGATTTTTTGGAATTTGAACAAAAAGGAGCACCAAATTCGCAACTTGTACCGCCACTGTTATTTATCCCGATCATTGAAAATGCGGTAAAACATTGCAATAAACAGTCGGAGTCGCCCGGTGTAAAAATTAACTTTTCCATTGATACTGATTGTATTGAATTACGCACATCGAACTTTGTAAAACGCAACAATTTTAAATTGCCCGACACTGGCACCGGAACAGGGCTGAAAAATGTTGAAAAGCGCTTAAAACTCCTTTATGGCAGCAATTTTACTTTTGATATTAAAAAGGATATGGATAAATTTGATGTGCACATAAAAGTGCCGGTATAAAAGAAAAATGTGTTTTTATGAAACGAACATGAATTTTTCTCATTCTACACTTACAAACAAGAATGATTAAAATTTATGTGAGTTCCTGAATGTATTTAAATTTTTTGAACATTCAGAAATCAAAAAATTTTTAACAGATGAAAATGAATTGCATAGCTGTTGACGACGAACTTTTGGCCCTAAAAAAGATTGAACGTTTTGCCGAAAAAATTGATTACCTCAATCTTTTGGGCACGTTCGATAATGCTTTGTCAACCTTTTCATTTCTGCGAGAAAACAAAGTCGACCTTATTTTCCTCGATATTCAAATGGATGAATTTACCGGCATCCAGTTGCTCGAAACCTTAAAAGATCCGCCATACGTAATTTTAACCACTGCTTTTGATGAATATGCACTAAAAGCTTACGAGTTGGATGTGGTTGATTACCTTTTAAAGCCCATACCTTTCGAGCGTTTTGTAAAGGCCACCGAGAAGGTTTATGCCCGCTTTTTAAAAGACCATAACAACCATACTCCGGCACCAACGCAGCATCCGGTAGAAAATAACGACACCGCGGAATATACCTTTATAAAATCGGGTAACAAAACGGTTAAAGTGTATTTCGATAAGATTTTATACATTGAAGGGCAGCGCGATTACCTGCAAATTCACACTGAAGACAGCCGGATTATGACGCTCCTGAATTTCAAAAAAATGCAGGAATTACTGGATGATCAGAAATTTATTCGCGTGCATAAATCGTACATCATTTCAATCGACAAGATCGACTACATTGAGAACAATACGATTAAAATAAAAGACAAACTTATTCCGGTTAGCAGCACCTATAAAATTGCTTTTCAAAACCTGCTTCACAAAAAGAATTTTCTATAGCCAACACCCCTGTTTTTTAACAAATTTTCACGCTAAGACTTTCTCAATTTTTCTATTTTTGCAACTGCTTTTTTAAGTTGAAACTAGTTTAAAACCAGTAAAAATGATACGAGGAATTCAAATCTTTATTCTGTTTTTTATTGCCTTAACATTAACAAACTGCAAAAAAGCAGACAACGACATTTTATACGATAAGAACTACGTCGACGAGATTAAACAAGTTAGAAAAGAGCTCGCAACTTACCTGAGAATTAACTTTATTCCGGGGGCGCAAATTGCAATTGCCAAAAACGGGAAACTCATTTATTCTGAAGGAATTGGTCTTGCCTCAACCGACCTTGAAGTGAAAGTTACCCGTGATACCAAATTCCGGATCGGAGACTTATCAGAATTATACACCACACTTGTGTATTTAAAAATGGTGGAAGACGGCACGCTTAATCCCGATTCAACCATACAGCATTATCTCCCCGATTTTCCAAAAAAACGCCTTCCGGTTACCATCAAAAATCTTAAAGATCACACCTCCGGATTCAGGGAAATGAGCAACAGCGAGGACAACTGGCAGGCAACAAACATTACGCTGCAAAAAGGGTTGGAAACATTTCAGGATGATGAGCTAATGGCTCCTCCGGGAGAATTCCACCGAGAAAGCCGCTTAAATTTCAACCTGCTTGGCGCCGTTATGGAAAAAGCATCAGGAAAGCGATTCAATGAGCTGCTGCAGGAATATGTAACCGACACGCTGCATTTCGAAAATACCTGTCCCGATAATCCGTTTTCAACAATAAAAGGACGTTCTAATTTTCACGATCACAATATTATTTCGCAGGTGGTAAACGCCATCACTACCGATTTACGCTGGCGGGCTCCATCCGAAGGGCTTTTATCAAGTGCAGAAGATTTGGTAAAACTCACCGATATTTACCTCAATTCCGATTGCCTGAACGACAGTACGCGTGCTCACATTTTTGATCCTGTTGATCTGAACAACAATCATAAAGCACAATTCGCCAATGGATGGATAATTTTACACGACCGCGAGGGAAATGTAATTTATGGTCGCGAAGGTTCTGTTCACGGAGGTAGTTCTTCTGTTCTAATTTACCCGGAAGAAGAGTTGATTATAGCAATAACAACCAACCTTACCCAGGAACGAAGCAACAATACAATATTTAAACTGGCCGACATCTTTCTGCCAAAACCGGAGGAAAGCAAGGAATAGAATTTTATTTTCGGAACCAAGATACACGGGGTTTTTATAAAAAGTTCTATTTTAGATATTCAAAACAAAACTTTTTATGGAAACCCTTATTTTTTTGGGAATACTAATTGGACTGGCTGCCGGCATTTTCGGAACCATTTATTATTACAAAAACCGTAACGAGAAACAACTGCACGACCAGTCGGTTATTTTGCTTGACAAAATAAAACAGGTTTGCAAATTAATTACTGTTGAAGGAGAATTCTCGGAATTGTACACCCACCGCGACGAGAAACAATTGTTTTTCAAACTTTTTCAAACCGAAAAACGTGCTTTACTAATTGTAAAAGCCAAAGTGATGATCGGTTTCGACCTCACCAAAATAAACATCGATATAAATCCGCATAAAAAACTGGTTGAGCTATCACGCTTTCCCGAACCCGAAATTCTTAGCATCGACAGCGACCTGGAATATTACGACATACAAAAGGGGATCATTAACAAAATAAATGAAGCGGATTTGACCAACATGAATAAACGCTCGAAAGAATTTATTCGTGAAAAAGTAGAGGAAAGCCACCTGGTACAAATTGCAAAAGACCAGGCCACCGATACGGTTGCTCTTGTGCAGCAATTGATTGAATCGGTTGGCTGGCATTTTGAAGCTGAACACCGAAAAATAAGTGCTGCCAAAGTGAAGAAGATTCTGAAAAACTAATTGAAATAACGCGCAAAATTTTCCGGCATTTCGTCCTGTTCCCTAATCTCAATTTCTTTATAAAAAACCTCAGCCGCCTCGCTTTGCAGTTGTATCTTCCCCTTATCCAGGGGCAAGGTTTCGCCGTCATTAATGTAACGCGAGTTACGTAAAACCATTACCACCTCGCCGTTTACCATGTGAATGCTGTTTCCGTCATAACAAATCAGCTCCAGTAAATTCCATTCTCCCGGCGCTTTTTCATAATTTCCGCTACGCAGGCAAAATCCCTGAATATCCTCGTCCTGCCCCATCGGTAAAAAAGGCTGACTGGCATCGGCAACCGGATTCATAATATATTCAGGAAGATAAGCGCGTATGTCGATGGCTGAAGTCATTTGGCTCCAGTAATCGCCCAGGTGGCCTTCCATAACCTGGAATTCCTGCGAAAGCATCCACGTGCGCCAGTACTCGGCTCCCAAAGGGCCAATGGAATGATACAAAATCCCCGAGTCTTTCAGCAGGTTTTTACGCGGATCAAACTTCTTATCGCCCCATTTCATTTTTAGCCTTAAATGGTAATTGGCATATTCTTTCTTGCTTATCAGGCAGCCATAAATCTCGCCACTTATTTTTAAAGTAGCTTCACCGTCCTCATCGCTTACCGTAAAAACATTATAACCTTCTTTATTTAAGCCAATTGGTTCTATTAAGTTGCCATCGGCGTCTTTTGGCTGCTGCCCGTCGTAGCCCAACTGGTGTTTATAACTTAAATACCGGTCCCACTTCGAGAGGTCGTTATCCATTAGCGATTCCCAATTCTCAGTTGTATTGCACGACAGGAGTATAACAGTGAATAGAATAAGCAGGATTGAATTTCTCATCTTTTATATTTTCTATTTAGTAAAAGTATTATCGATTATTGATTTGAATTCGTTTGCATATTGGTAATTACTTGGCATTATCTGCGTAGCTGTAATTATTATTAGCTGGTCTTTTGGATTGACCCAAAAATTTGTGGTAGCCGCTCCTGCCCAGCTGTATTCTCCAGTTTCAAAATCGACAGCTCCCGCCAGTCCGAATCCCATCCTGCCATTTTCGTAAGTTGCTGTTTCCGGTAGCTGGTTACTCATAATCAATTCTACCGTTTCCGGTTTCAATATTCGTGTTCCATCCAGTTCGCCTTTGTTCAGCAACATTTTACAAAAACGGGCATAATCATCAATGGTAGAAACCAATCCTCCTCCTCCCGAAAAAAGTTTTGCGGGCTGTTTAAATATATCGGCAAATTGGTCTTTAGCGGGTGTCAGCATTTTATCCTCACCCTGATTATAAAGACTACAGAAACGATCGTGCTTTTCTTCCGGTACATAAAATCCGGTATCATCCATTTTTAGCGGTCCAAAAACGTGCTCCTTAAGGTATTCATCGAACGGCATTCCTGAAATTACTTCCACGAGATAGCCGGCCACATCAATCGAAAGTCCGTACATCCACTGAGTTCCGGGTTGAAAATTAAGCGGCAAATCGGCCAGGGCAAGCATTTTGTCTTTCAGCTTTCCATCCCATCCACTTGCATTATTTACTCGATAAAGCGAATCAACGTAAGTTGGATTCCATCCATAAGATATTCCGGAAGTATGGGTTAACAAATGCCGAATTGTCATTTCGTTTTCCTGAGGCTCCAGACTGAAACCATTTTCATTTGGCGTGTATACTTTACAATCGGCATATTTTGGAATATAATCCGAAACTTTATCATCCAGATCAAATTTCCCTTCATCGTATAAAGTCATCAAAGCTACTGCTGTAACGGGTTTGCTCATCGAAAAAATCCGATAAATCGTATTGGTTTCAATAGGTTTCTTATTTTCGCGGTCAGCATATCCTTTATTCATCCGAAGAACCTCTTCACCATTTTTAATAACCAGTGCCGAAAAACCGGCTAACTCACCTTTATCAATATACTGCTGAATAAGGTTTTCAGCTGCTGTTAACGAATCGGTGGTAACCGCATCGGTGTTTGTTTTCTGTTTTTTTGGAGTTGAATTACATCCTGTAACAATCAATACGAGCAGGAATAAAAACGGGAAATAAGCTTTGAAAGATTTCATAAGATTTTATTTATGTTAGTTTATTTTATTCCGATAATGAGAAGCACACTGAATAATTTCAAATGTATAAAAAAGCCATTCCAAATTGCTTTTACCTCCTAAATTTAAGATAATAACGACATATATCAAACTTTTCCGGGCAGTCGCACACATTGCAAAGTGTCGCGTTTTAACCCTGACTTAACAAGAGTCAACTAATCACTAAAAAGGTGTTGCCGAACATAAAAAAGGCAGTACTTTTGCGGCGTCAAAAAAATAAAGGCAACATGGGATACACAAGTAACACACTGATTATTAGAAGAGATTTGCTGAAACAAATCGTCAGGCTTTTTGCCGATGGTAAACTGGTTGAGGAAATCGACCGTATTCCCATTCAAATGGCACCCAAAAAACGCGAAGCACAACACCGTTGTTGTATCCATAAAGAGCGGGCGGTAATAAAGTACAAGTTATTTCCTTTGCTGGGCTACACGGTTGACGATGAAAAAGATGAATTGACTCCCCTTAGTTCCTATGCCGAAAATGCCCAAAACCGCACGCAGGTAAAAAAAGAAATAATGACCGTGGTTGACGAAGCCTGTACTAGTTGTGTAAAAGCACAGTACGTGGTGAGTAACCTTTGCCGGGGTTGTGTTGCCCGTCCGTGTATGATGAACTGCCCGAAAGACGCCGTTAGTATGGTAAATGGGCAGGCACAAATTAACACCGACAAATGTATTAACTGCGGTATTTGCCAAAAGCAGTGCCAGTACCACGCCATTATCCACGTACCTATCCCGTGCGAGGCAGCGTGCCCGGTTGGAGCCATTTCGAAAGATGAATACGGAGTTGAACGTATTGACGATGATAAATGTATCTACTGCGGGAAATGTATGGTTGCCTGTCCGTTTGGCAGTATTTTCGAAGTGAGTCAGCTTATCGATATTCTGATGTGCATCCGAAAAGAAGAGCACACCACCGCTATTTTTGCACCGGCCATTCACGGTCAGTTTAACCTGTCGACCGGGCAAATTGAAAACCTGTTAAAAGAAATTGGTTTTAACGAAGTGGTAGAAGTTGCCGACGGAGCACGCTTAACGGTAGAACACGAATCGGCAGAATTTCTTGAACGCCTTGATGAAGGTGCTCCGTTTATGACCACCAGCTGTTGCCCAAGTTATGTTGAAACCGTTGAAAAACACGTGAAAGGATTAAAACCTTTTGTATCGGATACGCCATCGCCTATGATGTATGCGGCCGATATTGCCCGCGAGAAAAACCCGGGTACAAAAGTGGTTTTCATCGGGCCATGTATTGGAAAACGCAAAGAAGCCAGACGTAATGATAAAGTTGATCATGTAATGTCGTTTGAAGAGCTGAATGCGCTGATTGTTGGTTTGGATATCGATTTGGGCGGAATACCCGACAACGAAAACCGACACAATAAAAAAACAGTGGACCGTGGATTTGCACTGTCAGGAGGTGTAACCGCCGCTGTTAAAGCCGAGCGCCCCGAAGCGAACATTAAAGAGCTGGTGATTAACGGTGTTGACAAAAAAGCCGTTGGCATGATGAAGGCTTACGCTCGTGGAAAAGCGCCGGCAAACTTTATCGAATTTATGGTTTGCGAAGGTGGCTGTATTAATGGTCCTGCTTCATTGGGCGAAATGGCAGGTAATCGAAAACTGTTCAATAGTAACCTGAAATAACTGTCATTTCGAATCCCGAAGAATGAGGGTGAGAAATCGGCTGTCAATCGAAACAGATTTAGCTTCGCTGATTTTTAATTCTCAGTCGTTTCTCCTTCGAAATGACAAAAAAGGAAAAGATGGATCAACATTTTCAAAATATAATTCTGGAATCAACCGAAGCTAAAAGCCTTTACGAAATTGAAGTTATTCAGAGTTTATGGAGCGGTTACGGCGAAATTGTACGTCTTGGGCTGGAAGGTTGCGAGCTTGAAAGTGTGGTAGTAAAACATGTTAACCTGCCCGAAGGAGGTTCTCATCCGCGCGGTTGGAACACCGACCTATCGCATCAGCGGAAACTAAAATCGTACAAAGTGGAAACCGAGTGGTACAATTCGTTTAACGAAAAGTGCGATGCTGATTGTAAAACGCCACGCTGTTATGCGCTGGAAACAAAAGGCAGCGAAGTTTTAATGGTTTTTGAAGACCTCGACAGCACTGGTTTTGCGCAACGTTTAAGTGCTTCGGTTAACTGGGATAATATAAATGCCTGTATCCATTGGCTGGCCAATTTTCATGCAACTTTTATGGGAGCCAAACCAGAAGGTTTATGGGAAACAGGCACCTACTGGCACCTTGAAACCCGTCCGGAAGAACTGGAGGCAATGGACGACCTGCCCTTAAAAAATGCCGCTAAATCTATTGATAAAAAACTGAGTACAAGTCCTTTCCAAACGCTGGTGCACGGCGATGCCAAACTGGCCAACTTCTGTTTTTCAAACGATGGAAAAAATGTGGCAGCTGTCGATTTTCAATATGTTGGCGGTGGGTGTGGAATGAAAGACCTTGCTTATTTTATTGGCAGCTGCATGAGCGAAAAAGACTGTGAGAAATACGAAGGCAAATTGCTCGACATATATTTTTCACATTTGCATGAAGCTCTTCGAAAGAAAAATACCACTATTGATGGAGCTGCGCTTGAAGCCGACTGGCGGAATTTATACCACCTTGCCTGGGCCGATTTTCACCGTTTTTTAAAAGGCTGGCACCCGGGACACTGGAAAATCAACTCGTACAGCGAACGTGTTTCGCGCGAAGTCATTGAAAGACTCGCGGTGTAATCACAAGTTTGTGTAACTTTAGCACACCATTTTTTTATTTACTGATCAATCCTGCGTATGCGTTTAACAACCAACAACTTGCTTGCACTCTCACAATTGGCCATTGAAGCGGCTCAAAAAGCCGGTACTCTCATTAGCGAATATTCCACAAAAGAAGTGGCCGTAAACAATAAGGAAGCGGCCGACAGCCTGGCCTCGCAAGTGGTTACCGAAGTGGATGTAAAAGCACAAAATACAATACTGGAAGTACTTTCACAGTCGATTTCAAAATATGATCTGGCGTTGCTGACCGAAGAAAGCGTAGACGATAAGAGCCGTTTCGAGAAAGACTATTTCTGGTGTATCGACCCCATGGACGGAACGCTGGCATTTACCGAAAAAACACCCGGATATGCTGTTTCCATTGCGCTGGTTTCAAAATCGGGAGAGCCGCTTATAGGCGTTGTTTTCGATCCTCTTACAAAGAACCTGTATTATGCAGTAAAAGGTCAGGGAGCTTTTAAAAACCACAAAAGCTGGCAACCCGATCTGGAGCTGAAAGGCAAAAGAACTTTTACACTGCACATGGATCGCACTTTCCTGAAATACAAGTATTACGATGAATTTATCACCGCTCTTGAGGAGAAGTTGCAAGAACTATCGATCAACGAATTGCAACTACAAAAACAGGCCGGTGCGGTTTTAAACGCCATCTGGACACTCGAGCAGGCTCCGGGTTGTTATTTTAAATTGCCGAAACCAACACCCGGCGGAGGAAGCCTTTGGGATTTTGCCGCAACAGCGTGTATTTTTAACGAGCTTGGTGCTCCGGCAACCAGTTTCAATGGCACTGCCCTTGACCTGAACCGAAGCGATTCTACCTTTATGAACCAGCGTGGAGCGCTGTATGCGGGGAATACAGAAGTTGCTGATACGATTCGAGATTTGCTGAAAACTAAATTGTAGCAGTTCTAAAAGGTATGCGATAGAATCGCGCAACAGTTGATATGTGTATTGATGTAATCAATCGGTTTTGTTGCGATCTGCATCCCAGTTTTCGGGATTTGAAATTATATAATTGCAAATGCGTTCAAACGATGCATTGTTTCGGATAATGTGTTCGTGATACCGCGATTGCCAGGCGAAACCGGGATTTATTTTTCGGGCACGTGTTGTTACCCCAATTTTAAAACCACGTATTATTGATGCCAAATTTTTACGTTGCGGGCCAAATTGGTTGGCCGGCGGTAGAGACGCAATGTATTGCGTCTGTTCGGGCGTTTGTGGTAGTAGAGACGCAATGCATTGCGTCTCTACGTGACCATCCCCGCCGCCGTCACCATTTTCATTGCCGCCATCGGTATTATATCGGTTTTCACCAATTATAATTATGGCATGAAAATGATTGGGCATAATAATATATTCCCCCATGGTTAAATTCATATCGGGGCGCAAATCAAATGTTTTTAACCATTCGGTTTGGGCAATCTCACCAATTGCCGATAAATGCATTTCCCCATCCACAACATGGCCAAAATAATGTTCCCGCCCCTGCGTACAAATGGTAACAAAATATGCCGCATGGCGGCCATAATCCCAATTTTGCAATCGGGCCGACGAAATGCGGTATTTATTTCTGAATTTGTCGGGCATTATTGTTTATATCAGAGAGGAACGCGATGGAATCGCGCACCAGCAGCGAGGTTTTTATTTACTATCTACTATTTTGGTTATTTGCTAATTTGGTGTTCTAAACGAAGCCTCAATGTAGCAAAAAATAAAGAATTAGTTTTATTGTTAATAAAACGTGCAGGGCTAAAGCCCAGCTTAGGTAGGTGCATTGCATAACCCCGCCCTTAATGCCGGAGCCATACACAACACCTTTCAACGGGGCTTTAGCCCCTATGCCTTGCTGCTGGCGATTTCCGGAATGGCCTACATTTCTCCACGCCCTTGTAACTCACTGATTAGAGGCTTCCTGCAGCCGTGTCATTGCCCAGCAAACTTGTTGACTGGCTTGTTGCAGCGCTGCGGCAAGCAAAAAAACATATTGGCTGGCCTGTTGCACGGCTGCGGCAGGCAAAAAACAAGAGTGTTCAATAAACGGGTTGAGTTTTATACCAACTAACCAGTTGCTGTTGCCGCCACCGCCCAATCGGGAAATACGGTAACGTCGATATCAAACACTAAAACGCCCCAGAAATACATTACCAGTGTGGCAACAATAATTCCGGCCAGGTTGAGCAATATCCCGGTTTTTACCATGTCTTTTACCCGGATACGGTTGGTACCAAAAATAATGGCATTGGGAGGTGTGGCAACCGGTAACATAAAAGCCAGCGATGCAGCCAGCGTTGCCGGAATCATTAACAACAAAGGATTAACTTCTATAGTGGTTGAAAGCCCCGAAAGAATAGGCAGAATCATTTCGGTAGTTGCTGTATTTGATGTTAGTTCGGTTAAAAACGACATCATGGTAACATTGGCAAAAGTGAGAATAATGGGTTCCACATTGGCAAGTCCGGCCATTTGTTCGCCAAACCAAACCGAAAGACCGGATTCTACAAATCCTTGTGCCAGTGCAAATCCTCCACCAAATAAAAGCACAATATTCCATGGTATTTTTCGCGCCGTTTCCCAGTTCATTATCCGCTCCCCTTTTTCTGATTTCGATGGAAGAATAAAAAGTAACAACGCAATAAATATTGCCACTGTACCATCGTTGATGTACGACGGATTTTTAAACAACCGAGACCAGCCGGGAACCTCAAACGACTGAATGGTAAACCCCGACCGGAATATCCATAAAAAGGCCAGAATTGCAAATAAGATCAATACAATCTTCTCCTCTGGTTTTGCTTTTCCGAGCGCATTGTATTCTTCGCGAAACTGGTTGATGTGAATTTTCTTCCAACTGTTTTTGGGTTTATACATTATATACAATAAAAGCCACGCCATAATAAACAACAGCACCGTAACCGGGAGCGCAAAAATAAACCAGTCGGCAAACGAGATTTCGGTCATCTCCGGAAAAATGATGCTTACAATTCGTGCAAACGACAAATTGGGTGGCGTACCTACCAGGGTTGCCACCCCGCCAATCGATGCAGAATAGGCAATTCCCAGAAGCAGACCGATGGCATACTTTCCCATTTTTTTTTCGCCCAGACTTTCTTCCAGCTTTATAATTATTGAAAGCGCAATGGGCACCATCATCATAGCTGTGGCAGTGTTCGACATCCACATCGACAAGAAGGATGTAGCCAGCATAAATCCCAGCAAAATTCGTCCCGGACTTATTCCTACAACCAGTAAAATTCGCAAGGCTATTCTCCGGTGCAAATTCCAACGTTCCATGGCAAAGGCCATTAAAAACCCGCCAATAAAAAGAAAAATCAGGTGGTTAAAATACATGGCCGAAATCGTCTTCCCATCAACTACGCCAAACAAGGGGAATAGAGCCACAGGAAGCAAGGCCGTAACCGCCAGCGGAATGGCTTCCGTTATCCACCAGATCGCCATTAGTAAAGCAATGGCAAAACAGTAGGTTACATTCCGGTTCTGCGGATCGAGATCGGCAAAAAGAATAACAGACAAACTAATTAGCGGAGCCACGATTAAAGCCCACTGACGTATTCCCGACGGTTTCGATCGTATTAATTCAGGCATTTTAGTTTTATTCGTTTTCCGAATTTAGTACAACACAACGACTTATACAAAACAGTTATTGAAACTATGCGCATGAACACAAACCCGGCAACCAATTGAATTTTCTAAAAAACTATTGAATAAACTACTTTAATATGTTCCAAATCCGTATCTTGAAGGAAACAAAATGAATTCAAATGTACACCTACAAAGCAACAGTGAACCGCGTGGTTGATGGCGACACCATCGACCTGGTTATTGACCTCGGATTTAAAATCACCACTTTTCAGCGTATTCGTCTTCGTGGCATAAACACCCCCGAAACTTATAATGTGAAAAAGGATTCGGAAGAATATAAAAATGGGATGAAAGCAAAAGCATTTGTTATTGAGCGGATATCGAACAATGACAACGAAGTGATTGTTGAAACCGACAAGGAGGTAGGAAAATTTGGCCGTTACATTGGCATTATTCGTCTTGCCGACAACGAGCAAGCCCTTAACGACGAACTGGTAGAGAAAGGTTTTGCAGAATACGTAGAATATTGATTTTGGTTTGCTTGATTAACAAAAAAACATTCTATCTTTTGAACGCAGATTTGTAAAGAACATTTATGACAACACAAAGCAACAAGTTTGGAACAGCCCCGGTATTTCTCACGGCTATTTCAACAATTTTAGGTGCAATTTTATTTCTTCGTTTTGGTTATGCAGTAGGCACGCTGGGTTTTTGGGGTGTTATGCTCATTATCTTCCTTGGGCATCTGGTAACTATTCCCACGGCACTTGCCATTTCCGAGATCGCAACCAATAAACGTGTTGAAGGCGGTGGCGAATATTTTATTATTTCGCGCTCGTTTGGCTTGAATATCGGCGCTACAATTGGTGTCGCACTTTTCTTTTCGCAGGCCATTAGTGTCGCGTTTTATGTTATTGCTTTTACCGAAGCATTTGAATTCTTTTTTAACCTGTTGGCCGATAAATACGATTTTTTTCTACCACGGCAGGCAATCAGTTTGCCTGTTATGGCCGGTCTGGCTTTTCTGATCATAAAAAAAGGGGCCAATTTGGGTGTTAAAGCACTCTATTTTGTGGTGGCCATTTTGTTTGTATCCATCATTATGTTCTTTCTCGGATCGACCGAATTCTCGCAAGCAGCGAGTCTGCCTTTTTCAAAAGATCAGTTTCGGAATTTTGAGAATTTCTTTGTGGTATTTGCCATAATATTCCCCGCATTTACAGGAATGACAGCAGGAGTTGGTTTGTCGGGCGATTTAAAAAATCCATCGAAATCCATTCCGCTCGGAACAGTATTGGCAACCGTTTCCGGTATGATACTTTACGTTTTTATCGTTTATAAACTCACCATGTCGGCCTCCATAGAAGATTTAACGGAGCACCAGTTAATAATGGGAAAAATTGCAATTGCCGGTTCGGTAATCGTCCCGCTTGGTCTGGCAGCGTCAACCATTTCTTCCGCACTCGGTTCGGTTATGGTTGCACCACGTACTTTACAGGCGCTAGCACTCGATCATGCTTTTCCATCGAAACGAATCAACCGCTGGCTTTCCAAAGGTAATCCGGCCGACAACGAGCCGCAAAATGCATCGATAGTTACTGTGGCCATTGCATTTGTATTTGTGGCACTTGGCGACGTAAATGCCGTTGCCACCATCATCTCTATGTTTTTTATGGTTACTTACGGTGCGTTGTGTCTCATTTCTTTTCTAAATCATTTTGGTGCTTCACCATCGTACCGCCCTACTTTCCGCTCACGCTGGTACCTTTCACTGGTTGGATTTTTGGTATCTATCTGGGTGATGTTTAAAATCAGTACCTCATACGCTTTGCTGTCAGCCGGTGCCATGACATTGATTTATCTGTACATTAACCACTACCACAAACATCGCAAAGACTTTGCATCGCTGTTTGCCAATTCGCTTTTTCAGCTGAACCGGAAGTTGCAGGTACACCTACAGAAACGTAAAAAAATGGTAAAACAAAATGAGTGGCGCCCAAGTGCCATTTGTATTTCAGACAGAACCACTCACAATAACCGCGCATTTCAGTTATTAAGCTGGATTTCACATAAATACGGCTTCGGGACTTTTCTGTACCTTATCGAAGGCTATTATTCTTCAAAAACCGTTGAAAAAGCAGACGATATGCTAAACTTGATGCTGGAAGAAGCTGATGAAGAAAACTATGTTTACATCGATACCATTATTTCGCCATCGTACACTTCGGCAATTGCACAGGCCATACAAATACCGGGTGTTGCGGGTATGGAGAATAACATGGTTATTTTTGAATTCAACAAAGAAAAACCGGATAATCTGGGACGAATAATCGAGAATTTCGCATTGGTAAACAGTGGCGATTTTGATATTTGTGTGCTGGCATCGTCGCCTAAAAAAATGAAAATCCAGAATGGGATTCACGTGTGGATAAATTCGTTTGATACTGAGAATGCCAATCTGATGATTCTACTAAGTTTTATTATTCTGGGACATCCGGATTTGAAAAAAGCGAGCATCGAAATTTTTGTGGTTTGTCACGAAAACGAAGTGCAGCAATCAAAACAAGAAATGAAAAAGCTGGTACTATCGGGAAGGATGCCGATTACCGAAAAAAACATCAAGATCATTCAACGCACCGATGAAATTTCTACGCGTGCAATCATCAATAAAACATCGAAAGATGCCGGTTTTATTTTGGTTGGACTGCGTGAAGAAATGGTAAAACATGAAAAAGAAAACACTTTTGCTGGCTACGACGATCTGGGTACAATTTTGTTTGTTCACTCAAAAGAACAGAAAGCGATAGAGTAGTACATTTTAGTTGGTGTTGCTGAACAAAACAAAATATTTCGTAACTTCCGTTAAACGCTAATCCGGATATTAATGAGAGAGATAAACGAATTTATTACCAACCAAACGGGATTGAGTGTTTCCACTCAGCACAAAATAATTATCTCAATCATCATCCTGATTTTTCTTTCAATCATTCGCCTGTTGATTCTGCGTATTGTATGGCGGCAAACGCAAAACGTAAAAATCCGCTACTCGTGGAAGCGCACCCTCTCGTTTATCATTCCTTTTTCGGGATTAATATTAATCAGTGCGGTTTGGATTCATGCTTTTGAAGAGTTCGGTACTTTCTTGGGTTTGTTTACCGCCGGTATTGCCATTGCGTTAAAAGACCCGCTGACCAACCTGGCAGGGTGGTTTTTTATTTTGGTACGAAAACCATTTCATGTTGGCGACAGAGTACAAGTTGGTACTCACACCGGTGACGTAATTGATATCCGGTCGTTTCAGTTTACCATTCTCGAAATCGGGAACTGGGTTGATGCCGACCAAAGTACAGGCCGCATTATTCACCTGCCCAACGGAAAGGTTTTTCTCGAGCCACAAGCCAATTTCAGCACCGGTTTTGAGTACATATGGAACGAGATGAAAGTGAACGTTACGTTTGAAAGTAACTGGCAAAAAGCCAAAGATATTTTGGATCAGATCATTCACGATTATTCAAAAGACATCCACGTTAAAGCACAAAAAGAGATTCAGGAGGCCAGCAAAAATTATATGATCTATTACAAACACCTAACGCCAATTGTGTATACCAAAGTAATCGATTTTGGCGTTTGTTTAACCATTCGCTACCTGTGCAATCCCCGGCAACGACGCGGATCGGAAAATATAATCTGGCAAGATATTCTTATCGCTTTTAATAAAGAAACTGATATTCAATTTGCTTATCCTACCACACGTTTTTACAAAGCCGGCGAAGTAACAGAAGCACCACAGCGCAACCTTTAAGCCAACAAAGTCATCTTTTACAAAACTGCTGTTATGAAACGGATTGTTCCTGTATTTACGCTGCTGCTGTTTATTATTGCTGCCTGTAATGATGAAAAAGGTATTAAAATGGATATTATTGAAACCGGTTGTGCAAATGAGTGGGACGATTATTATGAAGGCACCGGCGATTACAAATACGCAGTAACAAACTATCTTGAAGACCACAACATTGCTGTATATTCGGTAGACAGAGTCACATATGACACCGGCCCATTTTGCCTGGCCTGTTTTTGTTCTACCGGAAACTTAATTGTAATCAGGCTTAACGAAAAAGATGTTGACAAAGCAGAACAGCTGGGTTTTCAACTCGTTGTAAACGACCAGCTTAACATTCCTGAACAAGAATAACTGCAGACCCTCTCTACATTTAAATTCTGTTAAATTTACAATATGGCAAAACAATTTGTACGCTATTAAGTTATACATATCGAAAAATCTACATGATTCGATAATTTTAACAGAATAAAACAATGAGCAAACAACTAATTTTAAAAAGTGCCTCATTGACTTTTCTACTTACCCTTATTCTTTCGGGTATCTCGTTTGGTCAAAACTGGCAAAGCGATTTTCAGCAAACATTACAAACTGCAAAAGCAGAAGACAAACCCGTCATCCTGGTATTTTCAGGATCGGATTGGTGTGCCCCTTGTATGAAACTGGAGAACGAGATCTGGAGTTCAGATGAATTTAAAAACTATTCGGCAGAACATTTCGTGCTTTATAAAGCCGATTTTCCGCGCAAAAAAAAGAACCAGCCCGACAGCGAGCAAGTGAAAGCCAACAAAGAACTGGCCGAAAAATACAACCAGAAAGGTTTCTTTCCGCTGGTGGTAGTTTTGGACGAAACCGGTAAGGTGCTGGGCGAAACGGGCTACAAAAAACTCTCGCCCAACGAATACATCAAACATCTTGAAACCTTTGTGAACTAATGCATCGCCAAATATCAATACTATTAGTTTTTGTAACACTGGGGCTGTCGGTTTTTGGCCAGCAACCTTACAAACGAACGCTAAAACTTATGGGAAGCCGCTTCGACATTACCGTTGTTGCCAACAGCGAACAGGAAGGAAACGGTTATATTGATCTGGCGGTTGCAGAAATTCAGCGCATCGAAAAGCTGATCTCCTCGTGGGATGCGAATTCCGAAACTTCGGCGATAAATAAAAATGCAGGCATAAAAGCTGTAAAAGTATCGCCCGAACTTTTTGCTTTGATCGAACGTGCCATTCGTATTTCGGACTTAACAGATGGTGCTTTCGACATTAGTTATGCTTCCATGGACCGCATCTGGCATTTCGATGGTAGTATGACCAAGATGCCTTCGGAAGAAACCATTGCAGCGTCGGTGGCAAAGGTCGGTTATCAGAACATAGTGTTGAATAAAGCGGCTTCAACCGTTTTTCTGAAAAAAGCGGGAATGAAAATTGGTTTTGGTGCCATTGGCAAAGGTTATGCGGCTGATAAAGCAAAGGCGCTTTTAATGAGCAAAGGTGTGAGCGCCGGTATCATCAATGCATCAGGCGATATGAATACCTGGGGCAAGCAACCCGACGGCTCGTACTGGAAAGTGGCCATTACCAACCCAATGAACAAGGACAAAGCTTTTGCACTGCTGCCCATCAAAAACGGTGCAGTAGTAACCTCAGGCGATTATGAGAAATTTGTAAAATTCAACGGAATCAGGTATACACACATCATTGATCCGCGAACCGGTTATCCGGCACATGGAATTATCAGTGCTACTGTATTTGCGCCTAAGGCCGAACTGGCAGACGCACTGGCAACATCAGTTTTTGTAATGGGTATTGATGTGGGCCTCGACCGCATTAACCAGTTGCCTCAAATAGAATGTATAATCGTTGACGACGAAGGAAATATCCATCAATCAGAAAATATTAAAATCGAAACAGAATGAGGATGAAGAAAAAAATTATTCTACTGGCCGGGCTGGGCATTATGCTTTTTAGTTCGTGCACAGTGCTTAAAGAGTACGAAAAGGTAAATATAAACGATCCGGATATGGCGCTGGCCGACCGCAAGATCGACAAATTCCAAACTACTTTTCAATCGTACAGAGAAGCTGCATCGGGAGCAAACGGAGGTAAAACCGGTGGCGGATGTGGCTGCAATTAAATCGAATTTAAATCATGAAGTATTTATTGAGTTTATTATTGATTGGTTCAGTACTTGCTGTTAGCGCCCAGGACGAAAACGCTGCGGGCGAATACAAAAAACGCGTACTGGAGCATACCGAGATAGATTTCCTGCTAAACTACTACGAGCAGGATGGTGAAAATGCCGCTGTTACCGGTGGCCGCGGAACTGAAGAACTTACCGATGTATCGCCAACTATTGTTGTAGCCATACCGCTAAACGATGACGACGTGCTGACGATTAACGCGAATGCATCGGCCTATACTTCAGCTTCGTCGAGTAACATTAATCCTTTTGATGGCAAGCAGCCGGCCGATCCTTTTGTGGCCAGCAGTGGTGCATCAAAATCGGATGTTTGGGGCAACGTGGTTGGCAGTTACAGCCACAGCTCCGACGATAGAAACCGGCTGTGGAATGCCAACTTATCGGTTTCGGCTGAATTTGATTACACCTCGTTTGGTTTTGGCACAGGACGCACCTGGTTATTTAACGAGAAAAATACCGAGTTATCGCTGAATGGAAATGTTTATCTTGATACCTGGAGCCTCATCTACCCTATCGAACTAAGGCCAGATGAAGGTGGTTTCCAGGAGATAGTTCCCGGCTACGATCCGTCGTTTAACGAGCATAGCAGCAAAGGACGAAACTCCTACTCTGCCGGTATCGGGCTTTCGCAAATACTTTCGAGTAGAATGACAGGATATGTTTCTGCTGATTTTATTTTGCAGGATGGTTTGCTTTCTACTCCATTCCACCGCATTTATTTTGCCGATAAGGAAGATTACTTTTTCGAGAACTTTCATTTAGCCGATGATATTGAGCAGCTGCCCGACTCGCGTTTTAAAATAGCACTAGGGGCCCGCCTCAACTATTTTGTAAACCACCGGGTAACACTGCGAACCTTTTACCGGTATTACACCGACGACTGGGGAATTACTTCGCACACAGCAAAAATTGAAGTACCGATAAAAATTACAGATAAGTTTACGCTGTACCCTTCGTACCGGTTTTACAATCAAACGGCAGCCGATTACTTTGCTCCGTACAACGAGCATTTGTCGACCGAAGAGTTTTACACTTCCGACTACGATCTGTCGGAATTTTCGGCCAATAACTACGGCTTTGGCATTAGCTACACCGATGTGTTTACGAAAGGCCACATCTGGAAACTGGGTTTAAAAAGTATCGATTTGAAATACCACAAATACGACCGCGACTCAGCATTCTCAGCATCGATGTTTTCGTTTGGGGTGAAGTTTGTGGTTGATTAGCAAAAGCAACTTTAAGAAATAGAGACCGGGTTTGTATATTAATACAAACCCGTTTTTTTATCAAAAAACACAGTGTTTGTTCAATTCTCTACCCCTCACCCTTTCGGGAGCTCCCCTTACGAGGGGAGCCGGGTAAAAGCAGGTTCAGTATATTTCTGGGGGCAAACTCAAACCTTTACCGGCAAACCTACAATACCGTTTTCCCTTCTTGAGCGGTATGTCGACAGACAAAAGGGTAAGGTTCAGCCATTACTTACGCCACGGAAAAGCACAAATAATTTTGAATATTTACGAAAGCAAACATTAAACACCCTACTTTTGCAAAAAGCAAATCATAAAGAATGAAAGGCTACGTACAGATATACACCGGAAACGGCAAAGGAAAAACAACAGCCGCCCTAGGGCTGGCGTTAAGAGCATGTGGAGCAGATAAAAAGGTGTTTATCGCTCAGTTTGTAAAAGGAAAGACTTACTCGGAAATTAAAGCCATTCAAAATTATCTCCCAAAAGTTGATTTAAAACAATACGGCCGAGGATGTTTTATTGTAAAAGAACCAAGTAACGCCGATATTAAAGCGGCACAACAAGGGCTAAATGAAATTAAAAAACTTATACAATCGGAACGTTATGATTTGGTGATTCTGGATGAAATTTTTATTGCACTTCACTATAAACTCATTTCTGTTGAAGCGGTAATAGAGTTGGTTACAAACAAACCCGCCAGCCTGGAGCTGGTGCTTACCGGCCGTTATGCCCCCGACGAAATAATTGAACTGGCCGACCTGGTTACTGAAATGAAAGAAGTAAAACATTACTACCCAAAAGGTGTACCGGCCCGTAAAGGCATTGAGTTTTAAATTTTGTGAACTGTTTCGTTATTGTCGGCAATAATTACACTCTGCAACTGGAGTCCTTTTAAGCAATGTAAAAACGGCAATTAACAAATGAGAATTTTCACATGTAATCTGTAGATTACCAAAAACAGTATTTTAATATGTCATAAAAAAATAATTATATTTAATGCACTAAAAAACCAAAATTACCGAATACATTGCACTTTATTCTGCACAAAATAAAAACTCAAACCAGCTCATATTTCACATATAAAACAAGTAATTACAACTATTTACATCAATTCAACCTAGTAAGATATAAGTTGAATTGCAACATACACAGACGTTAGTCAGAATTTAATAATACAACAACAGTACATTAAATATATATTGCAACTAAACTCTAAAAATGAAACAAATACAATTTCTTTTTTTGTGCATATTATTTCAAGTATTAACTTCATTTGGACAAGACGGTGAAATAAAACAATCTGGTTTTATTAATGCTAATCCGGCGGATCATTTGCCGTCTTACATCAAACTTGCATGTGCTTTTGGAGAACGCCCGGATTGGTCACACGATGGCCGGTTTATATTATTCGTAGATAAACCAATGGGTGAAGTATATGAATTGGAATTAGCATCCGGAATAATACGTCCAAAGACCAGACATTTTAATCATTACGGTTTTACAAGAGCCATGTATTTATCAAATGGCGACATTCTACTTTCCGGTCCCAATGCCCCCTTTGATCCTACTGACAATGAAGAAAGGGAGAAAGCGCGTGACCATTGTTGGTTATCGGTTATGGATAAAAGTTGTACAAAAGAACCGGTTCCTCTAAATACATTATGCGCAGAGGGACCAGCAGTTTCCAGAACCAGGATGAAAATAGCCTGGACGCATCGTGATCGTCAAATCCCTGAGTTAGGCAAAAACAGGGCAAAGTTATTAATAGCAGAGATTATTTACGAAGAAGGAATACCAAGGTTGAAAAATGAAAGGGTAATTTTTGATTCAAAGCAATTACCTTTTTCATTGGGTAATTCAAGCCTTGAAACGCAAAACCTCGTTCCTCCGGAAGATGAAAAAGTAACCTTTGCGGTTTATACCATCGGAAATGGCAACAATACTGATGTATACATCGTAGATAGCAAAAGTGGAGATTATCAGGCTATCACTAATTCCCCATGCTGTTACGATGAACCGGAAGGTATATTTCCAAACGGATTATACACCTGTGTTGAACATGCTCCCAGTGACCAAACAGCCTGGCCTCTGCTTGATCTGTATAAATTAAAATTGGATGGTTCCGGAGAAATGCAGCGATTAACCTATTTTACTGATTATAAGGGATACAAAGCAAATCAAGGTGTGGTTTCAGACGATGGAAAATACCTCTGCTTCCAGATCGGAAAAGCCGATCAGGAAGCGGGTGCGGGTTTCGGTTTTTTCATTATGGATTTGGAAGAAGCTGCAGGACACCTGGAGGATTTTAAAACATATAATGAATAATTGTAAAACATATCAAGATTCTTTTCTGCTTGTAGGCCAGAACATAGTAACCCTAATATCTTAGTATGAAAAAACTCATTTTCTTTTGGAAGGAATTACTCGCCAGTTTTTGGTTCGTCCCTGTGCTGATTATTGGTCTTTCTATTGTATTATCAATTGGGTTGGTTACTATAGATAGCTACACCAACCTATCTCATGATGGCTGGTTAAGATTATTTTTTGTTAACAGTGCTGATTCTGCGCGAAGCATTCTAACGACCATATCCGGCGCCATGATTGGGGTAGCAGGAACTGTTTTTTCAGTTACTCTTGTCGCCTTGACATTAGCCTCATCCCAGTTTGGTCCCAGACTGATTAAAAACTTTATGTACGTGAGGCTCAATCAGGTCGTATTGGGCTCCTATATTTCTACCTATTTGTATTGTTTGCTGGTATTAAACGCCATTAAAGACAATGATAGCTATAATTTTATCCCCTCCATATCCATTTCGGTCGCAATTTTTGCTGCGATGGTAAATATTATATTGCTCATCATTTTCATCCATCAAATTGCCATAAGCATTCAGGCTGACAAGGTCATTTCAGATATCTCAGACTTAATTACCAAGCAAGTGCGGACACTCTTTCCTGAAAAAATGGGCAGCGAATTGAAAGATGAAACAGTTGTTGATGAAGAAGCCGCTTGTTCATCCTATGGCAAGAAGACTTCAATAAAATCTTCCAAATCCGGGTATCTTCAATATATCGACAATGAGATTTTGATGAAAATAATAACCCAAAAAGATACGCTTATAAAATTAAATCATAGGCCGGGTAGTTTCCTGGTTAAGGATGAGGAAATCGTTGTACTATATTCAAGAAAAGAATTGGAGGATGAATTTTTGGAAAATATTCTGGAACAATTCATTATTGGTAAGACGAAGACCTCCCAGCAGGACTTAGAATTTTCTATCCATCAAATGGTAGAAATAGCAGCAAGGGCGCTTTCTCCTGGAGTAAACGACCCCTACACAGCTATTGCCTGCATCGACAACTTAACCGCCACACTGTGCTATTTAGCACAAACTAAATTACCCTCAAAATATCGGGTCGACAAAGACAATAAGCTACGAGTTATTGCTGATGTGCTGGATTTCGAAGGAGTGTTGGACGCAGCATTTAATCAAATCAGACAATTTTCAGGCGGAAGTACCGCAGTAATTATCAGATTGATGGAAGCGCTAAAAACCATATTAAATATAGTAAAAATAGAAAGCCACAAAAAAGCAGTAATCAAACATGCTGAAATGGTTTACCGGCAAGGAAAAGAAACCATAAGGGAGGAAAAAGACCTACAAGACCTGATAGAGAGATCAGATAAAATATTAAAGAAATGATGGAGAACCACAGGCTACAACAATGTTTATAATTCGTATGGATTTAAAAGACCTTCGAGCGTTATCATTTGCATCAAATTTGGGTGGTAAATTGAATAGGTTGAAGTGCGTAATCCCTAACGAAATAACAAACTTAACGTTAACGCAAACAAATTAGAAACCATGAAAAAACTAATTAACCTTATCGCAGGAATAATAGCAGGAATTTTACCGCTTGTTGTTGCTGGAATTTTCAGTGTATTTATATATAACGAGCTTCAAAATGTATTCGGAATTATCATTGGTGTACTCCTTGCGCTATCGGCAATTTGGATTGGAATACAGATTTTCAAAAAAGTTCAGCAAAACGGAATTGTTGATTTTATGGCGGTGGTAACTGCCTCCCCTGATTTAGACAACCTGGAGCCAACCGCGAATAGTAACACAAAAAAGAGAACAGCAAAAGAACTGGCTGAGCTAAACCATAAAAATGAAAATATATTTAAGGAAGGTACACTTAAAATTTTTGGTGACTGGCATGGAGCGCCTTATCAAAACTCACTTAAAATATTGAGTATTGATTATAACGAAGAAAAAAAACAAATGGAAATACTATTCTCTGAGAATACAAAAATTTTAATTGATGAACCTGACCTCATTCTTGAATCTCCATCTGTTTTAAAGGTTTTATCCGCGAAAAGAATTAAACTTGAATTTCAGCATAAAAAGAAAGGCACAACTGCCCCCGCCAGCTATTTTAAAAACTATACGGTGGTAAACAACAGAGTTGACACAGCAACCAACATGGATTGGATAAAACATAAAATTGATGCCGCAATCGGACAAGATGCACTGATAATATTTAATTAAAAATTCTTCACCCTGATGTTCTAAACTAACACAGAAGCTCTTCCGAAATCCTCAACGATAACTCGCAAGTGACCATAAAAAATAAACAACCAACGAACAAACTAAAACCAAAAAAAATGAAACTCAATTTAACCGGGCACAAATGCCCAACTTGTAACACCGCTATCAGTTTAAAACTATTCCGAAACAGGGAGGAAGTAATCCGATGTAAACAATGCAACAGCTTACTGATTGAAACACCAAAAAGCAGATTGATTTCGAGCATTGTACTTGTACTTGGCATATTTGCGGCAATTGGAGTTCCCCTGCTAATCGATTATTTCTTCATTGGTGTTCTATTGCTACTGGTATCTTTTTCCATAGCACAAGCACTAATAAAATTAACGGTCGCCAAACCAGATCTAAAAATCAGGGATAAAATCACCAACCGGGTTTCGTACATACGGACATCGGATTGGGAAGAAATAGTAAAGAATGCCAAAAACGGTAAGATTAATTATGAAATTATTGAGCACTTAGAACACTAACCTGCATGTTATCTCAAGTTTAACTTCTTAAATATCAATCCTGCACAATTTTCATTCGCACATGATTTGTATAGTTTCGCGGGCCAAACAGAAATTATAATTGGCAAGTATGATTTGCGAACTGGAAAAAAAAGACATTGAAGAACTACAGACCACAAACGTATTACCGCAAACCACTTTCTGGGGCCGCATAAAACGCAACCAGGGTTTTATTCCGAAAGGTTTTGAGCTTACCATTTCGCGCGATTTGTTGGTTACAAGCGCCAATTCGCTGGAGAAAAAAGGGGAAGATTTGCTGGTACTCATCAAGTACGTAAACCCCAATGCTTGTTTTGCCTATGTTCCATATGGCCCAAAACTGGAGCCCACTTTTGAAAACCAGGGGCTGCTTTTAGAGCAGTTATCTGAATCGATACGACCACACCTGCCTGCCAATTGTATTTTTATTCGTTACGACCTGACCTGGGAAAACCAATGGGCCGCCGAGGATGATTATTTCGATGAACAGGGAAACTGGATTGGTCCACCACCCGCCCAAACGCAGGAATACCGCGTAAATTTTAATACCGTTACCGGGAATGTAAAAAAGAGTATCGAGGACAACCTGCCAAAAAATACTTTCTTTCTCGACCTTACTTTAAACGATCAGGAATTGATGTACAACATGCGTTACAATACACGCTACAACGTACGCAAGGCCAATAAAAAAGGAATACGGGTAAGCGAATACGGACTGGAGCAAATTGGTGACTGGTATAAATTATACTACGATACGGCCATGCGTCATAATATGGTTATGCAAAGCCAGGAATACTTTTCGTCTATTCTGAAAAACCAGGATAACAGCAAAAACGGAGTGACGGTAAAAATGTTAATGGCCGATATTGACGGACGTTTTCTGTCGTCGATGTTTTTGGTTTTATCGCGAAAACGCGGAACCTATTTGTATGGCGCCTCCTCCTCGGATAAAGACAATTTAATGGCCAGTTATGCACTGCAATGGGAGTCAATACGAATCTCGAAGGAATGGGGTTGTACCGAATACGACATGTTTGGTTCGGCCCCTAATTTAGATAGCAGTCATCCTTTACATGGCGTGCATATTTACAAAAAAGGCTTTGGCGGAGATTTGTATCATCGAATGGGATGCTGGGATTATCCATACGACCAAAAACAGTATAATATTTTTCGTTTGCAGGAAGCTCAGAAATAGTTTCTCGTAAATTTCGCTGATTTATTGCATTGGTGTAATTCTGCGAAATCTGCGTGCCATCTATTCCGCCCACTTTTTAAACACTAAAGTAGCGTTGTGCCCACCAAAACCAAAGCTGTTGGTAATGGCCACATCAACGTTGGTATGTACACTTTCTCCGGTAATTATATTGATCGTTTTCGGAATTACCGGATCAATTTCGGTAGTGTTAATAGTAGCTGTGATTATCCCTTTTTCGATAGCTTTAATACAAAGAATTGATTCCACCGCTCCGGCTGCACCAAGCAAATGGCCGGTCATCGATTTTGAGCCACTTATTTTTAGGTTCTGTGGATTTTCGCCAAACAACCGGCGTATGGCATTGATTTCGCTGATATCGCCAATGGGCGTTGATGTAGCATGCGCATTCAGGTAATCCACCTCTTCAGGTTTTACACCGGCTTCGTTTAATGCAAATTCCATGGCTTTTGATGCGCCTTCGCCATCGGGGTGCGATGCGGCCACATGATAAGCATCTGATGTCATGGCAGCGCCCACAATTTCGGCATATACTTTTGCGCCACGTTGTTTGGCATGTTCGTAATCTTCCAGAATCAGTGTTCCGGCGCCCTCTCCCATCACAAATCCATCGCGGTTAATATCAAATGGTCGCGATGCCTTTTCAGGGTGCTCGTTATTCACCGATAACGCACGCATGGCATTAAAACCGCCCATCCCCATTTCTATGATTCCTGCTTCAGATCCTCCGGTAATAAAAACCTTTGCTTTACCAAGCTTAATGTAGCTAAAGGCATCCATTATTGCCGTGTTGGAGGTAGCACATGCCGACGAGGTGGAAAAAGACATTCCTTTAAGACCATATTTCAGGGAAATGATTCCGGCTCCCATATTGATAAGCATTTTGGGACCCAGCATCGGGCTAAAACGAGGAATTCCGGTTTTAGCATAAACTTTTACTTCTTTTTCGAAATAATCCATACCTCCCTGTCCTGTTCCCCAGATCACGCCAATGTCGTATGGATCGAGGCTTTTCAGATCAAGACCACTATCGTTAAGCGCTTCTTCTGTGGCTATTAAAGCATATTGCGAAAAAAGATCGGTACGTTTAATATCTGTACGGTCGAGGTAATCGGTTACCTTGTAGTTTTTAAGCTCGCAGGCAAATTTTGTTTTAAAATTAGATGTATCGAATTTGGAAATGGGCACTGCACCACTGGTTCCGGCCACCGCATTTTCCCAAAATTCGTTTATGTTATTTCCAATTGGAGTTAAGGCTCCAAGTCCGGTTATTACAACTCGTCGTTTTTCCATAATAATACGGCACTCCCTGCTTGCCGGGCACGCCTAACTTGTTATGATTTAGTTTTTTAGTTTCCACACACTAACATTTACAGTAATAGTGTTGTAGAGACAAATATAAACACTTATTTAAAAGATGGCTTTTCTTCCCCGACAATTTCACTCCTGAACCGAACAATCCTGAACCGAAAATTGGGTTTTAATCGAGTTTGATCTTGTTTAAATGCAGTCCTTCGCTTTGAACCGATCGCGCGTATTTTACGGCTGGGTTTCCGAAAAGCAGAATATAACCCAACTCATGATCTTCCGGAATTCCAATTTGTTTCCCTAACTCAGGAGCAATAATTTTCAGCACCATTTTTATAAACCCATTCCATAGCGTACCGATGTTATAAGAATTGGCCAGCAACTCGAAATAACTCAATGCAATGTGGCAATCAGCATCGGGTGATGCTACATTTTTTGGTGCCGAAGTAATTAAAACATGCGGCGCATCGCGGAAAAGAACATCAATTTGTTTGCTTTCCCATAAACGTTGCAGATCGCTTAAAAACGCCATTCGTTCTGGTAATTTTCCTGCTGCATTGGCGTCCTTAATTGCCTGGTAAACCGCCTCTCGTAATTTACTCAATTCGCTCTTCGACTCGGTTACAGAGAACAAAACCTGATTTTTATTGTGACCTGTTGGAGCATAAGCAGCTGTCTCCAGTAATTCGTGAATGAATTCCGGCTTTAACTCATCGGGTTTAAACTTTCGGATTGATCGTCGGGTTTTTATTAATTGCGACAATGCCTCGGGTTCAACAATATTCTTATTTACCGGAATACTGTCTTCCGGATTCTTTCCCCAAATTGACAGTGCAGCAGTTGGACAAATAGCCAGACAGTGCTGACATTTTATACACTGCGCTTCTTTACCTTCTTTAATTTCAGGGTATTCACTTTTTGGGTTGATTACCAGTGTTGGGCAATCGGCAGCACACAAACCACATTGGGTACATTTCTCTTTGTCAATTATAAAATCGATCATTTTGGTTTTTGTTTTTGGTAGTACAAAGATAGCAGTTGAGTTGAGACCCCACTTTTTACGTTTTCGCGAAAGGCATAAAACAAAAAACAGGTAACATTTAGCTTCCCTGCTAATCGTTACCTGTTCCTTATTGACCAATGATCAATCTTTACATCTCGTAATTTGATTAATACTTCCACTTATTGGCCAGCCTCACCAGCGAGAGCATTACCGGCACTTCAACCAAAACACCAACTACTGTAACCATTGCAGCCGGAGATTGTAATCCGAACAAAGCAATTGCTACGGCCACTGCCAACTCGAAAAAGTTACTGGCACCTATCATTGCAGCCGGAGAACAAATGGCATGTGGTAATTTCAATTTTCTTCCGCCAAACCAGGCAATAAAAAAGATAAAGTAGGTTTGAATAACCAGCGGAATGGCAACCAGAACAATGATCAGCGGATTTTTAACGATAATATTTCCCTGGAAAGCAAACAACAGAACCAGCGTAAGCAACAGGGCAATTATTGAAACCGGTTTAAACTTCGGAAGAAAGATGCTCTTAAACCATTCTTCGCCCTTTTGTTTAACCAATATTTTATGGGTAATGTAACCGGCCAGAAGCGGCACTACCACAAATACAACTATACTGGCAACCAGCGTGTCGTACGGAATGGTGATATTTGTAATTCCCAAAAGAAATCCCACAATCGGGATAAAAGCAACCAAAATAATCAGGTCGTTAACCGAAACCTGCACCAACGTGTAGTTCGGGTCTCCGTTGGTTAAATAACTCCACACAAACACCATTGCTGTACACGGTGCAGCTCCCAGCAGTATTGCTCCGGCAATGTATTCTCCGGCCTGCTCGGGCGAAATAAAAGCTGAATAAATTTTTGAGAAAAAGATCCAGGCAAAAAATGCCATGGTAAAAGGTTTTATCAGCCAGTTTACAACTAAGGTAAGGATTAAACCTTTTGGGCGTTTGCCCACATTCCTGATACTCGAAAAATCAACCTGAAGCATCATGGGATAAATCATCATCCAGATTAAAATCGCAACCGGAATGTTCACGTTGTAAATTTCCATGTTGCTTAATACCTGGATGCTATCTCCGGCAAAGTGCCCAATGCCAATTCCTACAGCAATACAAATTGCCACCCACAAACTCAGGTATTTTTCAAAAAAACCGATTTGTTTTTTGCTGTTACTCATTTTTTAGCGTTTACAGTTAAGCAAAAACAACATTTAAAGTTGTGGTTTAATCTCTTCCTCATACAGTTTGTAAAAGCGTTCTTTAATTTCGTCGCGTACCCTGATAAACTCGCTCCAGATAAACTCATCGGTACCGGTAGCGTGTGAAGGATCGTCGAAACCGATATGCAGGCGGTGTTTCACTTCTCCGAAAAAAGCAGGGCAGTTTTCGTTGGCACCACCACAAACGGTAATTACGTAATCCCATTTATCGTTTAAAAATTTCTGAACTGAATCGGAAGTATGTCCGCTGATATCGATACCAATTTCGGCCATTGCTTTAACAGCTTTACGGTTAAGTTTTCCGGAAGCTTCGGTACCTCCTGATTCAACCTGAATACGCTCGTCGAACGATTGTAAAAAGCCGTGTGCCATTTGGCTGCGGCAGCTATTACCCGTACAAAGAATTAATACTTTCATTTTATTTTTTAATTGAATATTATTACGATTTACATTCATAATTTCCCACATTCAGGGCACTTAAAAATTCTTCGATTACCGCTTTCACCTCGGCAATCTTCTCCGGATTCAAACAATATTTGGTTCGTACTCCTTCAATGTGTCCCTGGATCAAGCCGGCTTCTTTTAACTCTTTTATGTGCTGATTTACGGTGGTTCTGCCCAATGGTAATTCTTCCGAAAGATCGCCGGTTATGCAACTGTTTGCTTCCGACAGGTACTGCAAAATTTTTAAACGTGCCGGGTGCGCCAAAACCTTAAACCAGGCGGCCTGTGTTTTCAATTCCTCAGCGAATAAATCTGTCTTTGATTGTACCATTGCTGTTTATTTTGACGCAAATATACGTCAAAATAGATTCCGACGTATATATACATCTAAACAAATCATTAAATTAAGGTAAACTGATTCTTAGGTGGAGAAAATGGGATTTAGAACCACTCGCGTTTTCGGAAAATTAGAATACCGATAAGTGCCAGGACAACGGAAATTCCCAGAATAAGAAAGAAGGCCCAATGACTGGTTTCCAGATTGTTCGGTATATTCATTCCGTAAAAACTGGCCACAAGCGTTGGGATCATTAAAATAATGGAAATGGAAGCCAGCTGTTTCATTACCACATTCAGGTTGTTTGAAATAACCGAAGCAAAAGCATCCATCATTCCACTCTGAATGTCGGAATAAATCTGTGACATATCCAACGCCTGTTTGTTTTCAATTATCGCATCTTCCAGCAAATCTTCGTTAATCTCGCTAATCGAGCGACGGTTACCATTTTTCAACTTGGCCAAAACCAGCTCATTGGCTTTTATAGAGGTAATAAAAAACACCAGACACTTTTCCATTTTCAGGAGTCGGTTCAACTCCTTGTTTCGGATCGATTTTTCCAGATCCTGCTCAATAATGGCCGTTTGCTGGTTAATATATTTCAGGTAACGCAAATAAGTATTGGCAGTGCGCAGGAACAGTTTTAGCGCAAAATTCAGCACGTCTTTCACCGGTCGGACATTGTCGCGGTACAGTGACGGACTATCGTAAGGCAACACCTCGTTTTCAACCTGACAAATGGTAATGGTAAAACTTTCGGTCATAAAAATACCCAGCGGCACCGTAAAATACGGAACTCCGTTATCCTTGTCGGGCACCGGAATACGAATAATGATCAGCGACCAATCATCGTCGTGCTCAATCCTCGAGCGCTCATCGGCATCGAGAATATCCCGCATAACATCTTGCGGTACATTAAAATCTTTAGTAAGTAATTCTATTTCGTTGGCGGTAGGTTGTGTAACATTAATCCAGCAACCGCTTTCCGGCTTTTCAATTTCGTTGTATCCACCAAAGGTTTTGAAAATTTTCAACATGGTATACCTCCTCTGTTTTTTACCGGCAGGAGGTAATGTGGCTCCTAGCGGTAAGAGTTATTTTTTAATTCTCTATGATACGGGCCTTCGTCCATATTAATAATCGTTTGTTTTGAATTCGCTTGCAAAGGTAAATTTAAACCACCAAACCCCGGCTATTGTTCTAAAAAATATGTTAATGAACTCTTAATACCTCCCCAAACCGGGGTCATTAACAACTCGATAAGAAATGTTAACTCTAATTAACTTTAATTCTGTTCAACAATATATTTAAAGCACTAACTTTAAATCCGGAAACAAAAGAAACCTTATGAGATGGATTTTTTACATAGTATGTTTTTTTCTTCTCGGAATCAATTCCGGAGGCGAAGATGTACTTCCGTCTCAGCCAACCTCGCGCGAATGCTTCTGCGCTAAACAGATCAATCAAACGATTATAATCTCTCCCGATCAATTTATTTCGGAAGATTTGGATACTGAATATTTTGCTCCGGGTTCGGGTATCGTAGTATCGAACGAACTACCGACTTATTTCTCCGGGAAGGGAAATGATGTTGACGCTTCTTTTCCGTCCGGGTATTCCTTTCTTTTATCGGCCTGGTTGATTGACCTTCCACCACCCTCTTTAGTGTGATCTAAAAGCGAGTATTACTGTGCCAACCCGAAATAGTTTGGCAGGTTTATACTCCTATTCCGTTCAGGAAAAACAATTATTCACACTAAAAAAATACGATCATGAGAACAATACTAAATTTTAATGAATACGCACAAAATCAGGCAATTCACCTTGAAAAAGTTAATGATAGTTCAAACCAGGTAGAAATAGCAGAAGTAAACTATAATTCGGATAGCAATCTGGAGCTTTTGCTTCAATCGCCTTTGTTTATTCGTACGCCACGAAACATAAAAATTACGGGAGACCGGCTGACATTAACACTGGAAGAATTTGTTCGGGCCGATTACCCCGACCGTGCGCCGGAGTTTGCCTGGGCCAGCTTTTTTTACCACACCTATGTACGATTTCATCACATCTCGTTTTTGCTACCCGGTGATGATTTTTACATGATAAAATCGGCCGTACTTCCTGAAGCCCTTTATCTTAAAATTGTTTTAGGAATGACAGATTAAAAGAGAGTTTTTGTTTTTGTAACCATAATGAGTTCATTAAAAGAGGGTATGCCATTTGGGCTACCCTCTTCGTTTTTCTTTTATTACCTTACGTTTTTTCAGGCCTTAATTTTCTCGTATAAGCCTAACAATTTTGTCTGATAAATTTCTTTAATCTGCTCTTCAGCCTCGCCAATAGGTTTTACCGGAATCAGATCTTTTACCTCATCGGCCGACATGCCTGATTTAAAGAAAATGGAATGCGATTTTTTTAATGTGGCCTCCACTGCTTTTCTGGCTTCTTTTTCTTCCAATCCGGTGGCTTCTGCCACTTTTAGCATCTCTTCCCACTGAAACCAGAAATAGGTAGGTAACATTGCTGAAACAATGGCGTATCCTTCCAACTTATTCTCTGCCACTTCGAAGTTCTTGCCCAAAGCTTTTACCAGTTTCATAAAGCTTTTTTTAGCCTTTTTGTCGGTTTCAGGATGGAAAGCTACAGGATTATAACCTTTGTTAATAAAGGATGTTGCGTTTGGAATCATGCGAATAACTTTTGCAGTTCCCAAAGCACCGGCAATTTTTTCAATAGTTACTTTTGGAGCCAGTGAAAGTACCTGCGTATCTTCTGTGACAACCTCTTTAATCGCCGCCAATGTTTCTGCCATTACCGGCGGATGAACAGCCAAAACTACCAATTGTTGTTCTGCGGCATCTTGTGCCGACTCAGCAACTTTAATCGCCGGAAATAAATCTTTAAGCGCACTCAGCGTTTCGCTGTTTGGTTCGAATACTTTTACGTTCTCAAAAGCAACATTTTTGTTTTGAAACGCTTGTAAAAAAATCTTTGTGATCCGTCCGCCACCAATAAATCCAATGGTTTTTGTTTTCATCTTTTTTGAGTTTTATTGTTAGTTGAAACGAGCATTATAGTTAATCCATTTAATATACAGAACCTTAGTACTGCGAGTTACAGGAGTTTCCGCTGAAAGGCTATGTATAAGAACAATTGAAATAGTTACATCACATAGTTAAAAATGAAACCCACAATTACAATTCCGGTAGCAACAATGCCCACAAACGCAGCTATTAATTGCCATTTTAAGACCTTCTTCAGGATGATAATTTCGGGAAGCGACAAGGCAATTACCGACATCATAAATGCCAGTGCAGTTCCCAGCGACACTCCTTTTTCGATAAGTACACTTACAATGGGAATAATTCCGGCGGCGTTGGAATACATGGGAACCCCCATTAAAATAGCCAGTGGAACACCATACCAGTTTTCCTTACCCAGCAAGGAGCCTAAAAAATCTTCGGGAACATAACCGTGTGCTCCTGCCCCAACGGCAATACCGATAATAATGTAAATCCAGATTTTGCCAACAATTTCGCGAACAGAATCAAATCCTTTCTGAATACGGTCGCTAAACGAAAGCTTTTCTTCTTCGATGCCCTCTGCATTTGTTTTTACACTGTACACCCAATCGGCGACATATTTTTCCATTTTCAGTTTACCGATCAGCCACCCCGAAAGAATGGCAATCGTTAAACCGGTTACCACATAAATAATTGCCACTTTCCAACCAAACAGGCCAACCAGCAAAACAAGTGCGACCTCGTTAACCATTGGCGCTGCAATTAGAAACGAAAAAGTAACACCGATGGGAATTCCTGCCTCAACAAAACCTAAAAACAAGGGAATTGCCGAGCACGAGCAAAAAGGAGTTACGATGCCCAACAAAGCAGCCATAATATTTCCGGTAAACAACGATTTTCCCTGCAGCATTTTCCGGGTCTTCTCGGTAGAAAAATAGCTACGAATAATGCCCACTCCAAAAATTATCAGTACCAACAGTAGCATCACTTTGGGCACTTCGAAAATAAAAAAGCGCAGTGTTTCGGTTAAATGTTTTCCGGCTGTCATTCCTGCCACATCATCGATAATTAAATCGGCAATATTTTGCAGGTTCATATACAGCAATAGCCACACAGGAATCATAAAAAGCGGTAGTAACCAACCGTTTGTTTTTCTGTTTAAAAAAATCACTTTCTCTATCATCACTTTTCCATTCGTATTTTTACGAACTATTCTTTTAAAATTTTTTATCTCAACAACAGATGTAAAATCTTATTCACCGCACAACGATAAACATTAGCCACAGCAGCAACATTTTGGCTTTTCAAGCTTCTGCTCTCCCAATATCTTGCGAATATCATCGGCACAACATTTTCCTATAGGATTTAGCGTTTTACAATCCGATCCGGTACATGCCCCGGTTGTTTCTTTTATATCCTGCAAACTTTTTGCACCCTTGTCCATTGCCGACCGGATTTCTGCTTCGCGTATATTTTTACAATAACAGATTAACTTATCCATGGTAAAATAAAAAGCGTTAGAATATAATAAATACCCACACCAATAAACAGCACAGCAATTATACGACGAAACCAAATCTCAAAGGTTTTCATTTTGTTGTACAGATTACCTATGGAGCCTACGCTAAAAGCTATTAACCAGGCAAAAATGATAACCGGAATACCGGTTGCCACGGCAAAAACGATTGGTAGGTATAACCCGCTGGCACTACTAATGGTCATCGGAATCAGAATTCCAAAATAAAGAACTCCACTGTACGGGCAAAAAGCCAGTGCAAATACAATTCCCAGCAACAACACGCCCCAAAATCCGCTATTCGACCTATTTTGCATTTTCTCAGTAAGCGAGCCAACTCCCGGGATGGTTAACTTTAAAACACCTAGCATAAAAAGGCCAATTATAATAAGTAACGGACCTAAAATTTTTTCGCCCCAGGTTTGAAAAAAAGACGAGAACTCGAACTGGCTGGCACCAAAAAAGAACAGCAAACCGATGGCGGTATACGAGAAGGCACGTCCTAAAGTATAAACCAAACCGTTAAAAAATACTTTTTTCTGGCTGGTAATATCTTTACTGATGTAGCCAATTGCCGTTATATTGGTTGCCAGCGGACAAGGGCTTATAGCTGTCATAAGCCCCAGCATAAGTGCCGACAATATCGGAATTTCCGAGTTCTCAAAAATTGTTTGTAATACCTCCATAATGGATTAGAGCATCGCGTCGATTTCTGACTTTAACCGCTTTTCAAATTTTTCGGGTTTGGTTCGCGCATTCATAAATCCGGCACTGGTAAGGTCAACCATTTTGTCGCCTTTTACCAACAACAGGGTTTGTCCACTAATTTTGTACTTTTTCACCAAAGGATTATCTTTTTCTTTTTCGCGATTAATCGACTCGAAAGTTACTTTCCCTTTGTAGTTTTCTTCAATAGTTTCTTTGGCTACTTTTTCCACTGCTTCGCAAGTAACACAGCGTTTTGTTGCATGAAAATAATAGGCTTTTACTTCACTTGACTGCGGAGTTACTGCACAACCGTCTGCCGGTGCACTCGGACCGCCTTTAGCTGAACCGGAACAACATTGAGCATTTGCTGAAATTGCTCCAATAAAAAGCAGAATACTTAAAATACTAATTAATTTCTTCATAATAGTACGGTTAAAGGTTGATGATATTTCTTTTTCCTAAATCGTTTTTGTCGCTAATTGCTACGACAATAATTCTTTTAATTCTTTATCTCCGGGAAGTCTTCCACTCATAATTACTTTCCCGTCAACTACCAGTGCCGGTGTATTCATAACACCAAACTGCATGATCTTATAAATGTCTTCTACTTTTTCGATCGATGCCTCAACGCCCAATTCACTTACAGCATTCCTTGTCCTTTCTTCCAGCTTTTTGCACTTTGCACAGCCGGTTCCTAAAACTTTTATATCCATCTTTCTTTTGGTTTTTTTGATTTATTGTTCGCTGAAACACGAACGATTTGCATAAATTTTTAATCTATTTTCAAAAAGTTCTTGAATAACTCCTGCGCTTCTGCCCAGTTCTCTTTGTTCACACAATATTTAATTCGGGGCGCTTCAATTTCGCCCTGAATCAATCCTGCATCCTTTAATTCTTTTAAATGTTGCGACAAAGTTGACTTTGCAATTGGCAGCTCGTCACTTAAATCGCCACTGTAGCAACAACTCTGTTTGCCCAGCAACTGCAATACATACACACGCACCGGATGTCCGAGCGCTTTTGCATAGCGGGCTATTTTTTGTTGCTGATCTGTAATAATTTTTACTTCCATTAATTTTCACATTGTTCGTTGTTCGCAAAAGTACGAACAGTTTTTCGAAATATGAATTTATCCTTTCCTTTTATTCGTATTTATTTTATATCGCTTGCGACATATAAAACAATTCCTATATTTGTATCGTGTGCGATATTTTAACAAAAGACAGATAAGAAAACAATTAGACAATGGAAAATAATTTTTATCAATTTAAAGCAACAAGCTTGCAGGGCAAAGAAGTTGCTATGGACAGCTACAAAGGGAAAACCGTTTTAGTAGTAAACACGGCCAGCAAATGTGGATTAACACCACAGTTTGAAGGGCTGGAAAAACTGTACAAAGAATACAAAGACAAAGGATTGGTGATTCTTGGATTTCCGTGCAACCAGTTTGCTAACCAGGAACCCGGCGACGAAAAATCAATTGCCGAAGGTTGTCTGCTAAACTACGGAGTAACCTTTCCCATGTTCTCGAAAATAGATGTAAACGGAGAAAATGCACATCCGATTTACAAGTATCTGAAAAAAGAACTGGGCGGAATTTTGGGAAGTAAGATCAAATGGAACTTTACGAAATTTTTGATCGATGCCAACGGTAATCCGGTAAAACGGTTTGCGCCAACAACAAAACCGGAAAAACTGGAAGGCCACATTGCAAAACTTTTACAGAATTAAATTTTTATAATACGTGAAGATTATTCGCAGCAAATGAAGCCGCTGATGACACCCTTCAGCGACTTCGTTTTTTATCTTTACACAAAAAATATATAACATGGATTTCGAACAGTTAAAACTCAGTAATCAGCTTTGTTTCCCCATTTATGCGGCCTCGCGTTTGATAACACGCACGTATCAGCCAATGCTCGATGAGCTGGGAATTACTTACCCGCAATATCTGGTTTTAATGGTGCTTTGGGAAAGCGATTCCATGCCGGTAAATACAATTGCAAAAAAACTGATCCTGAACACCAACACCATTACTCCGCTTTTGAAACGAATGGAAGTGCAGGGAATTGTAAAACGCACCCGATCGGATGAAGATGAACGAAAAGTAACTGTAAGCCTTACTGATAAAGGGCAACAATTACGTAATCAGGCAGCTGAAATACCGGAAAAGCTGGCAGCCCAACTTGATACCGACAAAATCACGGTTGAAGAATTGATTGATCTAAGAGAAAAACTTAACCGCCTGATTGATTCGATGACAGAAAAATAATTCGGCAGCTCTCGAAACTTCTCCGGTATTTCCCTCCTTTAATCACGGCCCCTTGCGCATAAATTTCCTAAATTCGCAGCAAATTCAAATGCGTAAAAATGAATCAGCGATTACTTCTCCTAATAGGATTGATCCTTATTTTTCAAGCCTGTAACACCGGCACATCAAAATACATTGCCAATAACGGAACTATTTACGGCACTTATTACAGCATTAAATATGAAAGCCCGAACGGCGAAGATTTACAGACTGCCATTGATGATGAACTGCAACGCCTGTCGCGCATTTTTTCGCATTACGATAAGATGGCAACCATTACAAAAGTAAATAACAACACTCCCGTTGAGCTCGAACCCGAATTTGTTACCTGTTTCTTAAAAGCTGAAGAAATTGCAAAAATTACCAATGGTGCTTTTGATATTACTGCCGGTCCGCTGATTAGCGCATGGGGATTTGGCCCGGAAGACCGGCAAAAAATGACAGATGAAAAGGTTGATTCGTTAAAGCAAATTTGCGGCTATGAAAAGATTCGCCTTGAAAATGGTAAAATCATAAAGGAAAATCCTCATATGACAATAAATATGAGTGCCATTGCCAAAGGTTACACCTGCGATTTAATCGGTGAGTTTCTGCAAAAGAAAGGCTGTCTGAATTACATGGTTGATATTGGCGGCGAAGTGGTTGCAAAGGGCGTGAATGATAAAAGTAAAGTGTGGACGATCGGGATCCGCAAGCCTATTGAAAATCCTTTTGAGAACGAGTTAAGTGCAGCTTTAATGTTGGACAACCGCGCCATGGCAACATCAGGCAATTACCTGAACTTTTATGAAGAAGACGGTAAAAAATATGCGCACACCATTGATCCGATTTCTGGGTATCCGGTACAACACAGTTTGTTAAGTGCCTCAGTAGTTGCCAACGATTGTATGACTGCTGATGCTTTTGCCACCGCTTTTATGGTGTTGGGTAAAGATGCAGGGATTGAAATTGCACGCCGGATACCGGGAATGGAAATCTATTTTATTTATGCCGACGACAATGGTGAGAACCAGGTTTACATGTCGGAAGGTTTTGGCGAAATGTTACGAAAATAAAAAAGCCGGTTATTTACCGGCTTCTGTATCTGTTACTAAATTCAATTTTTTGAATTGCAATTCCTTTCTGGCCTCGCGCTGTGCAAGTTTATCTTGCGTAGTTGCACAATGCACACCATTTTTCTTTAAATGTGCATTTCCACCAACATGCGTATTCGGAAATTTACCTCCTTTAAGAAAAACAATCCTCATCGCCATTCCCAGCATTCCGATGCCTAACAAGGCAACTGCCAATAAAACTACTATTAAAATTTCCATATCCTATCCATTTGAAACTTTGCGATGCAAAATTAAAGTTTTCCAATTAACTAAGCCTATCTAAATAACTAATTTAACGGCAATTTGTTGCCGTTCATCTAAAAGTTTCTCCGCTTTGCATGTCAATTTTGTAAATTCATCGAAACAAAAAACAACAAATCATGGAAAAACACATTAATGTAGTTGCTACACTACAAATTGTCTACAGTATTTTTGGGCTACTTATTGCCACAACTATTTTTATCCTTTTTCACGTAATTGGTGATTTTGCCGATGATCACGAAGCTGAATTTGTACTTTCGATTATCGCCAACGTAATCATGATTATTGCATTTGTAGTAAGCTTGCCGGGGATTCTCGCCGGAATAGGTTTATTCAAACGTAAAGAGTGGGCACGAATTCTTACCCTTATCATTTCTGTACTGAACCTGTTTAGCTTCCCAATTGGAACAGGCATCGGTGTCTATTCAATTTGGGCACTGGTACAACCCGAAAATGTGGCAGCTTTTAAAAATTAACTAGAGGAAAAACCTTTTTCTATTTTTACAAAAAACAAAAAATTCAACATGAACCTCATTCAATTGAAAGAAAGTGCGGAAGAAAAAACCCGCATTGAAAAACTTTTAAATCGTACTCAAAAAGAACTTACTCAGGAACAAAGCAAATCAGTTCGACTAAAAAAAGAACTGACAAAAGAATTTGATGATGTAAAACGGCTGGAAGAAGGGGGAATAACCAATCTCTTCCACGAGCTGCTGGGAACTAAAGAAAAAAAGTTGGATAAAGAACGACAGGAATACCTCGCGGCCAAACTTAAATATGAGAATAGTCAAAAACAAATCGAAAACCTTAAGCAAGAAGTTGAAAGACTGAGCCGCGAACTACAACAGTGCGGAAATCCCGAAAAGGATTATAAAGCGCTCCTATCTGCAAAAGAACAGCAATTAAAAGCCGCAAACGATGGCACTCTTCAGAAATATGAAAAACAACTCGGTCACTACTATTCGCAAAAGAAAGAAGTTAACGAAGCAATACATGCAGGCGAAATGGCCATTAAAGGATTGAAGCTGGCATTGGAATCATTGCGCAAAGCACAAAACTGGGGCACATTCGATATGGTTGGCGGAGGACTACTGGCAACAGCTGTGAAACACTCCAAAATGGACGATGCAAAATCACTGATTCATGATGTGCAATACTGGTTACAAAAATTTAACCGCGAACTTAATGATGTTCAGGTAGGCCAGGTAGGCACAATGGACTTGCAGCTGGACGGCCTGACAACATTTGCCGATTACTTTTTTGACAACCTTATTACGGACTGGGTTGTGCAAAGCAAAATCAATCGCGCTTACGATGGTTGTGTGAATGTATTAAAGCAGGTTTCGCGAATTATCAATCAACTGCAGACAGCCGATTCCTCTTTAAGCATTAAATATAAAGCAACCCAAAAAGAATTGACCGACTATTTGGTACAGGCTTAAATAATCAATTTTATTACTTTTACATTCGCTTGAATGTAAAAATTATGGTTCAATACGAAATAAGAGTAACAGGACGGGTTCAGGGAGTTGGTTTTCGCTATTACGTGCAGCAACAGGCTAAAATACTTAATGTTACCGGCTGGGTGCGAAATACAGTTGATGGTGGTGTAATGGTGCTGGCACAAGGCCCCGAACCTGCCGTGAAAACATTGATTGATTACCTTTGGGTCGGGCCTCCCCTCTCCCTCGTAAAAAGTGTTCACTCGGCCGAACTTCAGGTTATTGAATCGTATTCCGACTTTGAAGTCAGGTATTAATAGTTAATCCTTATTCACAAAAGTCATTTTGAAAAACTAAACCACACAAAATTGGAAAAGCACAACTACCACATGAGCCCGGAACAGTTTCGGAAAGAAGGCAAAAAAATAATCGATTGGATTGCTGATTATTACGAACAGATCGAAGATTATCCCGTTCTTTCGCAGGTAAAACCCGGTGACATCATCAAGTCATTACCGGATTCAGCACCTCAGCAAGGCGAAAGCATCGACGATATGATTAAAGATCTGGATGAAAAGATCATGCCGGGAATTACACACTGGCAGTCGCCCAACTTTTTCGCCTATTTTAATGCGAACACTTCATTCCCTTCAATTTTGGGTGATTTAGTGTCCTCGGGACTTGGTGTGCAGGGAATGTTGTGGGCAACCAGTCCGGCTGCTACAGAAGTGGAAACCCGGGTACTCGACTGGCTGGCCGATATGATGGACATGCCCGAACAATTCCGATCAACCTCATCGGGTGGCGGTGTTATTCAGGATACGGCTTCAACAGCAGCTCTAACGGCAATTATCGCAGCACGCGAAAGAACTACAGGCTTTAAAACAAACGAAGATGGATTGGATAAAAAGCTGGTTGCTTATGTTTCTTCGCAAACGCACTCATCGGTAGAAAAAGGAGTAAAAATTGCAGGAATTGGGCGAGCAAATCTTCGTCTGATCGACGTAGATGAAAACTGTTCGATGCTGCCCGATCTGCTTGAACAACAAATAAAAGATGACCGCGCTAGTGGTCTAATTCCATTTTTTGTTTGCGGAACTATTGGCACAACCTCATCAACTGCGATTGACCCACTGCCCGAAATCGGAAAGATCTGCAAACAGGAAAATTGTTGGTTCCATATTGATGCTGCGTCGCTGGGAACAGCCATGCTTTGTCCGGAATTCCGCCATTTAGCTGATGGCGTTGAATTGGCCGATAGTTACAGTTTTAATCCGCACAAATGGATGTTCACGAATTTTGATTGTAATGTTTTTTGGGTAGCAAACCGACACGAACTCATCAATACCTTTTCCATTCTGCCTGAATATTTGCGGAACAAAGCTACAGAATCGGGCGAAGTATTTGATTACCGCGACTGGCACATTCAACTGGGCAGACGTTTCAGGGCACTAAAACTTTGGTTTGTAATTCGCCACTATGGCGTTGAAGGACTTCAGCATCTTATTCGCGAACATGTTCGATTGGCCAACGAATTTGAAAACTGGGTAAAAGATTCGGAAGACTTTGAAGTAGTTGTTCCGACAACAATGAATATGGTTTGCTTCCGCCACAAATCCGACGATACTTTCAACCTGAAACTGATGAACACCATCAATGAAGCCGGGAAGATCTTTTTCACCCACACGAAATTAAACGGGCAAGTTGTTCTGCGCATGAATATCGGGCAAACGCACATTGAAGAAAAACATGTGAAAAATGCCTGGGCAATAATTCAGGAAACTGCAAAAGAGTTAGAATCGAATACGTAAAAATTACTTCTGCACTTCCTTTTTATAAAATTTACACACTTCGGTTAATCCGCATTTTTCGCATTTGGGTTTGCGGGCCAAACATGTGTAACGTCCGTGCAGAATAAGCCAGTGGTGAGCTTTGGGCACCAGTTCTTCAGGAATGTATTTCATCAACTGCATCTCAGTTGCCAATGGTGTTTTTGCGTTTGTGCTTAATCCAATACGAGCTGCCACTCTAAAAACATGTGTATCAACAGCCAGTGCCGGTTTATTATAAACCACCGATGCAATTACATTCGCGGTTTTTCGTCCAACACCAGGTAGTTTCTGCAGGTCATCAACATCGCTCGGAACTTCTCCATCAAACAACTCGATAAGTTTTTGCGCCATCCCAACCAGGTGTTTCGCCTTATTATTCGGGTACGAGCAGCTTCTGATGTAATCAAAAACTTCTGCCGGCTCCACTTCTGCCATTTTATAGGGTGTCGGAAAACGTTTCAATAATTCGGGAGTAATTTGATTCACCCGTTTATCAGTACATTGAGCTGATAAAATTACTGCAACGATCAACTCAAACGGATTCCCGTAATCGAGTTCTGTTTCAGCAATCGGCATCGATTTCTCAAAATAATCTATAATGTATTCAAAGAGTTCTTTCTTTCTCATTTTCTAATTTTTTTCAAAAATAAGCGATTTTTTTTCTCAAAAGGTGTAACAGAATTGATAAAACACAGTCATATATACAAATGCTTAAGCATCATTTCTCCCCTTTTACGAAATGATTTTAAGTAATAATTAAACAGCAAAATAAAAAGCCGGTTCATGCCGGCTTTTTCCGTTTCTCAGGTTATTAATACTAATTAGTGAATAAAAAATGTCCAGAAAATTCCACTTCACCTAAAAATCAAGCAGATAAATTCTATTTTTGTTGAAATTGTGAAGGAGGAATCGTTTTGAAAAGAAGAATTTATGTAGTTGTGGTAGTAGTTGGGTTGGCAATTCTGGCTTTCAAATTACAGTCGTTTGTAGGAACGGAAAAGGCAGAAGCACAAGCCAAACAGGAAGTTGCTGTTGTTGAGCCCGAGTACAATCCCGTTATTGAGATTGAAAATACACTTACACGTTTCGATAGTATACTGGAACAAAATTTAAAAGAATCGGGAACTGTTGGAGCAGCAGCGGTAATTACCTACAAAGGAAAAATTGCACTGGTGAGATGTTTTGGCGTTCGAAAAGCCGGAGAGAAAAACCCGGTGAACAAAAATACTGTTTTTCGCCTGGCTTCTGTTTCAAAATCGGTAACCGGTGTTTTAGCAGGAATTCTTGACGAAGAAAACATTGTAAAACTCGACGACCGTATCGTTGACTACCTTCCCGGTTTCAAACTAAAAAATCCGGAATACACGAACCAACTTACTGTTCGTCATCTATTAAGTCATACTTCCGGCCTGATTCCACATGCTTATGATCTGATGGTAGAAGACAAAGTACCGCTGGAAAAGATTATTGAGCGTTTAGACCAGGTTGATCAGACTGCCGCTCCCGGGCAACTTTATGGCTACCAAAATGTAGTCTACAGTATTTACGATCCGATTACGTGCGCAAGAACGCACCAAACTTTTGAGTCGGTGATTAAAGAAAAACTGTTTCAACCATTCGGAATGGATGATGCTTCGGTGAATTTTGAAGATTTTAAAAACAACAATAACAAAGCATATCCGCACTATAATCGCGGGCACAATCGTTACAGCCCGATGCGCCTTAACGACCGTTATTACTCCACTGCTCCGGCAGCCGGTGTTAACGCCAGCATTTCCGATCTTGGAAATTTCCTGTGTGCTTTAACCGATGATAATTCAGAAATATTTGATACAAAAGCACGTCAAACAGTATTTACACCACAGGTAAACTCGCCGTTAAAACGTAGTTATTTTAGAAGCTGGGGACGCGATGTAAAATCAAAACGTTACGGTATCGGCTGGCGAATTGTAGATTACAAAGGTCGGGAAATTGCCTACCACGCCGGTTATGTTCTGGGTTATAAAGCTGAAATTGCCCTTTGCGACGAGGAAGATATTGGCATTGCCATTTTAAGCAACTCGCCAAACAGTGCCACAGCTAAAAACATTCCTACTTTCCTGAATATGTTGTTTGATTACAAAGAAAAAATAGCCCTTCAAGAACAAGAGAATGAGGATTCTCCTGAAAACAATTCATAAAACATGAAACCATTTTTACAAGCTGAAAACCTCTCGAAAAGATGGGGAGAGTTAATGCTTTTCGAAAATATATCCTTTACTGTTTTTGAAGGAGCTAAAGTTGCTCTTATCGCCAAAAACGGAGCAGGAAAATCGTCCCTGCTCGATCTTCTGACCGGAAAGGAATCGCCTGACGAAGGAGTGATCACTCTCACTAACGATGTCAAAATGAGCTATTTCAAGCAGATTCCTGACCTGAATCCGAATAACACCGTTATTGAAGAAGTTTTTGAAAGCGACAACGAAAAGATAAAAACGGTAAAAGCTTTCGAGCTGGCGCTGTCTCACAACAGACAGGATGAGATTACAGCTATTTCGGCAAAAATGGACGAGCTGAATGCATGGGCAATTGAAGTGGAAATTAAACAGATCCTGACCCAGCTAAAAATCAATTTCCTGGAGCAAAAAGTTGCAGAGCTTTCCGGTGGGCAGCAAAAAAGACTGGCACTCGCAAAAGTGCTGATTAACCAACCCGACTTGCTGATTCTTGACGAGCCCACCAACCACCTCGATCTGGAAATGATTGAATGGTTGGAAGCATATCTCGAAAAAACAAAATCGACTTTGCTGATGGTAACACACGACCGCTATTTTCTTGATCGTGTTTGTAACGAGATCATTGAAATGGAGGACAACCAAATCTACCGTTACCAGGGCAATTACACATATTTTTTGGAAAAGCGCGACGAACGAATTGCCATGCAACAGGCCAGCATTACAAAGGCAAAGAACCTAATGCGCACCGAAATTGAATGGATGCGCCGAATGCCCAAAGCCAGAAGCCACAAGGCAAAATACCGTGTTGATTCGTTTCAGGACTTGAAAGAAAAAGCCTCGCAAAATATTCGCGATGACAAGGTGGAAATGAGCGTAAAATCGGCGCGTCTGGGTAAAAAGATTGTTGAGATTGAGCACGTTTCAAAATCTTTCCCCGGCGTTAAACTAATCGAAGATTTTTCGTATAAATTTCAGCGTTTCGAGAAAGTGGGAATTGTGGGTAAAAACGGTACCGGAAAGTCAACATTTCTGAACCTGTTAACCCAATCATTAACTCCCGATTCAGGTGCCATTGAAATTGGTCAGACGATAAAATTTGGCTACTACCGCCAGGAAGGAATTAATTTCGACCCGCAGGAAAAAGTAATTGAAGCGGTACGGGAAATTGCCGAGTTCATTCATTTTGAGGATGGCTCGAAAATGAGCGCCACACAAATGCTGACACGTTTTCTATTCCCACCCGAAACACAATACAATTATATTGAAAAGTTAAGTGGTGGTGAGAAGCGCCGCTTATACCTGTGCACCGTCTTAATGGAGAATCCCAATTTTCTGATCCTTGATGAGCCTACCAACGATCTGGATATTATGACATTGAACGTCTTGGAAGATTATCTTCAGTCGTTTGCCGGTTGTGTGGTAGTGGTTTCACACGACCGCTTTTTTATGGATAAAATTGTGGATCACCTCTTTGTTTTTGAAGGCGAAGGAGCAATTACTGACTTCCCTGGTAATTATACCGTTTACCGCAACAAAGTGGAAGAAGAGGAGCAGCAAAAGTCAAAAGAAGAAGCTAAAAAGAAAGCGGAAGCGAAAACAAAATCGGAAGCTGCGGCCAAACCATCTCAAACGCAAACAAAAAAGAAATTATCGTATAACGAAAAGCGTGAATTTGAGCAGCTTGAAAACGAAATCCCGGAACTGGAAGAGCAAATAGCCGAGTTGGAAGAATTACTCAATTCAGGTAATCTTAACCACGACGAATTATACGAAAAATCGTTGCAATTAGACGACATGAAATCACAGCTCGATGAAAAAGAATTACGTTGGCTGGAATTAAGTGAGTTGGGGTAAAAACTTACCGCTTAAATATCTTCAAACTCTACGTTGGTGTAGTCTTTTTCCGGAACAGTTTCCTCTTCGGCAACTTCCTCTGTCTGAGCTTTTGGTTCTACTTCCTCACTAAGCTCTTCAGGTTGTTTGTCGTGAATAAAATCAACCACTTCCTGCAGACTTTCTATGAACTTGGTGAAGTCTTCCCTGTATAAAAAGATTTTGTGTTTCTCGTACGAATATTTACCGTTTTCGCCAAAGCGTTTTTTGCTTTCGGTAATGGTTAAGTAGTACTCATCGCTTCGAGTGCTTTTTACATCGAAAAAATAAGTTCTTTTTCCTGCACGAATAACTTTTGAATGAATCTCTTGCTTGAATTTGCTGTCGTTAAACTTAGCTCCCTCCTTGGTATCACCACTTTCCATTCTTCAATATTTTGGTTTTTGGACTTAGTTAGTTTTCAAAAATAGAAAAATATTTGACAAATATTCAGAATGTGTCACGAAGCACATCTATTCGATGCCAGAAAATGCTATTTATATTCGTTCTACAAACAATTTTACAAACCTAACTATTTGGGAAACAGCACAAAAAAAGGGGACATAAAAATGTCCCCTTTTCTTTCGAAGTTATATCGTTTTATTTATAGATCTCTTTTTTAGCCGACAGCAATGTATTTAACAGCAGCGACGTACGTGTCATTGGCCCTACTCCGCCCGGAACCGGAGTGATGTACGAACATTTTGGAGCTACCTCATCATACAATACATCGCCTTTCAGTTTCCATCCCGATTTTGTTTTATCTGATTTTACACGAGTAGTACCCACATCGATAACAACCGCTCCTTCTTTAACCATGTCGGCGGTTACAAATTCAGGAACACCCATTGCTACGATCAATATATCGGCATTGGCACAAACCTCTTTCAAATTGGCAGTACGGCTGTGTGCAACAGTTACAGTAGCATTAATCGCCTTTTGCGACATCAATACACTCATCGGGCGACCAACAATATTACTACGGCCCAAAACCACACAGTTTTTACCGCTGGTTTCAATGTTGTAACGTTTCAGTAATTCAACAATTCCGTATGGAGTTGCCGATACAAACGATGGCATACCAATTACCATGCGGCCAACGTTTATCGGATGAAATCCATCAACATCTTTTTTCGGATCGATGGCTTCAATTACTTTTTGCTCCGAAATATGTTTTGGCAGTGGCAACTGAACAATAAAACCATCCAAATCGTCATCATTGTTCAATTCCTCAACTTTGGCAAGCAATTCTTCTTCGGTAACATCGTCTTCATAACGAATCAGCGAAGACTTAAAACCAACCGCTTCACAGTCTTTAATTTTGTAGGCAACATAGGTTTCACTACCACCATCATGACCAACCAAAATAGCCGCCAAATGAGGTTGTTTTCCTCCGTTGTCGATTAGTTTTTTAACCTCTTCTGCTATTTCCTGCTTGATTTCAACAGCAACTTTTTTTCCGTCGATCAAATTCATATTATTTGGTATAAATGATTTCTTTTTAGCTGAGTATTGCGAGAAATTGTCTAGAACTTCCGCCCCTGTCCCTGCATGCCGGACATCATACGCTGAACGTTTTTTCCCTGCGACACCATACGCATCATTTTACGTGTTTCGCTAAACTGCTTAAGCAAACGGTTTACTTCCTGAATATTGGTTCCCGAACCGTTGGCAATACGTTTTCTGCGGCCCCCGTTAATCAACGATGGATTTTCACGCTCATCCGGTGTCATCGAATAAATAATGGCTTCAATGTGCTTAAATGCATCATCGTCAATATCCATCCCTTTTAATGCTTTTCCCATGCCCGGAATCATTCCCATCACATCTTTCAGATTACCCATCTTTTTAATCTGGCTAATCTGTTTCAGGAAATCGTTAAAATCAAATGTATTTTTCTGCAGCTTTTTCTGCAGGCGTTTTGCTTCTTCTTCATCAAATTGTTCCTGGGCCTTTTCAACCAGCGAAACAATATCACCCATTCCCAAAATACGTTCGGCCATACGATCGGGGTGGAAAACGTCGAGTGCATCAACTTTTTCGCCGGTACCAACAAACTTAATTGGCTTTTCAACCACCGCACGAATTGATAATGCTGCACCACCACGGGTATCTCCATCCAATTTGGTAAGAACGACACCATCGAAATCGAGACGTTCGTTAAATTCTTTTGCTGTATTTACGGCATCCTGACCAGTCATTGAGTCAACAACAAAAAGAATTTCATCCGGATTGATTGCTTTCTTCACCGCAGAAATCTCGTTCATCATCTGCTCGTCGACTGCCAAACGACCGGCGGTATCCACAATAACGACATCGTTTCCATTGGCTTTTGCATGCTGAATTGCAGCCTTGGCAATTTTCACAGGATCCATGTTTCCTTCTTCGGTATAAACCGGTACATTGATCTGCTCGCCCAAAACTTTCAACTGGTCGATTGCAGCCGGACGATAAACGTCGCCTGCCACCAACAGCGGATGACGGCCTTTTTTGCTTTTCAGCATATTTGCCAGTTTCCCGGAGAAAGTTGTTTTACCCGAACCTTGTAATCCCGACATCAGAATTACTGCCGGTTTATTCTCAAGCTTAATATCGGTAAAAGTACCTCCCATCAATTCTGCCAGCTCGTCCTTGACGATCTTTACCATCATCTGCCCCGGTTTTACGGCAGACAAAACATCCTGCCCCAAAGCTTTATCCTTTACGTCGTCGGTAAATTTTTTGGCAATTTTAAAGTTAACGTCGGCATCCAACAGCGCACGACGAATATCTTTTAGCGTTTCCGCCACATTGATCTCGGTGATTTTCCCCTGCCCCTTTAGTAGTTTAAAGGACTTCTCCAGCCTGTCGCTTAAATTATCAAACATGCTTTTACTTCTTTTTGAAAATGAGGTGCAAAAATAGGGAAAAAAGTTTTAAGAAAGAAGCCGGATGTATGAAGTTTCTTTGCAGATTTACAGGAAGTCATCTTTTTGAAAAGATGATATGCTTGTCTACCTTTGCGATTCAAGAAAACGAAATATGCGAAATAAAACCATAGATCTTATTGCCCGCAACCTGGGACTGAACAACACTCAGGTTTTAAACACCATAAATTTGTTAAATGAAGGAGCTACTGTTCCGTTTATTTCTCGCTACCGAAAAGAACGTACCGGCAGCCTCGACGAAGTACAGGTGCTCCAAATTAAAGAGCAAAATGATAAGTATGTGGAACTTGCCAAACGTAAAGAAACCATACTGAGAACCATTGATGAACAGGGCCAGTTGCCCCCGGATCTTAAATCGCGAATTGAAGATTGTTATGATTCGGTTGAACTGGAGGATATTTACCTCCCCTACAAACCAAAGCGCCGCACCAAAGCCACCATCGCCCGCGAAAAAGGTCTTGAGCCATTGGCAAAGATTATAATGAAACAACTGGAGCGCGATCCTGAATTCAGGGCCAATCAGTTTTTAAACGACGAAGTACCTTCCGTAGAAGACGCTCTTTCAGGGGCCCGCGATATAATTGCCGAGTGGGCAAGCGAAAACGAACGTGCCCGAAATATTGTTCGGAAAGGTTTTGATCTGGGAGCTTTCATCACATCAAAACTTATAAAAGGAAAAGAGGAAGAAGCTGCCAAATACCGCGATTATTTTGACTGGAGCGAACCGTTGAAAAAATGTCCATCGCACCGTTTGCTGGCCATGCGCCGGGGCGAAAACGAAGGATTTCTGCGTGTTTCCATTTCGCCAAACGAAGAACGGATACTGGAAAACCTGGAACGTTTTTTTGTAAAAGGAAACAACGACAGCGCCGAACAGGTAGCACTTGCCGTTAAAGACAGTTTGAAACGCCTCATCCAGCCGTCGATTGAAACGGACTTTGCCAAATTATCGAAAGAAAAAGCAGATGCTGAAGCGATAAACGTTTTTACTGAAAACCTGAAACAATTACTATTGGCGCCACCACTGGGGCAAAAACGAACACTGGCTATCGACCCGGGTTACCGCACTGGCTGCAAAGTAGTTTGTTTGGATGAACAGGGGAATCTGCTACACAACGAAAATATATACCCGCACAAACCTCAGGAAGAAAAAAAGATGGCGGCCAAAAAAGTTTCTTCGATGGTGGAAATGTACCAGATTGATGCCATTGCCATTGGAAACGGAACGGCCAGCCGCGAAACTGAAGCTTTTATAAAAAAGCTGCGTTACAACCGCGAAGTGCGTGTTTATGTAGTGAGTGAAGACGGTGCTTCGGTGTATTCGGCCTCATCAGTGGCGCGCCAGGAATTTCCGCAATATGATGTTACCGTGCGTGGAGCCATTTCAATTGGCCGCCGTTTGATGGATCCACTGGCCGAGTTGGTAAAAATCGATCCGAAAAGTATTGGTGTTGGACAATACCAGCACGATGTTGATCAGAAAAATCTGAAAAGCAGTCTCGATTCAGTGGTTGAACTCAGTGTAAATTCGGTTGGCGTAAATTTAAATACTGCCAGCAAACACCTGCTAACCTACATTTCCGGGCTTGGCCCGCAGTTGGCGGAAAATATTACCACCTACCGAAAAGAAAACGGCATGTTCGAATCGCGCGATGCCCTGAAGAAAGTACCACGAATGGGGCCAAAAGCTTTTGAACAGGCTGTCGGATTCTTACGTATTCCTGATGCAGACAATCCATTGGATAATTCTGGAGTGCATCCGGAATCGTATAAAATCGTGTCCAAAATTGCCAAAGACCTTAAATGCGAGGTAAAAGACCTGATCAGAAATGAAGAGCTGATTTCGAAAATTGACTTTAAAAATTATGTAACAGCCGAAGTAGGCCTCCCCACCCTAACCGACATAAAAAATGAGTTACTAAAACCGGGCCGCGATCCGCGAAAACCAATCAAAGTTTTTGAATTTGCCGATGGTATTTTCAACATCACCGATTTGCAGGTTGGCATGGTACTACCCGGAATTGTGAACAACATTACCAAATTTGGAGCTTTTGTTGATGTGGGAATTAAAGAGTCGGGACTGATACACATTTCGGAAATGGCCGATCGTTTTATTTCCGATCCCAACGAAATTGTAAAATTACATCAACACGTAAAAGTGCGTGTGAAAGAATTGGACATCCCACGCAAACGCATTCAGTTATCATTAAAAGGAATTGAACAGGAATAAATGAATAGAACGACCAAAATACTTGCTCTTCTTTTGTTGAGTGCCTTTATGTTTTCGTGCGCTCCAAAAAGCACTAGCAAACACCGGAATCCTTATAATCTATCACTTGTAAATACGGTAAAAGAATACAAGACTCAGGTTGCGGAAAATCCGGAAATGGAATTGATTGATCTGGAAAAGGAGCTAAAAAATGTGGTGCTCGACATTCGTTATGCCACGGGCAATAATTTTACAAACGAAGTAATTTACCAATCGCCAAAAGCCTTTGCTCGAAAACCTGTGGCAGCGGCTTTAAAATTGGTGCAGGATTCGCTGGCATCGCTAAATCTTGGCTTAAAAGTTTACGATGCTTATCGTCCATATGTGGCAACGCTTAAGTTTTATGAGGTGTATCCTGATCCTGATTTTGTCGCCAGTCCGAAAACCGGCTCCCGTCATAACCGGGGTTGTGCTGTTGATGTTTCGTTGGTGAACTTAACTACAAGGCAAGAACTTGAAATGCCCACAGCATTTGATGATTTTTCGGAAAAAGCCCATTCTGCTTACACAGATTTGACGGAAGCAGCCCTGCAAAACCGCACTATCTTAATTGGTGTTATGTCTCATTTTGGCTTTTCAGTGATTTCTTCTGAATGGTGGCATTTTGATTTTAACGGCTGGGAAGATTTCCCCTTAATGGATCTGTCGTTTGAAGAGCTTACGAATTAGTGTTTGAATTATATGGATTAAAAGGTTTTTCAGGCGTTACAATCCAGAAAATAATATATACCAGCAAACCGGGAAATCCGGCAGAGAAAAGCGATAGCAGCACATAAATCAGTCGAACCAAAACCACATCTATTGAGAAGTATTCGGCAAAACCTGCCAAAACACCACCAAGCACTCTGTTTCGCGAACGATATAAACGATCTGCTGCCATTGCAATTCTATTTATCTCTTGCTTAATTAATCAGCAATTTAAAAACTACTCCTCGTCGTCTTCTGCCAGCAACTCTTCGTTTTCAAACTCCTTTTCCAAAAACTCTTCGGCGGCCTCAATAAATTCCGAAATTAATTTTTCATCGCCGGGCTCTCCATCAATCCAGTGAATTTCCTGGTTATTCCAGAAATCATCAATGTCGGCTTCAACAATAAAACGTGGCGTTTCAGTGTGAACCACAAAAATAGTATCAGGTGTCTCCTGCGAATTGTCGGCTAATAAAAACTTTGGTAACATGATTAATTGCTTTTTAAGTTGTTTATGCGAAATTACGACAAAAACCAATCGGTTTTAATATTGTTTAAAAGAATTTGAAAAGCAGGCTTCAAAACATGATCTGCCCCAACTCGTCCGACACGTTACCACAAAAGATGACCTTTCTCAGGATTTAATAACATTTTAAAAATAAAAACCCTCATTTTTTAGCAAATTGAACAGGATTACTATTTTTAGCTCGATTTTTGAAACAAGCTTGCCTTGATGCCATCCATTCGGAGAAAAGTACCGGGTTTTGCGGGTTTCAAAAGTTACCTTTTGAATTAACAATTCAACGTATAAAAAAACTGCAAATAATGAACAAACTCAATGAGATTCTTTCGACCATCGACGGCCATATTGGAGGCTCGCAATGGTTTGTATTTTTATTACTCGGAACCGGTATCTTTTTTACCATTTACCTGAAATTTCCACAGTTCCGTTACCTAAAACATTCGCTGCGAATAGTAAGAGGAAAATTCGACAAAGAAGGCGACGAGGGCGACACTTCGCATTTCCAGGCTCTAACAACAGCCTTGTCGGGAACAGTAGGAACCGGAAACATTGCAGGCGTGGCACTGGCCATTCACCTGGGCGGGCCGGCAGCACTCTTCTGGATGCTGGTTACAGCGGCACTGGGTATGACCACCAAGTTTGTAGAAGTTACGCTGTCGCACAAATACCGCGACAAAGCTGCCGACGGATCGATTGCCGGGGGTCCCATGTATTTTATGAAAAAACGCCTGAACATTCCCTTAAAAAACAATAAAATTTTAAAAACCGGTAGTTTACTCGGAGGACTTTTTGCTGTTGCAACCATCCTTTCATCGTTTGGCACCGGAAACCTTCCGCAAATTAACAGTATCTCCAATTCGCTTTTCGAGACTTTTGGCATCAACCACATGGTAACCGGCGGTGTTTTGGCTGTATTGCTCGGATTGGTAATTGTGGGTGGTATAAAACGTATTGCGAACGTAACATCACGACTGGTACCGTTAATGGCTATTATTTATTTTATTGGAGCGCTTGCCGTTATTACCTTTAATTATGAAAATATTATTCCATCTCTGGTTGCTATTTTTGGTGACGTATTCAGCGGCTCGGCAGCCGTTGGTGGTTTTCTGGGCGGCAGTATTGCTTTTGCTTTTAACCGGGGTGTAAACCGTGGCTTGTTCTCGAACGAAGCAGGTCAGGGATCGGCACCAATTGCCCACGCCGCTGCACGTGCTCACGAACCTGTTTCCGAGGGTTTGGTAGCACTACTGGAACCATTTATTGATACTATTATCATTTGTTCTTTAACCGGACTGGTACTTTTATCGTCGGGAGTTTGGACGGAGAAACACCAGAACCTGTTTCAGGAAACAGATATTGTTGTACTCGACGGAACGTATTCGGAATCTGCCGAAAGCGATGTAGATAAGTTGCACAACTACCTGGTTGGACAAGCTGATTTGCCCATGTTTAATACCAGCCTGCAAGTACAAAACGGCGAAATCATCAACCAACCAACTATTTTACACGCACGCTCAGTAGCCGAAGACATTCGCGTGTTTGTGGATAATCAACCTTATTCGGGTGAAATAAAAGTTACCGGCGGAAAGATCGACAGAAGTCCCGACAGCCCGAATCCAAAGGGTTTGGCGCTGGAAGGAAAATCATTGATGCACAGTGCGCCACTTACCACCATTGCCTTTACGCGCAGCTGGTTCGGCGACTACGGAAAATACATTGTTTCAATCGGGCTGCTGATGTTTGCTTTCTCAACTGCCATCAGTTGGTCGTATTACGGTGGTCGTGCAGTTACCTATTTATTTGGCGTTAAAGCCGAAGTTTGGTACCGTGTGGTTTATGTAATCGGATTCTTTTTGGCATCGTTTACCGATACCACAATTATCTGGACTCTATCGGGAATTACCATTGCCTTGATGACTATTCCTAACCTTATCGGTATCCTTTCGCTTTCAAAAGAAATGAAGAGCGAGGTAAAATTATTCTGGGTAGAGTATGGTAAACGATTCCCGGGAGAGAAAGTACCAAAAGGATAATTCAACAATACATTAGTTTTGAATAGATAAAAGGATGTCATTTTTTAAAGAATGACATCCTTTTTATTTAATCCTATTTCATTAAATTCCTTTTAAATACTGGGTATTATTTGTGTAATGAATATGCTCTTTGAGTTTCGTTTTTGCTTCGGAATTTCCTTTTTTTAACTCTTCGAAAAGCACCAGTAATTCACTTCTGCTTACTTCTGTTTCAGTACGGGTTTTTATTTCTCTTAAATCGATTAAAAACCCGGAAAAGAAATTCGGCATATCCATTATTATTTCAGTATTCAAAAAATTAGTTTCGTTATAAATACGATGTAGATTACCTTTCGACTTTTCAATAATAAAAGTAGCATCATTGAGATTTGTAATCGAAGCTGTTTTTTCGCAATGCTGAATACAAGCCCTATCCAACTCATTCTTTGCACATCCGGTAACCTGTTGTAATAAACATTGCCGGCTCGTCATTAAAACAATAGGATGGTAAATACTATAAAGGAGTTCAAAATCGTCAGGTTTTTTAATGCTTCGAATTTGAGTTTTACTCAATTCATTTGATATAAATGCGCCGGCACAATTAAAGTTTTCTTTTAAACTCCGCAAGCTAAAGGAATTTACCGTATTCATAAAGGGGCCTGCTATCCATCTAATTCCACGTTTGTAAGCTTCAAATGCCACTCCGGTATTATTTGTTACAATAAACGCAGAAGGGATGGATTCAAGAAATTCTATGGCAGCATCATAATCGTCGCCGATTAAAACATCAGGAAACCAGGGAATTAGCTTCTCATTTTTCTGAAATAAATCCACCAATTCGTCGAAGCTGTTTTTTACTCCATTCGGAAGTTGGAAATAGAAAACAGCAGTTGACTGTTTGCAGAGCGCCAGATCTTCTTTCGAAGAAATCAGTACCGAAAGCGTAGGCGCTTTTTCAACTTTCTTTTGTTTTTTAAACATCGGAACAGCAACCGGGGCATACATTTCTTTCGAATCGTTTAAGGTAACCAGCAACTTCTTTTTTAATGCGGTAAGTTCTTTAAACGGAATATACACATGGCCACTAATTCCCTCTATATTCAAATGCTCAATGTAATATTCTGTTTCGTTTATGGCTTTTAACCTTTTTAAAACCATCTTTTCAGTCAATGCTTCAACTCCATTTTCAGCCAGATTAATTTCTGACGAAACAGAAAACAAAGCGTCGGGCTTTTCTACCTCAATTCTTAATGGTTCTCCCGCTTTTCCCGAAACTGTAATCGTTAAAGGTATTTTCCCAATATTAAGTTGGTCAATCTCCTGCTTAATCTTTGCTCTGGTATCCGCCTTCTCGTCGTACAATTTTAGTTTATCCGAAAAAGAATAATCGGTTATCTCCTCCAGTCGCTTACTGCTGTAACTCATCGGATCATCAATAAACATATCCTTGCCAATTTTCCCTTTCAAATAACCATTCGAAAAATCGCGGTTAAACACCCTGTACAACTCACTGTCATCATCGAGCAGAAAACCATTCTCAAGGAAAGACTGAATCTGTTTTCGCCAGGAATCCACAATAGTATACACATATTCAAACCCTTTTATCCGACCTTCAATTTTTAACGATGCAACTCCTGCATCATGCAACTCTTTCAGGTTAAAATAGGCTGAATTATCTTTTACATTAAGTGGAAAGTTATTACCCGCTGCGGTAGTTAAATACTTATCTCTGCACGGTTGACTACACTGTCCGCGGTTCCCCGATTTCCCTCCCTGCACTGAACTCATGTAACAAATTCCCGAAAAAGAAATACAGTATGAACCATGCACAAACACTTCGGTTAAGACATTGTTTTCGACACCAACTGCAGCCAATTCTTTTATTTCGCCAATAGCTAACTCGCGCGACAGATTAACTCTCGTTGCACCTAGTTTTTGTAAAAATAACACCTGCCCTTTATTGTGTGTGGTAAGCTGGGTAGAGGCATGAATTTTCAGGCTTTTAAACCATTTATTTATAAGAGCGAACATCCCTAAATCCTGAATAATTACTCCGTCGACACCGGTATTTACCAGTTTATTCAATAAAGTAACAAAGGCAGGAATCTCGCTTTCAACAATAATTATATTTAGCGTTAGAAAAACTTCACAATTGTTCTTATGCGCCAGTCTTAAAATGCCCTGCAAATTTTCGAAGCTAATGTTCTCCGACCTGTTTCTCGCATTAAATTTCTCTAGTCCGCAATACACGGCGTCAGCCCCGGCAACAATGGCAGCTTTAATCGAATCCACATCTCCTCCCGGCGCCAGTAACTCTATTTTTCGTCTCACGGTTTAATAATAGTACTAATTTGTGGCTTCACCAACCCCAACAATCAAACAACTTAGGGCGTGCCCGTTTAGTAAACGGTCGGGCTTTTCGCTAAACTATTCAATCGGGATCAAAATTGCTGATAAATAATCCGCTGTCAAGTGTCGATTTGTGGGAGGCCGGACGAAACAAACTCGATCTTTGTTATTCCACCGATGGTAAATTATGGCAAACCATCATGCACCTGGAAAATGAACCGGAGGGTGAATTCAGCTATCTTGTATTATTCAAACAAACGACGGTTTTATTCATAGTACCTACACCTGCAACCGAAGTAAAATTAAACATGTTGTTTTGAGCGCTTTCAGTTAGAAAGTGTTTTCCTATTCTTCCGGAATGTATTTTTTTAAACGATCGTAAAAATATTCTTGCTGAAGCTTGGGCAAGTTTTGCTCCAATCGGGAACAAATGCCATTTTTGTTAATATAAATCTTTAATGCTGTTGTGTTTAAACTGTATTTTGAATAGTCTTGAGCATTAGACATTGCATCACTAATTTGCACCATATCAATGTCATATTCGCGCTTACCCTTAGAATTTATGAAAGGAGTTATGCCGGGCTTAATATTTTTTGAATACCCAGTCATTACACTCTCTGGCACCTTATAAACTAAAACCTTTCCTCCATCCTCTGTTTCATGAATCGTTGCAGGATATCCAACTCTGGAATAAACAACGTATTCTTTTTGACCAATAACGCCATAATAGAATGCTTTATTAAGCATTTTCTTTTGAGTAGAACAAGCATCAAGCAAAAGTACCAGAAGCAATATCAGAAGTAAATTCTTCATTACGGTAGTTCGAAATAATATCTACTATTCAAGTTACGAATTAACCAATTGAAAAACTAAATATAAACGGCTAATTAAGCGATTCTTCTTGCTTTTTCATCTTACGTTTTTTTCCATTTTCAGAATTAATTAATCGAACTTTACAGGGCATTTAGTTAACGGATAAAAAGCTATGAACATTAGGTTTGCAGCTTGTAGCATTAAACATTATTTTTGCAGCTGATTAAGAAAAGGCTATGCAAAACATATATCCAAATAATTTCGAGGCAAAAATTGGTTTCGACCGCATTCGCGAAATGCTCACCAACAAGTGCATCAGCACGATGGGCGAAGAGTGGGTGCAGGAAATGCATTTTCAAACTTCGCACGATACCATTTTGTTACAATTGAATGAGGTGGATGAGTTTTGCAGAATCATCCGCGAATTTGACAGTTTCCCGGCCACGCATTTTTACGATCTGCGCGAAGCATTGCAAAAAATCCGGCTGGAAGGTCGGTTCCTCGAACCGGAAGAACTGTTTGATTTGAAACGTTCGCTGGAATCAGTGCGTGCTATTGTAAATTTCTTCTCAAAACAGGAAGAAGAAGTTTTTCCAATACTGAAACAGAAAACGTCTCGTGTACAGGTGTTCCCGTATATCTACGACCGCATTGATGTGATCATTAATAAGTTTGGGAAGATTCGCGACAACGCATCGCCCGAGCTGGCACAAACACGTCGAAGCATTTTAAACATGCAGTCGAACATGTCGAAACGTTTGCATGCCATTTTAAAACAAGCACAAAAAGATGGCTGGGTGGAAGAAGATGTGTCGGTTTCAATCCGCGACGGACGTGCGGTAATTCCGGTTGCAGCAGCTAATAAGCGCAAACTAAAAGGTATTGTTTACGATGAGTCGGCCACCGGAAAAACATCTTATGTTGAGCCCAACGAGATTGTGGAAATGAACAACGAGATCCGCGAGTTGGAATATGCCGAACGTCGCGAGATCATTAAAATACTGACCAATTTTGCCAATGATATCCGCCCTTATCTCGAAGAACTGGCCTACTCTTACGACTTCCTCGGCGAAATGGATTATATCCGGGCCAAAGCATTGTTGGCGGTTGAATTTGATGCCATTCGCCCTGAATTTAAAGAGGAACCAATAATTGAATGGTATCACGCCATTCATCCACTGCTATTAAAAACATTAAAAAAGGAGAACCGGAAGATTGTTCCGCTTGATATAAAACTCACCGACGAAAAACATATTCTGTTGATTTCGGGACCAAACGCCGGAGGTAAATCGGTGTGCCTGAAAACAACCGGACTGCTGCAATACATGTTACAATGTGGTTTACTTATTCCGGTTAACGAAGCCAGTAAAACAGGCGTTTTCGAGCAGCTTTTTATCGATATCGGCGACGAGCAATCGATGGAAAACGACCTGAGTACCTACAGTTCGCACCTGATGAACATGAAACATTTTGTGCGCAATTGTAATGAAAAAACGCTGATTCTGATTGACGAATTTGGTACCGGAACCGAACCCATGCTTGGTGGTGCCATTGCCGAGTCGATTCTGGAGAAGTTGACAGAACTGGGCACTTTTGGTGTTATTACCACCCACTACACCAACCTGAAACACTTTGCATCGTCGGCCGACGGAATAATTAACGGCGCCATGCTTTACGATTCGCAAAATATGAATCCGTTGTTTAAGCTGGATATTGGCAAACCGGGTAGTTCGTTTGCTTTTGAAATTGCACGAAAGATTGGATTACCGGAAGATATTTTGGAGCAGGCTACCGAAAAAGTGGGAAAAGACCATATTGATTTCGACCGCAACCTGCGCAAAATTAACCGCGATAAACGCTACTGGGAAACCAAGCGAATGAAAATCCGCAAAGTGGAAAAGATTATTGACGACACGGCAGAAACATACGAGTCGGAGTTACAGGAAATTCAGAAGCAGCGTAAAGAGATTCTGAAAAAAGCCAAAGAAGAAGCTGATGCTTTACTGAAAGGTGTGAATAAGCGGATTGAGAACACCATCCAGGAAATCAAACAGGCCCAGGCAGATAAGGAAAAAACAAAAGAAGCACGGGCAAAATTGGGTGATCTGAAAAAAGATGTCGACCGGAAAACAACCGGCAACGATGCACAGATCACTAAAAAGATGGAGAAATTACGCCAGCGCGAAGATAACCGAAATAAACACCGCCCCGATGACGCGAAAAAGCCGGTTACAAAAGAAAAGCTGGAACAAAGTATTGAAATGCGTCCCGGCGATAAAGTGCGCTTAAAAGGGCAGGATACGGTTGGCGACCTCATTGAAATTAATGCAAAAAATGCTGTGGTTGCTTTTGGCCAGCTAATGACAACAATGCCGAGTAAAAACCTGGAGCGGATAAGCAATAACGAAGCAAAAAAACTGGATAAAAACCGTGGTGGACGTGCGTCGGTTGTTAGCGAAGGTTTCTCTGAACGTCGTTTAAATTTTAAACCTGAGATCGATATTCGTGGGCAAAGAGCAGATGAAGCCATCTCGAAAATCACAGCGTTTATTGATGAAGCAATAATGTTTGAATCGGGTCAACTTCGAATACTCCATGGCAAAGGGAATGGAATTCTGAGACAAATTATTCGCGAATACCTGCGCTCGGAACCCATGGTGCGCAGCTACAAAGATGAACATGTAGATTTTGGCGGTTCCGGAATTACAGTGGTGAACTTAGCGCTATAAACCGGGCATTTAGATAAAGCCAAATCAGCGTCTTCTGCGAAATCTGCGAGAAACATTAACATGAAAAACAACTTCAAAGTAATAGCATTCGATGCCGACGACACCCTTTGGGTAAACGAAACATTCTTTCGCGAAACGGAGGAAAAGTTTTGTTCCTTATTATCGGATTTCAGCACCTCCGACGAAATCATGGAAGTGCTTTATACCACCGAAATACAAAACCTGGAAGAATACGGATACGGCACCAAAGGATTTGTTCTTTCGATGGTTGAGACGGCGTTGAAGATTACCGGCAACAAAGTACCGCAGGAAATTATAGAGCAAATTATTGAATTGGGCAAAAAACAGATCAATCAGCCGGTAGAATTGCTCGAAGGCGTTATTGAAACACTCGAATATTTGCAGCAAAAAGGCTTTAAATTAATTGTAGCTACCAAAGGCGACTTGCTTGATCAGGAGCGAAAACTGCAAAAATCGAAATTGGAGAAATACTTTCATCATGTGGAGGTAATGAGCAATAAAAAACCGGCAGATTACCAAAAGCTCATCAACCACCTGGAGATTGCTCCGGAAGATTTTCTAATGATCGGGAATTCATACAAATCAGATATTGAACCGGTACTGCAACTGGGCGGTTTTGGCATTCATATTCCTTTTCATATTACCTGGATTCACGAACAAGTGGAAGAAGTGGAAGATCATCCGAACTGGATAAAACGATCAAACATAGCTGAAATAAAAACCATTTTATAAAGTATCCCGAAGCATTATAATTCACTTATATTGTAAAGGTTTAGTTCTAAAGTTTAATTATTTTTAGCCTTCAACTAAACCAACAACAATGAGAAACCTGTCAGTATCGATACTTCTTACCCTTTTATTTTCATCCTGTTCTCACAAGCCTTACGAAACAAAACCCAATATCATTATTATTTTGGCCGACGACCAAGGTTGGGGAGATTTAAGTTGTAAGGGAAATACAAACATTAAAACGCCAAACATCGATAAGCTGGCTGAAACCGGCGTTACTTTCGACCGGTTTTTTGTTTGTGCCGTTTGCTCCCCTACCCGGGCCGAATTGTTAACCGGACGCTATCATGTGCGCAGTGGTGTTTGGTCGACAGGAGCAGGAGGAGAACGAATGGATCTTGATGAGACTACCATCGCCGAAGTATTTAAAAATGCCGGTTACGCTACCGCAGCTTATGGAAAATGGCACAACGGCATGCAGGCTCCCTACCACCCAAACTCAAGAGGCTTTGATGACTTTTACGGCTTCTGTTCCGGTCATTGGGGAAACTATTACAGCCCAATGTTAGAACATAATGGCGAGATTATAAAAGGCGATGGTTTTATCATAGACGACCTTACCCAAAAAGGGCTGGAATTTATTGAAGAAAACGCGGACAAACCATTTCTGTTGTATTTGCCATTTAACACACCTCATTCGCCAATGCAGGTCCCCGATAAATTCTGGGAAAAGTATAAAAACAAAAACCTTGCTATGTTTTATCGCGACAAGGAAAAGGAGGACACGCTGTTTACAAAAGCTGCTTTGGCCATGTGCGAGAACATCGATTGGAATGTAGGTCGAATTTCTCAAAAAGTTGAAGAATTGGGACTGACAGAGAATACCATAATTCTTTACCTTTCGGATAACGGCCCAAATGGATTTCGCTGGAATGATAACATGAAAGGTAAAAAAGGCTCAACCGATGAAGGTGGCGTACGTTCTCCGCTTATTATAAAATGGGAAGGCAATTTACGAGCCGGTAAAGAAATCAGCGAAATTACCAGTGGAATAGATTTGCTCCCAACACTGGCAGAATTGGCCGGGATAGAAGTACGCACAACAAATCCTCTTGATGGCCTCAGTTTAAAACCTCTGCTAGTCGATGATGACGCTGAATGGCAGGATCGGATAATTTATAATTACTGGGGAGGCAGATTGAGCTTAAGAAATCAGAAATTCAGGCTCGATCATGAAAATAAACTTTTTGATATGGAAAATGATCCGGGACAGTATATCGACGTTTCGGAAAAGTACCCCAATGAATACCAACAACTGCTTTTGGCAAAAACAAACTGGCAAAAAGAAGTAGCAAGCGAATTGGACAGAGATGCCAAACGACCATTTACGATAGGTCATCCAAGTGTCTTTCAAACTCAACTCCCTGCTCGCGATGCAATTGGCCACGGCAATATAAAACGATCAAACAAATACCCCAACAGCACTTATTTAACGAACTGGATCGCTACTACCAATAAAATTACCTTCGATGCGGAAGTGCTCACCAGTGGTAATTATGAAATTGAGTTATTTTATACCTGCCCTGAAGAAGAAATCGGGTCAAACATAAAACTTAGCTTTAAGGATTCGCAGTTCGAATTCAAAATAAACGAAGCCTGTAATTCTCCATTACTGGACGACAGGGATATTTATCCACGAATGGAAGGGTATGTAAAAGAATTTCACCGAAAAAAAGTTGGAACCATATATTTAGAAGAAGGAAAGGGATTATTGACCCTACAAGCCACCCTCATTCCCGGTGATCATGTAATGGATTTCAGGTTGCTTCTTCTTCGGAAAATCTAATTTATGATGAACCATTTTATATTGTTCTACTTTTAAATGATAAAATCTAAAAAATGAAAAAAGTAACAGGCATCGGCGGAATCTTCTTCAAAACAAAAGATCCCGAACAGATGAAGGAGTGGTACAGCAAAAATCTGGGATTGGTAACAAACGAATACGGATCGGTATTTGAATTCAGAAAGTCGGATACGCCGGATGAAAAGGCCTACTCGGTTTGGAGTCCGTTTAAAGAGGACACTGACTATTTTGACCCCTCAAAGAAAGAATTTATGATCAACTACAGGGTTGAAAATATTGAAAAACTGGTTGCGGAATTAAAAGAGGCAGGTGTAACCATTTGCGATGAAATTGAAACGTATGAGTATGGGAAGTTTGTCCACATCATGGATCCTGAAAACAACAAAATAGAACTTTGGGAACCCGTTGATGAAGTTTTCCAATCGATGTATGAAGGAAAAACCACAAAATAGTATCTTGCAGAAAATCGTAATAGAATGAAAACAGCATTATTCATCATACTTTTTTTATGGTTGTCTGTCTTTTCTGGTCAAGCCACCGAATTAAATGCACCAAACGATACTACTTATATTTTTCTGAAAGATTATGGCTTGTATAAAACCAAAAAGAAAAATGCAATAAAACACTTCTACAAAGCTCTTGACGACTTAAAAACAGATCAGCCAAAAGTGCTTGTATTTTCAACCGGCACCTATCATTTTTATCCTGATGGCTGTAAAACTAAGGTGTACCACGAAGCAAACACTTTAAATGCACATCCGAAAGTTTGTGCGTTTCATTTTGAGAATATCAAAAACCTGGTAATCGACGGGCGCGGCAGCCACCTGATCTTTCATCAGGAAATGCAACCTTTCACTTTCGACAATTGTCAAAACATTACCCTCAAAAACGTTACGATTGACTGGGGACAACCTTTTATTGGCCAGGCCGAGGTTTTACGGGTGAACGATCTTTATATGGATATTGCCCTTAATCCCAGAGAAACGCCCTACCGTTTAGAGGAAGGAAAGATATTGTTTGATGTGGGTAATGGCCAGTCGAATGAATGGAGTAAAACATTGGAGTTCGACCGAAATGACAGGTATATTGTTCCACATACCGGCGACATCCCTTGTTTGGGCGAAGACTGGGATGCGTATTCTGCCGAGGCTACCATGCCCGGGATTGTGCGTCTGCATTTCAACTTTAAACGAAAGCCCCAAATTGGGAATTTCCTGATAATGCAACATGCAACGCCTACTCATGCAGGCATTTTTATTTCCGAATCGGAAAACATTACTATCGAAAATCTCAGGCTGTATCATGCTGCAGGCTCGGGTATTTTGGCACAAAACAGCAAAAACCTGAAGTTTGACCGATACCAGGCAATCCCCAACCGCACTAAAATCCGCTATTTTGGAGGAGGTTTTGATGGTTTACAAGTCGTGAATTGTAAGGACAATATTCTTGTCGAACGTTGTACTTTTGAGGGAATGGTTAATGAACCTGTACGTGTTTACAGCATCAGTCTTCGTGTTGACGAAGTTGTGTCGGCAAACCAGATAAAATGCCGCTACCTGGATAAACAAAGTGAGATTCAAAACTGGGCTCGCCCGGGAGATGTGGTTAGTTTTATTGGACGTAATTCGGATTCTTCATCTGAAACATACACGATTAAAAAGGTCACTGCTATCGATACGGAACATTTTTTGCTACATTTTGAGGAAGCTGTTCCCAACAACCTGAACGCGGGAGACGTAATTGAAAACCTGAGCTGGATACCTGATTTGACCATTAAGAACAGTAATTTTAAAAGTAGCCGGGCAAGTGGCCTTGTTGTTGAAACAGCCGGTAAAGTTGAAATTGAAAACAATACGTTTGAATCAAGCGGAAGTGCTATTCGTGTTGCAGGCGATGCAAATACGTCGCTCAAAACAGGTGGTGCAACCGATGTATCCATCTACGGAAATATATTTACATCGTTATGTAATACAAGTGCGTACCGTTACAACGAAGCAATTATATCCATCTATCCCATCATTCCCGCTTTAAATGATGATACTCCTGTTTACCACCGCAACATCAGCATTCAGAACAACCAGTTTAATCCGTTCGATTATCCACTTCTCTATGCACTTTCTGTTGACGGATTGTCATTCACCGGAAACACCGTTACCAGAAGTTATGATTTTGAACCATTTCATAACCGGCATTACACCTTTAGCCTTGAGTATTGCAAACATATTGAGATTAGTGGCAATAACATTCCCGATGACTTACTCGGAAAAAATATCTATTTGAAAAAGACTCCGGAAAATCAACTAAGAACGGATATGGAGTCTATCTTCACCGTTGAAAAGTACTGATTACTTAGTGACAACTTCATAAAAACTGATTACCGCCGTAAAATAAGCGGAATCAGGTCTTGTCGTTGTTATTTTTTATCTTATTGTTTTACTTTTACCACCGGACGCAATAATCGAAAAATACTAAAATACTGTGGTGATCCATTTTAGGATGGTTCTACTTTTTCAGTACACTTTTTGAAGTGGTTTGTAAATACAAAACCGTTCATGTTGATGAACGGTTTTTTTATTATGGTCAGCCTTCTAGTATCTTTTGAATCTTCTGCGACACAAAACTATTTTTAACATAATGTTACGAAAAAAGCAAAAAGAAAGGGTAGAACTTAAGGACGCTTTTTAGTGATGATTGATAATTTACAAACCCCTTTATACAGAACCAATCAAATTAGAAGTCGTTCTACCCTGTTATACAAACCCTATATTTTTATTTTCCTAATTTGTTCTTATTATATCAATTGATGTTCCACAAATCGTTAACCACTCATTATCTACGACTTAACTGTGCCAAACTTTTTATTTCCGGTTTCATATTGGGACATTTTTCTCAATATAGAACTCAAAATGGACAAGGCACTCTTTCGTTTATTGGTAATTATGCCCCTGTAAATAATCCGGCGGAGGTATAAAATGAAATAATGCCATTATAATTAATGGTTAAAACTGATTGAATTCAGCATCCCTCTTCCAATTTTTACTTATCAAACTTCCAAAGAGAAATTAAATTTAGATATAAAAACAAAAGGCAACTCAACAGTCGCCTTTGTATATTTTCTTACGTCCTCGTAAGATGTAAAAGAATTGTGCCTAACTTAAATCACTTGAGTTGAATTGAGAAGGGTAATAGAATATAGCCCTAACCAATTTTATCTTCCCCAACAACAGATCTGGTCGATCGTTGTTATTTCAAATTTACGCATTCAAATACAGAAAACCTTGAAACCCCCCGTAATTTCAGCCTATTTTCAGCAAACTGCCTAAAACCTGATCGGTATTTTTAACATCCGTGATAAGTCAACTTTTCCCGCGATTTACATTTATATTGTAAGAATTGGATATTGAGAAAACGAGTTTTGGATTAAACTAAAAAAGAAAAGGGCAGTTCAACAACTGCCCTTATTAATGTTAACCCCCAAACACACAATAGGTCGGAACGACCTATCACTAACAAAGAAAATAATTCTTTTTTATTTACACAAATAAATATATTTAAATCCATGAAATTTAGGCAATTCACCTACTCCTCTCTCAGCATTTTTAACCCACTAAATATCTATTGTGTTCATTTCATTATTTGTATGAGAGACCCGAATAATAATTCTGGTTTTCACTTTCTGTTTTCACAAATTGCTGATTTTTGATTAAAAAAAACTTACTTTTTCCCAACATATCATTAGCGCTAAGTATCCTTCCAACTCTATAGCCTTGGTATAAAATTGAGTATTCGAGCCAATACTTCGCAGTTCGAATATCTTCCGATAATTCTTGCAACACTATTTCAAGTAGCTCAAATAAAACTAAGAAGGTTGTATCACTAATTTACTTTTATGTTGACTGAAAACTCAAATGGAAATATTTATTTTTTTTTCCTGCATTTGATACTGGTAAGAAATAAATTATTTAAGCATACGAAACGCTAGAGAAAAAGCTTTGAGCAAAAAACTAAAATGTTCTTGATAAGAATGAGTGAAACTGGAAGTAGAAAAAAGCTAGAGAATAATAAATCAAACAGAAGTATTGGCTTTAAGCTCCAATGTGTATTTCTTCTGCTAATCGCTCCGTGTTTTCAATTCCTGAATTGAGTACTATATCTGTGAGGTTAAGTGTATCGATGTATTGTACAGCTTCCGTGTAAGATCGAATATCGCGTCTTACTTCCAAAATAGTAATATCGGGATCGGGATTATCTACCATTTCGTTATACACCGGAGCCCTGAACTCAGCCATAGGAATTATAACCTCTTCGTTGTAATTGTATACAAAATCATTGTGGCGAGCAAAAACAAATTCCAGATCGGTATTATTAAAGGCTGCTTTATAAAAGCGGGCAAAACACAGATAGACTTTCCCATCGGGCAGTCCGTAGAAGTGCACCGGATAATGGGTAGGTAAAAATGTCATACTGGATTTGTGGATTAACCTGCTTAATGATTTCATAATACGCAAGTTAAAGTGGTTTTATCGCTCGCTAAGTTAATGAAATTTAAAGCTGATGCTTCACGTCTATTTTTATCTAAATGTTAAAAGATGTTATATTCCGTATTAAATTACCGAGCTCCTCACTTTGAACAAACAAAAAACAGGCGATTCCAGTTTTATTCTGAAACCGCCTGTTCTATATCGGCACTTAAAGTGTGTCTAATTCATCTATTTCAGTGTGAAGGAAGCAGCCATTCCTTCAGCCGAGTTTGGACCTACCCAGAGGTTAAAATCGCCGGGTTCGGCTTTCCATTCTTTCGAGGCTCCGTAAAATTCAAGATCTTTTGTAGTGATCTCAAACGATACCACTTTCGACTCGTTTGGCTCCAACTTAATTTTCTCAAAACCTTTCAGTTCTTTCACCGGGCGAGAAATACTTCCTACCAGGTCGCGAATATATAGTTGAACGATCTCTTCTCCAGCAACATTTCCGGTATTCGTTATTGTTGCCTCAACTACAATTTTTCCGCCTTCTGTTAATTCATTAGCCGACAGTTTAAGATTGGAATAATCAAAAGTAGTGTAACTCAAACCGTAGCCAAATGAGTAAAGCGGTTCTTTACTCTGGTCGGTATAGTGCGACCAGAATACATTTCCCTCCCCATTTGTAGCGCGGCCAGTATGAAGATGATTGTAGTACAACGGCTGCTGCCCCACTGCCCGTGGAAACGACACCGGTAATTTACCGGCAGGATTGTAATCGCCAAATAATACTTCTGCAATTCCGTTTCCTGCTTCCGAGCCCAGATGCCAGCACTCAACAATTGCCGGAACATTTTCGGCCATCCAGTTAATTTCGATCGGGCGTCCGTTCATCAGCACAACCACAACATTCTTATTTACTTTGTAAACCTCTTCCAACAACTCCTGCTGGAAACCTTTCATTGAAATATCGGTTTGACTGCGGCCTTCACCCGACTGCCAGCAATCTTCGCCTAAAGCAATAACTACCACATCAGATTTTGAGGCCAATGATTTGGCTTCCGACATTCCACTTCGGTCGGTAGTGTTAATATGTAATTCGGTGGTAAACGATCGTAAACCTTCGGTGTAAGCAGGCCCTTGAGCAAAACTAATGCTTGAACTTCCGCTTACATTTTTCATTCCTTCCAGCAACGACACGGCTGAATTTGTAATCGCTTTAGCTCTCCAGCTTCCAAGTGGCACATCTTTGCTTCCGGCCAATTCGCCTATAACGGCAATTTTTAATCCATCCTTTTTCAACGGAAGAAGATCGTTTTCGTTTTTCAACAGAACAATACTTCTTTTTGCGGCTTCTTTGGCTGCTGCCAGGTGCTCGTCGCAACGCAATACTGTTTTTTCACGCTCCGGATTGCAATATTTGTAAGGATCATCAAACAACCCGAGTTTAAATTTAATGGTTAAAATACGTCGTACGGCATCATCAATTAAAGCTTCGTCAACTTTTCCTTCGTTAACCAATTCTTCCAGGTTATTTATGTAGGCGTTACCTTCCATGTCCATATCCGAACCGGCTGTAATAGCCTTATAGGCAGCTTCCTTTTTATCGGCAGCTACTCCATGTGGCAACAATTCGCCAATTGAATTCCAGTCAGAAACCACAAACCCTTCAAATCCCCACTCGCCTTTCAAAATATCGCGTTGCAGGTATGAGCTGGCCGTAGCCGGTGTTTCGTTAATGGTGTTAAATGCATTCATAAATGTTGCTACACCTGCATCAACACAAGCTTTAAATGGCGGAAAAACGATATTGTGTAAAGTTGGATCGCCAATCTGGGCCGAATTGTAATCGCGTCCCGATTCAATAAAACCATATGCTGCAAAGTGTTTCGCACAAGCTGCAATGGTTGTTTCATCCGACAGGTCGTCACCCTGAAAACCTTTTACACGGGCATAAGCCATTTTTGCTCCCAGATACGGATCTTCGCCTGATCCTTCCATAAAACGTCCCCAGCGGGCATCGCGGGCAATGTCAACCATAGGTGCAAAAGTCCAGTGTAAACCAACTGCTGAAGCCTCTGTAGCAGCAATTCGCGACGATTTTTTTGCCAGTTCAGGTTCCCAGCTGGCAGCCTCGGCCAAGGGTATCGGGAACATGGTTTCGTAGCCATGAATTACATCGTAAGCCAGAATAAGCGGAATTCCCAAACGACTGCTGTCAACTGCCCAGGCTTGAATTTTACGAGTAGCATTTGCTCCGGTAACATTTAACATTGAGCCAACTTTTCCTTCTTTAACCATGTTGTAAAGCGACATTGAATCAACATCTTCAGGCGCTGGTCCCGTTAATTCCCAACGTGAAGAATATTGGTTTAACTGACCGATCTTTTCAATCAGCGTCATTTTAGAAAGTAAAGCCTCAACTTTTGTGTTAATAGCTGAATCATTTTGGGAAGTATTATCAGTACCTGCCTTTTGGCAAGCCACTGCAATTAATCCCAATAGAAGTAGTGAAAGAAATTGTTTTTTCATCGATTATATTATATTTCTTATTGTATATTTTACAGTTTGAGACAAATATAATATAAAAAGGTACTGAAAACCAAAGGGTCAGCGTAAATAATTAGAATTTGGAGCTGATTTTTATTGCTTCAAAATAACAACAACACCTAAACGAAATTTATAAAAACCACTCAGGCAATACCGTTGCAAGATTACAATGGGCTTTTACTTTTTTAACTCATTTTTTGGAAGTATTCAGGTATTGAATGGCCTGAAGAAGGAGCTTTCTGTACTCTTCGGTTTCGTAAGTTCGTTTATCGTGCCCAGGCTGTATATAGACAATAGTAGAGGCATTAAAGCGGTTCTCCCATGCCACGTAATCAGCACTTTTGGGATGGCGGGTTCGTAGCAATGGTCTCACATTATCGGAGATTCGAATGTTATCGTACACCTCGTCGAAAAAACGCAATTCGCGAAATCCGGCAGTAACAGGCGTGTAATTTTCAATCGTGCAATACACCCACATATCATGTTCGTATTCCGACCATTCCTCTTCGGGAGTTTTTCTGCTTTCCTCCACATAACGACCTCCTAAAATATCCTCAAAAGCCGGCCAGTTTTGATACGAAGCAAGCGCATGATGCAAAAACAAAAATGGTTTCCCTTCTTTGGTCAGCCGGATATAAGCCGCTTTTTGCTCACGGCTTATTGTGTTCCACATATCGTAAAAAACAAGTACATCATAATCTTCTGCTATGCCATTTGCAATTGCTTTGTTGGCATTGGGTTGGGAAAGATGATCATACTCTATTTCAGGCATCCGATCGAACAGTTGAAAAAACTGAAGCGTATCATAACTATGTCCTCCGGTAACCAACATTACCTTTATTGGTTGTGCCCAAACGGCACATGCAAAAAAGCTGAGAACAACAAAAAGTATAGTTTTCTTCATTATTTATCTTTAAGGTTGGAACCCAAATTAATGGTTTATGTATCGCGAAAATAAAAAAAACATCTGTATCATTTCCGGACTAAAAAGTAATGTTGTCAACACCGGCAATTTATAAATAGCTAAATCAAAGTTTCATAGGAACAAAAATTACCCTATTTTTGGTTTAATTAATTCAGAAAACACATTTCCATGAACAAAAAACTATTTCTATTTTACTTATCACTTGTCGCCTTTGCTTTTGTTTCGTGCGACAAAATGGACGATGTTGAAACACCAGTAAATGGGAATAAATACCTCATTGAGGCAGAGTTACGGTTTGCAATTCCGAAAACAATAATTGATTTAACTATTGCCACTGCAAGTACGGAATACCAGGAATTATCAGAGATTGGCGACCTTATTCAATCCGGAGTTGACGTTTATAAAATCACCTACAAAACTACTTTCGAAGATAATCCGGTTCTTGCGTCGGGTGTAGTTGCCATCCCCAATGTAGATGGTGAATATCCGGTTTTAAGCTACCAGAATGGTACCAACACGGAACACAGTAATGCTCCCAGCGTTGATTCAGAAAACCAGCTTTTCAAAATGCTGGAAATGATGGGATCTACCGGTTTTATTATTTCGCTACCCGATTACCTCGGTTTTGGCAAATCTGACGATATGTTTCATCCATACCTGCACCGCGAGTCGACCGTACAAACCGTTACCGACATGCTGGAAGCAGTGCGCGAATTTATCGATGACAAAGAGGGTATTTCGCTTAACAACGATTTGTACCTGGCCGGATATTCGCAAGGAGGATGGGCTACCATGCAGGTTCAGCAAACTATTGAAGCCGATGCCGGCTTTGCCTACAATTTAAAAGCAAGTGCCTGTAGTGCGGGGCCATACAACCTGATAACACTTAACGAATACGTTGTGGAACTGGAAGAATACCCACAACCTTATTTTCTGGCTTATATCTTTAACAGCTACCTGAATCTTGATCTTGAAACATCTGTAAATACCGTTTTTCAGGCACCGTATGCCGATAAAATTGAAACGATGTTTGACGGACAGACTTCAGGAGCAGACTTAAACGCCGAGCTAACGACTACCGTTTCCGACTTATTTACTCCTGAATACCTTTCCGGATGGAATACAGACGAAAACTATACTCCTGTTCTTGACATGTTGCACGATAACAGTGTACCGGCTTTTGTTCCCTCGGTTCCAACCAAACTATTTTACGGAACAGCCGACACTTATGTACCCCGAATTGTGAGTGAAGAAAAGTATGATGATTTTATAGCTGCCGGTGCATCCACAAATTTAGTTCAGAAAGTTCCTCTTGAAGGGCTCGACCACCCGGGAGGTGTTCTTCCTGCAGGAGTGGCATCGATACTTTGGTTTCTTGAAATCAAAAATGCAGCGATGTAACAAAGCCCGCAGATCGAAGCTGGAAGACAGAAGTTTGTAGCGAGATTCAATCTTCGATAGAAGATATTTTACAGACTCCAAAACGATTCAGATTCATATTTTGCGTGCAAAATGCCAATCCTGACAGTTGAGATTCATATTTTCTGTGCAGAATGCCCATTCCAAAGCCGCTACCGCGCGAATCACGTTACTTCATCTAACACAAAAAAAGATTCCATCTCTCAAAAAGATGGAATCTTTATAATATATATTCTAAAGCTTTTTTCTAACAACTTGCTGCAACTTCCACCAATTCGCCTTCCAGCGAAAAATCAGATGCGGAAGTAATCTTAACATCGACAAACTGACCGATCATCGATTTATCGGTGCAGGCAAAACGGATGGTTAACTTGCCCTCGGTATACGATGTAAGGAAACCTTCCTTACGGTCTTCGCCACGAACCAGCACACGTAAGATTTGCCCAATCAAACTTTCATTATACGGAAGGTTGTGTTTACGCAAATCTTCGGTAAGTTGATGCAGACGTCGTTTTTTCTCTTCGAGCGGAACATCATCCACCCAGCGGTGACTTGTTGCTCCCGGACGAGGTGAGTAAATTGCTGTGTACGACATATTGAATTTAAACTCATCGAAAGCTTTTCGCGTATTTTCAAACTGCTCCTCAGTTTCGCCTGTAAATCCAACAATCACATCGGTAAACAATGTTGCCTGCGGAATAATACGACGGATAGTCTCTACAATATGACGGTATTTTTCCATGTTGTGCTTGCGATTCATACGCATTAACACTTTATCGTCGCCACTTTGCATTGGCAGGTGAATCTGTTTTCCCAAAACTGGATATTCGGCAATCACCTCAATCACTTCATCGTTCATATCGCGCGGGTGCGGCGAAGTAAAGTACAACCAGAATTCTTTATTCACTCTTTTCCCCAATTCACCAATCTCACGCAACAATTGCGGAAAAGTCAGCTCCTCTCCTTTTTTATCGAGGCCATACGAATTTACGTTCTGCCCCAGCAGCGTAATTGATTTATAACCTTGGGCTACCAACAATGCCACTTCTGCAATAATATCTTTTGATGGACGCGACACCTCACGACCACGTGTATAAGGCACGGCGCAGTACGTACAGAATTTATCACAACCGTTCTGTATTGGAATAAACGCTTCGAAATTTGATTGGTAATGTGGTTGTACATTCCAGAAGTCTTCGATATTCTCGTTATGCGGATCAATGCCCACATTCAAATGCGTAGGTGTTGTAATACCGTAACTGCTGATCATTTTTGGCAGCTCAGGCAGGTCTTTCATCTGGAAAGTAATATCAAAAAGTTTCAGGAACTTTTCATGATCATCGGGTAAAATACAGCCCGAAATAAAAGTAACCAGGTTTTTATTGTTTTTCCACTTATTCCATTTATGAATGCGTGAATACACTTTATCGATGGCTTTCTGACGTACCGAGCACGCCAAAATACCAATCACTCCTGCCTCCTCCTCATTGTCGGTCCACTGGTATCCGGCTTCATCAAGCACCGAAATTACCCGCTCGCTATCCGACATATTCATCTGACACCCTAAGGTTACTACGTGATATTTCATTTTATTATAGCTTGAAGACCGAAGCCCGAAGTCTGAAGATTCTTGCTGCAGTCTAACTTTTCATTATTTATTAAAAGTATACTTCAGTATAAATGTTCGATGTCGGGATTCCTTTTTCCGACAAAATATCGAACACTTCGTATATCATTTCACTGTTTCCACAAAGAAAACAGTTTGTATTTTCATCTATTGTCTCTGTCTTTAAAAATTCGGTTACCCTTCCGTGGAAGTCGCCCCCATTTTCACCTGAAGTGCACAAAGTTACCCTTTCTTTATTAAAATCGCTATGATCGTAGGCTTCTTCCGTTTTGCGCACTCCGTGTACCATTTTGTAATTCAATTGTGGATGCGTTTTTACAAAACCATGAAACGGGCTGATACCGGTTCCGGTGGCTATTAACAAAAACTTCTGCACCTGAAAACTGTTCGGATCGAACTTAAAAAAACCAAACGGTCCATCCACATCAACCAAATCGCCGGCTTTCAGTTTTTTTAATTTTGATGATACTTTTCCGCCGTCCACTTCACGAACCAAAACCTCCAGGTAATCGTCGTTCTCTCCGCTATATATGGAATATTCGCGACGATCAACCGCTCCTTTTGTACCGAGCAATACAAACTGCCCGGTTTGAAACTCCATACCGTTACGCTCAAACCGAATTACAAATGTTGAATCGGTTAAATACCTGATTTGTGTTACTTTATGCTTCTTCAATTATTAAGACCTGTTCTAAATAAATCGGTGCAAAAGTATAAATAATTGGCAAATCTTCAAGGTTTTAGCGGTTTACATTAGTCATTCATAAAAAAGCACAATAAAAAGGGATTCTGCTAACAACAGAATCCCTTCACAAATAATCCTCCTTCACACTAATTGTATACCTCTTCCTCTCTTTGGTAGCCCTCTGAAATAACGGTTAACTGAAGATTCTCCTTATTCACAATCATTCCGTTATGGAAAACCGTAGGAACCAACATTTCTCCGTTACTCACTGTCTGATATGTTTTTTCCCCATTTTCATTATGTGCAAGTTTCATTGCTAAATCGGCGGTAGTGGCTGCCAATTTTTCGTAAGGTTTATAAACGGTACAGGTTTGATGACCAGCAACAATTTCGCGTAAGTTTCGTAAATCGGCATCCATTCCTGCTACCAATATCTGGTCTTCCTTACCTGCTTCTTTAATAGCTCTTATCACTCCCATGGCTAATTCGTCGTTTCCGGCAATAATTGCATCTACGTCAGAATGTGCTTTTAATAATGCTTTACCATGTTCATACCCTTCTTTTTCTTCCCATGCGTTGGTAAATTCGTTATAAACTATTTCAATGTCGCCCCGATCAACCAACGGTTGCAGTACATTTCGCTGGCCAAGATAAAGCAACTGGCTATTGTTATCACTCATTGCTCCCCCAATTAAAGCATATTTTCCTGTGGGTTGTATTGTGGTTAAATATCTGGCCTGTAACGAACCTATCTCAACGTTATCGGTCGATACATAATAATCAAGTTTGCAATTTTTAATCAAACGGTCATACGAAATAACTTTCACATTCTGCGCATGTGCAGCTTCAACAATAGCAGCGGCAGCAAACTGATCTACAGGTACTACCACTAACACGTCAACACCGTTGGCGAGCAGTTCTTTTGCCTGAGCCAATTGTTTATCAGCATCATTTTCGGCATTCATAACTTTTACGGTTCCTCCAAGTTCCTGAACATCTTCAACAAGATAGTCCCGGTCGTTTTCCCACCGTTCCTTATCAAAAGCATGGATCAAAAATCCTACTTCAACAGGCTCGTCTTTGGTATCGCAAGCAGTAAAGCAAAGTCCGGAAAGAAAAACTAAGATGAGTAATGTTATCCTGTAATTCATATTATTGAATTTAATTAAGTTTCTATTCAATTTACGAATTATCAGGTGATAGGTTAACCCTTAAAATTGTTTTAGTTGGTTGTTTTAAAACATTAGAAATAATGAAACCTTTTGAAATAGTAATTTAAAATTTTTGAATTTCCTCGTATAATTTTTGAAGCGGAAGCCCCATTACATTGTAAAAGGATCCTTCGATGTGGGAAATTCCAATCGAGCCAATCCACTCCTGAATGCCGTATGCACCAGCCTTATCGAACGGTTTAAAAGTTGAAATGTAATAGTCGATCTCGGTATTTGTAAGCTGTTTAAACTGTACGTTTGTTAAGGATGAAAACACAACCGATTTTTTTGTTGAACTAAGACAAACACCAGTTATTACTTCGTGCATTTTTCCGCTTAATGCCGATAACATTTTATAAGCATGATCATAATCGTCCGGTTTTTCGAGCACTTTTCCGTTTAAAACAACAATGGTATCGGCCGTTATCAGCAAATCTTTATTGTTTAATTCATTGGCAAAAGCTTTTGCTTTTTTCTCTGCCAGGTAACCCGGAATCTGATTAGGTGAAAGCTCCGGCGGGTAATTTTCATCCACATCTTTGGTTTTCACCTGAAAATCAATTCCCAATGATTTTAAAAGCTCTTGCCGACGTGGCGACTTTGATGCAAGAATGAAGTTATATCCAGGTATCCAGTCCATTTTAGAATGCTCTTGAATTTAGCATCTCGGGCGTAAACCATTTGTGTTGTGCTTTTAAAGCTTGCTCAATTACATCGCGTACACAACCTTCGCCACCGTTTTTATCCGAAATGTATTTCGAGATACTTTTAATGTCACTTACAGCATCTTTTGGGCAGGTTGGCAAACCTACAACCTGCATCACCCGGTAATCAACCAGGTCGTCGCCCATAAAAAGTACATCTTCTGCAGATACGTTCACTTTTTCCAGAAAATCGTTTAAACAGGCTACTTTATCACGAGCTTTATCGTAAAAATGCTCCACACCCAGTTTTTCGTAGCGCAAACGAACGCGTTCAATAGAACCTCCGGTGATTATCGCAATTGGGTAACCGGCTTTTATGGCACTTCTAATGGCAAAGCCATCTTTTACGTTAGCTGTTCGTATCGGATCGCCATCTTCGTTAAGTGGCGAAACATCTTGCGACAATACTCCGTCGACATCGAATACAAAAGCTTTTACGCGGGTAAGTTCTTCTTTAAAAAACGACATTCTTATTGTTTTTCCTGATGATGCTCAAAAATACTCTTTGAAATTGAATTGTACAATTCCTGCAGATCGGGCATTTCTTTTAATTCACTCAGGTGTGCGTTTATAATGTTTTCATCGAAACGTATAGCCGGGCCTGTTTGTGCGTCTTTCGGATGTAATTCCTGCACTTTACTGGCCGTTTCCATAATTAGTGGGCGCAAAATTTTAAATGGTAATTCCTTACTCTCCAGATATTTGGCAGCCATTGCATAACAATGATTGGCAAAATTACATGCAAATACCGCGGCAATGTGTAAGCTCTTTCGCTTTTCAGAATTAAGTATTGTGACTGTTTCTGAAACTTCATTCGCGAGTTCTTCTAAAATATGTAAATTCTCTTCGGAACTTGCTTCAACAAAAATGGGAATCGCCTTAAAATCAACTTTTCTGTTTTTTGAAAAAGTTTGTAAAGGGTAGAAAACTCCATAGTTTTTAGCGAATTGACTTAAAACTTTTATTGGCAAACTACCTGAGCAATGTACCAGTAATTTATCTTTAAAATCAACCTGACTCAGCACTTGACTGACTGCCGAATCTTTTAACGCCACAACATAAATATCAGCTTCTTTTGTAATCGTTTCAGTGGATGTCGTAAACGTCGTTTGTAAACTATCGGTCAACTGTTTTGCAGATTCTTCGGTACGACTGTACACCTGTACAATTTCGTGTCCGCATTTTTTAAATTCAGTCGAGAGATGCGTTGCCACATTTCCGGCACCAATAAAAGCTATTTTATATTTTGCCATTTCTGTTTTTTTGAAAGGTAAAGTTTTTAATCTCCTCGGGCGAATGCCATAAAAACAGGCTATAAAACAAACAAAAGAATGAAAGTCCCATGTGCGTTTCAAGGTTGGCATCGCCCAAATTAGCAATTCCAATTAACACCATTAATAACCATAACAACAGATTTCTTTCCTGGCTTTCTATAAATACGGGAAGTAAAAGCATACACATAATGAGCACAAATCCAATTACTCCGAATTTTACTATGTAATTCAGATACTGATTATGCGACGACCTTTGATTTTCCTCTTTTAGTTTCGACCCAAGTTCATCGTATGCTTTTGCATATTCAGCCTTCCAGTTTCCTGTTCCAATTCCGAACCAGATATTTGATTTTATGATTTCGAGTGATGCTTTTACAAATTCAATACGCTGAGATAGCGATTGACCATTAGGATTTCCGGTTGCTTTGTATCGGTCGTATTCCCAAATAGTCTCGTAAATTCGAGGATATAACGAGAAACGTTTTTCTACATAAATGTAATTAGCAATGCCCTGCTCAATGTTTTTAATGTCCGCCTCAGTTAATTCGCTCACTCCGGCACTGTCTTTTCTTAATCCCCTGCTTGCAAGGTAACGCACCAAAGTAGACCTATTACTAAAACCATTGCTATTAAGCGAGTCGTATTTATAATCACTCCTGTTGTTCCATTCCTTTCGCAACTCCTCCGAGCAAATATAACTTTGAACCCAATGTCCGTTTTCCTTTTCCTGCGAATCAAAATTAAAAGTATACGGATTCCCGGAAGCTGTATATTTATCTACGGTTTGCGGATCAAGCTTTTCAACA